>NZ_PVTI01000017.1 GCF_003002895.1 Knoellia remsis | reverse complement strand
TCGTTCAGTTCATCGAGGGTCTTCACCTCGGGCATTGGGGTGAGCCAGGTGCGGCGGAACCGGCCGACCTCGCCCTCGACGCCGCCCTTCTCGTGCGCCCCTTCGATGCCGGGGTGGCAGTAGAACGCGTCGAAGCCGTAGTGGGACCGGAACAGCACCCACCGCGGGTTCTCGGTCCGGCGCCGACCCGAGCCGTACAACACCTGGGACACCGCGGAAGTCAGGTTGTCGTAGCGGATGTGTCCGGTCGGGACCCCACCGAGAGCCTCGAACGCTTCGATGTGCCCTTGGAGGAACGCCTCTTGACCGCACGTCGGGTACACCCGGTGGACCGCGGCGCCGGAGTGGGACAGGCGGTACACGAACAGGTGGCACTTGGTCTTCACCCCATCCAAGACCACCCACACCTCGCCGAAGTCGACCTCCGCCTCCACACCCGGGGCGTGGTCTTGCGGGACCATCGCGACCACCGCGACCTTGCCGTGCTCGACCGCGATCTCCGGCCGACGCCGGCGGACGTAGTCCCGCACCGTCGAATACGACACCTGCGCGTCGTGCTCATCGACCAGACGGGCGTGGACCCGGCGGGCCGTGTGTCGCTGCTTCCTCGGCGCGTCCAGATCGGCGACGAGCATCGCATCCACGACCTCGACGTACGGGCCGAGCTTCGGCGCGACCCGCGTCGGGGTCTTCCGACCTGGCGGTTCCGCCGACGCCAACGCCTGCCGCACCGTCCGCCGGTGCACCCCATGACGGCGCGCGAGCTCCCGGATCGAGTACTCCTCGACCCGGGCATCCCGACGGATCGCCGCGAACAACTCCACCCGAGACCCCGTCCCGGACACCACCACCGATGCGTTCGTCGCCATAGCTGCAACGCTGGCGCGGGGTGGGGCCAAATCAGACCGTCACACCACCCGACACGCAGACCAGGTGGAGCCACCCCAAGCCGTCATGGTGGGGCCAACTCAGGCTGTCAGAACCAGCCGGGGTGTCACAGCAAGCTTGCATAACGTCGCTGATGGCGCCGAGTCATGCAAAGTAGCCCGCATGCGGCTGTGCAGTCTTCGGTGCATCTCGACATCTAGCAAATCGTCGCGGCTGTCGAGATGCAGCCAATTGTGACGCACCTGTGCAGTCGTCCGCATACGCTCAGCGCATGGCAGTCAAGACGATCACCATCGACATGGAGGCCTACGAACGACTCAGTCGCCTGAAGGACGGCGGCTCCTTCTCGCAGGTGATCAAGAAGCACCTCCCCGTACCCGGCGCCATGGCTGGGGACCTCCTGACGTCCCTCGACTCAGCCGCGGTCTCGGACACGACACTTGATTCGGTCGAGGAAGCAGTCGCAAATCGTCGCAATCACCCCGTCCGCGAACCGCGCTGGTGATGATCCACCTCCACACGATGTTCCTGCTTGTCGAGTGATGCAGGTGCTGGGCGATCTACCCGTCATCGAGCCGGGTACACGGGTCGCCGATGCCTACGCCCGCGTCCATGCGAGCCTGACCCAGCATAGCACCCCGATTGCCACCATGGACCTGCTGATCGGCTGCACCGCGCTCAACGGTGACGCTGCCCTTCTCACGGCCAACCGCGCACACTTCTCACGGATCGTCGGAATGCGAGTCTTGAGCTACTGACCCGCGGGTTCACGCCCGCGCTCAGCCCGTCAGGATCTGCTCGATGCCGTCCCGGTAGGTCGTCACCTCGAACTCGGGGAACCGTGCCGCGAACTTCGAGCTGTCGAACAGGTTGTCGCCGCGATACCGCGCCAACAGTTCGAACATCTCATCCAGCGTCTCGTTGAACCTCCGCCCGATCCGGAACGCGAGCATCGGCAGCACCGTGTAGCCGATCCGCCGCCCCAGCACCTCGCCCGCGATCTCGACCAGCTGCGCATACGTCTTGCGGTCCGGGTCGATCGGCAGGTGCCACGTCTGCCCGAACGCATCAGGAGTGTTGCCGAGCAGGGCCAGCGCGCGGCTCGCGTCGGGAGTCCAGATCAGCGACCGCTTCGTGTGCGCGTTGACCGGCACGAACGGCCGCTTCCCCGCGCGGATCCGGTCGAACACCAGCGAGTTCGTGTAGCTCTTCGTCCGCCCCGGCCCATAGAACTCCGGCGCCCGACCGATGAGCGCCTCGACCCTCCCGGCCTCCATCGCGGAGAGCAACATCTGCGCCAGTTCGCCGCGGACGCGCCCCTTGCGTCCAGCGGGTGCGTATGCCGTCCGCTCGTCTTGCGGTTCCGGCGTCCCGGGGTACATGTACGTGTTGTCGAAGAAGACGAGCTTCGTGCCGTGCTCGGCGCACGCGTCGATGACGTTGCGCATCATGACCGGGAACTGTCGCTCCCACAGCTCCGAGTCCAACGGCAGCCCGACGGTCAGGTAGGCGACGGAGCTGCCCGCGACGGCGCGACTCGTCGCCTCGGCATCGGTGAGGTCCGCGACGACGAGCTCGTCGCTCTCGTTGACCTTGACCGGCTTGCGGCTGACGAGCCGAATGTCCTTGGTGTGACTGCGAACGAGCGCGCGGGCCAGCTCGTCGGCGATCGGTCCGCCGGCCCCGAGGATGGTCTGCATGGAAGCCCTCTCCACCGTGGTCGATGCGCCCGCCGGGCGAGGCGGTGCGAAGTTAACACTGCAAACATAGCACCCGACGCGCTACTATGTGAACGCCGCTCACTTCCAGCCGCACCACCCGAGGATGCCCGGCATGACGGCGACGGCCACCCGCTCCACCTACCACCACGGCGACCTGCGGGCTGCCCTCGTCACGGCCGCCAACGCCATGCTCGAGGAGGGCCAGCCACTGTCGCTGCGCGCCCTCGCCCGCCGTGCCGGGGTCTCACCGACCGCGCTCTACCGCCACTTCGCCGACAAGGAAGCCCTCGAGTCGGCGCTGGCCGTGCAGGGCATGCGGGACCTCTTCGCCGACCTAACAGCGGGCCGACCCGGCAGGAACGGCACCGCCGGCCCGGCGATGCCCTCGACGCGCAAGGAGGTCATCGAGCTCGGCGTCCGCTACGTCCGCTTCGCTCTCCGGCGCCCGGAGCTGTTCAAGCTCATGTTCGGCCGGGAGTGCGACGTCGAGAACGACGAGCGGGTGCGCGCCGCGGCCGCCCTCCATGACCACCTCGCCGCGGTCATGGCCCAGGTCTTCCCGGACGCGAACGCCGACGACCTCGCCACCGCAGGCTGGGGCCTCGCCCACGGCCTCGCCTTCCTCCACCTCGACGGCAAGCTGCCCAAGGACAAGCCGCGCGCGGTCGACCGACGCGTGCGGGCGGCATACGCCGCCATCCTCCCGACCACGAACTGACCGAGCGGACAAGGACACCCCATGACCAAGCGCATCCTCGTCGTCGTCACGAACGTCGACCACTACGACGCCGACCCGTCACACCCGACCGGCCTGTGGCTCTCCGAGCTCACCCACGCCTGGGACATCTTCGAGGAGCACGGGTTCGAGCAGACGATCGTCAGCCCCGCCGGCGGGAAGTCCCCGCTCGAGCCGCGATCGCTGAAGTTCCCCACCTACGACAAGTCCGCCAAGGCGTGGCACAACGACCCGGAGCGGATGGCGCTGCTCGAGACGACCAAGAGCCCCCAGGACATCGACTCGGCCGACTACGACGCGATCTACTTCACCGGCGGCCACGCGGTCATGTTCGACTTCCCCGGCAGCGAGGGCCTGCAACGGATCACCCGCGAGATCTTCGAGCGCGGCGGTGTCGTCGGGGCGGTCTGCCACGGCTATTGCGGCCTGCGCGACACCCGGCTCTCCAACGGTGACTACCTCGTCGCCGGCCGCAACCTCACCGGCTTCTCGTGGCGCGAGGAGGTCCTCGCCCGCGTCGACAAGCTCGTCCCGTACAACATCGAGGAGGAGATCCAGGAGCGCGGCGCCCACTACTCGAAGGCGCTGCTGCCGTTCGTGTCGAACGCCGTCGTCGACGGCACCCTCGTGACCGGCCAGAACCCGGGGTCGGCCAAGGAGACCGCCACCAAGGTCGCCGAGCTGCTGTGAGCGCGACCCGACGTCCGGCTGTCGTAACCAGCGCGGACCCTGTCGCACGCGGCGCTCGCCGCGCGGAGTTGCCCGAGGTTCGGTACGTTCGCTGTCGTGCAGGTAGGTGCCTGCACTGCACGACCAAGGAAGCACGAGCGGGCTGAGGGGGCCGCGTGGTTCAGGTCCCTCACCCGATCGTCCACACCATCGGGAGAGAGTCATGTCAGACCAGCAGGAAGCAACCCACGCCCCCAGCCGCCGCCTCATCCTCGGTGGCGGTGCCTCGCTCGCCGGACTCGCCGTGGCCGGCGTCGCCGGAGCACCGGCCGCCCAGGCCGCCTCGTACGTTCGGCCCGTCAAGGACCCGAGCCGTCACCCGATCACGGCGCAGTGGCGTCAGCCCGGTGACTGGGCTGCGGGCTACCACACCGGTGTCGACATCGGTTGTCCCGTCGGCACGCCCGTCTACGCGACCATCCATGGCGACGTCCGCACCGGCCGCGCCGACTGGGGCAGCGCCTACGGCACGATGATCCTTATCAACGACAACGTCGACGGTTCGGACTGGGGCTATTGCCACCTGTCGCGGCGGGTCGTGTTCGACGGTGCACGGGTCGCCACCGGTCAGCTCATCGGCTACTCCGGCGAGACCGGTCGCGTCACCGGCCCGCACCTGCACCTCGAGCGCCGTCCGCGCTACGGCAAGTACGGCTCGGACCTCAACCCCAACCTCTGGCCCTGACCTCGACTGACTCACACACAGGGTCGTATGCCGGCCGCGCGAGCAGGTGGGCACCCTCACCTGCGCGCGTGGCCGGCTTCGTCCCCCAAACCGACCGCGCGTTGCCCTCAGCCCCGATAGCGTGGAGGCATGGACATGCTCATGGGGGAGCAGATCGCCCACGCCAACCTGTCCGACTGGCGCAAGCTGGCCCAAGGCCTGCATGCCCGCTACCTCGTCGAGGACTTCGCCGCCGGCGCGCGGTTCGTCGCCGCGATCGCCGAGGCCGGCGACGAGATCGGACACCATCCACGGGTCGCGATGGGCGCCGGCCACGTCGACCTCGAGCTCGTCACCGACGACGCGATCTACCGCGACGACGACGGCACCGAGTACGTCATCGAGTGGGTGACCCAGCAGGACGTCGACCTCGCCCGCAGGATCACCGAGCTCGCCGCCGCCCACAAGGCCGGCCCCGACCCCGCCTCCGTCAGCGAGCTCGAGCTGGGCCTCGACACGGGCGACTCCGCGACCATCGCGCCCGTGTGGGCGGCCCTGCTCACCGGCGACGCGGACGCGCAGGGCCGCGGCACCCCGGGCGACGAGGTCCGCGACGCGACGGTGCGGGTCCCCAACCTCTGGTTCGGTGACGCCGACGAGGGCCGGGCCGAGGATGCCGCCGAGGCGCCTCGCGGACGCTTCCACGTCGAGGTGTACCTCGCCCCGGAGGCTGTCGAGGACCGCATCGCCGCAGCCGTCGCCGCCGGAGGGACCGTCGTCGACGACAGCCAGTCACCGGGCCTGACCGTCATCGCCGACCAGGACGGCAACCGGGGCATCCTCTGCGTCGACACCTCGGCCGTGGCGCAGGGCTGATCCGCCCGGATGGGGCTCCGCGGCGCGCGGACGGCATACCCAATCCGGCTCGCGAGCCGAGCCGTCATTCGCCAGCCGGATCGATCCGGCTCACGAGTCACGGCGCGGCTCGCGAACCGTTTCGTGCAGGAGGGGGGACCTCATCGAGGCGCAGGACTTCACGTCACCCGGTCTCCCCGAGTCGCGGGTGTAGCCATGTGCGCACACATCGTGATGTGGGCCGTCGGGCGTTCCTTCTAGGGTCGAGTCCATGACCGATCATGACGACCGCGCCAGCGGCGACTTCCTCACCCGGCTCGGGCCCGCTCTCGCGGGCGGTCGCGCGACGCTTCAGGCGTTCTACGACTCGCTCGATCAGTCCGACGCCGCGGGCCGGCTCATCGTCGCCCACTACCTCGCGGACGCCCAGGACTCGCTCGAGGACGAGGTCCGCTGGGACGAACTCGCCCTCGACCTCGCCCCCCAGGTCACCGACGCCGATCTGCATGCGCTCCATCCGAGCCTGAACATCGCCGGCTTCGTCCCGTCCCTGCAGCTCAACCTCGCGGACGGATATCGCCGTATGCAGCGCTTCGCCGATGCGTCCACCGCGCTGTCCGCGTCCCGTGCCGGCAACGACAGGCTCCCGAGCGAGTCCCCAGAGCAGCAGGCCTACCGGCAGCTCATCCTCGACGGACAACAACGCGTCGCCGATCTCATCGATGCGCGGGATTCAGTCTCCACAGGCCTCCCGGACACCCGATGACCCGTGCCCGACAATGGGCACCATGACCCCCTCGGACACGCCCGTCCCCGCACAGGTGCCGCTGCCCACGGAACTCAGCGGCGCGGCATACGCAACAACAGCTGCCGACGCGATCCGCATCGTCGCCGACACCCAGCGCGACGCCATCGCGGCCGCCGCCGGTCTGATCGCGGACTGCATCGCGAACGACGGTGTCCTGCAAACGTTCGGGACGGGCCACTCCGAGGCGTTCGCCATGGAGATCGCCGGGCGCGCGGGCGGCTACATCCCGACAAACCGGCTCGCGCTGCGTGACGCCGTCGCAGCCGCCAGGGAAGCCCGACCGGCAGGCGACGACGAGCCGACCGGTGAGCTCGAGCGCGACCCGGAGTTCGCGAGCCACATCTACGGTCTCGTGCCCGAGGTGCAGCCGCAGGACCTCTTCCTCATCGCGAGCAACTCCGGCGGCAACGGCAGCATCGTCGAGTTCGCCAAGCTCGTGAAGGCCAAGGGGCACAACCTGATTGCCGTCACCTCACTCGCGCACACGAGCCGCATCGACTCGCGCCACCCCAGCGGCGACAAGCTGCTCGACGTTGCCGACATCGTCCTCGACAACGGCGCCCCCTACGGCGACGCGATCCTCCCGCTCCCCGGCGGAGGCGCCGCGTGCGGGCTGTCGTCGATCACCGCGGCCCTCCTCGCGCAGATGATGGTCGCCGAGTCGCTCGTGCGGCTGGTCGCCGACGGCGAGACACCGCCGGTCTACCTCTCCGCGAACATCCCCGAGGGCGACGAGCACAACCACGCCCTCGAGGACCGGTATGCCGGCCGCTTGCGTCGCGGGCTGTGAGGTCACCGTGCGCGGCGGGTCGCCGCGAGACCGGTCACGACGCGGCTGGTCAGCGCGCGAGCGGACCCGGCGCGAGCGGGGCATGACGTGAGCGACCTCGTCCTCGGCATGGACGTCGGCGGGACGAGCAGCCGCGCCGTCATCGCCGACCTCGACGGTCGCATCCTCGGCCGCGGGACCGCGGGTGGCGGCAACCCCACGTCGCGCGGTGTCGGGCCGGCCATGACCGCCATCGGCGCAGCGATCGAGGCAGCGCTGGCTGGTGGCGCCGAGGGTCCGATCGACCGAGCGCGTCTGCGTGCCAACGTCATCGGCGCAGCCGGCTTCGGAGCGACCGATGCGTACGCCGCCCTCGCCACGATGTGGCACGAGCTCGGCGTGCCGGGCGAACCGGTCCTCGTCGGAGACGTCGAAGTGGCCTTCGCCTCCGGCAGCGACGCCCTCGACGGGTCCATCCTCATCGCCGGAACCGGAGGAGTCGCCGCCGCGATCATCGGCGGGACGCTGGGGCCGATGGCGGACGGGCTCGGCTGGATGCTCGGCGACCACGGCTCCGGGTACTGGTTGGGACGAGAAGCGATCCGCCGCACCCTGCAGCCCGGGCGCGACCCCGCCGACCCGCTGGGCGACCTCGTCTCCCAGCGGCTCACCGGAACCTCCCTCACCGGTGAGTGGGTCGTCGACCGTCTGGCGATCCTCACCGCGGCCTACGCCCTCGAGCCTGTCCGCCTGTCCGAGATCGCCGCCGACGTCGTCGCCGCGGACGAGGCGGGGTCGCGGCAGGCCGGTGAGATCCTCGCGTCGGCGGCGGACGAGCTCGTGACGACGCTCGCCGGCATCCATCGACCTGACGACGGCCCGGTCGTGGTCCTCGGCGGCGGGCTGCTTAGCTCCACCCGACTCGGCGAGCTGGTCGCCGACCACATCCTCGCCCGCTGGCCGAGGACAACCTTGCGCCACACCGGGTCCGGGGCCGGGGGAGCGGCGTGGCTGGCCGCGCGCAACCTCGGCATCGACCTCCCGGCGAGCGTGCACGCCGCCCTCACCCGGTCCTGAGCGAGCAGCGCTCAGTCGGCAGCGGCCCAGAACGCCACGAGCTCCGCATCGAGCGGGGCCGCCACCTGCATCGGCAGGGAGTGGGTCGTGTCCGGCCAGACCTTGACCGTCGCGTTCGGCAGCAGCGACCGCGCTCGGGCGGCAGCCTCCTCACCGCCGGCGAGGGACTTGTCCGACGCGATCGCCACATACACGGGGAAGGTCCACCCGCGCAGCGCCTCGTCGGTCGCGACCTTCGGGGTCGGCAGGGCAGCCCTGAAGTTGCGCGAACCGAGGTTGATCATCTCGGACATGGGCGTGCGCCGGCGGACCTCCTCCACCGTCGTGCCTCCGATCTCTGCGAGTGCGCGGTCCTTCCATGACTGCGGGGCTGGCACCGAGAGCAGGGCCGCCCAGAGCATCGTCGACACCGGCATCGACTCGAACGTCATCACCGGCTCGAGCAGGGTCAGGCTCGCGATGCGTCCGGGCCGCGTCGTGGCCAGCGCGGCGGCACTCGCGCCGCCGAAGGAGTGCCCGACGACGTGCGCCTTCTCGACCTTCAACGCGGCCAGCGCCTCGTCAACCCACTGGGCGATGTCGGCGAAGGAGCTCAGCGGCGTCGACTGCACCGACAGACCGGCGTCGCCGATGGCATCCATGGCATAGACCGGTCGCTCGGCGATGATCCCGGGCAGGTTCGCGGCCCACATCGGCGACCCCGAGCTGCGTCCCGGCAGGAGGACCACGGGAGTCCGGCCGGCCACCTGCGGCCGGGTCCACTCATACACGCGTGCAATCCCGAACGTCGTGGGGACCTCGCGCACGCTCGTGGGCTTCGGGAGGTCCTGCCATGTCCTGTCGTATGCCGTGACGTAGGCGTCGCGGCCGCTCGCCGAGACCCATCGTCCGACCGTGGCGTCGTCGCGTGCCATGCCCACCACCTTGTCGAGGACCAGGACGACGAAGAGGGCGATGGCCAGCCTGCGCAGCCAGCGGCGCCCGCGGGATGGCTGGATGTCCCTGCGTGACGAGGCGACCGCGGCCATGACGTCCTCCGATACGATCGTATTGCCGGAACGATACGAACGTATTGCCGTCTTGGTAGGGTTGTCAAATGACGACCTCCGGCCGGATCGAGCGGGACTCGCGCACGGCGATCCTGCACGGACTCTTCGCGCTCATCGCCGAGCGCGGCATGGATGCGGTGAGCTTCCGCAACGTCGCCGGCCGGGCGGGCGTGTCCGTGGGGAGGATCCAGCACCACTTCGGGAGCCGCGACGCCCTCCTGCGTGCCGGGTGCCGGGCGATGTGCGACGCGGCGAGGGAGGCCTACGAGGCGACCGCCGCCGCCGAGCCCGGGGCGCGCCTCGTCGAGGTCGTCGCCCACCCCTTGTCCAGTGCGGCCGAGAGGGCGCCCGGGTTGCGTGTCTGGTACGCCTACGTCGCCGAGTGCACCCGCGACCCCGACATCGCCACCCTGCTCGCCGACGCCAAACGGGGTCAGGAGGACGAGGCGGCCCGACTCCTCGCCCAGCTGGGCGATGACGCCCCCCGGAGCACGGCCCGCGAGCTCATCGGGCTGAGTGACGGCCTCGTCATCCGCGTGCTCATCGGCGACCTCGACGAGTCCGAGGCCATGGACCTCCTGCGCACCCACCTGCCCTGACCGGGGTCGCCGCGCCATCGCCCGCAGGGACGGTGCGCCCTAGGCTGCGCCGATGGAGGAGTCGATGGAGCAGTCGACTGACGAGTCACCGGCGAGGCCGCGGTCGCCGATCGTGAACGTCCTCGTGCGGGTCTTCGTCGACGACCTCGACGCCGCCCTGCCGCTCTACGAGTCGCTCGCCGGCACGGAGGCGGAACGATTCACCTTCCGCGGCGTGCAGCTCGCCCGCGTGGGCCCGTTCCTCCTCCTGGCCGGTGACACCGCGGCATACCGGGACCGCTCGGCCACCATCGAGGTGCGGGACCTGGATGAGGTCCTGCGTGCGCTCGCGGAGGCCGGGGGTGAGGTCGTCGAGGGTCCGACCCCGGGGCCCAAGGGAGCGCGCCTCATCGCGAGGCACCCCGACGGGGCCGTCTTCGAGTACATCGAGATCGCGTGAGGCAGGGATGCAGTGATGCTATGATGCGGTGATGCGCACGACATTGGATCTCGACGACCGGGTTCTCGCGGCGGCTCGATCGATCGCGCGTGCCCAGCGGACGTCGTTGGGGAAGGCGGTCTCCGAGCTGGCGCTGAAGGGGCTGGGCACCGGTGGTGCGGGGGCAGGCACGTCACAGGTGTTCGTCGACGTCGAGTACTCGCCGTTCCCCGTGATCGTGGCCCCACCCGACCACGTGGTGACTGACGAGCTCGTCGCTGCGCACCGCGATGACTGAGAGCACGCCTCCCACTCTCCTGTTCGACGTGAACGTCCTCGTGGCGCTCGCGCTCACCAACCACGTCCATCACCGAGGGGCTCATCGAGCACTGGCTTCGACCAACTCGTGGGCCACCACTCCCGTGACCGAGGCCGGCTTCTTCCGCCTCATGACGAACCCCGCGGTGACCGGCATGCCGCTCACCGGCCGTCAGGCCGCCGACACCCTTGCCGGCATGCGAGCCCTCCCGACCTGGCGGTTCCTGCCGGACCCGTCGAGTCTTGCCGCCCCGGTCATCGACACCACCGTCCTGGTGGGACATCAGCAGGTGACGGACTTCCACCTCGTCAACCTCGCGGCCTTCCACGGTGCCATCCTGGGAACCTTCGACGCGGCACTCGTGACCGCCCTCGCGCCCGCGGATCGCCGTCACGCCGTGGTGCTCGCGAGTTAGCCCGACCGCGAGGCGCACCGGCTTCACCATCAGCCACCGACCGCAGACAGCCGTATGCCGGCCGCGCGAGGCGCGCGGCCGGCATACGACATGAGCGTGCGGACGAAGGTCAGGCCCTCAGGTCACGCTCCCACTGGCGCGGACCCGCGAGACGCGACACGAATGCCGTCGCGTCCTTGGCCGAACCGACCGGCAGCACGGCCGAGTCACCCTCGAGCTTGCCGTCCAGCCCGGCCGCCGCGACGAGCGCGTCGGTCGAACCGGCGAGCCCGATGACCTTGTAGTGCGTGAACGCGTCGGCGACGAAGTCGCGCGCTGCCGGCTCGTTGGCGAGCGGCGTGCCGTCCGACCCGGCCACGATCGCGACCGCGTCGTAGAGCACCGACGGCGCTCCCGCGATGGCCTGGTCCGCCTCGAGCAGCGTGCCGTCGGACAGCGTCGCGCCACCGACGGCGACGGCGATGACCTCGACCATGCCACCGGCCTTCGCGACGCCCTGCTGCAGCCGCTTGACCGCCGACGCGTCGGCACCGTCACCGACGAGCAGGCCGAGCTTGCGGCCCTCGAACGTCTCGAGCGCGTTGGCGAGGATCGACAGCGCCGGGCTCGGCTCGAGGTCGTCGCGCGCCGGCACAGTCGTCTCGGAGGCCGCGGGAAGCGGCATACCGAGACCATCCGCGACCTGCGTCGCCAGCGACTCGTCGACGTTGCGCAGGTTCGCGACCATCCGCTCGCGGATCGCCGGGACCTCACACTTGCCGAGCTCGAAGACGTAGGCCGCGACGATGTGGTCCTGCTCGACCGGCGTCTGGCTCAGCCAGAACTGCCGCGCCTGGCTGTAGTGGTCCGCGAACGACTCCGCCCGGATCCGGCGCGTCTCGCCGGTCACCTCGCCGGGGAACGGCACGTGCCCCGCGGGGCCCGCCTCGCGCGGCCCGCGGTCGTCACCGGAGAAGGAGTTCGGCTCGTATGCCGTCCGCCCGCTCTGCGGGGCCATCTGCATGTGGCCGTCGCGCTGGAAGTGGGCGACCGGACAACGCGGGGCGTTGACCGGGATCTGGCTGAAGTTCGTGCTGCCGAGCCGCTTGAGCTGGGTGTCGAGGTAGGAGAAGTTCCGCCCCTGCAGCAGCGGGTCGTTGCTGAAGTCGATGCCCGGCGGGACGTTCTGCGTCATGAACGCGACCTGCTCGATCTCCGCGAAGACGTTGTCGACGACGCGGTTGAGGGTCATCTTGCCGATGGGCCGGACGGGCAGGACCTCCTCGGGGATGATCTTCGTCGCGTCGAGGACGTCGAAGTCGAACGAGTCGGCGAACGCGTCGTCGAAGACCTGCACGCCCAGCTCCCACTCCGGGAAGTCGCCGGCGGTGATGGCGTCGAAGAGGTCGCGGCGGTGGAAGTCCGGGTCGGCGCCGTTGATCTTCACGGCCTCGTTCCACACGACCGACTGCATGCCGAGCAGCGGCCGCCAGTGGAACTTCACGAACGTGCTCTCACCGGCCTCGTTGACGAACCGGAAGGTGTGCACGCCGAAGCCCTGCATCATCCGGAACGAGCGCGGGATGGCGCGGTCGGACATCTGCCACAGCGTCATGTGGGTCGACTCGGGCATGAGCGAGGCGAAGTCCCAGAAGGTGTCGTGGGCCGACTGCGCCTGCGGGAAGCCGCGGTCCGGCTCCTCCTTGACCGAGTGCACGAGGTCGGGGAACTTCACCGCGTCCTGGATGAAGAAGACGGGGATGTTGTTGCCGACGAGGTCCCAGTTGCCCTCGTCGGTGTAGAACTTCGTCGCGAACCCGCGCACGTCGCGGGCGAGGTCGAAGGAGCCGAGGTTGCCCGCGACGGTGGAGAACCGGACGAACGTCTCGGTCTGCTTGCCCGCCTCCGCGAAGATGCTCGCCCGGGTGATGTCGGAGAGCGACTCGTAGTTCTCGAAGACGCCATGCGCGCCATAGCCGCGGGCGTGGACGACGCGCTCCGGGATGCGCTCGTGGTCGAAGTGGAAGATCTTCTCGCGGAACGCGAAGTCGGACATGAGCGTCGGGCCGCGGTCGCCCGCGCGCAGCGAGTTCTGGTCGTCCTGGACCGGGGTGCCGTGGGCCGTCGTCATGGGCGGGCTGTCGCCGCCGGCGAGCTGGTGCAGCTCACCGCCGTTGCCGACCTCCTGCGGGGACGCGGTCTGCGTCGGGCTCGCGGGCTCGGTGCCCTTGGTCTTCGTGGTGGTCGTCTCCTTGGTGGACTTGCCAGGAGTGGTGCCGGGCTGGGGCACCGCGGCGGTGGTGGCCTTGCCGGCTCCCGTGGACGTGGCGGACTTCTTGGCTGGGGTCTTCTTCGTCGTTGCCATGTCGTGGCACTACCCCGGGTCGGGCGCGACAAAACAAGCGCCATCGCCCGTACGTCCGCCCGCGGCATACGTGCAGGTGAGCCCGCGGCATACCTGCAGGTCAGGGCGACGCGCCGCCCGCCAAGAGGCGGAATCGGCCCGAGACGGCTAGTTTGCACGGATGGATTCGCTCACCCCGCCCGAGGTCGGCGCCCTGTCCGCGGCGTCAGGACCGCCCCGCCTGGCCGGGTTCGACTCGCTCTTCGAGTCCGCGGTCCAGCAGGTCGAGCTGCGTGAGTCCGGTATCCGCATGCAGCTCTCGGGGGACGCCGGGCTCACGGACCACGTCCGCGGCCTCACCGACAGCGAATCGCAGGTCAGCGACGTCTTCTCCTTCGCCGTCTCGGGCACCGACGACAACCTCACCCTCGACATCGACGTCCCGCCGAACCGCTGGGACCTGCTCGCCGACCTCACCGCCCGCGCGCGCCGACTCACCGCCTGATCCTTCCGCGTGATCCTGCCGAAGGTGCGCGACCCGCGCCTCGTGACGGTCCGCCGGGGCGGCACCCTCACCGACGAGCACCACCGGCTGCTCGCCCTCTGGGCCGCGACGTGCGCCGAGCACGTCCTCCCGCTCTTCGAGTCGGCCCAGCCCGGCGACCCGCGTCCGCGTCATGCCGTGGACGCGGCCCGGGCTTGGACCCGCGGCGAGGTCGCGATGATGTCCAGCCGCGCCACCGGGGGTCACGCCATGGGTGCCGCGCGTCCCCTCGTCGGGGCGGCGCGGTTCGCTGCGTATGCCGCGGGCCAAGCCGCGTGCGTCCCGCACGTCGCGGAGCACGACCTGGGCGCGGCGGCATACGCGATCAAGGCGGCGCGCGAAGCGGCACCGGCAGCCGAGCGGCATACGGTCGCTCGCGCCGAGCGGGACTGGCAGCGCGAGCAGCTGCCCGACGAGGTACGCGAGCTCGTGCTCGAGGACCAGAGCCGACGCGACGACCTCTGCTGGGGCGTCTTCGGCGACTGAGGCACGCGGCGTGCGGCGCCCCGGTCGACTCAGGTCACTTCAGGTCGAGGGAGCGGCCGATGATCTCGCGCATGATCTCGCTCGTGCCGCCGTAGATCCGCGAGATCCGGGCGTCGGCCCACGCGCGGGCGACGGGGTACTCCTGCATGTATCCGTAGCCGCCGTGAAGCTGGACGCAGGCGTCGAGGGTGCGGCCGAGCAGCTCGGTCGTCCAGAGCTTCGCCTTCGCGGCGTCGACGGCGCTGAGGCGTTCGGCGTTGAGCTCGAGGACGGCCTTGTCGACGTAGGTCTGGGTGATCTCGACCTCGGTCACGAGGTCGGCGAGCCGGTGCCGGGTCGCCTGGAACGAGCCGATGCTGCGCCCGAACGCCTTGCGGTCCTTGACGTACTCCTGGGTCCAGTCCAGCGCTGCCTGGGCCATGGCGATGGCGCCCACGGCGATGGACAGTCGCTCCTGCGGCAGGTTCGCGGTGAGCCCGAAGAAGCCGAGGTTCTCCTGTCCCAGAAGGTTCTTCGCCGGCACGCGCGCGTCGTCGAAGGACAGCTCGGCGGTGTCCTGGGCGTGCATGCCGATCTTGTCGAGGTTGCGGCCGCGGGTGAACCCCTCGGTGTCGCCCTCGATGACGAGCAGGCTCAGCCCGCGGTGCGGGTCGTCGCCGGTGCGGACGACGGTGATGACGAGGTCGGCGTTGATGCCGTTGGTGATGAAGACCTTGGAGCCGTTGACGACGTAGTCGTCGCCGTCGCGGACCGCACGCGTCCGGATGCCGGAGAGGTCGGACCCGGCGCCCGGCTCGGTCATGGCGATGGCGACGACCTTCTCACCACTCGCGACGCCGGGCAGCCAGCGCTCCTTCTGCTCGTCGGTGGTGAAGTCGAGCAGGTAGGGCATGCACACGTCGGCGACGAGGCCGGGTCCGCCCATGGCCGGCCCGACGCCCGCGCGCGCCGACTCCTCGGCGAGGACCGTGTTGTAGCGGAAGTCCTTGACCCCGGCGCCGCCGTACTCCTCCGGAACCGCCATGAACACGCCGAGCTCGGCGCTCTTGGTGAAGAGCTCGCGCGGCACGATCCCGTCCTTGTCCCACTTCTCGTAGTGCGGGCTCACCTCCTTGGCGATGAACGTGCGCACGCTCTCGCGGAAGGCGTCGTGGTCGGAGTCGAAGAGGTCGCGGTCCATGAAGGCTCCTTCGCCGGGTGGTTTACCGCAGGTCACCTGTGACGCTATCGCCGCGGCGGTGGTCGAGGCGGGGGACTGTGACCGATTCGCTCGGGGTTCGTGCCGGTATGCCGTCCGCGCGCCATCGTCGATTCGTCACCGATGCCTCGGCTCGTGGGACGTCCGGCGAATCGAGACCTCGGCGGCGAGCCGATGAGCGAACGCGACTGGACCCTTCGCTCACCAGAGCGTCGTCACGCCTTTCGCGTCGGCGAAGGCGGGGTCCCGGGTCACCAGGACGAGCGACTCGGCGAGGGCCTGGGCCGCCAGCATCCGGTCGAACGGGTCCCGGTGCGCCCACGCCAGCCCACCCGCCAGCAGGGCGTGACTGCTCGTCATCGCCAGTTCGCGGGCCTTCAGCCGGGTCACGTTGGCCGACCACGCACTGAGCACGGACTCCGCCTCGGGAAGCCTCCCCAGGCGATGCTTCGCGGCGACCTCCCACGCCGAGGCAGCCGACACCCACACCTCGGCTGTTCTCGCGGTGAGGTGCGCTCGGGCGCGTCGTCCGAGGCGCTCGGGCTCGGTCCACGCCCACAGGAGTGTGTGCGTGTCGAGGAGAAGCCTCACCCTTCGCCCTCCCACGCCTCCAGTTCGTCATCCGGCAGGTCGTCGAAGAACGATGACGGCAGCGACCACGACACGAACCCGAGCTCGCGCGGCCCGGACTCGACGGCGACCAACCTCGCCACGGGGGTGTTGCCGCGAGCGATGACGATCTCCTCACCGGCCTCGACCTCGCGGAGCAGGTCGGACAGGTGGGTCTTCGCCTCGAGGACCTTCACCGTCTTCATACCGTCAACGATAAGTTGGTCAACCAACTTGGTCAATGAAGTCCGTGGTGCCCTACGATCGGTGACGTGACCACACTCGTCCTCACCGTCATCGGCGACGACCGCGCCGGACTCGTCAAGGCCCTCGCCGACGTCATCGCCGAGGGCGGTGGCAACTGGGAGCGCAGCCACCTCAGCGAGCTGGCGGGCAAGTTCGCCGGGATCGTCGTCGTCACCGTCCCCGAGGTGCGCGTCGATGCGCTGCGTGAGGCGCTCGTGCCGCTCGACGGGCTGCTCGACGTCAGCGTCCACGAGTCGGGTGACGGTGCGGGGGGTGACGGTGCCTCGTCTGCTGTGACGGACGTGCCGGATACGACGCGGGTGCGGGTCGAGGTGCTGGGCAATGACCGCCCGGGCATCGTCGGTGCCGTGTCCGGCGTACTGGCGAAGCACGGCCTGAGCGTTGCCGAGCTCGAGAGCACGACGCGCGACGCCCCGATGGCCGGTGGCCGACTCTTCGACGCCACAGCGGTGGTGACCGTGCCGGCCGGAGCGGACGTCGAGGCGCTGCGTCGCGACCTCGAGCAGCTCGCGACGGAGGTCATGGTCGACCTCTCCCTCGGCCCGGCCGACTCCGACGCGGACGCGGGAGACGCCTGACTCCCGGCCCACCCATCCCGCCCGGCCCACCTGGCTCGTCCGGCCTGACGCGTTCCCTCCGCGCGTGCACAACTCACCAATTCCTCCCCTCCGCCACGGATCGCTCCGCCCGCGTGGGTGCGCAACTCACCCTTTCCCCCCTCCGGCACGGCCATCCTGGTGACAGGGGGCGCTCAGGTGCGCGGACGGCATACATCACGATTGACTTATATAAGTTGTGACGCAACAATGAACGAGTGCACGCACTCGACGTCCTCGGCGACCCGGTCCGCCGACGCATCCTCGAGCTGCTCGCCGACGGTGAACAGACGGCAGGGTCTGTCGCCGCGACCATCGGCGCAGAGTTCGGGATCAGCCAGCCGGCTGTCTCGCAACACCTGAAAGTGTTGCGGGACAACGGTTTTGCGACCGTTCGACCGGAGGGAACCCGTCGGGTGTATGCCGTGGACCCGCAAGGTCCGCAGGAGGCCACGCAGTGGCTCTCCGCGTTCGAGCGGTTCTGGATCCCGAAGCTCGCCGCGCTCGACACCGAGCTCGCGCGCGGGCGACGACAGCGCCGCACCTCCTCGACGAGCAACCGATCCACCCCACAGAAGGAGACCTGACATGGTCGACGTCCTCACCCAGCTCGGCTCCGTGACCCGCGAGCTGCGCACCGACGAGCGTGACGGCGCGACCGTCACCGTGCAGAGCCTCGAGCAGAGCTACCCCTCACCCATCGACGACGTCTGGGACGCCGTGACGACGCCCGAGCGCATCGCCCGCTGGTTCCTGCCGGTGAGTGGCGACTTCCGGGTCGGCGGGCGGTTCCAGTTCGAGGGCCAGGCCGGCGGAGAGGTGCTCGAGTGCAACCCACCTGCCGACGCCGCCACCGACACCGCGGACCTGCGCGTCACCTGGGAAATGGGTGGGGTGACCTGGCTGACCTTGCTGCTCACCGGCGAGGGGGAGCGCACCCGACTCCGGCTCGAGCACGTCGCGCGGACGAGTGAGATCCCTTCGGAGATGTGGGACACCTACGGTCCCGGGGCGACCGGCGTCGGCTGGGAGGGCGGCTTCCTCGGGCTGGCCCTGCACCTCGGGGCGACCGAGGGGTCCCTGGCTCCGAGCGAGGCCGAGGCGTGGGCCGGCACCGACGAGGGCCGGCAGTTCTATCGCGGCGCGGCTGACGCGTGGGCGTCCGCGCACGAGGCCGCCGGTGCCGACCCGGACACGGCGCGTCGTGCTGCCGACGCGACGTACGGGTTCTACACCGGGACGTGACCGTGGGCGACCTGCCGTGGCCCCCTGCCCGTGGCTCGGTGCCCGTGGCCGCGTCGACGGCTCGGGAGTAGCGTCGAGCTCATGGCACCCGTGACCTTCTCCGAGTCCGCCGACCTCGACCCGAGCGTCCCGCCGTCCGGGCCGGGATGCGTCGAGTGCACGGAGACCGACGGCTGGTGGGTGCACCTGCGTCGCTGCGCCGCCTGCGGGCACATCGGTTGCTGTGACACCTCGCCGAGCCAGCACGCCTCGGCGCACGCCCGCGACACCGGGCACCCGATCATCCGCAGTTACGAGCCGGGCGAGGTCTGGTTCTACAGCTTCGCCACCGAGGAGACCGGCCGCGGGCCGGAGCTGGCTCCGCCGCTGGCCCACCCCGAGGACCAGACCGCCCCCGGGCCCGCAGAGCGCGTCCCCGAGAACTGGCGCGACCTCATCCACACCTGACCGGACGGCATACCCGCAGCTCACGCAGCGTCAGGGCACGAGACCGCGATCGCGCGCGACGGCCGCGGCCTCGGTGCGCGACGACGCACCGAGCTTGGCCAGGATGCGCGAGACGTGCACGCTCGCGGTCTTCGTCGAGATGAAGAGCTCAGTCCCCACCTGGCCGTTCGAGAGGCCGCGAGCGACAAGCTCGAGGACCTCCTGCTCACGCGGGGTGAGGGCGTTCGGGTCGTCGGCCGTCGTGGTGCTCGACGTCGTCGCGAGGGTGTCGAGCTCGTGGAGCAAGGGAGTGGCGCCGAGGCGCTCGCCGACGCCGCGCGCCAGCTCCTCCTCTCGGCGCGCGCCCGCGATGTCACCGGAGGCACGCAGGACCGCGGCAAGCCGGGCCCGCGACCTCGCCGCCTCGAAGACGTGCCCGTAGCGGTCGAAGGCGGCCACCGAGTCCTGCCAGTGGGAGCGCAGGTCCTCGAGTGGCGGTGACGTGAATGACGGTGTGCGCCAACGAATCCTGAGCAGCTCAGCCCGCAGGCGCTGGTTCCACGCCCACGTCTCGGTGTTCGTGTCGGGCAGGTTCACCGCGCCGTCGTGAGCGCCCCGTTGCGGCTGGGCGATGATGACGTCGACACGCTCGGTCAGGGACTCCAGCAGCGCGTCGGCACGGCGCAGCGTCGGCCCGTCGAGGGTGGGCGCGTGCGTCGCCACCTGACCCGCGAGCAGGGCGGCGAGCCGCACGACGGCGTGGTAGCGACCCCACGTGCGGTCCAGCCGCGCGACCGAGTCCTGGGCGATGTCGAGGGCCCGGTCGAGTGCGCCGTGGTTGCCGAAGTGCTCGATGCTCGGCATCGCGAGCAGGACGACGGCGAGACCGTCGACGTGCCACCAGCTGCGCACGGCGTCGATCTCGTCGTCGCCGATGCCCTCCCCGCGGCCGGCGCGCACGAGCATGAGCGCCGCCTCGAAGAACGACCGACCCGGTTGGGGGAGCAGGGGGTCGGCGACGTCGAGCCGGTGCTCCGCACCGTCCCAGTCGCCGAGCTCGTATGCCGTGAGCCCGCCGATGAGGCGCGCCTCCATCCCGAAGGGTGCCCAGTCGAGCCGCAAGCGGTGCGCGAGAGCCGCACTCGCGTCATACGACTCGAGTGCCCGGCGCAGCTCGCCCCGCCGGTGATGCATCGTCGCGCCCTGGTGGTGGATGCGGACGAGCAGGGGGTCGGGTCGACCACCGAGGTCGCGCAGCAGCCCATCGAGGTGGACGGCGAGGGCGTCGAGGTCGTCGTGGATCTCGATGACGCGAGACTGGATCGTGCGGATCTCGGTGTGCGCGTCGGTCCGGCCGAGGGTGTCGGCCAGTGTCGACGCCTCCTCCCCGAGGGCGGCCGCGGCGGCGTAGTCCCGGGTGTCGACGAGCTGCTGCATGTGGGCCATGAGGACGACGAGACGCGTCTCGCGGTCATCGTCCGGTACGAGCCCGAGTGCCTCGGTGGTCATGGCCAGCCCGGCGTCCGCAGGAGGCATGTCGACGAGTCGCGCTCGGTTCGCGCAGGTGGCGAGGAGCCGGGCCCGCATGGCGGGCGCCTGGTCAGGGCCGGGATGGTCGAGCCGGTCCTGGAGCAGGTGCACCGCGCGCACGACGTCCCCGGCAGCCAGGGCCGCGTCGGAGGCCTCGAGGCTCACCTCATCGCGCTCCAGGGCGTCCTCGTTCAGCCAGCACAGGGCCTGCTCGAGCTGCGCGAGCGCGTCGACGGGACCGCCGACGGCGAGGTCTGCTCGCGCCGCGGTCCGCGCGGCCGCGACCGCGGTGGCGAGATCGCCGGCCGCGGCGGCATGTCGGGCGAGCTCGGATGCCGGCCCGAGCGAGGGATCGTCGGTGAGAGCGGCGGCATACGCACGGTGCAGGCGCATACGCTGTCCGGGGAGCAGGTCGGCGGTCGTCGTCTCGGCGAGCAGCGCGTGGCGGAAGGCGTAGGCGGGTGGCCAGCGGGTCTCGATGACGTGACGCTCGACCGCTTCGGCGACGGCGCGGTCGAGCTCGTCGTCGGTCAGGTCCACGAGCCGGGCGAGCAGGTCGTGGCTGGTCGTGCGACCTCCGACGGCCATGGTGCGCACGACGTGCTGGGCAACCTCGGAGAGCTGGTCCACGCGCGCCCACAGGACGCGGCTGAGACCTCCGGTGATCGGTTTGCCCGCGATGGTGCTGGCGGTCAGCTCCTCGGCGAAGAAGGGGTTGCCCTCGGCGCGGTGGGTGATCTCCGCGGCCGTGGCCTCGTCGAGGTCGGCGTTGAGGGTGGCGTCCGTCTGTGCGACGAGGTCGCGAATGGCGCTGTCCTGCAAGGGTTCCAGGCTGAGATGGGAGACCCCCGCGATCCGTGCCCAGACCGCGAGCGTCTCGTGCAGGGGGTGCTGGCGGTGCAGGTCGTCACTGCGGTAGGTCACGACGAGGGCGACCGGGCCGGAGAAACCCCGGGTGAGCAGGAGGGTCAGCAGGTCTCGAGAGGAGTGATCGGCCCAGTGCACGTCCTCGACGACGACGAGGAGCGGCCCCTGTTCACCGATGGCCGTGAGGAGGGCGTGGACGGCTTCGCCGACCTGTCCGGGCTGTGCCTGCTCGGTGGTGCCACCACGGCGGTCGGGCACCAGGGCCCTCAGTGCGGGCCGGGTCGTGGCGACGTCGGCCACGGTGTCGGGGGCGAGCTGGTGCAGGCGCCCGACGAGCTCGGTGAACGGCAGGAGGGCAACGCCGCTGCCGGACTGTCCGACGCAGTGTCCCCAGGCGACCTGCCAGCCGGCGGTCTCGGCGTCCGCCGACACCCGGGCGAGGAGGGCGGACTTGCCGATGCCGGCGTCTCCGGACACCACGACGCCGACCCCGCGTGGGTCGTCGAGCCCGATGAGCTCGGCGATCCGGGCGAGGTCGGCATCGCGTCCGACGAGCTCGCGCACCGGAGGAGTCATGCCTCGAAGTATCGACGACGAGGCGTCATCCGTGGGCACGGGAGTCGTTGCCGCCGTCGCGGCCGCTGCCGGCACGCGGTCAGCAGGCCTGGCGGGCGGCCTGCACGCGCGCCCGCACCCGGCGGATGACGTGCAGCGACGATCCGGGCCGCTCGTGCTGCGGCGCGGGGTAGAGGCCGTAGCGCGCGTGCATCTCGGCCTTGACGAGCTCCGGGGTGAACCAGTTGGTGTTCATGACGGTCCTTCCGTGGTGGCTGTGCTGACTCCTCCACGGTCGGCGCGTGAGGTGGCCGGCCACATCGGGCAGGTGCCGTATTTCGCGCGTGGCCGGCTACCTCAGTCAGGGCGCCCGCCTACCTCAGGCGGTCCGAAAGGTGCCGGGAACCGGCAATCAGTCCGACTGATTGCCGAAACCGGCAGGTGCGGTGCCGGGAACCAGCAATCAGTCGTTGGTCAGGCGGCCACCGTGAGGGTGAGGGCGGAGTGGTCGGTGAGGTCGTCGAGGCGCGGCTCGTGGACGAGGTCGCACGCCGTCACGGTCAGGTCCTTCGTCACGAACGCGTGGTCGTAGCGGCACCCGACGCCGGTGTGGTCGACCCACGACACCTGCGCGTCGTCGTGATGCACCCGGAACGCGTCGACGAGACCGTGCCGCTCGGACAGCGCCGCATACGCCTGGGTCTCCTCCGGGAGGACGAACTTCAGCTCGTCGTCGTGCACCGGGTCGACGAGGTTGAGGTCGCCGATGACGACCCCACGCGGTCCTCGACCGACCCACTCGCCCAAGGCGTCGTCGTATGCCGCGAGCCACTGCCGCTTGCGCTCGCGTTGCGCCTTGCTCGAGTAGCGCACGGGGTCGCTCGCCGCGCCATAGGCCGCGAGCAACCGCAGCTCGACACCTGAAGTCTTCGTGTGCGAATTCGGTTGCCAGACGAGGGAGTCCACGCGACCGGGCAGCACGGCCGGCGACTCGACGGGCGCCTCGGCCAGCGACCCGGCCCGAGACACCGTCAGCACACCCAGGTCTGAACGGTCGGTGACGTGCACGTCGAAGCCGGCGGCACGGCATACCGACACCAGCAACGACGACCCGGCGCCGGTGCCCACCTCGGTGAGCACCCACACGTCCTCGTCGCGCGGCCACAGCCAGTGCAGCAGGGCCTCTGCCCGCGCCTTGGGCGGGTTGGACACGTTGAGGGTGAGCAGGGTCGCCACCCGGCCATCGTGTCAGCCATCCGACGTCGCCGAGCCCAGCGCGACAGGTCAGAAGACCGGGCGACCGCCCGTCACACCAATCACCGTGCCGGAGACATAGCTCGCCTCGTCGCTCGCGAGGAACACGTAGGCCGCGGCCACCTCGACCGGGTGCCCGGCGCGGCCCAGCGGGGTGTCCTCGCCGAAGCCGGGCACCTTGTCCGCGGCCATGGTCGACGGGATGAGCGGCGTCCAGATCGGGCCCGGCGCGACGGCATTCACCCGGATGCCGCGCTCCCCGAGCTCTCCGGCGAGGTTGACGACCATGTTGTTCAGCGCGGCCTTCGTCGCGGCGTAGTCGAGCAGGTGACCGGACGGCTCGTACGCCTGGATGGACGTCGTCACGATGACCGAGCCGTTGCTCTTCTCGAGCTCGCCCACGAGCGCCTGCACGAGCCAGAACGTCGCGAAGACGTTCGTCGCGAAGGTCTGCTCAACCTGCTCCGGCGGGAAGCTCTCGATGTCGTCGAACGTCATCTGGTATGCCGCATTGCTGACGAGGACGTCCAGCCCGCCGAGCGCGTCGGTCGCCTTGGTGGCGAGGTTCTGGCACGCCGCAGCGGTGGTGATGTCGGCCGCGAAGGCGTGGGCGGTGGCGCCGGCCTCCTCGACGAGCCGGACCGTCTCGTCGGCGTCCTCCTGCTCCTGCGGCAGGTGCGCGATGGCGACGGCGGAGGCGCCCTCCTTGGCCATGGTCACGGCGACGGCGCGGCCGATGCCGGAGTCGCCGCCGGTGATGAGGACGCGCTTGCCCTCGAGCCGGCCGCGACCGGTCCACGAGCTCTCGCCATGGTCGGGTCGTGGCTGGAGCTGGTCGACGCTGCCGGGCCACTGCTGGTGCTGTTCGGGGAGATCGGTGAGCTGCTCACGGGTCATGCCGTGCTCCTACCCGAGGCTGGCTGCGACAATGCGTGCCATGCCCGACTACGGTCACGAGCTCGAGTTCGGGATCTTCCCGAGCCCGGACTCCGCCCGCCACCGCGACCTGATCGAGCTGGCGCAGCTCGCGGACGTCGTCGGCCTCGACCACGTGAGCATCCAGGACCACCCGTACCAGGCGGCCCACCTCGACACGTGGACGCTGCTGTCGTTCATCGGGGCGCGCACCACCCGGATCCGGCTCTCCACCAACGTGGCGAACCTGCCGCTGCGCCCGCCGGTCGGCCTCGCCAAGGCGACCGCGACGCTCGACGTGCTCACGAACGGCCGGGTTGAGCTCGGCCTCGGCGCCGGCGCGTTCTGGGACGCCATCGAGGCGGCCGGCGGACCGCGACGCACGCCCAAGGAGTCCGTCGACGCGCTCGTCGAGGCGATGACGGTCATCCGGCAGTTCTGGTCGGGGCAGAGCAGCCGCTTCGACGGCGAGCACTACCGCACGCACGGCCTGCGGCCGGGCCCACGGCCGGCCCACGACATCCCGATCTGGCTCGGCGCCTACAAGCCGCGCATGCTGCGGATCACCGGTGAACTCGCCGACGGATGGGTGCCGAGCATGGGGTATGCCGACCCGCCCGCCCTGCCGGAGCTGAGCGCCCGCGTCGACGAGGCCGCCCGCGCGGCGGGCCGCGCACCCGAGGACGTCCGCCGGATCTACAACATTGTCGGCCGCTTCGGCACCGGGTCGGGCCTGTTCCAAGGCACGCCGCGCGACTGGGCCGAGCAGGTCACCGACCTCGCCGTCACGGTGGGCATGAGCACCTTCATCCTCGGCGCCGACGACCCCACGGTCGTCCGCACGTGGGCGGAGGAGGTCGCGCCGCTCGCCCGGGAGCTCGTCGAGGAGGAGCGTGCGGCCGGTCCGCGCCCGAGTGAGCAGCGGGCCGAGGTCGGTGTCAGTTCCAGCGTCGCCAGCGACTCGACCGACAGCACTGCGACACAACAGGGTTCACGCTTCACCGCGGAGCAGCTGGCGGTCCCGCAGCACCTCGTCGGCATCCATGACGGGCTGCGGGCCGAGCTCGCGCAGGTCCGCGACATCGTCCGCCAGGTGCAGGAGGGCCACGCCTCCGTCGGCGCAGCCCGCTCCGTCATCAACACGATGACGATGCGCCAGAACAACTGGACCCTCGGTGCCTACTGTGAGTCCTACTGCCGCATCGTCACCGGCCATCACACCCTCGAGGACCGCAGCATCTTCCCGCACCTGCTGCGCTCCGACGCGGACCTCGAGCCAGTCATCACCCGCCTGCACGAGGAGCACGAGGTGGTCGCCGAGCTCCTCGAGGGCCTCGACCGGGCGCTGGTCGCGCTGGTCGGCGAACCCGGCTACGGTGCCGACGGCCAGAAGGCTCTCGCCCATCTCGGCGAAGCCGTCGACGCCCTCGCCAACACCCTGCTCGCGCACCTCGCCTACGAGGAGGAGGCGCTGCACGACCCCCTGGCCGAGCACGGCTTCGGCTGAACCGGAGGCCGTCGGCGCTCAGGTTCGTGGCCCGCGTCAGAACCGCCGTCGTGCGGTGCCGCCGGGACCCACGGGCTAGCGTCGGAGACGTGACCACCGAACCAGCACCGGTCGACGGCATCCCCCTCGACGCCGTCGCCTTCTATCGCGAGCTCGAGTCGTCGAACACGCGCGAGTGGTGGGCGGCCAACCGCGACCGGTATGCCGCGAGCGTGCGTGAGCCGATGAGTCACCTCACCGACGTGCTCGCCGACGAGTTCGGCGAGGCGACGGTCTTCCGCCCGAACCGGGACGTGCGGTTCAGCAAGGACAAGTCGCCGTACAAGACCCACCAGGGTGCCTTCGTGGGGCAGCACAAGCGGCTCGGCTGGTACGTCCAGGTCGGGGCCGAGGGGCTCCTCACCGCGGGCGGCTTCTATGCCTCGGAGTCCGATCAGGTGGCCCGCTACCGAGCCGCCGTCGACGACGACGCCACCGGCGAGCAGCTCACGGAGATCGTGGATGCGTTGCTGGACAACGGTTGCGACATCGGCGGCGACCTCCTCGCGACGCGGCCACGCGGCATACCCCGAGACCACCCGCGACTCGAGCTGCTGCGGCACCGCACGCTCACCGCGCGGCGCGACCACGGCATACCGGACTGGCTCGAGTCCGACGAGGCCGCCGATCGCGTCCGCGAGGACTGGCGGGCCCTGCGCCCGCTCGTGCACTGGTGCGACGAGCATGTGGGTGCGACCGAGAAGCCGCGCCGCTGACGCGCGGCCGGGTCACCGGCGCGCGGTGAGCTCCTTCTCGATCGAGCGGGCGAAGCCGGCGCCCATCGCGGCGAGGACGCCCTGCATCGTCGTCTGGATGGCCGGCTTCGCCAGCTTCGGGAAGGGCAGGTCGACCGACACGGTGAGGTCGATGCTGAGGTCGGTCGCGGGTGAGCTGGCGGTGCCGGACTCGCGCAGGTCGTAGCGGCCGTCGGTGCCGGCGCGCTCCTCGCCCTGCGGGGCGTGCGCGAAGGTGATCGAGGACTTCGGGTCGTAGGTCATGCGTTCGGTGAAGTCGAGCGCGAACGACTGTCCGAGAACGGGAATCGACACGAGCTGCCAGTGCCACAGGTCGTCGGTCGCCGTGATGGACCGGACCATCGGCGTGAGCCGGGCGACGGCGGCGGGGTCGGTGAGGATCTCCCACACACGGTCGCGGGGGTGCTGCACCGTCGCGTCGGAGCGCTTGGTCGCGCGGAAGGTCGTCATCGCCCCAGTGTCGCAAGCGCGGTGGTGCGCCGCGGCATACGGTGGAGGGAACCGACGTGAGGAGCTGGCCGTGGTCCACATCATCGAGGAGTTCGACGTCCGGTGCCCGCGGGAGCTGGCCGTGCCCTACCTTGCCGACTTCGAGAACGCCGTCGAGTGGGATCCGGGCACGGTGGAGTGCACGCGGATCGGTGTGCCTGGCGCTCCTGTCGAGGTGGGCAGCCGCTGGCACAACGTGAGCAAGGTCCTCGGCCGGACCACCGAGCTCACGTACGAACTCGTGTCGCTGCGCGACGACGGCGTCGTCTTCGAGGGCAGCAACTCGACCGCTCACACGCGTGACGACATCGGGCTCGAGGTCGTGGACAACGCACGCACCCGGGTCCGCTACGAGGCGACCATCACCTTCACGGGAATGGCGCGGTTCGCCGACCCGCTCATGTCGCTCGTCTTCCGCAAGGTCGCACGCGACACGGTGCGCGACCTCACGGCCGCGCTGGAACGCCTACCGCGCCCCTGACGGAATCTCCCAGCGGGCCCGGACCGCGTCCACGTGAGCCTGCATCGGCGCGGCCATCTCGGTGACGGCCGGCTCGGCGAGCCACTGCAGCTGCAGCCCGTCCATGACGGCGACGGTGGCCTGAGCGATGAGGTCGGCGGGCGCGTCGGGGTGACACGTGCCGTCCTCCTTCGCCTGAGCGAGCGCTCTCGCGATGACCCTGCGGGCGGCGTCGTGGTGGGAGCGCAACCACGCATGCCCGGGATGACCGTCGTCGACGGCTTCGCCCGCCATCGCCGTGAACAGCCGCACGAACACCTCGCGTGACTCGTTGTGCTTCGCCAGCCGGACGAGGGCGTCGAACCACTCCCACCCGCGCAGGCTGTCATCCCACAGTCCCGCGGTGTCCTCGATGTCGCGTCGCTCGAGCACCCCCGCGAGCAGCTCCTCCTTCGTCGGGAAGTGGTGCAGCAGGCCGGTCTGGCTCAGCCCGGCCGCCTTGGCGACGGCGACCATCGTCGTCCCGTGGTAGCCCGACTCGGCGAACTGCTCCGCCGCTGCGGCGAGGATGCGCTCTCGCGTCTGCGCCGGGTCCCCACCACGCGGCCGGCCGCGACCGCGGGCGGGGGTCGTCGGGGGTGTCGGCGTCGTGGGCATCGCGATGACTGTATGCCGTCCCGTCGCCGGTGTGACCGCGGTGCCGCGCGCCTCGCTCACCGTGGGTTCGGCGGAGGTGCCCGTTCTGGTGGTCACGTCAAGCACGTCACGCCAGGGGCAACCGGGCCCGGATGTCGCCCAGGCCTCGGGCGACGAGCAGCTCACCACCCGGCTGCAGGGTCGACCAGGCGTTCGCGGACTCGTCCCAGCGCCGCCACAGGCGCGGGTCGGTCTCGACCTCGACCGTGGTGCCCTCGCCGGGATCGACGGTCGCGGCACCCCAGCCGACGAGGCGCACCGGCTCGTCGTCCTCGCTGGGCTGGAAGTAGACCTGGACCACCTCGCGGGATGGGCGAGGACCGGTGTTGGACAACGAGACTCGCAGCCTCGGGGTCTGCGGCCCGTCACCCTCCACCGTGTCCTCGACGAGAGTGGCGTCGGCGTACTCCCACGCGCCGTACCCCTCGCCGGCGCCGAGCCAGAACGCCGGCGTGGCCGCGCGACCGGCGTGCCAGCCGCGGTAGCCGACGAAGGTGTCGTCGCCGTACTCGAGCTGCAGGTCGGTCGGCTCGACGTCCCATGCGGGGGCCGCGCCGTCCGCGGCCGGCCACGTCGTGACGAGCCGGCCCGCGGGCTCGCGCACCCCGAGGAGCGCGTCGGCGACGGCATACCCGCCCTCCTGCCCGGGCAGGCCGACGACGAGGATCGCGTCGACCTCGTCGGCCCACGGCATGAGCACCGGGGTCGCGGCATTGACGACGACCACGGTCCGCCGGGCGGCCTCGGCGACGGCGCGCACGAGCGCGTCCTGCTCTCCCGGGAGCGCGAGGGTGGACTTGTCCGCGGCCTCGCCCTCCTGCTCGGGGGTGAGCCCCACGACGACGACGGCGACATCGGCGTCCCGCGCTGCGGCGGCCGCGTCCTGCAGCACCTCGTCGAGCGGTCGGGGAACCTCCTCGAGGAGCAGGCCCTTCATCCCCATGCCGGAGGCGATGGCGTGCGAGAGGGTGCTGACCTTGCCATCTGGGCCGGGCTGCGGCTCGGAGCGGACGATCGTCAGCTCGGCCTCGACGAGTGCGCCTTCGGCGAGGTCGAGGTCGGTGGTCCACTGCGGCGGCTTGAGCACCGCCTCGCCGGGGTCGGCGCCCTCGGCGGTGAGGACGACGGACCCGACCTCGTCACCGTCGACCCGCAGCACCCAAGACCCTGTCCCGCTGACACCGACGCGGGTCTGACCACCGGCTGCGGCGACTGCACGCAGCCGCAGGACCTCGGTCGGACGCGGGAGGTCGTCGTCCCAGCCGGTCGTGACCGTCGCGTCGTCGCTGTGCACGGCGAGCATGACCTCGCCGGCGGCGTCGATGTGCTCGACCCGGATGCCGGGCTCGTCGCTCTCGGGGTCGCGGACCAGATCGGTGCGGGCCGGGAGGGTCAGCGCCCGCACGGGCACGGCGTCGACGACCGTGACCCCGTCGCCCAGCGCCTCGGAGAGCCCTTGGGCGACCGAGACCTGGTGCGGCGGGTTGACCGTCGCCGAGCCGCCGCCCATGCAGACGGTGTCGACGGCGTGGCGCCCGATGAGCGCGACCGTCGTGTCGCGTGCGAGGGGGAGGACGTCACCCTCGTTGCGGAGCACGACCATGCCGTCCGTGGCGAGCCGGCGCAGCTGCGCGCGGCGTTCGGGCGCGTCCGGGGCGAGGCTCGTGGCGGGCCATTCCCGCTGTCCCCCAAGGGCACCCACGCGGTCCGCGAGCCGCAGCAGCCGGCATACGTGCTCGTCGATGACCGACTCGGGGACGGCACCCGACTCGACGTCGCGCACGAGAGCCTCACCCCACGGGCCGTCCGGCCCGGGCATGACGAGGCCGAGCCCGCCGAGGGCGGCGGGGGCACTGGTCTTCGTGGCGTACCAGTCGCTCATGAGCAGGCCGTCCCAGCCCCACTCGCCCTTGACGACGACGTTGTTGACGTGGTCCTGCTCGGTGGCCGCGACGCCGTTGACGTCGTTGTAGGCCGCCATGATCGACCACGCATTCGCCTCGTCGACGGCGATCTCGAACGGCAGGAGGTAGACCTCGCGCAGGGCCCGCTCGCTCACGACGGAGTTCATGTAGTTGCGCAGCGTCTCGGACTCGTTGGCGACGAGGTGCTTGAGGCAGGCCCCGATCCCCTTGTCCTGCAAGCCGTTCACGTATGCCGCGGCGAGACGTCCGGTGAGCAGCGGGTCCTCGGAGTAGGCCTCGAAGAGCCGACCGCCGAGCGGGGAGCGGTGCAGGTTGATCGTCGGCCCGAGCACGACGTGGATCTGCTGGCGCTCGGCCTCCTCGGCGAGCAGCTCGCCGACCTCGCGGGCGGTGTCCTCGCTCCAGGCGCTCGCGAGGAGCGTGGCGTTGGGGACGAGGGCAACCTTCTCGCCGCCGGTGAACTTCAGGCCGCGCACGCCGGTCGGGCCGTCGCTGAAGGCCATGGGGGACAGGCCGATCGACTCCTCGCCGTGGAGCGTGAAAGCCGTGGCTCCGGTGAGCAGGCGCACCTTGGTCGGCAGGTCGAGCCGCGCGACGAGGGCGGCGTAGTCGGTGCTGGTGGTCGTGTCGGTGGTGGTCATGGCGCGGTCACTTCACTTTCCGGATGGGGAGGACGACGAGGGCACCGAGCGCGGCGGCGATGGCGGCACCCCAGAAGAGGAGCTGGTAGTTCGGGCCGGCGGCGGCACCGGACGCGAGCAGGACCGAGCCGAGGAACGGCGCGGCGGACTGGGGGATGGCGTTGGCCATGTTGAACACGCCGAGGTCCTTGCCGGAGTCCTCGGGGTTGGGCAGCACCTGCAGGACGAGGGCGAGGTCGACGCTGACGTAGATGCCGTAGGCGACGCCCATGATCGCCTCGACGACATAGAACGCCGGGAGCGAGTGGGCTTGGGCGAGGATCGCGACGCCGATGCCGAAGAGCAGGCTGGAGGCGGCGACGAGACCCTTGCGGCGGCCGGTGCGGTCGGAGATGACGCCGGCAACCCACGACGCGACGACGAGGACGACGGTGTAGATGAGCACGCCGGTGAAGACCGCGGCGGCCGCCTCGGCGTCGGTGAGGTCGACCCGGTCGACGAGGAAGTTCAGCCGGAACGTCGTGAACAGGAAGCTCGACAGGATGATGAGGAACCGACTCCACCAGGCCAACCCGAAGTCGGGGTGCTTCACGGGGTTGACCCAGAAGGTGCTCGCGAGGGTGCGCAGGTCGAGCGGCGCAGGCCGCTCGCGCAGCACCGGGTCCGGCAACACCGCGGCATACCCGACGACCGTGATGACACCGATGAGCGCGGGCACCATGAACAACGCCAGCATGTTCTCGGTGAACTGCGTGGCGATGGCCGTCGCGGCCAGGATGCTGACCGACTGCATGGTGCCCACCATGGCCGAGACCTTGGCGTACTGCTTCTCGGGCAGCTGGTCGGCGAGGGTCGCGATGTAGGGCGCGAACGCGGCGTTGGCGCCGAGCTGGGCGATGAACCAGCCGACGGCGAGCTGCCAGATGGCGGTGGCCTGGGAGATGGCGAGCAGCGCGAGGGCCATGACGAGGACGCCGCCGACGAGCCACGGACGGCGGCGTCCGAAGCGGCTCGTCGTCCGGTCGGACAGCCGGCCGAAGAGCGCGTTGCCGACGAACGCGGCGATCGCGCCGACGCCGAGGACGAGACCGACGGCGCTCGTGCGCTCGGTCGGGTCGGTGACGAGGCTGTTGACCTTGAGCGCCATCGAGACCATCACCGGTCCGAGGAGCGCGACGAAGATGCCGAACTGGGCGAGGCCGAGCACGGCGACGAAGAGCGGCGACTTCGGCTCGGTGGGTTTCTGGCCGCACTCGAGTCCGCGCGGGGTGGGCCGTGGGTCGAGGGCGGTGTGGGTCGGGATGGTCATCGTTGACACTCCAGGGGCTGGACGTCGGGGCGCGGCGCCGGTGCCGTGCCCTCCTGTCGTCCAGTGCAGCCGCCGGGACAGAAATAGTAAATAGGGCCTAATCACTATTTCGCGGAGTGAGACGAACCGACTGATTGCCCGTTTCCGGCAGGGCGGGGTGCTGGGAACCGGCAATCAGTCGGAGAGGGACGGGCCACTGACTGCCCGTTCTGGCTGCCGGAACGGGCAATCAGTGGCCAGGTGCGGGTGGTGCGGTGGTGCCGACCTCGGTCCGCACCGAGAACAGCTCGGGGAAGAACGTGAGCTCGAGGGCGCGCTGGAGGAACCCGACGCCGCTCGACCCGCCCGTGCCGGACTTCATGCCGATCGTCCGCTGCACCGTCTTGAGGTGCCGAAAGCGCCACAGCTGGAAGTTGTCCTCGAGGTCGACGAGCTCCTCGCACGCCTCGTAGACGTCCCAGTTGTCCTCGGCGCTCTCGTAGATCTCGGTGAAGACCCGCACGAGCTCCGCGCTCGGGACGTGCGCGCGGGTGACGTCGCGCTCGAGGACGTCCTGCGGGATCGCGTACCCGCGCCGGGCGAGGTAGCGGAGGAACTCGTCGTAGATGCTCGGCGCCTCGAGAAGCTCGGTGAGGATCGCGTATGCCGCGGGGTCGGCTTCGTGGACCTTGAGCATGCCGGGGTGCTTGTTGCCGAGCATGAACTCGACGGCGCGGTACTGCCAGGACTGGAAGCCCGACGCGTGCCCGAGGAACCCGCGGAACTGGCTGTACTCGGTCGGCGTGAGCGTCGCGAGGACGGACCACTGGTCGGTGAGGGTGCGCTGAATGTGCTTGACTCGGGCAATGCGCTTGAGCGCGACTCGCATCTCGTCCTGCGCGAGCAGGCTTGCGGCAGAACGCAGTTCGTGCAGCACGAGCTTGAGCCACAGCTCCGAGGTCTGGTGCTGGATGATGAAGAGCAGCTCGTCGTGGTGTTCCGGGTTGCTCACCGGGTGCTGCGCGCTGAGCAGCCGGTCGAGGTCGAGGTAGGAGCCGTAGCTCATCTCCCGCGCGAAGTCGGTGTGGATCCCGTCCTCGATGGCCCGCGTGTTGCTCTCCGTCATGCCGTTCATCCTGCCCTGCCGGCTGGACGGGCAGGGCAGGATGGGTGTATGGCCGACGTCGCGCAGATCGGGTCCGAGGAGTTCATCGCGTTCACCACCTTCCGCCGGAACGGTGCGCCGGTCAGCACGCCCGTGTGGGTGGTCCCGCTCTCGGACGGCCGGCGCATCGGCTTCTACACGACGATGGGCACGGGCAAGACCAGGCGTCTCGCCCACACGAGCCGCGTCACCGTGCAGCCGAGCGGCCGCCGCGGCACACTCAAGGAGGGCAGCACGCCGGTCGAGGCCGTCGCCGAGATGGTGCAGGGCGGCCCCGACTTCGACGAGGTCCAGCGCGCCGTGCGCGAGAAGTACGGCTGGCAGACGAAGTTCTTCCGTCTCGTCGGACGGCTCGCGCAACGCAAGAAACAGATGACCTACGGCGACACCGTCGTCCTCGTCTCGCCCCTCGACGGCACCATGGACGGGTGAACGCTCTCGTCCTCGTCGCCCACGGCACTCGTGACCCGCGCGGTGCCGAGACCGTGCGGGCGCTCGCGGCCGCCGTGGCCGAGGCGCTGCCGTCGGTCGAGGTCTCGCTCACCTATGTCGATGTCCAGGAGCCGCTCGTCGGCGAGGTCCTCGACGACGTCGTTGCGAAGGCTGGATCCGGGGGCGGCGTGGTGGTGGTGCCGCTGCTGCTCAGCCGCGGCTACCACGTCGACGTCGACATCGCCGACGCTGCGGCCCGGCACCCCGGGGTGCGCGTGACCAAGCCGCTCGGTCCCGACGCCGCACTCGCCACCCTCGTGACCGATCGGCTGCAGGCCGCCGGCGTCCCGGCCGGTGCGCACGTCGTCCTTGCCGCAGCCGGGTCGAGCCGCACCGAGGCCGCCGAGGACGTCACCGCCATGGGCGAGCTGCTTGCTTCGGTATGGAGTGGGCCGGTCACCGTCGCGTATGCCGCGGGCTCGCCGCCGTCGGTTCCCGACGCCGTCGCGTCGGCTCGCGTTGCCGGTGCGGAGTCTGTCGTCGTCGCGAGCTACCTGCTGGCCGAGGGCTTCTTCCACGACCGGCTCGCCGACGCAGGCGCCGACCTCGTCACCTCGCCACTCGCGGCGGGTGAGGGCCTGGCTCAGGTCGTCGGCGTCGTGACGTCGCGGTGCCAGGACTCGGTCTTGTAGGACGTGGTCCACCCCATCGAGAGGTAGAGCCCGTCGGCGCCGGTCGGGGAGTCGGCGTCGACCTCGAGCCCGACGCGGTTGTGCCCACGCTCGGCGGCGTCACGAATCACGGTGTGCAGCAACGCCTTCGCCACCCCGCGCCCGCGAGCCAGCCGGTGCACGCCGATGTAGTCGACGTAGCTGCCACCAGCACCCGAGGCATCCGGCGGCAGGATCGTCCCGACGAGCGCACCGCCGGGCACCATCTCGCCGTCGACCTCGACCTCGGCGATCCACCAGTGATCCCAGCGGTGACCGGGGTCCTCGCGCAGTCGCGACAGGAACTCGGGGAAGGACTCGCGATAGCTGTTGAAGTGGTCGGCGAAGGACTCCTCGAGCATCCGGTGCACGGTCTGGAGGTCGGCGGCGACCGGGGTTCCGTTCTCGTGCTTGGCGACCCGCCGGATCGTCACACCGTCGCGCGGCGCCGGGAGCGCCCCGTCGCGCGCCTCCGCCGAAGTCACTGGCCGGGACATCTGCAGCCAGGTCCGCGTCTGCCGGTATCTCGCGGCGGCGAGCCAGCCGCGCTGGCGCGGATCCGCGGCATACGCCCCAGAGTCGAGCTGCGTGCCGTCGAGCTCGCGGCCGGCCGCGATGTCGAGCCCCACCTCCTCCGCCCACGCGAAAAGCGTTGCGGCGAGGGCGTTCGCGTCGGCCGCGCTGAGCTCGTCGACGGCGACGGTCACCTCGACGAGCGTCCTCCCGGCCGCGCGGTCGTGCACCGCAGCCCAGCCACGCACCGCACCGTCGCCGTCGGTGACGACGACCTGCTGGCGCGTCCACGAACCCGTCCCGGCGACGTTGCTCTCGACCGTCGCGGCGTCGACCGAGGCCGAGCCCTTGACCGCCCGCTGGTGCGCCTCGGCGAGGTCCACCAGCGCCGGAACGTCGTCCGGCGACGGCACGCGCGCATGCCAGCCGGACGGCATACCGGCAAGGTCCGGCAAACCGACACGGTGCGGTGCGCTCATCCGATCGGCCCCCCGGACTCGACGAGTGGGACCACGTCGGCGATGGAGTCCATCACCGCCGTCGGCCGGTAGGGGAAGCGTTCGACCATCTCCGGCGTCGTCGACCCGGTGAGGACGAGGATCGTGCGCAGGCCGGCTTCGAGGCCGGAGACCATGTCGGTGTCCATGCGGTCGCCGATCATGACGGTGGACTCCGAGTGCGCGTCGATCTGGTTGAGGGCGCTGCGCATCATGAGCGGGTTCGGCTTGCCGACGAAGTAGGGCTTGCGGCCCGTCGCCGTCGAGATGAGTGCGGCGACAGATCCGGTGGCGGGCAGCTTGCCCTCGGTCGACGGGCCGCTCGGGTCGGGGTTGGTGGCGATGAAGCGGGCGCCCTTCTCGATGAGCCGGATGGCCTGGGTGATCTGCTCGAAGGAGTAGGTGCGGGTCTCGCCGAGGACGACGTAGTCGGGGTGGCGGCTCGTGAGGATGTAGCCGACGTCGTGCAGTGCCGTGGTGAGGCCGGCTTCGCCGACGACGTATGCCGTGCCCTGCGGTCGTTGGGCGGCGAGGAACTGCGCGGTCGCCATCGCGGAGGTCCAGATGGCCTCCTCGGGCACGTCGATGCCGCTCGCGAGGAGGCGGGCGCGCAGGTCGCGGGCGGTGTAGATCGAGTTGTTCGTCAGGACGAGGAACGGCCGGCCCGACTCGCGCAGCGCGGCGATGAAGTCGGCGGCGCCGGGTATGGCGTGCTCCTCGTGGACGAGCACGCCGTCCATATCGGTGAGCCAGGACTCGATCGGCTGCGGCTGGGTCATCGGACTGCCTCGGTCATGCGCCCCATTGTCGTGCATCACCCCATCCGAGGAACGGCAAGACCGCGGGGCGGCGACGCACGTCGATGACGAATAGGTGTGTACGAACACTTATCCGTCATCGACGTGAAGAGACAAGGGTGCCTCCGGGCGCCCACCGGGGCAGGTCGAAGGCCGCGCATACTGGCGCCATGGCAAACGGCGATGCGCGGCCTGAGCGGTGGCGTCGGGAGGTCGTGGCGACTTCTCCGGACGGGCGCCGGCTCACGGTGGTCGCCGTACCCACCTGTGCCCTGCTCCGCACTGAGGCGGGGCCGGACCCGATCTCCAACCCCGTGGCCTATGTCGTCGCGCCGCTCGGGCGCCTCCTCAGGAGGGCTGCTCGCCCGAGGTGGAAGGTTGGAGTGCGTCAGGACACCGGGCCACTCGGCGCGCCGAAGATCATCACCCGCACCGTCCTGCCGCCGCGCGTCACACCGGACGAGCTCATGGATCGGTGGGTCCGCGAGATCGAAGAGGGCCGGGTCCCGACGACCTGAGGGGCCGGATTTGCGTGTTGCGGACACGCGCATACTGGTGTCATGGCGAACGGCGAGGCAACGCGCACCGAGTCCGACACGATGGGGACGATCGAGGTCCCGGCCGACGCGTACTGGGGCGCGCAGACCCAGCGCAGCATCGAGAACTTCGACATCGGCCGCGACACCTTCGTCTGGGGGCGTCCGATGATCCGGGCCCTCGGCATCCTCAAGAAGGCCGCCGCCCAGGCAAACGGCGAGCTCGGCGAGCTCCCGCAGGACGTCGCCGACCTCATCGTCCGCGCCGCCGACGACGTCATCAGGGGCGACCTCGACGACCAGTTCCCGCTCGTCGTCTTCCAGACCGGGTCGGGCACGCAGTCCAACATGAACACCAACGAGGTCGTCTCCAACCGCGCCATCGAGCTCGCCGGCGGCGAACGCGGTTCCAAGACACCGGTCCACCCCAACGACCACGTCAACCGCGGCCAGTCGAGCAACGACACCTTCCCCACCGCCATGCACATCGCCGTCGTCCTCGACGTCGTCGAGCGGCTCGAGCCCGCGGTCGCGGAGCTGCGCACGGTCCTCGACGAGAAGCGCACGGCATACGAGGACGTCGTCATGGTCGGCCGCACCCACCTCCAGGACGCCACCCCGGTGACGCTCGGGCAGGTCTTCGGGGGCTGGGTCGCGCAGATCGACGAGGCGATGGACGCAGTGTCGTATGCCGTGGACGCGGCGCGCGCGCTCGCCATCGGTGGCACTGCGGTCGGGACGGGCCTCAACGCGCACCCGAAGTTCGGTGAGCTCGCGGCGGCGAAGATCGCGGCCGAGACCGGACAGGAGTTCCGGCAGGCCCCGAACCTCTTCGCGGCCCTCTCCGCACACGACGCGCTCGTCACCCTCAGCGCGAGCCTGCGCACCCTCGGCGGCGTGCTCATGAAGCTCGCCAACGACGTCCGCTGGTACGCCTCCGGGCCACGAAATGGCTTGGGAGAGCTCAAAATCCCCGAGAACGAGCCGGGCTCCTCGATCATGCCGGGCAAGGTCAACCCGACCCAGGCCGAGGCGCTGACCATGGTCGCGACGCGCGTCTTCGGCAACGACGCGACGGTCGCCTTCGCCGGGTCGCAGGGCAACTTCCAGCTCAACGTCTACAAGCCGGTCATGGCACACGCCGTGCTCGAGTCGATCCGCCTCCTCAGCGACGGCTGCCGCTCGTTCACCGCGCACTGCGCCCGCGGCATCGAGCCCAACACCGAGCGGATCAACGCCAACCTGACGTCCAACCTCATGCTCGTCACCGCCCTCAACCGGCACATCGGCTACGACAAGGCCGCCGCCATCGCCAAGAACGCGCACAAGCAAGGCATCAGCCTGCGCGAGTCGGCGCTCGCGTCCGGTGACGTCACGGCCGAGCAGTTCGACGAGTGGGTCGTCCCGGAGGACATGACCCACCCCTGACCCTGGCGTGGATGGCAAGGTGGGGGCATGAGCAGCGCCGATGCTGCGGGTCAGCCCGCTGACGAGATCTACGACGAGGTCGACTTCGTCGTCGTGGGATCGGGAGCCGGGGGCGGCCCGCTCGCCGCGAACCTCGCCCTCGCCGGCCACAGCGTCGTGATCCTCGAGGCCGGCGACGACCACGCCTGCCCCTACTACTCGATCCCGATCATGCAGGCCTACGCCAGCGAGGACGCGGACCTGCGCTGGGACTTCTTCGTTCGCCACTGGGACGACGACGCGCAGCAGCAGGCCGACGACAAGCTCGTCGCCGACCGCGGTGGCGTCCTCTATCCGCGCGGCAGCACCCTCGGCGGCAGCACCGCCGTCAGCGCGATGGTGACGATCCTCCCGCACGACAGCGACTGGCAGCGTCTCGCCGACCTCACCGGCGACCCGTCCTGGGGCCCGGACGCGATGCGCGAACGGTGGCAGCGCATCGAGGACTGGCAGGGCGTCGACGCCGAACCCCTCCCCGGCGACGACGAGGCCACCCGCGACACCAAGGCGGCCCACGGTCACGGCGGCTGGCTCGGCACGACCCGCGCCAACCCCGAGGTCGGCGGGCGCGAGCCGATGTTCCTCGACATCATCGGCGCCATCGAACGAACCGCCCGCGCCCGCTTCGGCATCGCCGACGACATCTCCCTCCCGCGCGACGTCAACGCCGCCGACACTCCCGGAGACTTCGAGGGGATGAGCTTCATCCCCGTGGCCGTGCGCGACGGGCACCGCAACGGCTCGCGTGAGCGGGTCGAGGACGTCATGGCCCGCCACCCCGACCGGCTGCAGGTGCGGCTCGGCGCCCTCGCGACGAGGGTCGTGTTCGAGGGCGACCGCGCCGTCGGGGTCGAGTACCTCGACCAACCGCATGCGTATGCCGCGAGCCCGCTCCACGAGAGCGCTTCACCCGAGCCTGCGGCTGGGCAGCGCAGGACAATTCGCGCCCGCAAGGAGGTCATCCTCGCCGGTGGCGCTTTCAACACCCCGCAGCTGCTCATGCTCTCCGGCGTCGGCCCGGCCGAGCAGCTGCGCGAGCACGGCATCGAGGTCCGGGTCGACGCTCCCGGTGTCGGGTCCAACCTGCACGACCGCTACGAGGTGTCCCTCGTCGCCGAGCTCGACCGCGACTACCCGATCTTCGCCGGATCAGCCCTCGACGTCCCCGACGACCCCGAGGCCGAGAGCGACGACCCGCTCTTCACCGAATGGCGCGACGACGCCGGCGGCCCCTACTCGACCAACGGATCCCTCGCCGCTCTCGTCACGAGATCGACTGCAGCACAGGCCCTTTCGCAGCCCGACTCCGACCTCATCATCTTCGCGCTGCCCATCGGTTTCCGCGGCTACTATCCCGGCTACGCCCGCGACGCCGTCGCCGAACGCAACCTCGTCTCCGTCCTCGTCCTCAAGGGCCACACGACGAACCGCGCCGGCTCGGTCAGCCTCCGCTCGGCCGACCCGACCGACGTCCCCGACATCGCCTTCCGCTACTTCGGCGAGGGCGACGGGAGCCCCGAGCAGGACCTCGAAGGCGTCGTCGAAGGTGTCGAGGTCGCCCGCGACATCCTCTCCCGGCTCGAGGACGCCAAGGTCGCCCGCGAGCTCGTCCCCGGCGCCGATGTGCAGACCCGCGAGCAGCTCGGCGAGTTCGTCAGGGCGCAGGCGTGGGGCCACCATGCCTGCGGCACGACTCGTATCGGCCGCGACGACGACCCCGGCGCCGTCCTCGACGGCGACTTCCGGGTCCGTGGGGTCGACGGCCTGCGCGTCGTCGACGCCGGCGTCTTCCCCGACATCCCCGGGTTCTTCATCGCCTCCGCGGTCTACCTCGTGAGCGAGAAGGCGAGCGATGCGCTCCTGGCCGCACACGGCATACCGCACGCGGACGGCATACGGACGAACCCCGATGAGTGAGGTTCAGCTGCGGCTGTGATGGCCCCGACCCAGCATGTTGAGGATCGCTTCGCTTCGTGAGCGAGCCTCGGTCACGTCGAGGATCGCCGAGACGTCACGGGCAACGGTGCGCCGGGATATCTGCAACTGCCGGGCGATCGCGGCGTCGGTGGACCCGAGACAGACCAGCCGGGCGACCTCGAGCTGGCGGGCGTCCAGAGGCGGGTCCGTTCGCGGCGGCAGCGCCGGCTCGGACTCGGCCAGGGCAGCGTGCCAGGCCTCGAGGGAACGCTCGAGGAACTCGCCACCCGCCGCCACCCAGGCCATGGTCCGGCCGTCGACGAGGTCGGGACCCTCCATGACCGCCAGTCGCGAATCCGAGATGACCAGTCGCAGCGCGCAGGGTCCCACGCGCACCCGAGGACTCAGCGACGTGAGCAGCGGGTGCATCCGGATGGTCCGAGCCGACGTGATGAAGCCCATGTCCAGCCCGCGCTCCCTCGAGCGGCGGTCCAGGTCGAAGCTCGTGTCGTCGGGGTCGAAGATGTTGCGGGGCGTGATGTTCCACGCCGAACGATGGGTGTGCTACTCGACACGCGCCAGCCGGGCCATGATCTCGCCCTGACCCATGCCGAACGGACGCAACCCCCGCGCGGCAGCCTCGCCGGACAACACCGCCGCGACGGCGTCGTTCCTGAGGGCGTAGCCCAACCGGAGCGCCTCGGACATCGGACGCTTCGCTCAGGTCCGGCTCTGTCGGCCACGGCCGAGCATGTTGAGGATGGCCTCACCGCGCGAGCGCGCTCCGGTGACCTCGAGGATGGCGGCCACGTCCCGGGCGACGGTGCGCTGGGAGATCCCGAGCTGCCGGGCGATCGCGGCGTCGGTCCTGCCGAGACAGACGCCGCGGGCCACCTCGAGCTGGCGCCGGTCGAGGGGTGGCGGCGAGCCCTCGGGCACGGCGCGCCGGGACTCGCGCAGGGTGGCGTCCCACAGCGCGATCGAGTCCTCGAGGAGGCTGCCACCGGTGACGATCCAGAACGTCGTCTCGCCGTCGGGCATGGGCGGGCCGTCGAGCAGGGCGATCGTGCGGTCGAGCAGCAGCAGCCGGAACATCGCCGGGCCGAGGAGCAGGTTCGGGGACAGCGACGTGAGCAAGGGGTTGAAGCGCAGGGTCCGCGGTGGGGTGATCATGCGGAGATCGAGGCCTCGCTCGCGAGAGCGTCGGTCGAGTTCGTAGGCGCCGTCCTCGGGGTCGAAGCTCGGCTGCGGATGGATGTTCCACGCCGAGTGCCGGGTCCGCTGCTCCAGGGCGACGAGTGAACGCGTCACCTCCGCGTGCCCGATCCCGAAGAGGGCGAGGCCGTCGGGGAGTGGGCGACCCGGGTGGGCCACTTCGTTCATCCGTGCCAGGAGCGCGAGCGCCACCTGTCGTGCGTCCGACATGGTCCTCCCCACGATGTGGTCGGTGTGATCGCTCTTGTCGGAGGAATTCTCCAATAGCAACCGCGTCCGGGGCCGTCAAGGGGGTCGGCTGGCTCTCGCCACACGCCTCGACTCGCGGCCGGCGCCGCACGATCATCGACGTGTCACGAGCCTGAAGGGGGGTTCGTGAACGATCCGCGGCGTGGCGGGGGTGGGCGCGCTCACCGCCACGCCGCGGACCGCTGCCCGAGCGGCTTGACGCGGACCGTCCACCCGTTCGCGCCTCGGACCTCTTAGGTTGTCCGGCATGGACTTCACCGCGCCCTCGCCCCACGCCGGAATGGGCGCTGTGCCCGTCGACGGCGGGGTCACCTTCCGGGTGTGGGCACCGAACTCGACCCATGTCTGGGTGACGGGGAGCTTCAACGGGTGGGACAGCGGCAACAACCCGCAGCTCGAGCGCGACGGCGACGGGTCCTCGGGCACGTGGTCGGCGCACGTCCCGGGTGTGACGCCGGGGGCGGAGTACCGCTTCCAGGTCGACACCGGGTCCGAGGTGCTGTGGCGCGCCGACCCCTATGCCCGTCAGATGACGAGCTCGGTCGGCAACTGCGTGGTGTACGACCCGTCATCGTTCGACTGGGGCGGGGTGCAGTTCCGTATGCCGTCCTGGGACGACGTGGTCATCTACGAGCTGCACGTGGGCACCTTCGGTGGTGATGGGGCGCAGCGGGGGAGCTTCGAGAGCGCCGCGGCGCGCCTGCCGCACCTGCGCGACCTCGGGGTCTCGGTCATCCAGGTCATGCCGCCGTTCGAGTACGCCGGCGACATCTCGTGGGGCTACAACCCGAGTCACCTCTTCGCCGTCGAGTCCGGGTACGGCGGACCGGACGCGTTCAAGGCGTTCATCAAGGCGGCACACGAGCACGGCATGGCCGTCGTCGTCGACGTCGTGCACAACCACATCGGCCCCTCCGACCTCGACCTGTGGCGCTTCGACGGCTGGTACGAGAACGACGGCGGCGGCATCTACTTCTACAACGACTGGCGTGCGGACACCCCGTGGGGCGACACTCGCCCCGACTACGGGCGCCCCGAGGTGCGCGGGTTCCTCCGCGACAGCGCCGCGCTGTGGCTGGAGGAGTTCCGGGTCGACGGGCTCCGGTTCGACGCGACGAACTACATCCGCTCCGTCACCGGCGGCACGTGGGACCCCGGCGCGGCCCTGCCCGGCGGCGCCGACTACCTGCGCTGGCTCACCGGAGACCTGCACGGCCGGCAGCCATGGAAGCTGATCATCGCCGAGGACAACCAGAGCGACCCGACCGTCACCGAGCCGGCCGACGAGGGCGGGCTCGGGTTCGACGCGCAGTGGGACGCCGGGTTCGTCCACCCCGTCCGTGACGCGCTCGTCCAGCTCAGCGACGAGCACCGCGACATGGACGCCGTCGGCCGGGCCCTGCTCGGCGAGGGGCGCGGGGCGGCCGGTTCGCGGATCATCTACACCGAGTCGCACGACGAGGTCGCCAACGGCAAGACCCGCCTCCCCGAGGCGGTCGCTCCCGGGGACGCCGGCTCCTGGGCCGCGAAGAAGCGCGCAGCGCTCGGCTTCGTCACCGTGATGTGCGCACCCGGCATACCGATGCTCTTCCAGGGGCAGGAGTTCCTCGAGGACCGGTGGTTCGACGACTCGGTCGCCCTCGACTGGGGCAAATCCGAGCGCAACGCCGGCATCGTCGCCCTGCACCGCGACCTCATCCGGCTGCGCCGCAACGCCGACGGCGTCAGTGCTGGCCTGCGCGGCGCCGGCTCCACCCTGCTGCGCGTCGACAACACCGCCAAGGTCATCGTCCTGCACCGCTGGGACGAGGGAGGGGCGAACGACGACACCGTTGTCGTCCTCAACTTCTCGACGGCCGTCCTGCGCGACCTGCCCGTGGGGCTGCCGGCGCCGGGTCGCTGGGCGGTGCGGTTCAACTCGGACTCGCCCCTCTATGCGCCGGAGTTCGGGGGTGTCGACGCCTTCGACGTCGAGGCGTCCGGTCCGGCGATGGACGGCTGCGACCAGAGCGGCGCGGTGACCGTCGGCCCCTACAGCGCGGTCGTCCTCACCCGTACGTGAGGTGCGGGTGAGGACGATGGCGGAGGAGTCGCGGGCGGATCGCACCGGTCACCTCGTCATGCTCAGGTCTTGACCCGTACTCTGGAACGCGCCGACTCTGTTCCACAGTACGGGTCAAGACCCAAGCACTCTGGCGCAATGACAGGGACTCGGCGCCACGGCTCGACCCGATCGCGCCTGCGGGTTCAGGCCGTATGCCGGTCGGTCACCTCGAGCGCGGCGTCCAGCTTCTCGAGACCCTCGCGCATCTCGTCGGCGGTCGTCGTGCATGGCGGCACGACGTGGGTCCGGTTGAAGTGCACGAACGGCCACAACCCGAGCCGCTTGCACTCGGCCGCGAACTCGGCCATCGGAGCGGCCGCCTCCCCGGACGCGTTGAACGGGACCAACGGCTCACGGGACACGCGTGAGCGAACCAGCTCCACGGCATACATGAACCCCACGCCACGGACCTCGCCCACCGACGGGTGGCGCGCGGCGATGGCCTCGAGCCCGGGCCGCAGCACCGTCTCCTCGACCCCGCGGACGTGCTCGAGGATGCCCTCCTCGCGGAAGATCCCGATCGACGCGACCGCCGACGCGCACGCGAGCGGGTGCCCTGAGTACGTCAGCCCGCCGGGGTAGGGCCGGTCCGCGAAGGTGTCCGCGATGGCCCGCGAGATGACGACACCGCCGAGCGGGACGTAGCCGGAGTTGACGCCCTTGGCGAAGCAGATGAGGTCGGGCGTGACCTCCCACCGGTCGATGGCGAACCACTCGCCACACCGCCCGAACCCGGCCATGACCTCGTCGGCGATGAAGACGATGCCGTGCTCGTCGCAGATCTCGCGCACTCCGGCGAGGTAGCCCGGCGGCGGGACGAGCACGCCGTTGGTGCCGACGACGGACTCGAGCATGATCGCGGCGATCGTCTGCGGACCCTCGACCATGATCGTGTCGCGCAGGTGCTGCAGGGCCCGGTCGCGCTCCTCATCCTCGGTGCTCGCGTGGAAGGCGCTGCGGTAGAGGTACGGACCCCAGAAGTGCACGATCCCCGGCACCGACGGCTCCGACGGCCAGCGCCGCGGCTCACCCGTGGCGGCGATCGCGCCCGCCGTCGCACCGTGGTAGCTGCGGTAGGTCGTGAGCACCTTCTGCCGACCGGTGTGCAGGCGGGCCATGCGCATGGCGTTCTCGGTCGCCTCGGCGCCGCCGTTGGTGAAGAACACCGAGTCGAGGTCCCCGGGCGCGACCTCGGCGATGAGCCGGGCTGCCTCGCTGCGCATGTCGTTGGCGAACGCCGGGCTCACGGTGAGCAGTCGGCCGGCCTGGCGCTGGATCGCCTCGACGAGCTTCGGGTGCTGGTAGCCGATGTTGACGTTGACGAGCTGGCTCGAGAAGTCGAGGTAGCGCGTGCCGTCGGCGGTCTCGAACCTCGAGCCCTCGGCCCAGGTGATCTCGGGCGGGGAGATCTGGGCCTGCGCCGACCACGAGTGGAAGACGTGGGCGCGGTCGTCGTCGGTCACGGAGCGGACGCGCTGCGCGGGGCTCGACGGGGTGGCGCTCGACGGGGCGGTTCCTGCGGCGGTGTCAGTCACCTTCGCCAGCATAGGCGCGCTCGTCCGGCAAAGCGGTCGGCATCACATCGGTCGAAGACTGTTCAACGACCATGTTTTCTCGCTAGTCTGTGAGTCAGCCGGGCGCGCGTCGTGAAACCCCCTGTACCGACGCGCGCCCGTGGCATGTCCGGAGGCTTTTTGGCAGGCTGAGGGGCGCCGTCCGGGTTCTCCGGGGTATGCCGGCCGCGCGCCGGTGGATGATCGGCGCCCCGTGCGGTGTTGAGACGGGCGAGAAGTTCCATCCGCGACCCCTAGGAGCATCCATGGCCACCGTCGAGCTCACCGCCGACACCTTCGAGAAGACCGTCACGGGCAACGACATCGTGCTCGTCGACTTCTGGGCCGAGTGGTGTGGGCCGTGCAAGCGGTTCGCGCCCGTCTTCGAGGAGGCGTCCGAGAAGCACGACGGCGTCGTCTTCGCCAAGGTCGACACCGAGGCCGAGCAGCAGCTCGCCGCGGCCGCGCAGATCACGTCCATCCCGACGCTCATGGCGTTCCGCGACTCGATCCTCGTCTTCGCCCAGCCGGGGGCGCTGCCCGCGCCCGCGCTCGACGGCATCATCGAGCAGATCAAGGGCCTCGACATGGACGACGTGCGCGCCAAGGTCGCCGAGCAGCAGGCCGCCCAGGGCCAGCAGGACTCCTGACGCCGCGCTTCTTCCGACTGATTGCCGGTTCCCGGCAGGTGTCTGCCGGGGACAGGCAATCAGTGCATCTGAGGGCTCGTCCGTCGTCGACGGTCAGCCCTGCGAGAGCAGGACCGACACGAGCATCGCGACGATGACCGTGTTGAAGACGAACGCCGTCGCGACGAGCGACGTGATCACCTCGCGCATCCGCGTCGTCATCACCGACACGTCCGACGTCGAGAACGTCGTGCACACCTGCATGCCGAGATAGAAGTAGTCGCCCCACGCGTGACCGCCGTCGTCGGGGAACTGCAGCGCGCGCCCCGGCCCCTTCGGCCCGAGGTCCTGGCGCACGAGCATGAGCGTCCCGCTCACCGCCATGACCATCCACGCGAGGGCGACGACGAGCAGTGAGCCGAGCACGAGGACCGGGCTGGCCTTCAACCGTTCGGTGAGGATGAGCGCACCGACGACGAAGAGGCTCATCGCCGCGGTCGTCACGAGCCACGACCCTGCGCCCGTCCCCCACCGCCAGTGGAATGCCCGCGCGAGCTGCGGGGAGCCGCTGCGTTCGCTGAACGTCGTCGTCGCCTCGACCGCCTCTTCGAGCTGCGCGGGCTCGTAGCGGGAGAAGACCCGCCACGTGTGCACGAGGTACGTCGCGAGCATGACGATGAAGAGCGTCAGCACCGTCGCCAGCCCTTCGACCTGGTCGTCCTCGCGCCCGCCGCCGAAGTCGACCCAGCGCGCGACGAGCCGCACGGCGATGGCCACCGTCACGGAGACGACAACGGCTACCCACGCCCGTCGGCTGTCGTCCGCCCAGTGGTGCGGCTCCCTCGCCCTGCGTGCCACGTGCCGTTCCCTTTCGTCCGACTGGTTGCGCATCCTTCGCACGACGACGCGAACTGTGCGCAACCAGTCGTGGGTGGATGGGTCCTCAGCATGGCCGACGTCGGTCGCTTTTGCTTGGATGAGTCGCGTGAGCCTGCCGTATGTCGCCCTTGGAGACTCGTATGCCGCGGGCGTGGGTGGTGGTCCCGGGCGCAGCGAGTGCTGGCGCGCCTTCGCCGGCTATCCCGTGAGCGTCGCCCGCTCGCTCGGGGTGGACCTCGCCTACCAGGCGTGCCTCGGCGCGACGGTGGCGAACGTCGTCGAGGACCAGGTCGCCGCGCTCGGCCCGGAGACCACCCACGTCTCCCTGACCATCGGCGGCAACGACGCCGGCTTCGTCCCAGTGCTCGTCGAGTGCGCCAAGCCGGCCTGGATGACCGACTCCGACCGGGTCCTCGACGAGGCGTCGGCTCTCGTGACCCAGGAGCTGCCCGGGCGGCTCGACGCCCTCCTGGGGCGCGTCCGCGAAGGTGCGCCGACAGCGGAGCTGGTGCTCACGGCATACCCGGTCATCTTCAACGGCACGGACTGCAATGCGCTGACCTTCTTCAGCCCCCACGAGATGTCGCGCATCGAGCGCGGCACGGGCGAGCTCGCCGACGTCATCAGCGCGGCGGCCGCGAAGGTGGGTGCGAGGTTCGTCGACCCGCGCGCGGCGTTCGACGGGCACGCGGTCTGTGACGCGGTCGAGTGGATCAACGGGGTCGGGTGGCCGCTCGAGGAGTCCTACCACCCCAACGGCGCCGGGCACGAGGCCTATGCGCGGCTGGTGGCTGAGGGATTCGGAGTGGAGCCCTCAGTGCTGCCGCAGCGCGACCGGCCCGAAGTGCGCGTCGAGGAGGGGCCCGCCAGACGCGGCGACGCGCCGACGTTCTCGCTGCCGGACCTGCTGTCCGGCCCGAGCCTCGACGGCGCGCGACGTGCGGGGATCGACCCGGATCGGGTCGTGCGACTCGTCCGCGAGGACCGGCGCGAGGAGCTCCAGGAGCTCGATCGCGAGGTGCGCGCAAGTCGCTAGTGTCCCGAACTCACCCAAGTGGACGGTTCGGGACGGTGCTGGTGTCCCGAGCTCACCCCATGGGACGGTTCGGGACGGTGCTGCCTTGGGGTCAGCGGGGGCGGTGCTGCTCCCACTGGAGGGCGACCATGAGCTCGTGACCGGTGCGGGCACGGTCCATGTCGGGGATGTTGTTCCAGCCCGAGGTGCCGGGGCGGGCGAAGCTGCGGATGCGGTCGGCGATGCGGACGGCGGTGTGGAAGGTCTGCGTGCGGGGGATCATGACGCCAATTCTCGCGACCCACACTCATTAGCACAACGTGACTTTGCTACATGGTTGTTAAGCACCACTGTATGATCAGCGCATGCTCGACCCGCACCGCCTCAGCGTCTTCCGCGCCGTCGTCGCCGGAGGCTCCGTGCAGGCGGCTGCCGACAACCTCGGGCTGACCTCGAGCGCGGTGAGCCAGCACCTCTCGGCGCTCGCGCGCGAGACCGGATTGGTGCTCTTCCAGCGGGCCGGGCGCGGGATCACGCCCACACCGGCCGGACTCGAGCTCGCCGCGCAGAGCGAAGAGGCGATGAGCCAATGGGGCCGGCTCGACTCGGTCGTCGCCGACCTGCGCGAGGGGCGGAGCGGTCGGCTCACCGTCGGCTACTTCAGCTCGGCAGGCGCGGCGTGGATGCCGCGTCTGGTCAAGCGGCTCACCAAGGAGCTGCCGGACATCACCGTCAAGCTCGTCCTCACCGAGGTCACGAGCCGGAACGTCACCCCCGACATCGACATCGTCATCGACCCGCCGGACGGGGGCGGGCGGCCCGGTTATCGGAAGGTCCCGCTCGCGACCGACCCGTTCGTCGCGGTCATCCCGACTCGGCACCACCTCGTCCACGAGCGCACCGTCGCCCTGGCCGACCTCCGGAGTGAGACGTGGGTGTCGAACGACCTCGTGGGCTCGCTCGGGCACCGGATCGTCGTGTCCGCTTGTGCCGCAGCGGGTTTCACGCCGCGGTTCACGGTCCAGGCGCAGGAGTACCACTCGGCCATCCAGTTCGTGGCGGCCGGGGTGGGCATCTCGGTCATGCCCCGGCTCGCGGCGCGGTCACTGCCGCCGGACGTGACGCGGCTGCGCATCACCGACCCGACGCCGATGCGTGAGATCTCGGCACTCGTGCGCGAGACCGCCCGGCCGAACCCGGCGGCCGAGCGCCTGCTCGAGATGCTGCTCGATCTCAACACCCACCCCGCCCGCCGCGGCCGCGTTCCCTGACTCACCACTTTCCGCTCTGCGAGTCGGAACCCGTGGGCGGTGAAGGCCCTAGGCGTTCAATTGGGTGACTTTTTCACGGGGTGGGGGCTGTTCCCGGCGTTCAATTGGGTGACTTCTTCACCGGGTGTGGGGCGGGTGGAGGAGCTGGGTCTCGACCACGGCGGAGGGGTTGATCGGTCCGTAGACGTGGGGGAACGTCTCGCCCGTCTCGGGCACGCCGACCTCGCGGACCAGCCGCGACTCGAGCAGCTCCGGGTCGATCGTCAGCAGGAGCAGGTCCTCGTCGACGCCGGCATAGAACGCGTTCAGCACGAAGTCGAGCTGCACCGCGTCGCAGCAGTGGATGAAGCCCTCCTCCTCGAGCGAGCGGTCGAGCGTCGACTCGGTGAATGCCCCGTCGGCGACCGCCTGCTCCCACGTCGCCGGACGGGTGACGTGGAAGACCAGCTCATCCCCGCCGACGCTCACTTGCCGATGACCTTGTCGATCGACATGACGAGGATGACCCGGTCGGGCGCATCCGGCGGCACCGGCGTCTCGGGGTTGCCGTAGCGCGCCCCGAGCACCGGGTAGAACGCACCCTCAGGATCCGGGACGGTCTCGACGAGCCGGCCGCGGACCTCGACGAACCGGTACGGGTTCTCGGGGTCGAGCACCTCCATCGCCATGGCCGGGTTGGCCTGCAGGTTGCGGTACTTCGCGCGGTTCGTCGTGTGCGTGAACCGGATCGTGTCGGTGTCGCGGTCCCAGAGGAACCACATCGGGTTCACCTGTGGCGACCCGTCGGGACGGACCGTCGCGACGTGGCCGTAGTTCGGAGCCTCGAGCAGCGGGGCCAGGTCAGCGGGAACGCGCGTGGACGGCATACGTCCAACGTACGCCCGCGGCATACGCTCACGGAATGACCATCCGCGAGGCGACGCCCGACGACGTGCCGGCCATCCTGCGACTCGTGCGCGAGCTCGCCATCTACGAGAAGGAGCCGGACGCGGTCCAAGCGACCGAGGAGCACTTCCGTATGGCGCTCTTCCCGGTCTCCGGGACACCGACGACGTTCGCGCACGTCGCCGAGGTCGACGGCGAGGTCGTCGGGATGGCGATCTGGTACCTCACCTTCTCGACGTGGACCGGCGTCAACGGGATCTGGCTCGAGGACCTCTTCGTCGAGCCGGCGCATCGCGGGAGCGGTCTCGGGCGTGAGCTCCTCGCGACCCTGGCGCGCACGTGCGTCGAGCGCGGCTACCAGCGGCTCGAGTGGTGGGTCCTCGACTGGAACGAGCCCTCGATCGGGTTCTACCGCAGCCTCGGTGCGGTGCCGCAGGACGAGTGGACCGTCTTCCGCATGGACGGTGACGCCCTGTCGACCCTGGGCGGATGACGAGACCTCACGGCCAGATCGAGGTGACCCACTGCGGGTTGTCGATGAACGGGTTCCGGTTGCCCTGCCACTGCGCGTAGATCCGCTCGTTGCGGCGCTTCTCGAAGGCGTCCGGAGGGTCGGCCGCACTCCACGCCTTGAGCGTCGAGAGCTTGCCGATGGCGGGGACCGAGCCGTTGCCGGTGACGTCGTTGGGCTCGAGGTTGGCGAAGCCGTCGCCGCCCTCGTAGCGGATCGCCATGTAGAAGATCATCCGGGCGACGTCACCCTTGACCGCGTCGCGCGGCTCGAACGAGTCGCCGTCGCGCCAGCAGTCCGAGCACTGGTTGACGGCCGTGCCGCCGTTGTCGAAGTCGAGGCTGCCGCGGTCGGCGTTGACGGTGACGTCCTCGGGGCGCAGGGCGTGCACGTCGGTGCCCGGGCCGGGCGTCGTGCCGAAGCCGCCCTTGCTCTGCGGCCACACGTGCTCGCGGTTCCAGTCGTCGGGGTCGGGGCCGTTGAGCGTCTTGGCGATCGAGCGGCCGGAGTAGAGCTCGATGACGTTGGCGGTGTTGTTCGGGTCCTGGTCGGTGTCCTTGAGCGCGGTCCACACCTGGTCGTAGGTGAGCACGCTCTGGTTGCTGATGATGTCGTGCAGTGCGGTGCGCAGTGCCGCACCCGTCTTGCCCTCGGCGGCGGCGTAGTAGCCGGTGCCGCCGGTCGCGGTCGGGGTCGGTGTCGGGCTCGGGGTGGCCGTCGCGGTCGGAGTGGGGCTCGCGGTCGTCCCGGCAGCGGTGATGGCGGTCGGGTTCTTCAGGCCGGGGTGCGAGAAGTAGGCCGTGAGCTGCCCGGTGACGTCGACGAGCCGGCCCAGGTTGCCGGGGTTGGACTTCAGCCCCCAGGCGCTGCGCCACTGCGTCGTCAGCTGGACGTAGAGCATCTTCGTCGTGTCGGTCTGGCTCGCCGAGTCGGCGAGCGCGATGGCGTAGTCGGCGGTGAAGTTGCTGCGGTTGACCGTCGTCGTCGCGACCGGCTCGCCCACGATGTAGCCGCGGACCGTCTGGGTCGAGCCGTTCTGCGTCGCGATGGCCTGGCTGACCGTGAGCGGCGTTGCGGCAGAGGCGGATCGGGCGGTTGCCGTGGACAGGGCAACGGCGGCGGCGAGGCCGAGGGTCAGCGCGAGCAGCGCGACGAGGACGAGCGCGACAGTGCGCGAGCGCAGTGGTGGCCGCGCACTCGAAGCGAGGCCGTGGCCGGCCGCGCGGCCACGGCCGGGCGCGCAGGAGGCAGGGGAGGGGGAGGTGGGCATGGCGACAAGCCTGCGGCCGGCATACGGGCGCGTGGGCAAAGCCGCGGTGAGCGTTCGGCAAGGGTTCGGCAAAGTCCGCCGGCCCTGCCGCGCCCTCACCCCTCCGAGCGTCGTCGAGAGGGCAGGGCGAGCAGCAGCAGGCCGGCCAGCGCCCATGCGCCGATGACGATCCACGCGTCCTTCGCGCCGGCTCCGTCGAAGAACGCCACCGAGCGCAGCAGCTGCGACCCGGCGCCGGGCGGCATGGACTGGCCGATCTCGCGCCACGGCGAGGCGAGGAACTCCGGGGCGGACTGGGCGCCCGAGAGCGGGTTCCCGACGAGGACGAGGAGGGCGGCGCCGAGTCCCAGACCGACCATTCCGAGGACGCGGTGCAGCCCCAGGAGCGCGAGCATCCCGGCGCCGATGGTCGCGGCGAACACGCCTGCCTCGAGCCAGAAGTTCCCGGCGATGCTGCCGAACCCGAAGTGCAGGACCGCGGCGAACGCCAGGCCGGCCACCGCGGCATACACCGCGCCTGCGGCGAGCATGACCCGGCGCGAGGCCCCCAAGCGGGTGAACACGACGGCAGGCAGGATCGCGCCAATGACGAGCGGGAGCAACGCCGCCCCCAGCCCGGCTCCGCGCGGGTCGTCCCGGGTCAGCGGCACGACGTCGCGCACGGTCGGCGTCCCCGTCCCTCCGCTCTGGCGCGAGATCTCCGTCCCCATCGCGATGAGCGACTGGGCCACGACCGGGCTGGCCGCCGACGCCGTGAGGACGGTCGACCCACGCGGCGTCGCGAGGAGCCCGCCGTAGACCTCGCGGTTCTCGATGGCCCGGGTCAGGGCAACCTCGTCGTCATAGACCCGGACGTCGAAAGCCCCCGGATCACGTTGTGCCAGAGCAGAAGTGAGCTGCTCGGTCATGAGCTTGGGGCCCGCGACGCCGAGTGGCAGGTCGTGCGGTGCGGCCTTGACCGCGGGCAGCCCGAAGGCGACCAGCACGAGGCCGACGAGCGCGGCGAGAGTCACGGGGACCGCGGCGAGTAGCACGCCCGTCGACGGTCGATGGCTCGAGCGCGGGGAGTGTTCCGACGTCGTGGCGTGTGCCCGGCTCGGCACGGCGGCGGACGCGGGATCTCCAGTGGGGTGCGGTGCGGGCTCGGGCGCGTGCTCCGGAGTGTGGTTCGGTGCGTGCTCCGGTAGGGGCCGTGGTGTGGACGCCGGGGTGTCCCCGGTGGGCCTGGTGGTCGACATCCGTGCTCCTCCTCGAGGGATTCAACAGACGTTGAAATGCACCGTAGCGGAGTGGCGCCGAGAATTCAACGGTTGTTGAGCGACGCGGGAGTGACAACTAGGTTGGAGCCATGCCGCGCGCTCGCTCCACCTCCACGCCACGTGCTCGTGCCGGGCGCCCCGGTCCGCGTGCCGGGCGCCCCGGTCCGCGCGCCGACGTCGACACCAAGGCACGCATCCTCGAGGCGGCACGGACGTCGTTCAGCGAATCCGGTTATGCCGCAACGACGTTGCGCGGGGTCGCGGCCACTGCGGGTGTCGACGTCGCGCTCATCCCCTACTACTTCGGCAAGAAGCAGGACCTTTTCACCGCGGCGATGGACATCCCCGTCCGGCCGGCGGAGCTCATCGACGGCGCGTTCGCCGACGGCGTCGCACGGGCCGGCGCTCGGCTCGTCAGCGCCTTCCTCGACCTGTGGGAGGCCCCAGAGACCGGTCCGGCGCTGCTGACGATGTTCCGCACCGCCATGACCGACGACGCCGCCCGGCGGAGCTTCACCGAGTTCATCGCCTCCGAGATCCTCGCGAGCTACGCCCGGCACCTCGACACCGAGGACGCCGAGCTGCGTGCCAGCCTGGCCGCGACCCAGCTCCTCGGGATGGTGATGGTGCGCTGCGTCCTGCGCATCCAGCCGGTCGCCGGCCTCCCGCGGGAGCAGGTCGTGGCACTCGTCGGCCCGAGCGTCCAGCGCTACCTCAGCGGGCCGCTCGACGAGTGACCCGATCCGTGCGGTGGGCGGTGGGGCGTCAGCGCTTCGGGATGTTGCGCTCGATCTCGGCGAGCCACGCGGTGGGGGAGGCGTCGGACGGCATCCGCCAGTCACCGCGCGGCGACATCGTGCCGCCCGCGACGACCTTGGGCCCGTTGGGCAGCGCGCTGCGCTTGAACTGGTTGGCGAAGTAGCGCTTGACGAAGACCTCCAGCCAGTGCCGGATCGTCTTCAGGTCGTATGCCGGCCGCTCGCCTTCGGGGTAGCCCGCCGGCCAGTCACCCCGCGCCGGGTCGGACCACGCCTGCTCGGCGAGGTAGGCGATCTTGCTCGGCGAATAGCCCCTGCGCAGAACGTGGTACAGCGTGAAGTCCTGCAGCGCATAGGGGCCGACCGAGTCCTCGGTGGACTGGATCTTCTCGCCCTCCTTGGTCGGGACGAGCTCGGGGCTGATCTCCTGGGTGAGGATCTCGGTGAGGGTCTCGTTGACCGACGCGTCGAACTGGTCGGTCGAGACGACCCAGCGGATGAGGTGCTGCATGAGGGTCTTGGGGACGCCGGTGTTGACGCCGTAGTGCGACATCTGGTCGCCGACACCGTAGGTGCACCAGCCGAGGGCGAGCTCGGACAGGTCGCCGGTGCCCAACACGATGCCGCCGCGCTGGTTCGCCGCGCGGAAGAGGAAGTCGGTGCGCAGGCCGGCCTGGACGTTCTCGAAGGTGACGTCGTAGACCTCCTCGCCCTCGCCGGCCGGGTGCCCGAGGTCGCGCAACATCTGCGTCGCCGCGGGCTTGATGTCGAGCTCCTCCCACGTGATGCCGAGTGACTCCATGAGGTGGATCGCGTTGGACTTCGTGCCCTTCGACGTGGCGAACCCTGGCATCGTGAAGCCGATGATGTCGGTGCGCGGCCGGCCGAGCCGGTCCATGGCCTTCGCCGCGACGATGAGCGCGTGCGTCGAGTCGAGGCCGCCGGAGACGCCGATGACGATCTTGGGCTGCCAGGTGTCGGTGGCGATGGCGCGCAGCCGCTGCTCAAGTCCGGAGACCTGGATGTTGTAGGCCTCGTAGCAGTCCAGGGCCAGCCGCGCCGGGTCGTCGGGCACGAACGGGAAACGGTCGACCTTGCGCCGCAGCCCGAGGTCGCCGCTCGGCGGGTCGACCTCGAACGGCACGACCCGGAACGTCTCACCGCCGGGCTCGCCGATGCCCTCGGTCTTGCGGTTGTCGTCGAAGCTGCCCTGCCGGATCCGCTCCTGGCGCAGCCGGTCGAGGTCGACGTCGACGACGGTCGCCTGCGGCCCGCTCGGGAACCGCTCGGACTCGCCGAGCAGGTCGCCCATCTCGTAGACCATCGTCATGCCGTCCCACGAGAGGTCCGTGGTCGACTCACCCTCGCTCGCGGCGGCATACAGGTATGCCGCGTTGCAGCGCGAGCTCGCGGAGCGAGCGAGCAGGTGGCGGTCCTCGGCGCGGCCGACGGTGATGGGGGAGGCGGAGAGGTTGAGCAGGACGGTCGCGCCGGCGAGCGCGGCCCGGTGGCTCGGCGGCACCGGCACCCACATGTCCTCGCACACCTCGACGTGGACGGTGAGCCCGCGGACGTCGGTCGCCTCGAAGAGCAGGTCGGTGCCGAACGGGATCTCGCCGTCGGCGTCGGCGCCGGGCCAGTGCGGCCGGACGATGAAGTCCTCGACGGCGTCGTCACCGGGGGTGAACCAGCGCTTCTCGTAGAACTCGCGGTAGTTCGGCAGGAAGGCCTTCGGCGCGACCCCGAGGACGTGCCCGCCGCGGATGACGACCGCGCAGTTGTAAAGCCGGTTGCCGTGCCGCAGCGGGGCGCCCACGACGATGAGCGGCCGCAGCTCACGACTCGCTTCGGCGATGGTGACGATGGCGCTGTCGACGTCGTCGAGCAGGACGTCCTGCATGAGGAGGTCGTCGATCGCGTAGCCGGAGAGGCCGAGCTCGGGGAAGAGGGCGACCGCGACGCCGTCGTCGTGGAGGGCGCGGACCTGCTCGATCGTGGACTCGGCGTTCCTCATCGGGTCGGCCATCGTCACGGGCAGGGTGCAGGCGGCGACGCGGGCGAAACCCTGCGCGTAGGCGTTGCGGAAGTCCATGGTCCGAGTCTGTCAGAGCCGCGCCCGTGTGACGCCGGGTGCGCTGTCGGGGGCAGGTGCGAGGGTGGGTGAGTGCTCATCCATGCTGACGCCGACGCGTTCTTCGTCTCGGTCGAGGTTCGCGACGACCCGCACCTTCGCGGACGTCCGGTCGTCGTCGGTCCGCAGGTGGTCGCCTGTGCGTCGTACGAGGCACGGGCGCTCGGCGTTCATGCCGGTATGCCGTTGCGTCACGCGCTGCGACGCTGGCCCGAGCTCGTTGTGGCCGAGTTCCGGGGCGAGACCTATGAGTCGGTGAGCGCCGACCTCATGGCGCTGTTCCGTGAGGTCACGCCGCTCGTCGAGCCGGGGTCGATGGAAGAGGCGTTCCTCGACGTGTCCGCTCTCGATGGAGGCTCCGTCGACGAGGCCGGACGCATCGCCGCGGACCTGCGGCGCCGCGTCCGCCGCGAGCTCGGTCTCCCGGTTTCGGCGGGGGTCGCCCGGGCCAAGCTCTTCGCCAAGCTCGCCTCGCGGCGGGCCAAGCCGGATGGCCTTGTCGTCGTCGATGCCGACACCGAGGCGCGGGTGCGGCCCCGGCTCCCGGTGGCCGACCTCTGGGGAGTGGGCCCCATGACCGCCGGCAAGCTGCACGACGCCGGCATCGTCCACGTCGCCGACCTCTGCGGCTGGACCGTCGAGGCTCTCGTCGAACGCCGCATCGCCAAGCCTCAGGCGAAGAACCTCGTCGCCATCCGTGACGGCACCGATGACGCGACCGTGAAGCTGCCCGGCCCTCGCAAGTCGGTCTCGTCGACGATCTCGCTGGGCAGGCCGACCCGGCAGCGCTCCCGGGTCCGCGAGTCGTTGCAACACAACGTGATTCGCGCGCTCGATCGCTTGGGCGACGACCCGCGGCCGGCCACCCGCGTCGACGTGCACCTCCGTTTCGACGACGGTGCCACCCTCGTCAGTCAGGGAGCACTTGAGGAGCCCACCCGGGACCCGGCCACGCTGGTCGGTGTGGCGCTTGCGGCGCTAGAGCGGACGGCATACGAGGACGACGGTCGCGGGATCGTCGTGGCCGGCGTAGCCCTCGCCCTGCCCGCCTGACCGGCGCTCAGCCGGCGCGGACGATGTCGAGGATGAAGCTCGACGCGTGGTCGACCTGGCTGCGCGAGTTGAGGGTCCGGCCGTCGAGGACGGCGCGCAGGGTGAGCTCGATGAGCCCGGCGACGACGGCGACCGACTCGGGCGTCGAAAGTCGCCGCACGTCGTCGTGGTGCCGGCTCGCCTCGTCGACAAGACCGCGCAGGTAGGCCGCGTGGCGGTCGATGAGGGACCGTCTCGCGTCGAGCCCGGTGCGGCCGAGGGAGTGGGCTTCGAGCATGTGCGCGCGCACGAGTGCCGGGTTGTCGGCGAGGTGGTCGAGGTAGGCGCGGACGGCGCCGCGCACCTGCTCCTCGATGGGTGCGGTCGGGTCGGTGACGACAGCGGAGATGGCGGCGACGAGCGCATCGGCGCGGCCGGCATACAGGGCGAGGAAGGCGTCTTCCTTGGAGGCGAAGTGCTCGTAGAAGGTGCGCTTGCTCGTGCCCGCGATGCGGGCGATGTCGGCGACCGTCGTGTGTGCGAGGCCCTGCTCGACGAACGCCTCGGCGAGGGCGTCGAGCAAACGGTTCGCAGGTGTGGTGGCCATGGTGGTACCGTAGCGTACCGCGGTGGTACGCCACAGTACCGCCCATCATGGAAGCACCATCGACAGCCGTCTCCCGACCACAGGGGTCCCGCCATGACCGCCCTCCGCGTCGCCCTCACCGAGCTCCGCCGGCTCACCGAGACGACCCTCGCCAAGGTCGCCCTCGCCGCGATGATCGTCGTCCCGTCGCTGTATGCCGGGCTGTATCTCTATGCGAACAAGGACCCCTACGCGAACCTCGACGGGCTGCCGGCGGCCGTCGTCGTCGAGGACCGCGGGACGACGCTCGCGGACGGCGAGAAGCTCCAGGTCGGGGACGAGGTCGCCGACACCCTGCTCAAGGCGCGTGACCTCGACTGGCGCGAGGTCGACGCGGCCGAGGCGCAGCGCGGGCTGCGCGAGGGGGACTACGCGTTCGTCCTCACGATCCCGCAGAGTTTCAGCGCCGACCTCGCCTCGAGTGCGGACTTCACGCCGCGGCTCGCGAACCTCGAGCTCGACACCAACGATGCGACGAACTATCTCGCGGGGACCATTGCCGACCGGGTCGTCGAGCAGGTGCAGGTGTCGGTGGCGCAGCAGGTGAGTCAAACGGCTGCGAGCGAGATGCTCGGCGGTTCTCGACGATCCACGACCAGGTGGGCGAGGCCGCCAAGGGGGCGTCCCAGCTCGCGACCGGCGCCAAGGACGCGCACTCGGGCTCGACGAAGCTGAGCAGCGGCGCCGCCGACCTCGCCGCGGGTCAGAAGAAGCTCGCGGTCGGGGCGGCTGAGCTGTCCTCCGGAGCGACCGAGCTGAGCTCTGGCCTCACGACCCTCGACAAGCGCACCGACGCCCTGCCCGGCCAGACCGCCAAGCTCGCCGACGGCGCCCGTCAGGTCGCGGACGGCAACAAGCGCATCGCGGACGTGGGCCAGAAGGTCGCGACCGCCGGCAGTGACCTCACCAAGGACCTCGACGCGTTCGACGCGGCCCTGCCGGAGCGGCTGCGCGCGGCCGGGCTCACCGACGAGCAGGTCGACGCCGTCCTCGCCGAGACGGCCAAGCTGCGCACCCCCATCCGCGACGCCAACGCCACCCTGCAGTCGACCTCCGCCGACCTCACCCGGCTGTCGACCGGCGCGAACCAGGTGGCCGACGGCGCCGCCCAGCTCGCCGCCGCGTCCAAGGAGCTCGAGTCCGGGATCGACGCCGCGGCCTCGGCTGGGGCGCGGCTCGCCTCCGGCGCCAAGGAGCTGAACGCCGGGCAGCAGCAGGCCCTCACGGGCGCCAACCAGCTGGCCTCGGGCGCCAAGGCCCTCGACGACGGCCTCGCCAAGCTCGACTCGGGAGCGGCGAAACTCTCCTCGTCGCTCGCCGACGGTGCGAAGCAGATCCCCAACCCCACCGACGCCCAGCGCAAGGCCGTGGCACAGACCGTCGGGTCGCCCGTGGGTGTCGTCTCCGAGGCGCTGGCCCGGGCAGGGTCGTATGGCGCGGGGCTGGCTCCGTTCTTCCTGTCGCTCGCGCTGTGGATCGGAGGGTTCACCCTCTTCACCCGGGCGCGCCCGCTCGTCGAGGAAGCGCTGACGTCACGTTGGGCGGTCGTCCCCGTCGCGGTCGGTGGCTGGCTCGCGCCGGCCGTCATCGGTGTCGCTCAGGCGGTGCTGACGTGGATCATCGTCCGGTTCGCCGTCGGCATCGACCTCGCGCACCCGTGGTGGATGCTCGCGTTCATGGTGCTCGTGTCGATGAGCTTCATGGCGATCATCCACGGGCTCATGGCGCGGCTCGGGGACACCGGACAGTTCATCGCGCTCGTCCTCATGGTGCTCCAGCTCGTGAGCGCGGGCGGGACCTTCCCGTGGGAGACGCTGCCCGGGCCGCTGCAGTGGCTGCACCACGTGCTGCCGATGTCGTATGCCGTGGAGGGCCTTCGTGCCCTCGCCTACGGCGGGCCGACGATGAAGCTCGGACTCGACGTGGCCGTGCTGGTCGCGTGGGGTGCTGGGGCGCTGCTGCTCTCGACCGCGGCGGCGCGGCGGCTGCACGTGCGGACGCGCGCGAGCGGCATACCCATTCCGAAGGTTGCCGACCAGCCCACCCTCTTCTGACTTATTGCCCGTTCCGGCAGCCAGAACGGGCAATCAGTGGAGCGGGGAGGTACCGGAACGGGCAATCAGTGGAGGGGGGAACGACCAGAACGGGCAATCAGTCGCGCGGTCAGGGGGTGAGGAGGACCTTGCCGGTGGCGCGGCGTTCGTCGATGTCGCGCAGCGCCACGCCCACCTCGTCGAGCGAGCGCACCTCCCCGATGACCGGGTCGATCGCGCCGGACTCGAGCAGGGGCACGAGGTCATCCCACTGCGAGCGCACGAACTCCGGCCGCGACCGCGCCCCGGCCCAGTAGGCGCCCCACCCGACGCCGACGACGTCGAGGTTGTTCAGCAGCAGCCGGTTCACCCGCACCTCGGGGATCGAGCCGGCCGTGAACCCGATGACGAGCAGCCGCCCGAGCGGCGCGAGCGAGCGCAGCGAGTCGGTGAACCGGTCCCCACCGACCGGGTCGACGACGACGTCCACCCCGTGACCCGACGTGAGGTCGGCGACGGCCTCCCGGAACCCGTCCGCCGGCACGACCTCGTCGGCCCCGGCCGTGCGCGCGACGTCACCCTTCGCGGGATCGGACGTCACGGCATACACGCTCGCACCCCACGCCTTGGCGAGCTGGATCGCAGCGGTGCCGATCCCACCGGCGGCGCCGTGGACGAGGACCTTCTCGCCCTCGGCGAGCCGGCCGCGCAGCCGCAGCGCGAAGTGGCAGGTGAGGTAGTTCATCGGCAGCGCCGCCCCCGCGTCGAAGGTCACGCCGTCCGGCAGCGGGCAGACCAGCCCCGGGTCGCACACCACCCGCTCCGCGAACCCGCCGAGGAACGGGAACGCCGCCACCCGCTGCCCCTCGACGAGGCCCGACCCCGCCGGCGCGACCCGCACGAAACCCGACACCTCGGCGCCCGGGACGAACGGAAGCGGCGGCGTGATCTGGTACTCGCCGCGGGTGAGCAGCACGTCCGGGAACGCCACCCCCGCGGCCGCGACCTCGATGAGCGCCTGCCCCTCCGGCACCTCCGGGTCGGGGACGTCGGTGACCTCCACGGCGTCGGGACCGTCGAGCCGGGTGACGAGTGCAGCGCGCATACCGTCGATCGTAGGAGTGGTGGAGCGGCGCCGCGCGATGTCGTGGGCCCACCGGTCGGCGCCGGGAATGCCAGGCCGTCCTCGCTCCTTATCCTGAGACGTGCCCCAGCCCCGCCATGCCCTCCTCGCGACCGTCGCCCTCGTCCTCGGCGGATTCGCCATCGGCACGACGGAGTTCGTCACGATGGGGCTGCTGCCCGACATCGCCTCGGGCATCTCGGTGTCCATCCCGGACGCCGGCCACGCCATCTCCGCGTATGCCGCGGGCGTCGTCGTCGGCGCGCCGCTCATCGCCGTGCTCGGTGCGACCTGGCCGCGCCGCGAGCTGCTCATCGGGCTCATGGTCGCCTTCGTCGTCGGCAATGTCGCGACCGCGCTCGCGCCGGACTACGGCTGGCTGCTCCTCTCGCGGTTCTTTGCCGGTATGCCGCACGGTGCCTTCTTCGGTGTCGCCGCCCTCGTGGCCGTGGACCTCGCGGCCCGCGGCCAGCACGGGCGCGCGGTGAGCCGGGTCATGCTCGGCATCCCCATCGCCAACGTTGCGGGCGTGCCCGGTGCCACTTGGCTCGGGCAGCACCTCGGGTGGCAGGCGGCCTACTGGCTCGTCGCCGTCCTCGGAGTGCTCACCGTCGGGCTGCTCGTCGCCTTCGTGCCGCACATCGACCGCGACATCGAGTCGACGATCCGGCGCGAGCTGGGGGACTTCGCGACGACGCAGGTCGCGCTGACCCTGCTCGTCGGCGCGATCGGCTTCGGCGGCATGTTCGCGATGGCGAGCTACATCGCTCCGACGGTCACCGACGTGACCGGGCTCGAGGCGAGCGCCGTCCCGCTCTTCCTGCTGGCCTCCGGCATCGGCGGGCTCGTCGGCACGCCGCTCGCCGGCCGCCTCGGCGAGTGGTCGGTGCTGCGCTCCATCACCATCGGCTGTGTCGGCATGGGTGCGACGCTCGTGGCGTTCGCGCTCACCGCGCAGTGGTGGCCGACGGCGGTCTTCTTCTACTTCCTCTCCTCCGTCCTTGCGGGCGTGCTCGTCGTCAACCTCCAGCTGCGGCTCATGCAGGTCGCCGGACGCGCGCAGACGCTGGGCGCCGCGAGCAACCACGCCGCGCTCAACCTCGCCAACGCCCTCGGCGCCTGGCTCGGCGGTGTCGTCATCGCGGGCGGGTACGGCTACACCGCGCCGAGCTGGGTCGGGGCCGGTCTTTCGGTTCTCGGCGCCGGTGTCCTCGGCCTCAGCCTCATCAAGCACCGTTCGGACCAGCGGGCGCGCGTCACAGCCCCGGTCGGGCACTGACCGTCGCGGCCTAGAGTCGGCGGCATGACGGATGTCGCCGCAGCCACGCCAGGCCCCCTCGTCACGAGCCGCATCGAGTCGGGCATCGCACACGTCGCGCTCAACCGGCCGGACAAGCTCAACGCCCTCACCCTCGACACCCTCGACCAGCTCGTCGCGACCGCACACCGGCTCCGTGGCGACAGGTCACTGCGCGCGGTCATCCTGTCCGGTGAGGGTGACGCGTTCTGCGCCGGTCTCGACTTCGGAACCGTTCTGCGACAACCGAATCGGGTCGCCGCCGCCTTCCTGCCGCGGCCATGGCGGGGCACGAACACCTTCCAAGAGGCGTGCTGGTCATGGCGTCGCGTGCCGGTGCCGGTCATCGCCGCCGTCCACGGCCACTGCCTCGGCGGCGGCCTGCAGATCGCGCTCGCGGCCGACATCCGCATCACGACGCCGGACGCGCGCTGGAGCGTCCTCGAGGCGAAGTGGGGGCTCGTCCCCGACATGTCCGGCATCCAAGCGCTCTCGCAGCTCGTCGGCATCGACGTCGCGAAGCGGCTCACGATGACCGGCGAGACGATCTCGGGCGCTGAGGCGGTGCGGCTCGGTCTCGCGACCGAGGAGAACGCCGACCCGTATGCCGGTGCGCTGGCTCTCGCGGAGCGCATCACCGAGCGGTCGCCGGACTCGGTCGCGGCGGCGAAGCGGCTCTTCGACCGGACGTGGGTGGCCGGGGCGCGGCGGACGTTCGCGCGCGAGCGGTTCGAGCAGGCGCGGCTGCTCGTCAATGCCAACACCGCCGAGGCCCGGCGCGCGGCCACGACCGGCGAGCGACCGGCATACCGCCGCCGTGCAGGTCTGGACCCCCGCGGCTGAGACGAGAAAAACTCACCAATTGAACGCCTCCACACGCTGGAGGGTGACCGAGAGCACTAGCCACTAAGCGGGCGCTTACCATAGGTTGTCGGTATGGACTTCGCACCGTCCGAGCGATCCCGCGACCTTGCCGCCCGCGTCCGCGCGTTCATCGACACCGAGATCGAACCCGCCGAGCAGGTCATCGCGACCGACGTCGCCGAGCGTCGTGCCCGAGGTGAGGACCCGTGGCCGGCGCACCCACTCGTCGCCGAGCTGCAGGGCAAGGCGCGCGCGCAGGGGCTGTGGAACCTCTTCCTCCCCGCGGGGCACGAGGGTCCGTACGCCGCTCGTTTCGGCACCGATGGCGGCACCGGTCTGTCGAACGCCGACTACGCCCCGGTCGCCGAGGAGATGGGTCGCTCGTCGCTCGCGCCGTTGATCTTCAATTGCAACGCACCGGACACCGGCAACATGGAGGTCCTGCTCAAGTACGGCACCCCGGAGCAGCAGGCCGAATGGCTGGAACCGTTGCTGGACGGGCGGATTCGCAGCGCGTTCCTCATGACCGAGCCGGGCGTCGCCTCCTCCGACGCGACGAACATGGAGTCCACCGCGACGATCGACGGCGACGAGGTCGTGCTCAACGGCCGCAAGTGGTGGTCGACCGGCGTGGGGAACCCGGACTGCAAGGTCGGCATCTTCATGGGCGTCACCGACCCCGAGGCGTCGCGGCACTCCCGCCATTCGATGGTGCTCGTGCCGCTCGACCACCCGGGCGTGCGCATCGAGCGGATGCTCTCGGCGCTCGGCCACTATGACGAGCCCATCGGGCACGGCGAGGTGACGCTCACCGACGTGCGGTTGCCGGTCACGAACATCATCGCCGGGCCGGGTCGCGCCTTCGAGATCGCGCAGGGACGGCTCGGACCCGGGCGCGTCCACCACTGCATGCGGCTCATCGGCCTCGCCGAGCGGGCCCTCGAGCTCGCCTGCGAACGGTCGACGACGCGCACCGCCTTCGGCAAGCCGATCGCGAACCTCGGCGGCAACCGCGAGCGGCTTGCCAAGGCCCGCATCGCCATCAACCAGGCGCGCCTCCTCGTCCACCACGCCGCGTGGAAGCTCGACACCGAGGGCTCGCTCGGCGCGCTGAGCGAGGTCAGCGAGATCAAGGCGGTCGTGCCGCAGATGGCGTGCGACGTCATCGACATGGCGATCCAGCTGCACGGCGGGGCAGGGATGTCCGAGGACTTCCCGCTCGCGGCGGCCTACTCGGGCGCGCGGTCGCTGCGCCTCGCCGACGGTCCGGACGAGGTCCACCTCGGCGTCGTCGCCCGCATCCTCCTCCACCCCTACGCAGAGAAGGCGAGCCGCTCATGAGCCGTCGTGTCCTCGTCACCGGCGGAGCGTCCGGCCTCGGCCTCGCGCTCGCGAACGCGTTCCTCGCACGCGGCGACTCCGTGCTCGTCGCCGACCTCGCCGACACGCGTCCCGACTCGGTGCCGGCCGGCGTCGACTACGTGCGGCTCGACGTGCGCAGCCAGCAGGACTGGGACGCCGCCCTCGCCCACGTCCGCGACACGTGGGGCGGCCTCGACGTCCTCGTCAACAACGCCGGCGTAGCGACGGGCGGACGCATCGACGTCGAGTCCATCGCCGACTGGGAGCGGGTCCTCGACGTCAACCTCCTCGGGGTCGTGCGCGGCTGCCAGACGTTCACCCCCCTGCTCAAGGAGCAGCGTTCGGGCCACATCGTCAACACCGCCTCGCTCGCGGGTCTCATCCACGGCCCCGGCATGTCGTCCTACAACGCGGCCAAGGCCGGGGTAGTCGCCCTGTCCGAGACCCTCGGCTTCGAGCTCGCGCCGTGGAACATCCATGTCTCCGCCGTCTGTCCCGCCTTCTTCAAGACCAACCTGCACCAGTCCCTGCAGGGCAAGGACACGGCGATGGAGGAGACCGCGGTCAAGCTCATCACCAAGGCGTCGATGACCGCCGACGAGGTCGCCGAGATCGTCCTCAAGGGCATCGACCGGCACAAGCGGATCATCCTCACTGACCGGATCGGCCACCAGGCCTACTGGGCCAAGCGACTCGCGCGGCCGGCATACAACCTCGTCGCGACGAACGCCGGCAAGCGGCTCGCGCGGAAGGCGCGCACGTGAGCGACGGGTCACCGGTCCGCGACGAGGACGCCTTCGACGTCGAGGCGCTCGCACAATGGTTGCGGGACAACGCTTCTGGTGAGCCGGGTCTCGACGGGGTTCCGGAGGTGCGGCAGTTCACCGGGGGTGCGTCGAACCTCACCTACCTGCTTCGGTATGCCGGCCGCGACCTCATTCTCCGGCGCCCGCCTTCGGGGACCAAGGCCAAGGGGGCGCACGACATGCGCCGGGAGAGCGACATCCAGGCGAGTCTCGGTCGGGTGCTCGACACGGTGCCGCGAATCGTCGCGTACTGCGGGGACGAGTCGGTCATCGGCTCGGAGTTCTATGTCATGGAGCGCATCGACGGCACGATCCTGCGGCGGGACATCCCGGATTCCCTGGGCATGACGTCGGAGGACGTGAACCTATTGTGCCGCAACGCTCTTGACACGCTCGTGGCGCTGCACAGCGTGGACGTCGAGGCGGCTGGGCTCGGGCACCTCAGCCGCGGACCCGGCTACGTCGAGCGGCAGGTGTCGGGCTGGTCGGCGCGGCTGCGCAAGGCGCGCACGCCTGACGTCGGGTCCTTCGATTCGACGATGGCCTGGCTCGCCGAGCACCAGCCCGACGACGTCGCGCAGGTCCTCATCCACAACGACTTCCGTTTCGACAACCTCGTCCTCGACCCCGCTGACCCGACGCGCGTCGTCGGCATCCTCGACTGGGAGATGGCGACGGTGGGAGACCCGCTCATGGACCTCGGTGGCGCGATGGCCTACTGGATCGAGGCCGACAGCGACCCCGTCGCCAAGCGGCTTCGGCTGCAACCGACCCACGAGCGGGGGATGCTCGGCCGGGTCGAGGCGGTCCGTTACTACTGCGCCGCGATGGGCATCGAGATGGACGCGCGGCGGTGGGCGTTCTACGAGGTCTTCGGGCTCTTCCGGCTCGCCGTGATCGCGCAGCAGATCTACCTGCGCTCCTACCGCGGTGAGACGCACAACCCCAAGGCCAAGCAGATGCGCTGGCTCGTCCGCTACCTCGACCTGCGCTGCCGGTGGCTCATCGCGAGGTACCGCTGGCAGGAGCGGCGTGCTGGATCGCGCGCGAAGGGCGGGAGATGAGCCGGATCGTCCTCGTCCGGCACGGCCAGGCGTCCTGGGGCAAGCGCGCCTACGACAAGCTCTCCGACCTCGGGCGCGAACAGGCGCGCATCGTCGGTGCCGAGCTCGCTACACGCGACCTCGCGCCGACGCTCGTCGTCTCCGGCACGATGGAGCGCCAGCGCGACACCGCGACCGGGCTCGTCGAGGCCGCCGGCTGGGACCTGACGCCGCAGACCCGACCCGGCTGGGACGAGTACGACCACGCGAGCATCCTCACGGCATACAAACCGGCATACCGCTCGATGACCCTGCTCAAGGCGGACATGGCACGCACGCTGCGGCCGCGCGCGGCCTTCGACGAGATGTATGCCGTGGCGACGCAGCGCTGGGTGGCGGGTGAGAACGACGCCGACTACGGGGAGCCGTTCGCGGCGTTCGGTGAGCGGGTCCTCGGCGGGCTGGGCGAGGTGGCCGACGAGCTGGGGCCGGGGGAGACGGCGGTCGTCGTCAGTTCCGCGGGGGCGATCTCCTGGGTGGCCGCGTCGCTGCTCGACGGTGGCGCGCCGACGTGGACCGCGCTGCAGCGGGTGCTCGCGAACGCCTCACTCACGACCGTGTCCGTCGGCGCCGGGGACGGCGGGGCCGCCCGCCGCCCGGTGCTGCGGACCTTCAACGACACGACCCATCTCGAGCGGGTCCCCGACCTGCTCACGACCCGCTGAGGAGCACTGCCGACATGACCACCACCCTCATCACCGGGGCCAGCTCCGGCATCGGCGCCGAGCTCGCCCGCCAGCTCGCCGCCGCCGGCAACGACCTCGCGCTGTGCGCCCGGCGCACCGAACGACTCGAGGAGCTGCGCGCCGAGATCCTTGCGGCACAGCCGGATCGGCGCGTCGCGATCGCGGCACTCGACGTCACCGACGATGACGCGGTGTTCCGGGTGTTCCGCTCGCTGGCGGACGAGCTGGGTGGGCTCGACCGGGTCGTCGTCAACGCCGGCCTGGGCAAGGGTGCGCCCATCGGCACCGGCCGCTACGACGCGAACCGCGAGACGGCGATGACGAACTTCGTCGGCGCGCTCGCGCAGTGCGAGGCCGCGATGGAGCTGTTCCGTGAGGCGAAGCGCGGTCACCTCGTCGTCATCTCGTCGATGTCCGCGATGCGCGGCATGCCCAAGACGATGACGACGTATGCCGCGACGAAGGCCGGGGTCGCGGCGCTCGCCGAGGGGATCCGGTCGGAGATGCTCGGCAAGCCCGACCTCGACATCACCGTGACGACGATCTATCCCGGCTACATCCGCTCGGAGATGAACGAGAAGGTCGCCCAGCAGACGAGGTTCATGGTCGGCACCGAAGAGGGAGTTCGCGGCATCGTCGAGGCGATCGAGAAGGGCGTCGACTCGGCCCGCGTCCCGGCCTGGCCATGGAAGCCCCTCGGCACCGCGATGCGTCACCTACCCCTCGGCGTCGTCCGCAAGCTCACCTGACCCCGGCCCGTTCTTGCGACGTATTGCGCACAGCTCGCAGGCTCGCTGGCGCTCGCATGCGAACTGTGCGCAATAAGTCGGGGGGACGGGTCAGAGGGAGCGGTGCATGACGTGGAGGCCGACGCGGCCGTGGCTGCGGCTGTCGAACGCCTCCGGCACCGTCCCGATGACCTCGAACCCGAGCGAGCGCCACAACGACACTGCCGGCTCGTTCGTCTCGACGACCGCGTTGAACTGCATCGCGGCATACCCCTGCTCAGCAGCCCACGCCACGACCCACTCGCCGAGCGCGCGCCCGACCCCACGGCCGCGCGCCGCCGGCGACACCATGAACGACGCCGTCGCGACGTGCGAGCCCCGACCAGGACGGTTCGGCCCGGTCTTGGCCGACCCGAGAACCTCACCAGTCCCCTCGTCGACGGCCGCGACCGTCACCCCGGGCGGCGACTCGACCCACAGCTCACGGGCGGCGTCGCGCGGCAGGTCCTCGGGATAGGCATACGTCTCACCCTCGGCGACGACCTCCTCGAACGTCGGGTGGAACAGCACCCAGTCCTCCTCGGTCATCTCGCGGATGACGAAGCCGCCATCGCTCACCGGCGCTCCACCTCGAACTCGAAGTCGAACCCGCGCAGCCGCTCCACGAGCGCTCCGTCGAGCGCGACGGCCGGCGTGAGCACTCCACCGCGCGGCCCGAGGTCGTCCTGCGCGAGGGCGAGCCCGGCCTGTCCGAGCATGATGGCCGTGCCGGTGTAGCCGGGGTCGTATGGCGCCCCGACCGTCGTGCGGTAGCGCGCGCCCGTCGTCGTGGTCGTCTCGACCTGCATGACGAACTTCCCCGAGTCCATCGTCTTCTCCGAGGGACCCTCGCCGGGCTTGGGCAGCACCCGGTCGAGCACCGCACGCCCCGGCCCCGTCGACATGCCAGCGAAGAGCCCGCCGAGCACCCCCGCCGTCGCGCCCGCCTTGACCGCGCCGAGCGGTCCGCGGCCGGTGTCCATGACCTCGTCATAGCGGAACTCGCGGCCATAGGACCACCCCGTCAACGCGTTGCTGCGACGGACGATCCGCGTGTTGAACGACGCCATGAAGAACGGCGCCACCCACCGCTTCGTCACCTCGTCGAAGCGCACCCCGGAGATCGCCTTCGCCTTGTCGAGCACCCCCGCGACCGAACCCGCCACGCCGCCACCTGACGACGCGGCACGCACCGCCCGGTTGCGCGACGGCGGTTCCGCCGCGCGATCCGGCGACAGACCATGCGGGTCGAGCACCGCCCGACGACGCTCGCGCGACCCGGCCGTCTCGATCGCCTGCACCCGCATCGAGTCGATCGTCCCGCCGCTGACCCCGCCCCGCAGCGTGCGCACGTGCAGCAGCGTCTCCCCGAGCGTGCCCTCCCCGTCCGCGGCCGCCTGTTGCGCCGTCAGCCACACACCGAGGTCAGACGGGATCGAGTCGAACCCGCACGCGTGCACGATCTTCGCCCCCGACTCCTGCGCCACGGTGTCGTTGGTGTCGATGCTGTCCCTCACGAACAGCACCTCGCCGGTGAGGTCCGCATAGTGCGTGCCCGCGGCCGCGCACGCGGATGCGAGCGGCATACCGAGCCGTGCATACGGACCCACGGTGGTGACGACCACGCGAGTCCGCTCGGCGAGCGACGCCACCGCAGCAGGGTCTGTCGTGTCCACGACGACGAGTGGCCAGTCGCGAGCCGCACCCGGCAACGAGTCCCGCACCGCGGCCAACCGCGCCTCGGAACGCCCGGCGAGGGCAATGCGCACCGACGACGGCGCGTGCTCCGCGAGGTGCTGGGCCGTGAGGCGGCCGACGAACCCGGTCGCGCCGACGAGGACAAGGTCGAACTCGCGAGAGTCAGTCATGGTCCCAACCTAGGTGACCCGTTCAGGCACTCGCGCACGCGTGCGGCATACGGCACAGTCGTGGACATGTCTCGACGACCCAAGGTTCTTGCCATCGTCCAGGCCGGGGGACAGGGATCCCGCATGGACGTGCTCACCCGTGAGCGGGCCAAGCCCGCCTTGCCGTATGCCGGTCAGTACCAGCTCGTGGACTTCGCCCTGTCGTCGCTCGCGAACAGTGGCGTCAAGGATGTGTGGCTGTCGGTGCAGTACCAGGCGACGAGCCTGCACAAGCACGTCGCGAGCGGCCGCCCGTGGGACCTCGACCGCACTCGCGGCGGCCTCGAGTGGTTGCCGCCGCAGGAGGGTGCGGGTGCCGCGTCGCAGTCCGGGTTCAGCGCCGGCAACGGTGACGACCTCTACCGCAGCCTCGACGACATCATGGCGTTCGACCCCGACGTGCTGCTCGTCCTCAGCGCCGACTCGGTGTGCACCGTCGATCTGCGTGACGTCGTCGAGCAGCACCTCGAGCGCGGCTCGTCCTGCACCATCGTCACGACCGAGGTGACCAAGCAGCAGGCGTCGGCCAAGGGCGTCGTGGAGGTCGCACGCGACGGTCGCGTCACCGGCTTCGAGTACAAGCCGGACAAGCCGAAGACGACGACGATCGCGTCGGAGATCTTCGCCTACGACCCCAAGGTCCTCGCGAAGACCCTCGAGGACATCCGCCAGGAGCGGGTCAACGAGGCCGACGAGGAGGACTCCGGCGTGGGCGACTTCGGCGAGCACCTCGTGCCCCGGCTCGTCGACAAGGGCAAGGTCCACGCCTTCGCCCTCCCCGGCTACTGGCGCGACCTCGGGACCCCGAGTGAGTACGTTGCCGCCCACCGCGACCTGCTCGCCGGTCGGGTCGACGTCTTCGACGACCCCGAGTGGCCGATCCTCACGCGCTGGCCCGAGCTGCCGTGCGCCATGGTTCGCAAGGACGCCACGGTCGACAACTCCGTCGTCACGGCCGGTGCCGACATCTCCGGCACCGTCGTCCGCAGCGTCATCGGGCCCGGGGTCCGCATCGCCAAGGGCGCGGTCGTCGAGGACTCGGTGATCTTCGCGCAGGTGGACATCGAGGCGGGGGCACAGGTGCGTGCCGCGGTCGTCGACTCGGGGTCGACGATCGGCCGCGGCGCCCGCATCGGGGCGACCCCGCCGGGCAACCGCATCGGCGACGACCGGCTCGTCCTCGTCGGCAAGGACAGCCGGATCGGACGCGACGTCGTCATCGAGCCCGGCACGCGCCTTGAGCCGGGCACGACGGCCTGACCAGCGAGTTTCCCGTCCGACCGGTGGCGGTCTCGCAGCCACGGCGGTAGACAGGAGTCACGGACACCACGAGGTGTCGACCGCCGACATGGAGGTACGCAATGACGCAGAACCCTGACATCAACTCCGGCGCCCAGCCCGACGAGAGCGGTGCCGAGACCGGCTCCGAGGAGCTCGGCTCGAGCATGGACTCCGGGCAGTTCGACTCCGAGCGCGTGGCCTCCGGTGAGGCCGGCGCCTCCGGCGACCCGAGCGGCTTCGGCTCCGAGCCCGCCGACGAGGGCGGCAACCTCGGCTCCCAGGGCTCGGGTGGCTCGGCCGGTTCCGCCGACTTCGGTGGCTCCGGTGACTCCTCCGGCTCGTCCGACACCTCCGGCTCGTCCGACTTCGGCAGCTCGAGTGACGAGAGCGGTGCCGGCGCGGGAGCGTCCGGTGTCGAGGGCCCGGCGGACAGCGGGGCGGGCGACCAGTCGCTGCCCGGTCAGCACGATGGTGGCGCGGACGGCGGCGCCGACGGTTCCGGTCAGGGCGGCCAGTCCGACCAGGGCGGCCAGTCCGGCTCCGGCGTCCCCGGTTCGTCCGACGACGCCGAGGGTCCCGCCGACAGCGGCGCCGGCGAGTCCGGTGTCCCCGGTGAGCACGACGGCGGTGCCGACGGCGGCGCCCAGGGCGGCACCGGCACCGGCGCGGGAGCCGACCAGTCCCAGTGAGTGACCACGAGGACCCGCGCCCCTCACCTCCGGTGTCGGGCGCGGGTTCTCGTGCGCTGGCGCGCATCGTCGGTATGCCGTCCGCGGACTTCGCGTCCCGCATCTGGTCCCGCGAGCCTCTGCTCACGCGCGGGGAGGACCTGCCACGGGACTTCGGGGACCTCTTCAGCGCGGCCGCGGTGGACGAGCTCGTCGCGGACCGGGCGCTGCGCACCCCCTTTGCCCGCATGGCCAAGGACGGGACGACCCTGGGCGACGCAGCCTTCACTCTCGGCGGAGGGGTTGGCGCCGGCATCGGCGACCAGCTGAGCGAGGACCGCATCCTGCGCGAGTTCGCCTCTGGCGCAACGCTCGTGCTGCAGGCGCTGCACCGGTCGTGGGCGCCGGTGCGTGACTTCTCGGCCGCGCTCGCCGACGACCTCGGGCACCCGGTGCAGGTCAACGCCTACGTCACCCCGAAGCAGAACCAGGGGTTTGCCGACCACTACGACGTCCACGACGTCTTCGTCCTCCAGATCGCCGGCGAGAAGCGGTGGCGCATCCGCCCGCCCGTCCTCGAGGCCCCGCTGCGCGACCAGCCGTGGGACCAGCGTCGGGGCGCCGTGGCCGAGGCAGCGCGGCGCGAGCCGTTCCTCGAGGAGACGCTGCGGCCCGGTGACGCGCTCTACCTTCCTCGCGGCTGGTTGCATTCCGCGACCGCACTCGGCGGCACGAGCATCCACCTCACTGTCGGCGTGCACGTGTGGACCCGGCGCCACCTCGTCGACGCCCTGCTCGCGCGGGTCGGCGCGCGGCTCGCGGAGGACGTCGAAGCCCGGCGCTCGCTGCCGATCACAGCGGGTCGGGCCGGCTCCTCGTCCCTCGAAGTCGAGGCCGACGCCGCGGTCGTGCGCGACCTCGTGGCCAAAGCGCTCACCGAAGTGGCTGACGACGAGCTCGTCGAGCTCTTGCGTGGGCAGGTGCGTGGCGCCCAGCGTGCCGAGGCCTTCGGCGTGCTCGCCCAGGTCGACGCGGCCGACCGGATCGACGACCCGGCCGTGACGTGGCGGGCCCGCGGCTCGCTCTCCGGTCACTGGGTCTGCGACGGCGACGAGTGCACCTTCGTCAGCCGGATCGGCCGGTTCGCGGTGCCGGCCGGTGACCGGGACGCGGTCGCGGAGGTGCTGGACGGCATACGCGATCCACGCGAGCTCGACCACGCACTGCGGCGACGTCTCGCACTCGCCGGCTTCATCGTCCCGGGTTGAGGGGCCGGGCCGCCGGTCAGCCGTGGAGGCGGCCGCGCAGGTCGGCGTAGCGACCCCGGATCTCGGCGATCCGCTCGGCCTGTGTCGCGTCCGGCTCGAGGACCGCGTCGGTGCGGACCTCCCACGTCGGGAAGCCGTCACCGGTGAGGGCGGCAGCCGCCTGTCTGGCGGCGCCGAGGGCGACGTACTCGCCACCGACGGGGACGTGGACCGGCACGCCGAAGAGCCCGGCGGCGTTGTCCCGCACCGCTGTTGAGGCGGCTGCGCCGCCGATGAGCAGGACCCGCTGGACGTCCACGCCCTGGCCGCGGAGGTGGTCGAGGGCCTCGGCGAGGTTGAGCAGCATGCCCTCGACGACGGCTCGGGCGAGGTTCTCCGGGGTCGCGTTCGTGCGAGTCAGCCCGGCGAGCGTGCCGGCAGCGTCGGGCAGATTGGGGGTGCGCTCACCGTCGAGGTAGGGCAGCAGGGTCAAGCCGCCGGCACCGGGCTCGGCGGCGCGGGCCAGCCGGTCCAGCTCGGGGAGGTCGACTCCGAGCATCGAGGCCCCGGCTGTCATGACGCGGGCCGCATTGAGGGTCGCGAGCAGCGGCAGGAACTGCCCGGTCGCGTCGGCGAACGAGGCCACCGAGCCACTGGGGTCGGCGACGGGCGCGTCGTGGCGGGCGAACGCGGTGCCGCTCGTGCCCAGGCTGATGACGGCGTCGCCGGGCGCGAGCTCGAGCCCGAGCGCGGCACCGGCGTTGTCGCCGGTGCCGGGGCCGACCACGAGGCCGTCAGCGGTCTCACCGGCACGCTCCGTGGGGCCGAGGACTCTCGGCAGCCCGAGCTCGCGGCCGATGGCGAGGTCGACGAGCTCGGGTAGGTAGGCGCCAGTTGTGGCCGACCAGTAGCCGGTGCCCGACGCATCCCCACGGTCGGTGACCCACTCGCGGAAGCCGTTGCCCTGCTTGAGGATCCGCCCGGTCAGCCAGTCGTGCGGCAGGACGCAGCTGCGGGTGCGGGCGAGGTTGCCGGGCTCGTGGTCGCGCAGCCAGCGCAGCTTGGTGATGGTGAAGCTCGCGACCGGGACGACGCCGACCTCATCGGCCCACCGCTGGGCGCCCCCGAACTCGTCGACGAGTGCGGTCGCCTCGGCGGCCGAACGGGTGTCGTTCCACAGCAGGGCCGGGCGAACGACCTCGTCGGTCTCGTCGAGCGTCACCATGCCGTGCTGCTGACCTCCGACGGCGATCGCGCTCACGCCGTCGAGCAGGCCGTCCTGGGTGGCCTCCTCGTAGGCCGCCCACCACGCATCCGGGTGTACCTCGGTGCCATCGGGGTGGCTCGCCCGCCCCTGCCGGACGACCTCGCCGGTCTCGGCGTCGCAGACGAGCACCTTGCACGACTGCGTGGACGTGTCGACACCGGCGACGAGCCTGCGCGCACTGCGCGTAGATGTCATGCGTCTCTCCATGGTGTGCGGGTGGACAGTGACGGGTCTGCAGACCCGCTACCGGCGGAGGATCCGCCTGTGGCGGGCGCGCTCGCCACTATCATGGGGGGGGCGTGGCACTCAACATGACGACAGGACGGGCAGCTGACTCGAGTCAGCTGCGTCCTTCGACGGTGCTGGCCAGTCACCGCCATGCCGTGCTGCGGCTTGCGCGTCGCCACCGCGCCGGGAATGTTCGCGTCGTCGGGTCCATCGCCCGTCGTCAAGATGCCGCAGGAAGCGATGTCGACCTGCTCGTGTCGTTTGCCCATGATGCGTCGGTCTTCGATCAAGCTGAGCTCATCGAGGATCTTCAGGATCTTCTTGGCGTTCACGTCGATGTGATCAGTGACGGCGGCCTCAACGCCGCCCACGAGTCCGTCCTCCTCGACGCGCGACCGCTCTGAGCACAGGGGACTCCGGTGACGGATCGTGCGGAGCGAACCGCCCACCGCTACCACGCAGTGGACTACGCCATCTTGTGGAATGCGCTCGCGGAGCGGTTGCCGTCTGACGTTGCCGCTGTCCGCAAGATTCTTTCGACCCTCCCCGACGCCTGAACCTTCAGGACAAGACCAGCGTTGTCGGTGAGCAGCCGTCGCGGTCCTGTCCTTCCCGTCGAAGGGGCCGGAACTGGTCAGTCCCACTCGATGACGACCTTGCCCGAGGCGCCCTCGGCGGCCACGGCATACGCCTCGCCGGCATCGGCGAGGGAGAAGCGATGGGTGACCACGCGTTCGGGACGCTCGCCCCACCGGTCGAGGAGGTCGAGCAACTCGGCCATGTGACCGAGCGAGCTGACCCACGAGCCGAGCAGGCTCGCCTGCTTGTGGATGAGCAGGTCCGAGACCGCGAAGTCGATGCGGCCGCCCTCGCCGACCATGACGCAGCGACCTCGTGTGGCGGTGTGCTCGAGCGCGGCGTGCCGCGCAGCCGGGTGGCCGCTGCAGTCCATGGTCACCTCACAGCCCCGCCCTTCGGTGGCATCGCCGACGGCAGCGGCGAGGTCGTCCGGATTGGTGACGACGACGTCGACGAGGTCGAGCTGCGTTGCGAGAGAAGCGCGTTCGGCGTTGGGTTCGAGGCCGATGATCGTCGAGGCACCCAAGTGCCGCCCCAACATGGCGGCGGCGAGACCGACCGGGCCGAGTCCTTTGACGAGTAGCCGGTCGCGTCCGCTCACCTTCCCGCGCAGCAGTCCTTCGTATGCCGTCCCGAAGCCGCACGAGACCAGCGCACCGTCGACGTAGGAGAGGCTGTCGGGCAGGCGCAGGCACGAGATGGCCTCGGCGAGCATGTAGTCGGCGTGGCCGCCGTCGCGTTGCCATCCGTGGGCGGCGCGGCTCGGTGACGTGCATCCGATGGGGTAGCCGATGCGGCACTCGTCGCAGGACCCGCACCCGGTGATGTGGTAGACCGCGACCCGGTCGCCCACCTCGAGAGTCGTCACGCCGGGGCCGAGCTCGACGACCTCTCCAGCGGGCTCGTGGCCGGCGATGACGCCCTGGTACGCCTCGGCGCCGTGCCCGAGGTGCTCGCGGTAGATCGCGCGGATGTCGCTGCCGCAGATCGAGGAGGCCCGCATGCGCAGCAGGACCTGACCGTGTCCGGGGGCGGGGACGTCGACGGTGACGTGCTCGACGGTGCTGTCGCCGGGCAGGCGCACGCCGCCCATCTGCACGGGGAGGGTCATGTGCCCATCGTCGCGCATGGTCACGCGAAGCATGGGCCCCATGCAGTCGCTGTGGTTTTCCTGTGTGCTAGCACGGCGTGTCGGGTGGATGGTCGGTGTGTTTGGTCACGTTTTGGTCACGGCTGCTGCCCCGGGTGGCGGGGGCGTGGGGGGTGTTGCATGGTTCTTCCGGGTTGGCCCTGATGGGGGGCTGCATGACGAGATGGGTTGGGCCAATGGAGGCTCGTTCGCGCTTCTTTGAGTCGTTGTATCGGGGTGGGTTGCTGCGGCCGTGGTTGCGGGGTGTGGGGTATGCGGCGTCGGCAGCGTTGGTGGTGACGATTGCGCCGGTCGCGGATGCGTCCCCGTCGGCGGCTGCTGTTCCCGGGCGGGCGGCCGTGGTGGCGAAGGCGCCGGCGGTGAAGGTGAGCTCGCGCCCGGATGTGGTTAGTGCGCGGGTGTCGGCGCGGGCGCAGGGGTCGCGGGTTGAGGTGGAGGGGTTGCGGGATGAGGTGTCGTCGACGTTTGTGAATCCGGATGGGACGTTGACCACGGAGCAGCATCTGGGACCGGTGCGGTTCAAGGACCCGAAGGCGAAGGATGCGAAGAAGGCCGCGTGGGTGAACGTGGATTTGTCGATGGAGCCCAAGTCCGATGGCACGGCGGGGGCGACGGGTCACCCGGGCGGGCTGTCGGTCGCGGGCAAGACCGCTGGCGCCGGTAAGGGCTTGGGGTGGGGTGCCAGGGGCGGGTCGGGCACGGACGCCGCCGCGGTCGACGAGCGCTCTGGTCGCAGTGTCGCGTTGGGGTGGCCGGGGGTGTTGCCGGCGCCGGTGCTCAAGGGTGAGGTGGCGACTTACCCGGACGTGACGCCAGGTGTGGATTTCGTGGTGTCCTCGCGCCGGTCGGGGTTCGAGTCCGATGTCGTGGTCAAGACCGCGGCGGCGCGGGATGCGTTGCTGGCGAAGTCGGCGGCGGGTGCGGATGTGGCGTTCTCGTTCCCGGTGAAGACGAAGGGTTTGACGGCGCGCGGCGAGAAGGACGGCAGTGTGTCCTTCGTGGACGCCAAGGGGAAGGTGGTGTCCTCGTTCGCGGCGCCGTGGGCGTGGGATGGTGCCGTGGATGAGAAGTCCGGCAACCGGGTGAACCAGACACCGGTGGCGATGTCGGTGGCGCAGCAGGGCAAGGGTCGGGCGATGTTGACGTTGTCGGTGGCTCGGGAGTGGTTCGCTGCGAAGGATCGGGTGTTCCCGATCACGGTGGATCCGACGTATGCCTCGGGTGGGAACACGGTGACGAGTTTTGACACGTTTGTGTCGAAGTCGTATGCGGAGTCGAAGACGCCGCAGACGATGACGGAGCTGCGGGTGGGGACGTATAACGGTGGCGGTGATGTGGCGCGGTCGTATCTGAACTTCCCGATTTCGGGGTTGCAGGGTAAGGACATCACGGCGGCGTCGTTGTCGTTGTATGAGTTTCATTCGTATTCGTGTAGTGCGCGTACGTTCTCGGCGTACAAGTCGGGGGCTGCGGGGACGGGGACGACGTGGGGGAACCAGCCGGCGCAGTATGAGCTGGCGGGGTCGGTGAATGTGGCGAAGGGGTTCAGCTCTTCGTGTGCGGCGGGGCGGGTGTCGGTGCCGATCACGCCGGTGGCGCGGTCGTGGTCGACGACGGGGTGGCAGAACGGGTCGCTGAAGCTGTCGGCGTCGGAGACGGACTCGTATGGGTGGAAGAAGTTCTACTCGTCTGAGTCGAGTCAGGACCCGTACATCACGTACACGTACAACCGGAAGCCGAACGCGGCGGCGACGCCGACGGTCGCGGCTCCGGCGAACACGTACGTGCCCCCGGGGGCGAGTGCGGGTTATGTGTTCACGAGGGACACCAAGCCGTCGTTCACGTCGTCGGCGACGGATCCGGATGGTTCGCAGGTGCGGGTGACGTTCGAGGTGCACAAGGACACGTCGGGCAACACGCGGGTGACGTCGTGTGAGTCGGGGTTGGTGGCGTCGGGGGCGTCGGCGTCGTGTGAGGTGCCGACGGCGTTGGCGGAGAACACGTCGTCGCAGCCGGCGTACTACGTGCGGGCTGCGGTGCGTGATGACCGGGGTTTGTGGAATGGGACGTGGTCGCCGTGGCGGACGTTCTATGTGCAGACCACGGCGCCACCGGCGGCGGGGGTGTCGTGTGACCGCGGGTACGCCAATGGCACGTGGACCGATGAGGACCCGGCGGGGACGGTGACGTGCAAGGTCACCGCTGCGGGTGTCGCCGGTGGGTACCGCGCGCCGGGGTACCTCGATGTCACGCTCGACGGCCTCGCGCAGCCCAGGAAGACGATTACTGCGACGAACGACGCCTCGGTGGTGCAGGCGACGTACACGTTCCCGGCGTCGAGCCGCGGCTACCACGAGGTCAAGGTGACCCCGGTCGGCCGGTCGCTGGTGCCGGGGCCGGTGACGTCGTATGGGTTCGGGTGGGGCAGTGCGTCGTTGTCGCTGCCGACGGCGGGCACGTCCTCGTCGGGCAAGATCCGTGTCGCTGCGGGCGGACCGCCCAGGGGTGGCGCGAGCAGTGTGTCGGCGAAGGTGCAGTGGCGGGTCGCGGGCTCCGGCAACGAGGCCGACGGCTGGACCGACGCCACGGGTGAGGCCGCGTCGAAGCCGGTCACTCCGGGCTCGAGCAGTGCGCCGGCGGCGTACGCGGTGAACTTCGACCTGACCAGCGCGGTGCGCGAGGCCGGTAAGAGTGAGGATGTGCCCTCACGCACGCCGGTGCGGCTGGATGTGCAGGTCTGCTTCACCTACACCGGCGGCGCGAACGGGACGCAGTGCACCTGGTCGCAGTCACCGATGACGGTGACGCGGTTGCCGCACGCGTTCGGTGCCGGCTACCCCGTCGCGGAGGCCGGCCCGGGACAGGTCGCCCTGTACACCGGTGAGGTCGCCATGTCCGGCACCGACGTCAGTGTGCCGGGGTACACCGGGGACATCTCGATCTCTCGCTCGCACGCAAGCTTCAATGGTGACGGCACCACCAGCAACTGGCCGAGCGACCCGGTGACCGGGGTGTTCGGGCCGGGGTTCACCGCGAACCTCGAAGGCTCCGACGCGGGCCTGGCCGGCATGGCGGTGGTCGACAACACCCGCGTCGATGGGTCGATCGTGTTCATCGACGGCGAGGGCGGTGACCCGCTGGTCTATGTGAACCCGGCCGGGACCCGCACGTACGCGCCGTCGGGCACGACCTACCTTGCGGGCACGGACGAGACCGACACCTCCGGCACGGTGCTGAAGCTGACCGGGACCGGCACGTCCACGGTGCTGACGTTGACCGAGGAGGACGGCACGTACACGACGTTCAAACCCACCACGGCGCCGTCGACCACGTCGGTGACGGTGTGGCGTCCGGACGCGATCGGTGAGCCGGGCCAGTCCGGGCGCACGACGTTCGGGTCCGACCCGGGCACGGGGCGGGTGACGCGGATCGTGGCCCCGGTCCCGGACGGGATGGCCGGCACCTCCTGCCCCACCACCGGCGCCTTGGTGAAGGGGTGCCGCGCCCTGGACATCACCTACGCGGCCTCGACGACCGCGACCGCGACAGCGGCGGGTGACTTCGCGGGTCGGGTGAAGCAGGTGACTGCTCAGCTGTGGGATCCGGCCACGGGAGCGATGAAACCGGTCGTGGTCGCGGTGTACTCCTACGACGCGTTGGGGCGTCTGGTGAAGGTCACCGACCCCCGCTCCGGCCTCGGGACCGCGTACACGTGGGCTGGCACCAGCACCAGGATCGCGTCCGTCACTAGCGCGGCCCTGGCGGGCACGAAGCTCGCCTACGACGGTGAGGGGAAGCTGACGCAGGTCTCCCGCGAGGCACCCACCTCTGGTGGCGCGGACGTGGTCACGAGCCGGTTCGTGTACGGCGTCCCGGTCTCCGGCACCGGACTGCCGGATGTCTCGGACGCGGTCGGGGACTACCGGCAGGCGAAGAACCCGGTGACCGGGTTCGCGGTGTTCGGGCAGGACTACACCGGCCCGGTCACCGGGACGTCCGTGGACTGGTCTTATGCGGACCTGTCCTATGTGGACGCGCTCGGGTACACCGTCAACACCGCGAGCTATGGCGCGGGCCAGTGGCTGGTCACGTCGAGCGACTACGACGCCAACGACAACGTCATCCGCACCCTGGACGCGTCCGCGGCGGCGACCGCCCGGGCGAACCCGGGCTGGTCCGACGAGCAGGTTGACGCCCTCTCCACACAGACCCTGTACAACACCGAGGAAAAAGACGGGGACAAGGTGATCCTGCCGGCCGGGTCACGCGTCACGGACACCTTCGCCCCCGCCCGCGTGGTGGCGCTGGCTGACGGGAGCACGGTGCGGGCCCGCCCCCACACCAAGACCGTCTATGACGAGGGCGCCCCGAACGGCGGCATCAACCCCGCCACGGGGCAGCGGTACTCGCTGCCCACGACCGAGACCACCGGCGTCGCCGGCGGTGCCGCCGTCGCCGGGGCTGCCGACATTGAGGTGTTGTCGACGACGAAGACCGAGTACGGCAAGCTCAACCCCGCCGACACCAGTGAAGGTGACGGCTGGACCCTGGGGACCGCGTCCCGGGTCACCACCGTCAACCCGGGCGACACGGCTCAGAACATCGTCAAGGTCACCCGCTACGACACCATGGGCCGGGTCACCGACACCCGACAGCCCCTCTCGAACGGTGCCGATGCGGGCACGACGAAGACCGCCTACTACACGACCGCCGCGCAGGCCGCACCGAACGCCGCCTGCGGCGGCAGGCCGGAGTGGGCCGGGTCGGTGTGCCGCACCTACCCCGCCGCGCAACCGGCCGGGGTCACGATCCCCGACACGACGGTGACGAAGTACTCGATGTGGCTCACCGCCGCGGAGGAGAAGGAAACCTCCGGCAGTAGCGTGCGGACCACGACGACGACGTTCGACGCCGCCGAACGCCCCGTGGCGTCGAAGACGGTCGCGACCGGGATGGCCGGACAGTCCGCGGCGTCGGCCCGGCCGGGCACGTTTACGAGGTACGACCCGGCCACCGGGCTGGTCGCGTACACCGGCAACCTCAACGCCGCCGGCAGCGACGCCGACACGACGGGGCGGACCACGTCCACGTACGACCGGTGGGGCCGAGTGACCCAGCAGGTGGGGGATGCCGGCACGGTCACCACGAGCTATGACGCTGCCGGGCGCGTCAAGTCCGTCACGGACGCCAAGGGCACCACGACGATGGGGTATGACGGGGAGGGTGAACGCCGCGGCCTGGTCACGTCACTGACGGTGACCCGTGGCGGGTCCGCGGGGACCCTCACCTATGGCGCGACGTATGACGCGGACGGGAACATGACCCGCCAGGTCTTGCCCGGGCGGTTGACGCAGGTCACGACGTATGACGAGGCCGGGGAGCAGACCGGGCTGTCCTACCTGGGACAGGTCACCCCTGTCACCGCCTCCACGGACCCCGACACCGGCGACACGATCTGGACGCCGGGCACGCCGGTGCAGGACCAGCCGTGGCTGACCTGGACCAGCATCTCCGACGGCGCCGGCCGTACCCGCGTCGAGAACACCGGCGATGGTGCCGGGTTCGACAGCGACGGTGACGGGGTCACCGAGATCGGCGACGTGCAGCCATGGACCGCGCAGGCCGCAGGATCCGGCACCGGGTACGGGCGCGAGTACACCTACGACTTCGCGGGACGGTTGAGCTCGGCCCAAGCGTCCGAGTCGGTCACCGACAGTAATACTGGTGAGGTGACAGCCTCCTGTGCCACGCGGGCGTACACGTTCGACGCCAACGGGCGCCGCACCGCCAAAGCCACCACCACCCACGAAGGCGGGGACTGCACGGCGGCCGGCACGACCGCGACGGTCACGACGCGTGGCTGGGACAGCGCGGACCGGCCCACCACCGGCAGCAACGACAACGGCACCTACACCTACGACACGTTCGGGCGGCAAACCACCATGCCCGCCGCTGACGCCCCCGACCCGTCGCGTGGGAATGTGACGTTGGGGTACTTCGACGACGACCAGCCCCGCTCAGTCTCTCAGGGCGACACCTCGACGGTCTTCACGTTGGACGCCGCAGGGCGCCGCTCGACCCAGACCACCACGGACGCCTCCGGCACCACGAAGACCACGCGGAAGTACACCGACGACTCCGACAACCCGGCCTGGGCCGAGACCACGAGCCCGGACGGGCAGACGTCGACGACCCGGTTCACCGAGTCCCTCGGCGGAGACCTGTCCGCCACCATCAACGACGACGGCGGACTCAGCCTCTCCCTGGCCAACCCCCACGGCGACATCGTCACCACCGTGGACATCCCCGCCGCCCAAACCAGTGACGCGGCCACCACGAGCATCACCGGCTGGGCCAGCTACGACGAGTACGGCAACCAGAACAACCCGGCAGCCGCCGACGCCGTCGACGGACCCCTCGGCTACGGATGGCTCGGAGCCAAACAACGCTCCACCACGTCAGCCACCGCCGGACTCACGCTGATGGGAGTCAGGTTCTACAACGCAGTGAGGGGCCTGTTCACCAGCCTCGACCCCGTCCCCGGCGGTAGCGCATTCGCCTACGACTACTCCAACGCCGACCCCATCAACCAGACCGACCTCGACGGCCAAAAGCCGTGGTGGAAGCGCAAGTCATTCTGGCGGAAAGCTGGCAAGGCGGCACTCTGGGGATCAATGTTCGTCCCTGGGCTGGGCGCGGCCGGCCTTGCTGTCCGTGGTGGGCTTATGGCTTATCGCGGTTACAAAGCGTACAGAGCAGGACGGTCTGCGTACCGTGTTGCCTCTCGGGTTGATCGCGTCAGAAGTTTTGTCCGCGATGGAAACCCATACCTTCGAATCGGGCGCTCACAGGGTAAGGGCGAGTTCCGCGTTTCATGGGGAAACACGAGGCGAAAGTGGCTAAAGTCCTCCGGGGGAGAACGTAAGTTCACTCGATTCCATGGGCACGTGTCAGGCCGGACTTGGGGCGTAGACTTCCATACGAAGCGCTACACATACTCCCGATACAAGGGCGAGAGGTGGAGACGTTGGAACTAGCGAACGGGAGACAGTCGCCCGGCCCATTAGAGCCTGAAGCGATGGTGCACTTCTTGGCTGCAGCTTGCTCCAAGCTCAGTCTCGACATGACCCTCAAGCCATCTCGCAGTTCGACTCTTTATCCAGCCGTGCGCATTTCTGCGACGCGCTCTGATCGTTGGGTGGATGTTGACTTGGGCGATGAAGTTTTCATCGTGCGAGTCGATCTCGGTTACGGATATTCTGTCAGCGAATGGTCGGCGGAGGAACAAAAGGAACTGCTCGCTGAGATCGTTGACATTTCCAGGCAGTATGTGGAGGGCAGCTTTCGAATAGAATTCAAGAAAGGGCTCTTCGGACGAAGACGGTCATTCATGGCTATCAATGTGCATTCCAAGAAATTCATCTTGTCGAAGCGTGGCTAGCATGCGTGCGATGGCCGACATCGTGCAGCTTGCCCTAGATGGTGAGTCTCAGCCACACCGCCACGTCAACCGGATCATGGGGGTCATAGTGTTGTACACAGCGTCTACGCCGCCGGCAGCGACGCCGACACCGCGGGGCGGACCACGTCCACGTATGACCGGTGGGGCCGGGTCACCTCCCAGGTGGGGGATGCCGGGACCGTCACCACGAGCTATGACGCTGCCGGGCGCGTCAAGTCCGTCACGGATGCCAAGGGCACCACGACGATGGGCTACGACGGCGAGGGTGAACGCCGCGGCCTGGCCACGTCACTGACGGTGACCCGTGGCGGGTCTGCGGGGGCGCTGACCTATGGCGCGGCCTATGACTTGGATGGGAACATGACCCGCCAGTCCCTGCCTGGGCGGTTGACGCAGGTCACGACGTATGACGAGGCTGGGGAGCAGACCGGGCTGTCCTACCTCGGACAGGTCACCCCTGTCACTGCCTCCACGGACCCCGACACCGGTGAGACGACCTGGACGCCGGGGACACCTCAGCAGGACCAGCCGTGGCTGACCTGGACCAGCATCTCCGACGGCGCCGGCCGTACCCGCTTCGAGAACACTGGTGATGGGGCTGGGTTCGACAGCGATGGCGACGGGGTCACCGAGATCGGCGACGTGCAGCCGTGGACCGCGCAGGCCGCAGGAGCAGGTACCGGGTACGGGCGCGAGTACACCTACGACTTCGCCGGACGGTTGAGCTCGGCCCAGGCTGCCGAGTCCGTCACCGACAGTGATACTGGTGATGTGAGCGCGACCTGTGTGACGCGGGCATACACGTTCGACGCCAGCGGGCGCCGCACCGCCAAAGCCACCACCACCCATGAGGGTGGGGACTGCGCGGCGGCTGGCACCACCGCGACGGTCACGACGCGCGGCTGGGACGGCGCGGACCGGCCCACCACCGGCAGCAACGACAACGGCACCTACACCTACGACACGTTCGGGCGGCAAACGACCATGCCGGCCGCTGACGCCCCCGACCCGTCGCGTGGAAATGTGACGCTGGGGTACTTCGATGACGACCAGCCCCGCTCAGTCTCTCAGGGCGACACCTCGACGGTCTTCACGTTGGACGCCAATGGGCGCCGCTCGACCCAGACCACCACGGACGCCTCCGGCACCACGAGGACCACGCGGAAGTACACCGACGACTCCGACAACCCAGCCTGGGCCGACACCACGAGCTCGGACGGGCAGATGTCGACGACCCGGTTCACCGAGTCCCTCGGCGGAGACCTGTCCGCCACCATCAACGACGACGGCGGCCTGAGCCTGTCCCTGGCCAACCCCCACGGCGACATCGTCACTACCGTGGAGGTCCCCGCCGCACAAGCCGCGGACGCGGCCGCGACGAGCATCACCGGCTGGGCCAGCTACGACGAGTACGGCAACCAGAACAACCAGACAGCCACCGACGCCGTCGACGGACCGCTGGGGTACGGCTGGCTTGGAGCCAAACAACGCTCCACCACGTCCGCCACTGCCGGACTCACCCTGATGGGGGTGCGGTACTACAACGCCGTGCGTGGCCTCTTCACCAGCCTGGACCCCGTCCCCGGCGGCAACGACAGCGCCTACACCTACCCCAACGACCCCATCAACAAGTTCGACCTCGACGGGCGCAAGTGGGGGTGGCTGAAAAAGGCGGCCAAGTGGTCTGGAGTTGCGGCGATGGGCGTTTGCATAATTGCTTCCGCAGGAGCTTGTGCACTGGCTGGTGCAGTGGCGGCTGGTTTTAGTATCGCGAACAACTATCGACGCAAGCGCACGGAACGGGGCTATGGGTGGGGGTCCTTTGCTCGTGACTCGATCATTGATGTCCTGGGCGGACGATTCAGTGCAGTTAGAGGTTGGGGTAAGTACATTGGCCGTCACCGAGGTAGTATTCGAGGTCTTTCAAGATTCCTCCCGCGTCGAAGTTACTCCTCGTATCCGAGCGTCCGGGCAGCATACAGGGCCAATCGGCGGCGCATAGTTCGTCGTATTGCCACGCATGCATATTATGGAATCCGCTCCTACACGGGCAGTAACACCTTGGGAGTTCCTCATCCGTACCGAAGGTGGACGGGGTGACCCTAGAAGGCGGCATTTTGCTTGGAGTAGCGATTCTTGCCCTCGCCCTGAGGTATGTTGAGCATCCGGATGTTCCGCGCTGGGCCCAGTTTGCGCCGAGTGTTTCGCTGACGGTGCTCGCCTCTGCCTTTTGGTTGAGACTGGAGGAGCCTTGGATCCCTGGGCTGATCATTCTATGCATGGTCTCAGTATTCGTAACCGGGGCCTACGTGAGGAGAGGGGATGGGGGGCCGGTAGTACCCCTATTTTCACGCTATCTGCAGTATCGGCATGAGCGACGACGTCGTTACTCTCCTGGGGAGTGAGACCTGGCAGCCGCGGACGAGCGAGTTCGCGAGCCTGCCGCTCGCGAACTCGGTTCCCGAAGCCCTCGCTGTCGCTGGCTCGGCCCAGGCTGCGGAGTCGGTCACCAACGCCGATACTGGCGAGGTGATTCCCCCTTGTGTGACGCGGGCGTACACGTTCGACGCCAATGGTCGCCGCACCGCCAAAGCCACGACCACCCATGAGGGTGGGGACTGCGCTGCTGCCGGCACGACCGCGACCGTCACGACGCGTGGCTGGGACGGCGCGGACCGGCCCACCACCGCCGCGGACGACAACGGCGCTTACACCTATGACACGTTCGGGCGGCAAACGACCATGCCGGCCGCGGACGCCCCCGACCCGTCGCGTGGGGATGTGATGCTGGGGTACTTCGATGACGACCAGCCCCGCTCAGTCTCTCAGGGCGACACCTCGACGGTCTTCACATTGGACGCCAACGGTCGCCGCTCCACCCAGACCACGACCGACCCCTCCGGCACCACGAGGACCACGCGCAGGTACACCGACGACTCCGACAACCCGGCCTGGGCTGAGACCACCACCCCGGACGGGTCCACGTCGACGACCCGGTTCACCGAGTCCCTCGGCGGTGACCTGTCCGCCACCATCAACGACGACGGCGGACTGAGCCTCTCCCTGGCCAACCCCCACGGCGACATCGTCACCACCGTGGACGTGCCCGCCGCACAAACCGCCGACACGGCCGCCACCAGCATCACCGGCTGGGCCAGCTACGACGAGTACGGCAACCAGAACAACCCGGC
>NZ_PVTI01000016.1 GCF_003002895.1 Knoellia remsis | reverse complement strand
ACGGGCCGAGCTTCGGCGCGACCCGCGTCGGGGTCTTCCGACCTGGCGGTTCCGCCGACGCCAACGCCTGCCGCACCGTCCGCCGGTGCACCCCATGACGGCGCGCGAGCTCCCGGATCGAGTACTCCTCGACCCGGGCATCCCGACGGATCGCCGCGAACAACTCCACCCGAGACCCCGTCCCGGACACCACCACCGATGCGTTCGTCGCCATAGCTGCAACGCTGGCGCGGGGTGGGGCCAAATCAGACCGTCACACCACCCGACACGCAGACCAGGTGGAGCCACCCCAAGCCGTCATGGTGGGGCCAACTCAGGCTGTCAGAACCAACTCAAGCCGACGCCTACGCCGATGCCAAGAGATTTGCCTCAAACGCAGGTGGCGGAGAGGTAACGCTCCACGGCCGCGACGGGAATATCCGCGACAAGAACACCATCGCCCCCGCAAAGGACCCACGGAGCACGAAGGGCTAGGGGGCGTCCCCCGCCAGAGCAGCCATGTTCGACACCGCGGTGAGACCGGGGCTCGACCCGGCCCGGTCGGACCCCGGTCCCTACGTGAATTACGTCCGTGACTGCCTTGTTGGCCGAGCGCGACCCTTGCCGACGACTCACACCGGTCGATCCAGAAGAGTCGATGGTGCCCTCTAGGTTGGTCACCATGAAGAAGCTGAACGTTGAGTTGAAGAACTGCCACGGCATCCGGGAACTCGACGTGGCATTGAGTTTCGCCAACGGCAACGCCGTCGCGGTCTACGCTCCCAACGGCACGATGAAGACGTCGTTCGCCCAGACGTTCAAGGATCTCGCGACCGGCCAGGAGTCGTCCGACCGCATGTTCCCGACGAGGGAGACCGAGCGGCGCATCACCGACGAGAACGGCAACGAACTGGATCCAGACGACGTCGTGGTCGTGCTCTCCTATGACGAGGAACTGGGTCCCACCGAGTCCACTTCGACGCTGCTGGTTAACCCAGCACTTCGCCGCGAGTACGAAGGGCTTCAGGTTGATCTCGTCGAGGCGCGGGACCAGTTGGTGGCTGCGCTGCGCAACCAATCCTGCACGAAACAGGACGTCATCGGCACCGTGTCGAGGGTGTTTACCCAAGAGGCCGACAAGTTCTTCGAGGCGCTGGCACGTGTCGAGTACGAGGTTGGCCAGCTCGAGGACACCAGGTTCGCGGACCTGCCGTACGACGTGCTCTTCAACGACAAGGTCGGCGCGGCCCTGCGCACCCCCGGGGTCCAGGCACAGTTGGCCAAGTACGTCACCCGACTCAACGAGCTCCTGGACGAGTCCGCGTTCTTCAACCGGAGCTCGTTCACCTTCTACAACGCGACAAACGTCACGAAGAGCCTGGGTGACAATGGCTTCTTCTCCGCGAAGCACTCACTGCTGCTGCGCGACCACGACGGCGACACCCAGCGGACGGTCACCAGCGACGCCGACCTGACCGCGCTGATCGCCGAGGAGAAGAAGCGGATCACGGACGACGATGCCCTCCGCAAGCAGCTCGAAGCGGTCGAGAGAGCCCTGCAGAAGAACGTCGACGCACGCAACTTCTTTGATTTCATCGCGAACCGTGAGGAGCTCTTACCGGAACTAACGAACGTGGGCTCGTTCCAGCAGAAGGTCTGGAAGGCGTACCTCAAGGCTCACGAGGATCTGTATCAGCGCGTCGTGACGTGCTTCAAGAACACGGAGGAGCGCAGGAAGGAGATCGAGAAGCAAGCCGCTGAAGAGAGCACGCGGTGGGAGAAGGTCATTCGGATCTTCAACGACCGCTTCTTCGTGCCATTCCGCCTCAGTGCCGAGAACAAGCACAAGGTCGCGCTCGGCCAGGAGGCCATGCTCAAGCTGGTGTTCAAGTTCGAGGAGGGTGGCGAGTCAAGAGGGGTAGAGAGGGATGACCTGCTCTCTGTCCTGAGCAACGGCGAGAAGAAGGCCCTCTACATCCTCAACGTGCTCTTCGAGATGGAGACGCGCAAGGCAGAGGGTCGCGAAACCCTCTTCGTCATCGACGACCTCGCCGACTCATTCGACTACAAGAACAAGTACGCCATCATCCAGTACCTCAAGGAGATGTCCGAGCACACCGACTTCAAACTCGTACTGCTCACGCACAACTTCGACTTCTTCCGAACGCTTCTCAGCCGCGGCGTCGTGGGCTACAACCGATGCTTCATGGCTCAGAAGGGCGACTCCAAGGTTGTCCTCAACCAGGCTCAGCACGTCAACAACCCGTTCATCCGCGGCTTCAAGATGAACTTCTTCTCCGACGGCATGCAGCGCGTCGCCTCGATCCCGTTCGTACGGAACATCCTCGAATACACCAAGGGCGAGGACGACCCCGAGTACATCAAGCTCACGTCGCTGCTGCACTGGAAGAACGACTCCAGTTCCATCACCAATGGCGACCTCGACCGGATCTTCAATGACACCTTCCCGGGGCAGCAGGGCAAGATGTGGGCTTCGCCGGGCGGTTCGGTGGTAGACCTTCTGATCGAGCAGGCTGACCTCGCGCTCACAGCGCCCGAGGGCGTGAATTTCGAGAACAAGATTGTGCTGTCGATCGCCACGCGAATCCTCGCCGAGAAGTACATGATCGACGAGCTGGCGGACCCGGACTTCACCGGTGGGATCGTGGCGAACCAGACGCAGGCGCTGTTCCAGGCCTTCAAGAACCGCGGCGCTGGCACGCCCGAGGCCGTTGACACGCTCGACAGCGTGGTGCTGATGACTCCGGAGAACATCCACGTGAACTCGTTCATGTACGAACCCATCATCGACATGTCCGACGTCGCACTGCGGGATCTCTACAGCCAGGTCAAAAGCCTCTGAACTGAGACTTGCTCGACGGGAAGCTCGACCGTCACTCTGGACAGATGGCCCCTCCTGTGGCTTTACTTGGTGCCGGCAGTCTGGACTGCCGGTCTCCGAGTCTGAGTACCCACGCGGCGAGGACGTCGAGGACAACTGCCGATGCGGAATCCAGAGAAGCAGTACCTGTTGGTTCGAGATCTCTCTCCTGTCACAGGGCTGGCAGGCGTGGGGTGCATAGCCCGGAACAAGAGATTGAGATGGCTCCCAACAACACGAACGGGGCGCGCCGTGCGTTCCAGCAGGACGCACGTGCGTGGTCGGTCTTCACCGACACGAACTACACCTCGGCGCTGCGGCAGATCAGCTCCCCACTGGCCCAAGGCCTCATAGGCCCACGGGTCAGCGCACGGCGGCTGATATCCGTACTCAACGATCACGAGCTGATCGGCGCTCACGGCGGCGCCCCTCGCCTCAGCGAGCGCGGCATCCGCTCGGACTCGCCGTGGAACTTCAATGGCAAGACCGATTACATCGAGCTCGCCCTCGTCACGGACACGCTGCGGATGTTCACCCCCACGTCAGGTTCCGACACCCCTGAGGTCGGCAGCTACTCCTTGAAGCACACCGTCGAGCAGTTCCTCAGCCCGCATGTCTCGTATGTATCCAACGGTCGGCTGATCTGGGCGGCGGCAGCCCTCGGGCTCCCGATCACGGACCCGGACGGGGCCGGCCCCAACCTCCTGATCGGCGTCTCGGATCGAGAGCATGATTACCTGCGCCGTATGGTCGGCTCCGGCCAGACGCGGCCGCAGGCCAACCACTACCGTCCCACGGGGTACGAGTACCTGCGCACGGCGCTCCCGCAGGCAGCCGCCGGCGACCTCATCGCCAAGCGCTGGGTCCGGCCCGAGATGGTCGCCGAGCCGGCTCCTTTCCACGACTGGCTCATCCAACAGATAGATCGCGACGACATCGTGGGCGACCTTGCCGGCGACTACTTGGCTGGCGTCCGAGAGAGCGGCCACCGCGTCGCTCGCACCGCCGACGAACTCCTAGCAATCTTCCACGAAATCTCCCACTCGACGGGGGCCTACGAGGCCGTGGTCACCTCGATCGCCGAGTGGATGCGGACGGAGCCTGCGCCCGCGCCCATTCGCACCGAGCCTATCGACGGCGCCGCGCACGACCATGGGGGTTGGGGCGCTGGTGCGGGGACTGTGGAGCGGTACGAGTTCATGTGCCCCTGCGGGGACGGAAGGATCATCGAGGAGCACGACAACATCCCTGGCTTCCGCGAGCATGACGTGTGGATCGACTGCGACAAGTGCCGCGAGGAATGGCGCTTCGTCGAAGGCAGGAGTGTTCGGGGCTGGGGTCTGGAACCGGTGGTTGCCAACGTCGCTTGATCGCCCGGCAAAGATGCGTGCCGCACTGACCCGGGGCGACTCGGTGCGGCGGCGAGGGGTCGACTAGCGCGCCCCGAGTAGCGTCCGCTCCTCGGCAGAGTCGGAAGGCCACGGACAGCGTCAGCTTCGCGTCCTGACTTCAGATGCGTCATGGTGAACTCGGGGCCCATGCCTCCAGCCGGAATCCCGAAGAAGGGGACAAGATAGTGAGACGAACGCCGTCTCTGCTTCTTGTCCCGCTGCAGGTCAGAGGCATGACCCGCGGACGAGAAGGGCCGGAACCTACACGGGTGCCGGTTCCCGCACAGCGATGGGCCGCGCGACCACGCGGGCCTTGAGAATCCTGATGCCTCAACCGATAGCGCCAGGAACATCGTGGGTTCCCGGGCTCCCTATGCAGGGTCATGAGAGCCGACGACGGTCCGCTCGGAGGGTGGCCTGGAACCTCGACTGCTCATCAGTCGCCGTTCACGACTTGCCGACGGCTGATCGCAGCGATGGTCCGACGAGGTCCGGATGACGACGCGCAAGTGTGCAGCAGCTTGTTGCATAACTCGGGCTACCGCACCTAGTCAGCGAGCCACGAGCTGCCGTCAGATCGCACAGATGGCGTCCATGACGTGTGTTCAGGGCCATGCCTGATTGTGTACACGGACGACGACGCGCCTCGGCGAAAGATCTAAATATAGATCCGTTTTTGATACGGTCGGTCTCGTGACCGTCGAAACCATCCAGCCCCTCCGTCCCGACTCCGATCCAGCCCCTCTGCCAGAGGTGGTGGGCGGCTTCAAAACCATTCTGGCGGACCCGCCGTGGCGCTTCACCAATCGCACCGGGAAGGTGGCCCCGGAGCATCGCCGGCTGGACAGGTACTCGACGATGACGCTAGCCGCGATCAAGGACATAGATGTCGCCGGCGTGGCAGCCAAGGACGCCCACCTGTACCTGTGGGTGCCCAACGCACTGCTGCCCGACGGTCTGGCGGTGATGGAGGCCTGGGGTTTCCGATACGTGAGCAATGTCGTGTGGGCCAAGCGCCGCAAGGACGGTGGACCTGACGGCCGAGGGGTGGGCTTCTACTTCCGCAACGTCACCGAGCTCCTGCTCTTTGGAGTCCGCGGCTCCATGCGCACGTTGCCGCCAGCACGACGGCAGGTCAACATGATCGAGACCCGCAAGCGCGAGCACAGCCGCAAACCAGACGAGCAGTACGAGCTAATCGAGGCCTGCTCGCCGGGCCCGCACCTTGAACTGTTCGCCCGGTACCCCCGCAAGGGCTGGAGCGTGTGGGGGGATGAGGCTCTCGATGAGGTAGCGCCTCGTGGCAAGGTCCACCGCGGCTACGCCGGCGGACCGATCGTCACCCCGGATCTCGTCCCCTACGAGCGTCTCCAGCCTGATACCCGGGCCGCGGTTGCCGCTGTCCTGCGAGAAGGGTACGAGGACCGGAAGAAGAGCATTCGCGACCTGGCCGCTGAGACCGGCTACAGCATCCAGCGGGTTCGGGCTCTGCTCGACGCGGCCGAGGCGGAGATTCGACCTCGGGGGGCCGCGGGAAGAAGCAGCGGGATAGGTCAGTCCCGCCACGCGTGACGTCCCACCTGCTGTCGATGCGGTCCGCTACTGTTCCTCTTGCTCGACTGCCTTGGGCGCCGCAGCTGCGGCGACCCACCGGATGGCAGCGAACACGACAACAGAATTGGAGGCCCCCATGGGTCAGCACACCAGCAAGCGCAGCTAGCGCCCCCGCACCATCCAGCTGCGATACCAGCTCATTCGCAACACCACGAGTCCCGACGAGCAGGCGACTGGGGTTCGGTCGTACGTGGCGAACCTCTCGGCCCTCGAGATCGTCGACCTCGACACCAGGGACAACCTCAGGAACTACATCGCGGAGTACAGCGCCAACAAGCGCAACCGCGTTCATGAGTCGATCCGAAACACGATCCTCACGGAGCCCCAGCGCTTCATCACGAGGAACTCGGGCTTCGCGATCTCGGCATCGGACATCAAGGTTGACGACGAAGCGAAGATCGTCACGCTGACGAACGGGTCGATCCTGAACGGAGCACAAACCCAGGGTGAGATCAAGCGCTGGATCCGCGAGCTGTACCCCGACGGGATCGAGGAACTCGCCTCCCAAGCGCCCTTCTACGTGCGGGCGGAGATCATCGTCGACCCCGACGATCAGGAGGTCGTTGAGACGGCGATCGCTCGCAACACGGCCACCCCGGTCAAGTCCATCTCTCAAGCCGGCGCCCGTGGGCACCTCAACGAGCTGCAGTCCAGCATGCAGCGGCACAAGCCCGGCTTCCGCATCCAGATGAGCGAGACCGACGACCCGGCGCAGGCGTTCGACACTAGGAAGCTGCTCCAGTACACAAGGCTGCTGATGCCCAGCTCGGTGTCCCAGAACGCGTCTGACTCCGAGAAGGTCCGGGCCTACAAGATGGCTGAGCAGTGCCTCACGGACTTCTCCCGCTGGCACGACGCGAAGGACTCGGACGCCGCAGCCAAGAGGAAGTTCGACTTCGCCGTCCAGATGGCCCCGGTCGCCCTTGAGGAGTACCGCTTCTGGGAGACCCACCCGGCATGGAACGGGCAGCGGGTGTGGGAGGAGACCCGGAAGGGCCGTGCCTGCCGGCGCGACACCACCGGAAAGATCGTCTGGGTCACACCGGCCCTGGTCTTCCCCATCCTCGGTGCGATGAGCGAGTTCGTCGTCGAAAAGACGCCCGGGGTCTGGTCGATCGAAAAGCCTGCGATCTTCAAGCCCGAAGAGATGATCGCCAGAACCGTGCAGCAGTTCCGCGGGGTCGACAGTGACCCCATCCTCATGGGACGAAGCCCTGGTGTGTACGACGCCCTGCGGATCTACCCCGCCACGCTCGTCGAGGTCATGAGAGACGTCAACGACATGAAGGACGCCAAGCCGGCTGCCGTGTGAGGCACGACCGCTAATGCTGGCCCGGGTCGTGAAGAACCCGGGCCGGCATTGCGTTTCCAAGAGGCCCCGGACGAAGATCGACAGCTGTTCGGGGACCCGGTCGGGCATAGTGAGCCCGTGAGCCCATTCCCCACGGTCGGCAAGATTTCCTTCACCAAGTACACCCAGCCCGACGAGGCGATCGCCAAGCTAGCCACTCTCGAGCCGGGGGTGACAACAGCTGGCGAGGTCGAGGCCCTGCTGGATAACGGGGGCAGCACGCCGAAGGAGTTGTACAACGACATCATCAGGTACGAGCCGCCGGTCGTCAGCGACAGTGATTCCTCGCGCTCCGGCGTGGTGCTCGACGACGAGCTGCTGCGCGCCTGCCGCGAGGGACGCCCCGAGGCAGGCTTGTTGCTGTGGTGTGCGCTGAACATCGCCGACCGCCGCCTGGACCGGATCACCCGCACCATCCTGACCGACCCGACCGGCAGGCTTCGTCCGGAGATGATCAACCGCGTCAAGCTTCAAGAGGCGCTCTCGACCGAGGCGACCAGCACCGGCCAGACCGATTTCCCCCACGACGACAAGAGCACCACGAACATTCTTCGGCTGACCGACAAGTGCGGCCTGCTGGTTCCCCGGCAGCGCGGCGCCTCAATCATCGGCTTGGAACGCACCCTACCCACCCGCCAGGCGGTGCCGCCTCTGATCACCATGCTGGGGGAGAAACTGGCCCAGTACCAGCTCACCCCGACCGACGGCGCAGGCGTGGACTTCGCTCTCGGAATCGGCGCCAACCACTGGCTCAACCTCACTGCCAACGAGTTCCGGGTCGCCGCGGCCGGGGACGCCGGCGAGGTGAGGCCAACCTCTCAGCGTGGGCCCCTGCCGGATGACCTCACCGAACTGGCCGACCTGTTGCACCGGCGACGACAGGTAGTTCTCCAGGGCCCCCCCGGTGTCGGCAAGACCTACCTGGCGAGACGCTACATCGACTGGGCGACAGCCGACCGTGCCGAGGAGAGCCGACTGCAAGGCATCCTCTCGGACCTGCCTGCGAATGAGCGACGCCCCGAAGACATCGCCGCCGAGATCCTTCGCCGCGGACTGACCACCGTGTGGGACATCGTCCAGTTCCACCCCGGCTACGACTACACCGACTTCGTGCGGGCCCTGGTCGCCGAGCCCGTCGACGGCGGTGTCGCCTTCACTCCCCGACACAAGATCTTCAGTCTGATGGCCGCAGTAGGCCAAGAACTCGACGCACTTGACTCGAACATCGAGCCGGTCCTCATCCTCGATGAGATCAATCGAGGCGACATCGCCAACATCTTCGGCGAACTCCTCTACGCCCTCGAGTACCGCGACGAGCCCGTGGCCACCCCGTACACCGTGGATGGGCACGCCTCAATCACAGTGCCCGCCAGCCTCGCCCTGATCGGCACCATGAACACCGCAGACCGATCTATCGCCGTCATCGACTACGCCTTGCGTCGCAGGTTCGTTTTCCTCGATCTACCGGCTACGCCCGGACCGATCTCAGCGCACGCATCGTATTCGACGGATAGCGTGAAACAGGCCGCCATGCACCTATTCAAGGTAACGGAATACGCGCTGGCCGCCACCTCGCCGGGGCTGCGAGTCGGCCCGTCCTACTACCTCGTTGACGCCGACGACGAGGCTGACGGACTGGAGAAACTGGCCGCCCGCTACGTCTACGAAGTATTGCCATTGCTCCGGGAGTACGCCCTCGAGGGCGAGCTCGACGAGGCTAACCTGTCGGCCCTGACCTCGCCCCTTGGCCTCGACCGGAACCTCACCCAACGGGAGGCTGTCGCCTCCCTTGCCACGATCCTGAAGGCTCTGGCGACGCTCCCGCCCGCCTCACCTACCGCAGCCAGCGAAGACGACATGAGCGACACCGGGGGCCTTGGAGAGAAAACCCAAGAGTCCGAGAGCGACAGCGCCACTGAGAACGGCGACTTGGCTGAGACCGGCGCGAGCGAGGCGCATTGAACGAGACCGACCGCATTCTGACACTCACCGAGCACCGATCCGCCGACTTGGAGGATGAGTGGGTGCAGGCCGTTCCGGCGTCGTTCTGGGAGCAGACCAAAGCCAACGTGACACGCGTCCCCGGCCAAGCCGAGTGGAGGGTTCTCGCCGACGCGTACGTCGGCGTCGCGCGCGTGAAGACCGATCTCGGGCACCTCGCGGTGCACATCAGCCCAAAACTCGACCGGTGCGACACCTTCTTCTTGGCCGATTATGCCTACGGACAACACCACCAGCCACTGCATCGGCTGCCCGGCGAGCAGGCCCTGGTCGACCAGGTCCGCAACGACCCGGCAGCTTGCCTCCTTCTGTGGCACGTGCTGGCGATCCACCGTTTCAGCGCCCGCTGGCTGCAACGGGACCAAGTCACGGTCACCAGAGATCTGCACGGCAAAATCAAGGGCTCCATCCAGTTGGGTCGCTACATCACCAAACATGTCGCCCTTGCCGATGCCGCAACCATTCCTTGCCGACTACGCGAACGCACCCAAGACACTCCCAACAACCGCATCCTCAAAGCAGGGCTGCGCCGGGCGGCGCTGCTCGCCTTGAACTTGCCGGTGCCCGGTGCCCGCCGTGCTGTTCGGACGGCCGTGAACGCTGCCCTCCCCCGCTTTGCCCAGGTCGCTGACGTTTCCGGCAGCCCGCGCGACCTCCGAGGCACCTCCACCACAGGCCCGCAGCGGCACTACGCCGAGGTCCTCCATGCCACTATCGGATTCCTGCACGGAAACTTCCTCAGCGGCGAGCTCGGCTCAACCGGCACGACGGCCTTTCTGTGGAGCATGCCCACCCTGTTCCAGGAGGCCCTGCGCGGCGTCATCTCCGAAAGCACCTCACTGCGACTGCTCGAAGACGTCCCGGTTGCCACGATCCACGACGCGCAGGGCACCCAGCGCTCCTCCTCCAAGGTCGACCCTGATTACGTGGTTGTCACAGCCAAAGGCTCGACACTGCTCCTGGATGCGAAGTACAAGAACGCCGCCACGATCAGCTCATCGAACGATCTGCTGGAGCTCCCTGGGGCACGGCTCATCCGCGTCCCCCGCAGCGACATCTACCAGATGGCCGCCTACCGACAGCATGACCGGTGGGCCAAACCGGTCGGCGCGCTCGTCTACCCCATTAGCCTCCACGCTGGGGAGACTCTCCCGGCACCTCACCAAGTACGTGGCTTCGGAGCCCCGATCTACATCTACTTCGTCGATGTCGGCCCGAACGCGAGGGCAAACCTTCCCCGATTCCTTGAGCACACCGTAACGCTGGCCGAGGGGAGCGCAGACGTCGAGCGTGCGCTCGAGAGTGCACCGACTCGGCTGGGATGACCGAGGCCCTCCGTCTCACACCCCATCATGAGAACCGGGCTCAGGTGCATTGGCAAACTTATGACTCCTCCTGGCACGCCGCTGACCCGCGGCCAGTTGGGCAGCAATGCTGCCCCACAACTCGCGCAAAATTGGGCAGAAACCTGCTGCCCAAACTCGCACGCACCAATTGGGCCCACAACATGCAGCCCAGTCTGTGACGGCCGGCTCATCGGCCGAAAGATCGCGCAGGAGGCTCCACCGGGTCGTCCGGGCGGGCGCGCTACTCCTTCGGCGGGAGGGAGCGGGCGAAGTCGGCGCCGCGCTCGACCCACTCCTCCAGAGCCGCGTCGCCCTCGAGAACCGACTGGTCCACGAGCAGCCAGCCCGCCATGCTCCGGCCCTTCATCTCCATGCGCTCGACTCCGGCGCGAGCGGTGAGCGCCTCGGACTCCTCGGGATCGACGCGCACCATGAGCGCGCCCCGGCTCGCGGCGGCCACGCCCATGCTGCCGCCGAACATGAACCCGAGCCCGCCGAACATCTTCCGTTCCGTGACGTCCGGGTCGCCACCGACGATCTCCCGGACCCGCTGCGCCAACACCTCGTCATAGGCCATGCGAGCCATGGTGCCGCGAACCGGCACACCCGGCATACGAAACTCCCTAGAATCCGGACCATGGGGGAGTCGAGCACCACGGCCCGCGGGGTCATCGGGCGTGCCCGCGACTTCGTCACAGGTCGCCCGACGAGCCAGAAGGTCGGCGGCGGAGTGGCAGCCGCTTTGCTCGCGACCGCGCCGTTCGGCGGCCTGTCCCGCGTGCCGGAGCCGGCGCCCGACCCCATCCGCCTCGGCGAGCCGATCGAGATCGGCCCCTACCGCGTCACCATCGACCAGGTCGTCGAGCTGCCCGACCTCGAACCGGCCGTGCGTCCCGGCCCCGACCAGCGGGTCATCGTCCTCGACGCCACGGTGAAGAACACGAGTGACCGGCCCGACTACGCCGTCCTGCTCCTCGACCAGCTCAGCATCAGCGGCGGCGGTACCGTCACCGACGACAACAAGGACGGCGCATCGGACGACCCGACCGCCGTCGTGGTCGCGGACGCCACGCGGGTCAGCGTGGTCAACCCCGGCGTCGAGTACCGCCTCGCCCTCACCTTCGTCACCGAGGGACCGTGGGACGGCGACACCGTCACGGTGCGGGCGAACCGGCTCGAGTTCGTCGCGGAGGACCCGCTCACCCTCGACAACGACACGTGGCGCGACCGCGGCGGCACGCCCTACGAGGGCGCCCTCGCCCTGAAGAGGCGATCGTGAGGCGGGCAGCCGCGCTGGCGGCCTTCGTCATCGCCGCCATGGCGCTCGGCCGGGCCATCACCGACCTCGTCCCGACGGGGGCGGCGGTCGACACCCCCTTCACCGTCGAGGGTCGCGTGGGCGAACCGGTCGACGCGTCGTTCGCCGAGGTCGAGGTGACGAAGGTCGCGGTGACGCCGACGATCATGGGCAACCCGGCCACGAAGGCCGGAGGGCGCTGGGTGGTCGTCGACACGCGCATCACGGCCCTGCGCCAGCCGACCGTGCTCTACGGGGCCACGCTCGTCGACGCGTCCGGCACCCACCACCTCGCGTCGGTGCGGGGCGCGGACTGCACCGAGAACCCCAGGCTGCCCACCGGCATACCGTGGACCGGGTCGTTCTGCTTCGACATCGAGCGGTCGGCGCTCGATGGGGCGCGAATCCTGTTCTCCCGCGGTGCTTTCGGGGACAACGGCGACGGGTATCGGCGTGACTCCGTCGCAGACATCCACCTCGGCCTCGAGGACCCCGACGCCCTGTGGGAGCAGACCGAGGCGGTCAACGTCGCCCCCGCGATTGTCGGCACCGAGCAGGAGGACGCGCGATGAGCGACGAGGTCGTCCCGCCGTCGCCGACCACAGCGGCACCCGGCGGCGAGCCCGCACGCCGGCCGAGCCGGTGGTGGATCGCGGGCGTGCCCGTCGCCGTCGCGCTCATGCTCGGCGCCTCGGCCTACCGCGTCGACACCTTCTGGTTCCAGAACGACCTGCACCGCCAGACCGCTGTCGCGGAGCCGGGCGACTGGGCCGAGGTGACCTGGGAGTACGAGGACGCGGTAGGGGCGACGCAGCGCACGTTCGCGGTGCGGTTCGCCGGCTGGGGTGACACCGCACGCGACATCACGGGCCGCAGCATCGACGACGTCGTCCTCCCCGACGGGACCACCGCCCGACAGGTGAGGCTCGAGTTCCGCGCCGCGCCCGACCAGGTCATGAGCGGCTGCGTCGTCGAGCTCGTCGACGCCACCGGGCGACGGTTCGAGACGGGCACACCGGGCACCTATGTCGGGTCGCGCAACCCGTGCGTGCCCGAGGAGTCGCCGGGACCGTCGGCTCCTCTCCTCGAGGGAGAGCGTCGCGGCGTGCTTCCGCCCGACACGTCACCTCGCCCCGAGATCTGGACGGCGACGCCCTGGGTGGCGACGCCCGAGGACGCCCGGATCGTCGAGGTCAGGGTGAGCTACGGCAGCCCCGACTACCTCGCGCTCAGGACGCCGGACTGACCGCACCGTGGGCCGCGGCAGACTGCGACGCCGGTCCCGGCGCCGGCTCGTCGCCGGGACGCAGCTGCGGGCCGAGCAGCCAGTCGATCGCAGCCGCGAGCAGGGCGGCCGCGAGGATCATCGTCAACGCCAGCCCGACCGCATTCTCCATCGGGGAGAACGCGAGCCACGTGTTCGTCGGGACCGGCCCGACGACCCACCGGACAAGCTGACCGAACAGCCACGGCAGGCGCAGCACGATGAGGAACGCCAGCGAGAAGGTCGGCATCGGGACCAGCCCTGCGGTCGCCATGAGGCGCAAGCCGTTCCAGAACGCCGACCAGCGCTCACGGATGTCGGCGACGAGGCCGCCACCGATGCGGCGCACCGGCTCGGGAATGCGGTTCACGCGCCGTGCCACGTCGCCCGCCAGGCCCCCGGCGCCGTCCTCACGCTCCTCCGGCTCCGGTGGCGCGAGCTTGTGCCCAAGGACGACGGCCCCGACGGTGAGCCACGCCAACGGCACGATGACGACGGCGTCGATCGCGCCGAGCAGCCCGAAGAGCCACGTCGTCACGGTGTCGACCGGGTTGGCGAACGGACCAAGCGAGGTGACCACGCGGTCATACGTCTCGACGACGGTCTCGGACGCGCGGCGGCTCTGCACCCAGCTCACGGCGGCGCCCTGGATCTCGGTGACCTTCTGCGCGACCTGCGAGGTGTAGTAGACCTCGACGAGGGCACCGACGAACGCGAGCGCGAGGAACTTCGTCGTCGACTCGAGCTTGCCGAGGGCGAACCGCAGGACCCAGGCGATGGCGACGATGACGAGGATTGTCTGCGCGTCCCAGATCGCGAGCCGACTGCCGAAGTCGACGTCCGGCGGGTTCGCGAGGTCGAACTGGTTGAACTCGTCGAAGGCCGCCTCATTGGTGAACCGATAGAGGTCCTCCTTGAGCAGGCCGTAGGAGACGTACACGGCGAGGAACGGCACGAGCACGCTGACCGCGACGTCGACGAGCCGCAGCTCGCGCCCCTCGGTCACGGCCTCGCGACCCGGCTCGCGGGCGAGCGCGCGCACGTTGGGCAGCGAGCCGCGCGTGAGGTAGAGCATCGCGATCATCGCGCCGAGGAAGCCGAGCGGCGCGAGGACGAGGATCAGCTGGGCGACGAACGCGTTGTGGTCGCTGACGATGACGGCGAGCCAGAGCGCCCCGTTGCGCACGGTCAGCCCGAGGCACGCGATGACGACGAACGGCGCCCAGTAGCGGCCGAGGATGCGCGCGGCCGACACGAGCACCGCCGGGATGTCCCGCACCCGCATCGGCTGGCTCATCGGGTTGGTCGGGTTGCTCGCCCCTGCCATCGCACCCCCTCGCGCTCGTCGCCCGACCTCCAGCAGGCGTCCCGGCCGAGCATACCGATCCGTATGCCGTCCGCTCGCGTCTTCGGCAAACCTCGCGTCCCAGCGATGTCGCCGTCACGGGTGGGGCTCACGGTCGTGGGGTTGGCGCGCTGGCGCGGGAGTTCAGTAGGGCGCGCGCAGACCTGGGAACATCGGGAAGTGGCGCACGTTCTTCGTCAGCAGCCTCGCCCCGAGGACCGTCACGTGCTGTGGCCCAGTCGCGAACCCGACCGCAGTCGCTCGACCCATTCGCGCCCCTCGATGTCCACATCACCCCAAGCGCCGAAAGCCACGTCGATCGCAGCGAGGTCGGCGTCCATGCCCCGATCCGTGGCGTAGGTTCTCGTGATCGCATCGCCCACGAGGGCGGACATGGACCGACCCGTGCGGGCCGCCTCCGTATCGAGAAGCAACCGCTCCGCGTCGGAGAGAAGGACCTCGATGCGCTGCACCATGCTGTCAGTCAACACCACCTTCTCAGCCGTACGAGGTCGCTGCCCTGCTGTCGACGGCCGGCCACAGCACCGTCACGGCGCTGCGCGCCCGGCGACGCGAGGTGCCCCACCGTGAGCGAAGCCGCACCGGCGAAGCCTTCACGCGGCATACCGAACGCTCGTAGCCTGCGGTGAGCGGTCCCTCACCGCGCACGCACCCGTCGAAAGCAGGCCCACCGATGCTCCGTCGCACCCGTCTCGACCTGCCCGGTCGCACGGCCCTCATCACCGGCGCCGGGAGCGGGATCGGAGCAGCGACCGCCAGCGCCCTCGTGTCCCGCGGCGCGCAGGTGGCCCTGGTCGACCTGCCCGGCGGCGACCACCACACCCTCGCGGCCGCGCTCGGCGACCGGGCCATCGCGCTCGACGCCGACGTCACCGACCTTGCTGCGCTCGAGGCCGCCGTCGCGGCGACGCGCGAGCGCTTCGGCAGCCTCGACGTCGTCCACGCCAACGCCGGGATCGCCGCCCGCCGACCCGCGACCGTCGCGGGCACGTCCATCGAGGAGTTCGAGCGGATCGTCGAGATCGACCTGCTCGGCGTGTGGCGGACGGTGCGGGCCGCCCTGCCGGCGGTCGTCGAGGCGGGCGGGCACGTCGTCATCACCGCGTCGATCTACGCGTTCGTCAACGGCATGGTCAACGCGCCGTATGCCGCGTCGAAGGCGGCCGTCGAGTCGCTCGGCCGCTCGTTGCGCGCCGAGCTCGCGGGCACGGGCGCGACGGCCGGCGTCGTCTACCCGGGGTGGGTGCAGACACCGATCATCGACGCCTCCTTCGACGACCCGACGGCGGGCCAGCAGCTGCGGCTGGCCTTCCCCGGGCCGCTGCTGCGTCCCGTGACACCGGAGCGACTCGCGGACGCGATCGTCGACGGCATCGAACGCCGCGCGCCGCGCACGATCTGTCCGCGTCGCTGGGTCCCGGTCTCGCTGGGCCGCGGTGTCGTCAACGTCGTCACCGACGCGGTGCTCGACCGTCATCGCCGTATGCAGTCCCTCACCCGCGAGATCGACGCCCGCGACGAGACGGGCCACCGGTAGGGCTGGTCGGTGACGGGGCCGATCGGTGCCACGGCCGGTCGCAGCGCGGGACGGTTCCCGCCGCGCCGCCTCGGCTCCGTAAGATTCGACGCCGTGAGACGTGCCAGCCCCGACCCCGGCAGCGGGGTCTTGCGTGCTGCCGTGCTGAGCTGGCTCGCCGTCACCCTCTCCGCGATCGCCCACCTCGTCTCGGGCGGCGTCGGTGTCGCGCCAACGTCGATGCTCTTCCTCGCCCTGGCCCTCGTGGCAGTGGGAACTCCGTTGTCGCGCAACGCCTTCCGGCTCTCACAGGCCGCGCCGGTGCTCGTCGGCCAGCAGCTTGCCGCGCACGTCGTCTTCAGCCTCTCCGGGAGCCACCACGGACAGGTTCGGCCGACCGCCCGGCTCGCGGCCGCCCTCGACAACCCGCACGCAACCCACCCGGCCGGGGCACCGACGCCCGGGTCCGCCGGCTCCCTCACGACGAGCGGCGCGGCATCATCCGGGATGTCCGGCTTGCTGCCGTCACCCGGCATGCTCGTGGCCCACCTCGTCGCCGCCGTCGTGATCGCGGACGCCCTCGCCTCGGCCGAGAGGGGCTCCACCGAGCTCCTGCTCCTGCACCGCGGACGCTCCTGGCTGAGGCTCTGCCTCACCGATCTCGGCGCGTATGCCGCCGCGTTCCGCGCGCTGTCCCTCACCGGGACCAGCGTGGCCGAGGCGGTCCGTACCCGCCGGCTCGCCGCGACCGTCCGCAGCGTCCCCACCGTCGCCGCCGACGTGTGGCTTGCTCCTGTGCCGCGGCGCCGCGGACCGCCCGCCCTGCTCCCTGCCTGAACGCAGACCCACGCGCAGCCCGCGCAACCCCTTCCCCCTTTCCTGCTCCCCGGCGACGACCGTCGCCGGGTCGAGCGGCGCGCTCCCGCGCGCCTCCCCGTCCTGTCCACGTGAGGAACACCCATGTCCGTCATCGACGACCCCAGCCGACCCACCACGGCACCACCCGAACCCGAGCCCACCGCACCGGAACCACCCACACCCGAGCCGACCGCAGCGCGCCCAGCCGTGGCGCGCGGACGGCATACCGGCCTGTTCCGGGCCTTCTGGCGATGGCACTTCTATGCCTCGGTCATCGTCATCCCCGTCCTGCTCACCCTGGCGATCACCGGGCTGATCTACCTCTTCCGGTTCCAGATCGAGCCGGCACTCAACAGCGAGCTCATGCGCGTCCAGGCCCCGGCGGGCGAGACGGTGCTGCCCTACGAGATGCAGCGCTACTCCGTCTCGCAGGCCTACCCCGACGACCAGATCGTCTCGATGACCGAGCCCTCCGCCGCCGACGAGAGCACCCGCTTCACGCTCACGACGGCGGACGAGGAGACGCGTGACGTCTTCGTCGACCCCTACACGGCCAAGGTTCTCGGCGGCCTCAACCCCGACACCACCCTGAGCGGGACGGCGATCCGCATCCATGCCGACCTCATGGCCGGACGCACCGGCGAGCTCATCATGGAGCTCGGCGCCTGCTGGGCGCTCATCATGGCGATCACCGGCTACTACCTCTTCTTCAAGGGGCGCCGGGCGCGAAAACGCCAGCGGGACAAGGGTGCTCGCGGTGCGCGGCTGCGCTGGACCCACGCCGGCATCGGCTCCTTCGTCGGGGTTGGCCTGCTCCTGCTCATCGTCTCGGGCCTGCCCTGGACGGGCGTCTGGGGAGCCCAGGTGCAGGGGCTGCTCACGAAGACGGGTCAGTCGTTCTGGTCCCAGGACGAGGGCGCGTTGTCGAACCCGACGTCGACGCTCGACGAGTCCCTGCCGCACAGCCATCACGTCGTGCCCTGGGCGCAGGAGAAGTCGCCGGTGCCCGACTCCGACCCCGGCGCCGCGGGCACTGCTGGCTCCGAAGGGGCCGAGGGCGGCGAGGTGTCCGTGGCCAACGTCGACACCGCGGTCACGGTCGCCGCGCGCACCGGGTTGGAGCGGCCGCTGACGGTCGCCTTCCCGCGCGACGAGTCCGGGGTGTTCTCGGTCATCGGCTACGCCTTCAACGACCCGGCCAAGGAGCGCACCGTGCACATCGACCAGTACGGCGCGAACGTGGCCAGCACGTATGGCTACGACGACTACCCCGCGCTGGCGAAGGTGGTCTCGCAGGGGATCGCGCTGCATGAGGGGCGCCGCTTCGGCACCGTCAACATGATCCTCACGACCGTGTTCTGCCTCGCCGTGATCGCCGCGTGCATCACCGGCCCGGTCATGTGGTGGCGGCGCCGGCCGCGCGGCACCGGGTCCCTCGGCGCTCCACGTGGCCGTATGCCGTTGGCGAGCAGCCCGTGGCTCGCCGTCGGTGTCGTGGCGCTGGGGGTGTTCCTGCCGGTGCTCGGGGTGTCGTTGGCGCTCGTGCTCCTGCTCGACCGGCTGGTGCTGTCGCGGTTGCCGGCCACGCGTCGCTTCTTCGCGTGACGGCTCCGCCGTCGCCCGTCCGCGCGAAGCGGGTGGGCGACGGCGGAGGTCGGTCGTCGACCAGCCGCGCGCCGCACCCACGTCGTCGGGCGACTCACATCCAATCCTCGGGAACGTGGGGCAGGCTGAGAGCGTTGGACCGGACCGACCCCAGATTCGACAAGGAGCAGGTCATGGCACGTCTCGGAAAGCTCGGCGCCCTCGCAGGTGCCGCCGCGGCAGCGAAGAAATACATCCAGGAGAACCCGGAGAAGGCCGACCAGTACCTCGGCAAGGCCGCGGACTTCGCGAACAAGCGCACCAAGGGCAAGTACTCGCGCCAGATCGACAGCGCCTCGGGCAAGGCCCGCGACGCCGTCATCGGCAAGAACCGCGGTGTCGGCGGGGCGGCCCCCCAGCCCGGTCAGCCCGGCACGAACCCGAACGACCCGCAGGCGCCCGGTGGCGCCCCGCGGGCCGGCAGCTGGTGACGAGCTGAGCTAGTCCGACGGGGGCGTGGCGGCCGGGCCGCCACGCCCCGTCGTGCGCGGCGGCTCGTAGCCACCTTCCGGGGGCACCATCTCGGCGCGCACCCCGAGCAGCCGGATCGGCCGATCGTCACCGAGCCCGCGCAGCAGGTCGAGCGCCGTCTGCGCGATGACGGCGGCGTCGAACGTCGGCTCGGCCAGCTTCCGGATCCGCGTCGTCGTGAAGAACGGCGCGAACCGCACCTTGAGGTGCACCCGCGCGCAGGCGCGCCCCTCGGCCCGGATGTCCTCGACCACTTGATCGGCCAGCGCGGCCACAGCCGCCTCGACCTCGACCGCCTCGGTGAGGTCGCGCTGGTAGGTCGTCTCCCGCCCGTGCGCCCGCGCCACCCACGGGGTGTCGTCGATGACGGTCGCGCCCAGTCCCTGCCCGAGGCGCCGGTAGTGCGGCCCCATCCGCGGCCCGAACTCCTCGACGAGGGCCGCCTCGTCCGCCTCCGCCAGCTGCGCGACCGTCTCGTAGCCCCGTCCCGCCAGCCGCGCTGCGATCCGCTTGCCGACACCCCACAGCGCCGTCGTCGGCCGCTCCCCCATCACCTCGAACCAGTTGTCCGCCGTGAGGACGAACGTCCCGCGCGGCTTGCCGAAGTCGGTGGCGATCTTCGCCCGCACCGTCGTGTCGCCGACACCGACCGAGCAGTGCAGCCGGGTCGCGGCGAGCACCGCCTCGCGCAACCGGTCGGCATAGGCGACCGCGTCCGCGACGTCGTCCCCGTCGAGCTCGATCCCGACGAACGCCTCGTCCCAGCCGAGCACCTGGACCACGGCCGCCGGCTGCGCCCGCACCGTCGCCATGACCTCCGCCGAGGCGGTCTCGTATGCCGGTGCGTCGACAGGCAGGAACGTCGCCTCCGGCGCCTTCCGCGCGGCAAGGCGCAACGGCATACCGGAATGCACGCCGAAGGCGCGTGCCTCGTAGGACGCGGTCGAGACGACCGCTCGCTCGCTCGGGTCGCCGCGGCCGCCGACGATCACCGGCCGGCCCGCGAGCTCGGGCCGGCGGAGGACCTCGACGGCCGCGATGAACTGGTCGAGGTCGACGTGCAGCACCCAGCGGGCCATGCCCCCAGTCTGCCGCGAGGCGCCCAAGGCGCAGCGTCACCAGCCCACCCACGTCGGCAAACGTCTGCACAGCTGCGCTGGGGTGCAGCACTGCAGAGCACCGGAGGGGCGATGAGACGCGCACAGATCGCGCCCACGGACAGGAGTACCTTCAGGACGCCATGACGACCTCTGCCACCGCACCCGCGCTCCCGTGACCGGGGCGGAGCTCGCCGACCTCGCGACCCGCATCGGGCCGGTCATGCTCTTCCTCGTCACGATGACCGTCGTCGCCGAAGTCGCCCAGATCGCCGGGGTCTTCGACGTCGCCGCGCACTGGACGGCTCGCGCCGGGCGGCACCGGACCTGGCTGCTGTGGCTTCTCGTCGTCGCCCTCGCCGTCGTCTGCACCATCGTCCTCAGCATCGACACGACCGCCGTCCTGCTCACGCCGGTCGTCATCGCCGTGGCACGCCAGCTGCGCCTGCCGGCCATGCCGTTCGCCCTGACCACCGTGTGGCTCGCGAACACCGCGTCACTCCTCCTGCCCGTCTCGAACCTCACGAACCTCATTGCGCTGCACCACTTCTCGCGACTCGGGCTCGGCACCCACGAGTACGTCGCCCTCGCCTGGCGTCCGGCCCTTGCCGCCATCGTCGCGACGGTCGCGGTGCTGTTCGTCATGCACCGACGCGAGCTGCTGACGCGCTATGCACCCGAGGCGCCGGACGACCCGCACGACCGCACCCTGCTCGTCATCGCCGCGATCGTGTGCGTCGCGCTCGGGCCGGCGTTCGTCAGCGGCGTGACGCCCGCAATCCCGGCCACCGTGGCCGCCGTCGTCCTCGTCGTGGCCCTCGCCGTCCGGCGCCGCGACCAGCTGTCCGAGGTTCAGGTGCCGTGGGTCATGGTGCTGCTCGTCTGCGTCCTCTTCGTCGCGATCGACGTCGCGCTCCGACACGGTCTCGAACCCGTCCTCTCCTCACTCGCCGGCACCGGGTCGTCGTCGGCCGACCTGTGGCGGGTCGGCGCGACCGGGGCACTCACCGCGAACCTCGTCAACAACCTCCCCGCCTACCTCGCGCTCGAACCCGTCGCGGCCGACACCCCGGCCCGTCTCATGGCCCTCCTCATCGGCGTCAACGCCGGTTCGATCGTCACCGTGTGGGGCTCGCTCGCGACCGTGTTGTGGCGGGCGCGGTGCCGCCGCGCCGGGGTCGCCGTGCCCCTCGTCCCGTATGCCGCCCGCAGCCTCGTGTGCGCCCTCGCCGCCGTGGGTGCGGGGCTGCTCGCCCTCACCTTGGGATGACCGAGCGACCCGGAACGCCCGGTCAGGTGACCCGCACAGTCAGGCCCGGCTGAGCGCAGCGCGCAACCACATCGCGACCTCGGCCGCGAACGAGCCGGGGTGGCGCACCCAGGCGAAGTGGTCGATCGGCGGCCCGTCCTCACCCTCGGGACGAGTGACGAAGCGGTGCTCGACCGTCGCCCCGGCGAGCTTGCCGACGAGGTGGTCGACCGAGCCCTGCGGTGCGAGATGGTCGTTGTCGAGGGCGACCGCGAGGACCGGGAGCTCGATGTCGGCGAAGTCGGGTTCGCGCGCTGGCACACCTCCGCTGTCCTCGAGAAGCAGCGCTCCACCACGGGCATAGCGGGCCCACTCGCGCATGAGCCGGCGAGGCTGGCGCCCACCGAAGCCGAGCCGGTGACCCGGCCAGTGGCCGCGCACCGCCGCCACCGCGCCGAGGGCCTGGGTCTGCGCGAGCAGCCTGAGCCGGCGCGGGTAGCTGCGCCAGTAGGGCGAGCCCGAGCCGACGAGGACGAGGGCGCCCACCGGCGTCTCGTGCGTCGCGAGGTGCACGATCGCCACCTGTCCACCGAAGGAGTGGCCGAGCAGCGCCAGCTGCCGGCCGGCATACCGCTCCTGCGCGACGGCGACCGTCGCGGACACCAAATCGGCGACCGCGGCATACCCGAAGTCGTGACGACGGCTCGCACGCGGGCGGCTCACGCCCTGCCCCGGGAAGTCGGCGACGAGGGTCGCGATCCCCTCTGCGGCAAGGGCTTTCACGAACGGTCCGTAGTAGCCCGCGGCCACGCCGAGCGCCGGCAGCAGCACGACGACCGGGTCGTCGGGGCCACCCGCGTCCACACCGACGACGGTCGTGTGCCCGCCGCCCGGCAGGTCGAGATCGGTCACGTGCTCCACGCGAGAACCGTATGCCGCCCGTCACCCATGACCGGCACCGGCCGTCGGTCCACCGTCAGCCTGCGGCCTTCTCGACGGCCTCGGTGCCGGACCGGGCCTCGGCGTCCGTGCGGGGCAGCGTCTCGCGGGCGCGCGCCCACGGGATCGTCGCGAGCAGGCTGAGCACCCCGGTCGCCGCGAAGGCCAGGGCGAAGCTGCCCGAGTCCACCAGGGCCCCAGCGAGGATCGGGCCGATGATCGCGCCGGCGTCGGCCGACATCTGGAAGCTCGCCAGTGCCGGCCCGCCGTTGCGGCCCTGGCCCACGATGTCGGCCATCGCGGCCTGCTGGGACGGATTGAGCGCACCCGACCCGAGCCCGGCGATGATCGACAGCACGACGAGCACGGGGAACGACGACGCAAGCCCCGTGGCGATTGTCGCCACCCCGGCGACGGCAAGCCCGCCGATGATGAACGGGCGACGCCCCATCCGGTCGCTGAGCCGCCCGGCGACGTTCATCCCGACGGCGTTGCCGCCGGCATAGATCGCGAGGACAGCGCCGGCGAGCCACGGCTCCTTGCCGATGTTGGCTGCGACGAAAAGCGGGATGATCGCGTTGCGGACCCCAAAGTTCGCCCAACCGTTCGCGAACCCCGACACGAGGCCAGCCCGATAGGCGTTGTCCTGCAACGCTTCCCGTGCGGTGAACACCGGCAGCACCGGCGCGTCCGGCGCGGGCCGCAGCGACGCCCCGCTGATGAAGATCGCGACGAGAGCCGCAGCGAGAACCAGCGCACCGGCATACGCAAGGAAGGGCACGCGCAGTCCGAGGCCACCGAGGGCGCCACCAACGGCGGGACCACCGATGCCGCCGATAAGGAACGCCGAGCCGTAGGCCGACGAGACGCGCCCCCGGATCGACGGCGGCGCGAGGCGCACGATGAGGGCGGTCGCGGAGACGGTGAACATCACCGAGCCGATGCCGCCGAGGCCACGGAAGACGAGGAGCTGCCAGTAGCTCTGCGCGAACGCCGTGGCTGCCGTCGAGGCCGCGACGATGAGCAGGCCGGCGAGGTAGATCGGTCGCTCACCGACCCGGCCGATGAGACTGCCACCGGCCGGTGCGAAGACGAGCCGGAAGAACGCGAAGACACTGACGACGATCGCGCTCGCGGTCGCGCCGACGCCGAAGCTCTGCGCGAACTGCGGCAGCACCGGCGTGATGAGCCCGAACCCGAGAGCGATGACGAAGGCCGACGCGACGAGGACCCAGATCTCGCGGGGGATGCGGACGCGCTCGGGGTGCGTCAGGGCGGGTGTGCTCATGCGTGGCAGGCGAGGCGGCTCATGTCGGGTGCAAGTATGCCGCCCGCTCCGGGCATTCCCGCCCGTCCCGAGCTCACCCAATTGGACAGTTGGGGACACCGGCCCTGCCAGCAACCCGTCCCGAGCTCACCCAATTGGACAGTTAGGGACGAGTGAGCAGGGCCGGGGCCACGACGGCAACGGCGATGGGCAGCAGGGAGGCGAGCACGACGAGCGTGTCCGGCCAGCGCCACGGCGCCACCGCGAACCACGTCCGCCGCGCCGCCGTCGCGAACCCGCGGGCGTCCATCGCGACGGCGAGGTCGGCCGCGAGCCGCAACGTCCGCACGAGCAGCCCGAACGTCACGACGGCGAGGTGCCGGACGAGCGGCACGGGCCGCCATCCGTCGACGCCCCGCACCCGCCGGGCGAGCCCGATCTCGGTCCATACCTGACCGAACGTGTGCACCCGTTGCAGCGCCGCGGCGACCGCCACGACGGGCCGGGCGGGCAGACGCAGCCGCTGGGCGAGGTGGTCGCCCAGCCGGTCGGGGTCGACGAGCGGCAGCAGCACCGCGGAGGGGAAGACGATGATGAGCACGCGCAACGCGGCCGTGATCGCGGTGGTGAGGTCGTTCCCGCCGAGCAGCCAGGTCGACCAGCCGACCGAGAGGGCACCGAGGGCTCCGGGACACATGCGGAACAGCACGCGTCGTACCCGCCCGCTCGGCCGCTTCCCCCGACCCACCGCCGTGAGCGCCACGACGGCGAGCACGAACTGGACTGCGAGGACGGTCAGGGACACGCTCCAGTGGTCCGGAATGATGCCCGCCGGGATCGCGAGCACCGCCCCGGCGAGGAGCGCGAGCGGGCCGGCGCGGGCCGCGAGCAGCCGCTGGGTGGCCGGCGGCTCCGGCGGCCGGGGTGGCGGCGCGAGCTCGACGACGGTCTGTGCACGCTCGATGAGTGCGGCGTCGTGCGTGGAGACGACGATCGCCCCGCCGGCCTCGCGGTAGTCCCGCAGCAGCCCGACGACCGCAGCCCAGGTGTGCCGGTCCTGCCCGACCGTGGGCTCGTCGAGCAGGAGCAGCGGCGGCCGGTGCAGGATCGCGGCGGCGATCGCGAGCCGGCGCTGCTCGCCGCCGGAGAGCTCCCGCGGATCAGCCCCCTCGAGCTCGTCCAGCCCGAGGACAGCGAGCAGTGCCCGTGCCTCCGCGACCCGTTCGTCCCCGTCCTCGCCGAGGGCCCGCGACGCGACGAGCACCTCGTCGAGGACCGTCGAGGCGACGATCGTCGAGCTCGACCACTGGGGGACCCACCCGAGGGCTGCCGCGAGCTCGCGGGAGGTGAGGTCGGCGACGGGTCGGTCACCCGCTCGGACCTCCCCCTGCGCCGGGGTGAGGGCGCCCGCGAAGGCGAGCAGGACGGTGGACTTGCCGGAGCCACTGGGTCCGACGAGCGCGGTCGAGGTGGCCGCCGCCGGTGACAGCGGCTCTCCCAGGACCGCCGCCGGCTGGGTGCGGGTCGAGCCGTCGACGAGCCGCGTCGTGCGCTCGATCGTCAGGGCAGAGGCGGCGACGGACTGCTCGCCCTCGACCGTCCAATTGGGTGAGTTTTTCCCGCTTCCTGTGGCGGCATCCGTCCAATTGGGTGAGTTTTTCACGGTGGTGAGCGGGGTGGGGTTCGGCTCGCCGGGCACCCAGATGCCCATGTCGAGGAGTCGCTGTCGCTCGGCCGCGAGCACCTCACGCACCGGCCCGTCCGCGACGAGCCGCCCGTCGTCGTCGAGGACGAGCATCCGGTCGACGAGACCCACCCACGGCCCGATGAGGTGCTCGACGACCACGGTCGTGACCGGGTATGCCGCGAGCGCGCCTTCCACGCTCGCGCGCACCTGAGCCGCGTGGCCGGGGTCGAGCATCGCCGTGGGCTCGTCGAGGAGGAGGACCGACGGGGTGAGTGCGAGCGCGCCCGCGAGGGCGAGGCGCTGGGTCTCGCCGCCGGAGAGTGCACTGGTCGGGGTGTCGAGCGGCTTGTCGAGGCCGACGGCCGCGAGCGCGGCGCGGATCGCCGGTTCCATGTCGGCCCGCGGCAGCGCGACGTTCTCGAGACCGAAGGCGACGTCGCGCCCGACCGTCGAGGCGACGATCCCGGCGCCCGGCTCTTGGAGGACGAGACCGACCTCGCCGGCGCGCGTTCCCGGCGCGTGCCCGTCGAGGGTGACCGAGCCGCTGAGCTCGCCCGCGTCGGCGGTCTCGAGCAGACCCGCCATTGCACGGAGCAGCGTGGACTTGCCGGCCCCGCTGGGTCCGGCAAGCAGCACGCGCTCTCCCGGTTCGAGGGTGAGCGTGACGTCGCGCAGGACCGGTTCGCGCCGACCGTACGGGCGCCAGGTCACTCCGTCGAGGACGACCCGGCCGCCGGCACGTTCGGCCTCGTCGGCCCTGCGGGGCCCGCCCGAACCGCCAGCGTGCGTGCTGGACGCCGGCGGCTCGGGCGTGGAGGTCTGGCTGGACGTCACCGACCGCTCAGACAGCTCGGGACTCCCGCTGCTCCTGCCCGGGCGGGAACGCGTTGAGCGCTCCGGCCGCCGCGAGCGCCCGGGTGAGCAGCCACCCACCCGCGCCGGCGATGACGGCACCCGAGATGGCGAGGAACGCGGCATACGCGAGCTTCCACCCGAAGGACCAGTCGGCGATCCAAGTGAACGACTCGTAGAAGGCGGCGAACGGTCCGGCCATCGCGCCGGCGAGCACCGCGGCGGCGATGCCGAAGGCGCGGTAGCCGAGGAGTGCGAAGACGAGCTCGGTGCCGAGGCCCTGCACGATGCCGGAGACGAGGACGGTCGCGCCCCATTCGGTGCCCGGGATCATCGAGACGAGGGCTGCGACGACCTCGCAGAACAAGGCGGCGCCGGGGCGGCGCACGACGAGCCCGCCGACGACTCCGGCGATGAACCACGGGCCGGTGAGGAGCCCCTGCATGGGTGGGAACGCGAACGAGATCGCCGACAGCGGCCCGTTGTAGAAGACGCCCCAGCCCCAGAAGGCGATGCCGAGGGCCGCGCCGAGGAAGGCGATCGTGAGGATGTCGACGGTCCGCCAGCCCATGAGGGGGCGGGTCGCGAGGATGCTGCCGCCGCGGCCGGTGTGGGCCGGGGTCGACGTCGTGGTCGGTGCTGCCATGTTTCTTCTCCCGTGGTCTCCGGGCGCGCGCCCGGTGGATACGGGGAGGTGGGCGGACGGCATACGGATGCAGCCCACGTCACCTGAGAACTCGACTCCCTACGCCGGTGCGAACCGGATCAGGTGTGAGGGTCTGCGGTTGCCCGCACTCTCAGCGCCGAAGCGCTCCCCTGTCGTGTGACAGATCCACCTTACTCCTGCCGCTGTGGCAGAGTGGATCCCGTGGGAAGCATGGTGTGGAAGATCCTCGGAACCGGCTCGGCGATCGCTGCTGGCCTTGCGGCGACCAAGATCGCGGACCAGGTCTGGCAGAAGGCCGGGCAGGACGTGTCGATCGACCCCAAGGACCCCGACTCCCCCGTCATGGCGGCACTCGCCTATGCGGCTCTGACGGGTCTCGCGGCCGGTATCGCCCGGACGATGGCGACGCGCAAGGCCGCCCAGTTCTACGCTCGCTCGGCGGGTCACAAGCCCGCCGAGATCCGCGACCGCGACCTCTGAGTCCGCTTCCCAGGGGGTCCGCGACCGCCACACGACCACCTAGGTGTCGCAACGTTGATGACGGATAAGTGTGTACGAACACTTATCCGTCATCAACGCTGCGAGCGAAGGGTGCCGCCGACCCTGTGGACAACGCCCCTGGTGGTCCGAGCGGATTTGTCATCGTGGGGAAATGCCCCGACCCACCCAGCAGTGGCCCTCCGACATGGCGCGCACCGTGTTGCGCCGAGCCCGCCGGGAACAACGTCTGACCCAGCGTGAGCTCGCCGAACGGTCCGGCATCAGCCAGAACGTCATCGCTCGCTATGAGTCGCGGCAGCAGCAGCCCAGCGTCGCGGCCCTCGAGCGGCTGGTGGCGGCCTGCGGGCTCGAGCTCGGCTGGACGCTGACGAAGCGGAGCGGACCGGGCCCGGACCTGAGGTTTCCCGGGCCGCTCGGACGTCGACTCACGGCCCAGCGAGAGCGGATTCTCCAGGTGCTCTCCGAGGCCGGGGTGAGCGACCCGACGATCTACGGTGGCGTCGCCGATGGGAGCGAGCCAGTGGGATGCACGGTCTACATCGCGGTGACCCCACCAGCAGGACGCGACCGCATCGGGCTGATGGTCGCGTCGGGCCACATCAGCCTGATGCTCGGGGCTCCGGTCCGGGTGCTGCCCCGCGAGGAAATGCTGGACTACGGCTACGACGCCAGCGACGGCGTGCCGCTCATTCCCCCGTCCGATCCGCAGCCGTAGCCAGCGTCCGGGCGATGGGGACGCCCGCGCGATAGGCAAGGTGCAGGTGACTCGGCGCCTCGAGCACGGCGAGGTCAGCCGGTCCCCCGACGGCGACGCGCCCGACGTCACCCCGGCGCAACGCCTTCGCGGACCCGGCCGTCGCGGCATACACGGCCTCGCTCGGCGTCATCCCCATCTCGCGAACCGCTAGGGCGATGACGAACGGCATCGAGTCCGAGTAGCACGTCCCCGGGTTGCAGTCGGTCGCCAACGCCACGCTCACCCCGGCGTCGAGGAGGGCGCGGGCGTCGGGGTAGGGCGAGCGCGTCGAGAACTCGACCCCGGGCAGCAGGGTCGCGCACGTCGTGTCGGCGGCCTGCACCAGGGCATCGACATCGGCGTCGGAGAGGTAGGTGCAGTGGTCGACACTCGCCGCGCCGAGCTCGACGGCGAGCTGCACGCCGGGACCCGGACCGAGCTGGTTGCCGTGGACCCGCAGCTCCAGGCCGGCGTCGCGAGCGGCGAGCAGGATGGCGCGCGACTCGTCCTCGGTGAAGGCGTGCGGGGAGTTCGGCTCGCAGAAGACGTCCGCCCACCGGGCGTACGGAGCACAGGCTTCCAGCATGGGCCCGGTGACGAGGTCGACGTATGCCGTCCGGTCGCCGCGCGCTTCCTCCGGCACGACGTGGGCGCCGAGGAAGGTCGTCTCCGGGGTGAGCTCGCGGGCGATGCGCAACGCGCGGGCCTCGTCCTCGACGGTGAGGCCGTAGCCGCTCTTGATCTCGACCGTCGTCGTCCCCTGGGCGCGCATCTCGGCGACGCGGGCGGCGACGAGCTCGCGCAGTCGCTCGTCAGAGGCGGCGCGGGTCGCGGCGACGGAGACACCGATGCCGCCGCCGTCGTAGCGCTCCCCCGTCATCCGAGCCGCGAACTCCGCCGCCCGGTCCCCGTCGAAGACGAGGTGGCTGTGGCTGTCGACGAACCCGGGCAGCACCGCCCGACCCTCGAGGTCGACCCGACGATCCGCGGCGGGCGCGTCGGCGCTCTCACCGACCCACGCGACCAGGCCGTCCTCGACGACGACGGCGGCATCGCGGCGCATGCCGAGCCCGACCTCGCCGGTGCCGTCGCAGGTGACGAGCTCGCCGATGCCGACGTAGGCGGTGCTGCCCGTGGGTTCGGGCGCGCCATGGGCGTGGACGGTGCTGGTCATTGGGCGTGGACGGTGCTGGTCATGATGTGCTCCTCACTGCCGCAATGGCTTCTGCCACGACGTCGTCGACGGGTCCGAGACGGTGCACGCCGGCCGACACCACCCGCTCTCCCCCGACGACGACCTCCCTGACATCGGCACCGGTCGCGGCGAACACCACCTGGCCCGGGGCCACCCCACCCGTGCGGCGGCTGTCGGTGCGCACCGACACGAAGTCCGCGAGCTGACCCACACGCAGCTCGCCGCCGTCCCAGCCGAGACTGCGGTAGCCGGCGCTCGTCGCCATCTCGAGCAGGTCCGCGACGCCGAACCTGCCTCGCTCGTGACTCTTGAGCCGCTCGTGCATCTCGATACCGCGCAGCTCCTCGAACGGGTCGATGACGGCGTGCTGGTCCGACCCGAGACTGATCGACACCCCTTGTCCGGCCAGCTCGCACGCCGGGCCGATGCCGTCGGCGAGGTCGCGCTCGGTCGTCGGACAGAAGCACGCCGCCGCACCGGAGCACCCCATGAGCTCGAGGTCGATGTCCGACAAGTGCGTGGCATGGACGGCGGTGAAGCCCTCACGCAGCAGCCCCGCATCAGCCAGGTGCTCGACCGGGCTTGCGCCGTAGACCATCTCCGTCGTGATGTTCTCCGCGACCTGCTCGCTGACGTGCGCGTGCACCGGACGCTCCCCGAGCGCGCTCACCGCCGACGCGAACTCCGCGAGCTGGGCGCCCGTGAGCGCGCGCACCGAATGCGCGGCTGCGCCGATGCGCACGAGGTCGCTGTCTCGCAGCTCACGGACCCGGGCGGCCCAGGCCTCGACAGACCCGTCGGAGAACCGCTGCTGCACCTCGTCCAGCGGTAGGTGCCCGTCCGAGGACAGGCCGCCCGCGAGGTAGCACGTGTCGAGCAGCGTGAGCCGGATCCCAACCTCCTCGGCCGCGGCGATGAGTGCGGCGCCCATGGCGTTGGGGTCGGAGTACGGGCGCCCGCCGACATCGTGATGGAGGTAGTGGAACTCACCGACAACGGTGTATCCCGCGGCGAGCATCTCCGCGAAAACCCCTCTCGCGAGGGCGAAGTAGGTGTCCGGGTTGAGCTGCTCGGTCACGGCATACATCTGGTCCCGCCACGTCCAGAAGTTGCCACCGTCACCGTGGGTGCGCCCACGCAGCATCCGATGGAACGCGTGGCTGTGCGCGTTCGCCAGACCCGGGAGGGTGACGCCGCGCAGGCGGATGTCGTTCTCCCGAGCGGTTGTTCGCGGCATCACCTCGGTGATCCGGCCACCGTCCGTCGTGATTCGCACGCCGGCGTGGACCTTGTCGGGGAGCTGGGCGTGTTCGCACCAGTAGGTCGTCGTCATGTCGCGTCACCTCCGGCGAGGTCTGCCAGCACGGTCGCGAGGGCGTCGACGCCGGCGAGGCAGTCCTCCGAGGTCGCGAACTCCTCCGGCGAGTGCGAGATGCCCGTGGGGTTGCGGACGAAGAGCATCGCCGTGGGCACCCCGGCGTTCGCGAGGATGCCGGCGTCGTGGCCGGCTCCGGTCCCGATGACCGGTATGCCGCCCAGTCGCGTCGCGAGGCGCCGCGCCAGTCCCGGGTCGAAGGGTGTCGACCCGGTCCAAGAGTCCTCGACGACGAGGCCGCCGAACTCCTCGACGACCTCGGTGACGTCCGCGACGACCCGACGCACGGCCGCCTCGTCGGCGCCGCGGGCGTCGAGCCAGCCGGTGACCTCGCTCGGGATGGCGTTGACGCCACCGGGGGTGACGGCAACTTTGCCGACGGTCGCGACGCAGCCGTGGGTCTCGGCGGCGCGGCGGGCGGCGATGACAGCGGCAGCGAAGCCGAGCATCGCGTCCTCGCGGTCCTCGAGCCGGGTCGTGCCGGCGTGGTTGGCCTCGCCGAGGGTGCGCAGCCGCCAGCGGCCGTGCGGCCAGATGTCGCTGCCGACCGCGACGGGCACGTCCTCGTCGAGGGTCGAGAGGTGGCGACCCTGCTCGACGTGCAGCTCGACGAAGGTGCCGACGCGACGCACCGTCTCGGCGTCGGGGCCGAGCTCGGCGGGGTCGCGGCCCGCCGCCCCGAGCGCCTCGGCCATCGAGACACCGTCGGCGTCCGTGAGGGAGCGGGCCCGGTCCGCCGTCATGGCGCCGGTGAGGACGCGCGACCCGGCGCAGGCCACCCCGAAGCGGGCCCCCTCCTCGTCGACGAAGTTCACGATGCCGATGGGCCGATCCGGCTCGAACCCCTTGTCCCGCAACGTATCCAGGGCAGCGAAGGCCGACACGACGCCCAGCGGGCCGTCGAATGCCCCACCGTCAGGCACCGAGTCGAGGTGCGACCCCGTGACGACACCCGGGCGACCGGCGGCGAGGGCGGCGTCGGGGTCGCCCCACCACACCCACTGGTTCCCGACCCGGTCCGTCGTGACGTCGAGCCCGCGACGCTCCGCCTCGGCGACGAACCACTCGCGCAGGGTCGCGTCCTCACGCGTCCAGGCGAAGCGTCGGTAGCCGCCGGAGCCTCCGTCTCGGCCGATGGGCTCGAGGTCCCGCCACATGGCGCTGAAGGTCACGTCGCCTCTTCTCGTTCGTCGGGGTCGGACTGGTCGGTCTGGTGGGTTCAGGTCGGTTCGATTCGGATCTGGGCGGTCGGGTCGCGCTTGTCCTCGCCCATTCCACACCGTGAGGCGGCCGCGCGAGGCGCGCCGACGGCATACCTGTCCGAAATGCCAGACGGGACCCACCTAGAGTCGTGCCATGACCGACCCCCAGGCGACCGAAGGCGCCCAGCGCGCGGCGAAGGCTCTCGGCGAGAGCGGCATCGAGCACACGATCTCGACCTATGGCCGGGCGAACTCGCTCGCGGAGTCGGCGGCACTGCGCGGGGTCGAGCCGCGCGACATCATCAAGTCGCTCGTCGTGCGGCGCGGCGAGCAGGACTACGTCTTCGTGCTCGTGCCCGGGGACCGCGAGATCTCATGGCCGAAGCTGCGCGCCCACCTCGGCGTCAACCGGCTGTCGATGCCGCCGGCGGCCGAGGCGAAGGACGCGACGGGCTACGAGCGCGGGACGATCACGCCGTTCGGGTCGACGACGGCATGGCCGGTCATCGCCGACACGACGGTCGCGGGGCGGGTCATCTCGATGGGTGCCGGCGCACACGGCGTCGGGGTGACGGCGGACGCCGATGACGTGCTGCGCGTGCTCGGCGCCGACGTCGCCGACGTCACCGACCCCCACTGATTGCCGATTCCGTTCACCCTCCCCCGACTGATTGCCGATTCCGTGCGCACACACCGCTGACCCTTCGACCCACGTCGAAGGAGTTCCTCGTGCGCCGTGGTGGTGCTGTGCTGTCTCCCCCATCACCACGTCCCGGAGGATCCGATGCTCACCACGCGCCACTCCCTCGCCGCGGCAGTCCTCGCAGCGGCCGCACTCCTCACCACGGCTCCGCCCGTCACCGCCGCCCCCGCGGAGCAGCAGGCCACGGGGTGCGCCCGTCAGCTCGAGGCTCGCGTCGACGACCACCTGAACGCGATCACTGAACGCGACCTCACGGCATACGCTTCGACGCTGCACGAGGACGTCGTGCTGATCTTCCCGGACGGCAGCTCGGTGGAGGGCAAGGACGCTGTCGTCGCCCTCCACGACCAGCTGTTCACCGACGGCGACTCGTGGCGGCAGGACTTCCTGGACGTCGACAGCACCGTGAGCGGCTGCCGAACGGCATGGACCAGGGTCGAGTACACCTACATCGCCTACGCGCCGGATGGCACGGAGCTGGGTCGTTCGCACGCACTGTTCACCCTCACATGGACGCGTGAGGGAGGCACGTGGCTCGTTCTCGCGGACCAGAACACGAAGATCAGCTGAACCACGGCCGGGCTCGGTCGCGCTCGTAGACCACCGACCGACCCACGCGACGCCGCGTCAGCAGGCCGGCCCGGTACAGGACGGAGACGTGCGTTGCGACTGTCGACAGGGGCAACCGCAGCCTCTCCGCCAGCTCCGTCGTGGACCGACCCTCGTCCAGCGCCTGGAGCACCCTCCATCGGGTGTCCCCGATCATCCGGGCGGCCGCGCGCACCCGACGTTCCCGATGCCGGGAACCCTCAACGATCTCCAGACCCACCGGGTAGGAGATGCAGGCGGGCGCGGTCTCCAGCGCCAGCCTGGGCACGCTGTCGACGAGACTCGGCACGACGACCAACCCGGCAGCGCCCACGTTGGTCGTGCGCCGACGTCCGCGATCGACGAGCAGCGCCCCGTCGCCTGCCCAGCGGACCCGGGGATGCAAGGTGTCGAGAGTGCCCGCCAGCCCCTCGGTCCCGAGGAGATGCGATCGCATCTGGCACTCCTCGTCCAGTGCGTGCTCGAGATCCGGCCAGACCCGTGCCAGACCGTGGCGCCACAGCAGGGAGAGCTCGGCGACGAGGACGGTGGTGATCTGCCCGGCCTCGAGCAGACGGCGGGCCCGGGGCATGGGCCGCCCGGTCTGGCTCAGCTGGTCGTCCACTGCGCTGTCCGCGAGGGCGCGGATGACGTCCAGCTCGTCATCCGCGCTCGGGCGGGCCGCAGGCAGGGGCGGCGCCACGAGCGGCATGTAGCCGCGGCCTCCGCGCGGCACCAGCTCCGCCACGAGCGGCGTACGGTCCAGCGCGCCACCAACCACGTCGCGCGCCCGCCCCCAGACGGGGTGCCGCTCACCCGAAGCGGCCAGTCTCAGGAAGGCCGAGAGCGTGCCGAGCGGTGACACCCCCCACCGCACACGAGCCATCGCCCCGGGCGACAGCTCGATCCGTTCCACGACGACATGCCACCACCTCGATCGGGCCGTCCGGATCGTCGTGACCGGAACGCAACCAATCCAGTACCCCACCGTGACCTGACCGTCTGACTCCGACTTATTGCGCAGAAATCGCATGCGGGCATGCGATTTCTGCGCAATAAGTCGGGGGTGACGCGGGTCAGGCGTCGGTGCCCTCGCGCATGGGGATGCGGACGCCCTGGGCCTCGGCGGTCTGCTCGGCGATGTCGTAGCCAGCGTCGACGTGCCGGATGACGCCCATCGCCGGGTCGTTCGTCAGGACCCGCGCGAGCTTCTCCGCCGCGAGCGGCGTCCCGTCGGCCAGCGACACCTGTCCGGCATGCAGTGAACGGCCCATGCCGACGCCGCCGCCGTGGTGGATCGACACCCATGACGCACCCGACGAGGTGTTGACGAGCGCGTTGAGCAGCGGCCAGTCGGCGATGGCGTCGGAGCCGTCGGCCATGGCCTCGGTCTCGCGGTAGGGCGAGGCCACCGAGCCGGTGTCGAGGTGGTCACGGCCGATGACGATGGGTGCGCTGACGTCACCGCGACGGACGAGCTCGTTGAACGCCAGACCGGCCTTGTCGCGCTCCCCCTGCCCGAGCCAGCAGATGCGAGCAGGCAGGCCCTGGAAGGCAATTCGCTCCTGCGCCCCGCGAATCCACGTGTGCAGCCGCTCGTTGTCGGGGAAGAGGTCGAGCACGGCGCGGTCGGTGGCGGCGATGTCCTTGGGGTCGCCCGAGAGGGCCGCCCACCGGAACGGGCCCTTGCCCTCGCAGAACAGCGGCCGGATGTAGGCCGGCACGAACCCCGGGAACTCGAACGCGCGGTCATACCCGCCCTGCCGGGCCTCGTCGCGGATCGAGTTGCCGTAGTCGAAGACCTCGGCTCCGGCGTCCTGGAACTCGACCATGGCCTGGACGTGCTTGGCCATCGACGCGCGCGCCCGGTCGGTGAACTCCTCGGGCTTCTTGTCGGCGTACTCGTGCCACTCCTCGACCGAAATGCCTTCTGGCAGATAGGAGAGCGGGTCGTGCGCCGACGTCTGGTCGGTGACGATGTCGATCGGCACCCCGCGCCGCAGCAGCTCCGGGAAGACCTCGGCCGCGTTGCCGACGACACCGACCGACCAGCCGCGCCGCTCCTCCTTGGCACGCACCGCCTTCTCGACCGCGTCGTCGAGGTTGTCTGCCACCTCGTCGAGGTAGCGGTGCTCGACCCGGCGCTCGAGCCGGCTGCGGTCGACGTCGACGATGAGGCACGCGCCGCCGTTGAGGGTCACCGCAAGCGGCTGCGCGCCGCCCATGCCGCCACACCCGCCGGTCAACGTCAGCGTCCCGGCGAGGATGCCGCCGAACCGCTTCTCCGCGATGGCCGCGAACGTCTCGTACGTCCCCTGCACGATGCCCTGCGTGCCGATGTAGATCCACGACCCCGCGGTCATCTGCCCGTACATCGTCAGCCCGAGCTGCTCCAGCCGGCGGAACTCCGGCCAGTTCGCCCAGTCCGGCACGAGGTTGGAGTTCGCGATGAGGACGCGCGGCGCCCACTCATGCGTCTGCATGACGCCGACGGGGCGCCCGGACTGCACGAGCATCGTCTCGTCCTGCTTGAGCGTCGAGAGCGTACGGACCATCGCGTCGAAGCTGCGCCAGTCACGCGCGGCCCGGCCGGTGCCGCCATAGACGACGAGGTCGTCGGGGCGCTCGGCGACCTCGGGGTCGAGGTTGTTCATGAGCATCCGCAGCGGCGCTTCGGCACCCCAGTGGGTGGCGTGGCTCAGGGTGGTGCCGCGCGGTGCGCGGACGGGGCGGGCGCCTTCCATGACGTTCTCCTTCAAGGCTTTTCGGGTATGCCGTGTGGTGTCGGTATGCCGTGTGGTCCCGGGCGGGGGGCGGCCGGACCGGCCGGATGGTTCAGTGCAGCGGGCCGGTGACGGACTCGGCGGCGTCGACGACGGTGCCGTCGACGACGACCTCGTAGGCCGCCTCGAGGTCGGGGGCGAGGAACCGGTCGGGTCCCGGCGCGACCTCACCCGAGGCACCGAGCGCCTCGATGACCGCGACGGCCGCCGGACCGGGCTGCAGCGGCGCGCGCAGCTGGATGCCGCGCGCCGCGGTGACGAGCTCGATGGCGACGACGCGCGCGAGGGCGTCGACCGAGCGGCGCAGCTTGCGGGCGGCGGACCAGCCCATCGAGACGTGGTCTTCCTGCATCGCGCTGCTCGGGATGGAGTCGACACTGGCCGGGGAGGCGAGGCGCTTCATCTCCGAAACCATGGCTGCCTGGGTGTACTGCGCGATCATCAGGCCGGAGTCGACGCCCGGGTCGTCGGCAAGGAACGGCGGCAGGCCGTTGCTGCGGGCCCGGTCGAGGAACCGGTCGCTGCGCCGCTCGCTCATCGACGCGAGGTCGGCGGCGACGATCGCGAGGAAGTCGAGGACGTAGGCGACCGGTGCGCCGTGGAAGTTGCCGTTGGACTCGACCCGGCCGTCGAGGGTGACGACGGGGTTGTCGATGGCCGACGCGAGTTCCCACTCCGCGACCCGGGCCGCGTGGTCGATGGTGTCGCGGACGCCGCCGGCGACCTGAGGTGCGCACCTCAGCGAGTAGGCGTCCTGGACGCGCGTGCACGCCGCCGGGTCGCGGTGTGACTCGCGAATCGGGCTGTCGGACAGCACCTTCCGCATGTTCTCGGCCGACCGCGCCTGACCGGGCTGGGGCCGCAGCGCGTGCAGGTCGGCCGCGAAGACGTCGTCGGTGCCGAGCAGCCCTTCGACGCTCATGGCCGCGGCGACGTCCGCGGTGGTGACGAGGGTGCGCAGGTCGGCGATCGCGAGGCAGAGCATGCCGAGCATGCCGTCGGTGCCGTTGATGAGGGCGAGCCCCTCCTTCTCGTGCAGCTCGACCGGCTCGATGCCGGCGGCGGCCAGTGCCTCGCCAGCCTCGAGCACCTCACCGTCGGAGTCGCGCACGAGCCCTTCACCCATGAGCGCGAGCGCACAGTGCGACAGCGGGGCGAGATCGCCGGAGCAGCCCAGCGAGCCGTACTCGTGCACGACCGGGGTGATGCCGGCGTTGAGCATCGCGACGTAGGCCTCGAGCGTCTCGGCGCGCACCCCGGTGCGGCCGGTCGCGAGGGTGGCGATGCGCAGCAGCATGAGTGCGCGCACGACCTCGCGCTCGACCTCGGGCCCGGCGCCGGCGGCGTGGGAGCGGATGAGCGAGCGCTGCAGCTGGGCCCGCAGCTCGACCGGGATGTGCCGGGTCGCGAGCGCGCCGAACCCGGTCGAGACGCCGTAGTGCGGGATCGCGTCGGTCGCGAGTCCTTCGATCGTCGCTCGGGTCGAGCGGACGGCGGAGAGTGCGGTCGGGCTGAGCTCGACGGCCGCGCCGTGACGGGCGACGCGCACGACGTCGTCGATGCGGAGGTGTTCGCCGCCGACGACGACGGGTCGCACCGGGGTCTGCGGTGGTGCCTGGTCGGTCATGACTCAAGCACAGCGCAGGTATGCCGTCCGCGGGAGTCGCGCGGACGGCATACCGTCTCGGATGCGAGACGTTCCCGGCAGGGGTGGGGAGGTGGGTCAGGTGGGTTTGACGGCGAGGACGGGGCAGCGCGCGTCGAGGAGGATCCGTTGCGCGACCGAGCCCATGATGAGCTTGCCGACGGGTGTGCGGTGCCGCAGGCCGATGACGACGACCGACGCGTCCACCTCGGCGGCGATGGCGAGCAACGCCTCGGCCGCATCGTTGCCCTCCTCGACCCGCCGGACCTCGGCCGAGAGGCCGAGCTCCGCCAGGTCGCGGGTCAGTCTGGACAGCTGTTCGTCGTCGGCGCGACGGGCATCGGCGAGGACGTCGTCGCGCGACATGTTGACGACGAGCACCGGCTCACCACGGCGGCGCGCCTCCTCGACGCCGGCAGTCACGGCCGCCTCGCCGAACGGGTTCGGGACGTAGCCCACGAGGACCGTCATGCGTTCTCTCCCATCAGAATCCGCCAGTTGAGTCGGGCGGGTTGCCGCCACGGCCGAAGTGGGTGGTCGCACTGACGAGCGGGTCGCGGGCGTCATCGTCAGAGCCATCCGGGCCGGCACCACCACGACCGGCGTCGCCGTCGTCACCACCGCGGGCACGACGGATGACCGAGGCGATGAGCGGCCACAGCAGGACGACCACGACGATGGCGTAGCAGATCCACGTGAAGGGGCTGCTGAGCAGACCCGACCACTCCCCGCCGCTGACCTGGAGCGAACGGCGCAGGTGCAGTTCGGCGAGCGGGCCGAGGATGACACCGATGATCATCGGCAGCACCGGCAGGCCGAACCGCCTCATGGCGAAGCCGATGATGCCCAGCAACAGCAGCAGGTAGAGGTCGAACGGCTGGCCGTTGGCGGCATACGCACCCATCGACGCGAAGAAGAGGATGCCGGCATACAGGTACGGCCGCGGGATCCGCAGCAGCTTCGCCCAGGTCGGCGCGAGCGGCAGGTTGAGGACGAGCAGCAGGGTGTTGCCGATGAAGAGGCTGGCGATGAGCGCCCACACCATCGCGGGTTCGCGCGACAGCAGCGTCGGCCCGGGCTGGATGCCCCAGCCCTCGATGGCGGCGAGCATGATCGCGGCCGTCGCGTTCGTCGGGAGGCCGAGCGCGAGCATCGGCACGAGGGTGCCGGCGGCCGACGCGTTGTTCGCGGCCTCGGGTCCGGCGACGCCCTCGATCGCGCCCTTGCCGAACTCCTCCGGGTGCTTCGAGAGCTTGCGCTCGGCGGTGTAGGAGAGCACCGTCGGGATCTCGGCGCCGCCGGCAGGGATCGCCCCGAAGGGGAAGCCGAAGGCGGTGCCGCGCAGCCACGGCTTCCACGACCGCTTCCAGTCCTGCCGGCTCATCCACGGCTGGCCGACGGGGATGACCTCGGCGGCCTTGCGACGCAGGTGGGCGGCGACCCAGAGCGCCTCGCCGAGCGCGAAGATGCCGACCGCGACGACGACGACGTCGATGCCGTCGTTGAGCTCCGGGATGTTGAAGGTCATGCGCTGCTGGCCGGTGGTCTTGTCGAGGCCGACGAGGCCGAAGGTCAGACCGATGAGCAGGGCCGCGACGCCCCGGATCCGGGAGGACCCCAAGACCGCGGTCACGCCGACGAAGGCGACCGCGATGATCGCGAGGTACTCCGGAGAACCGAGCCGGACGGCATACTCGACGACCTGCGGCATGAGGAAGACGAGCAGCACGGTGCCGATCGAGCCGGCGACGAACGAGCCGATGGCCGCGGTCGCGAGCGCCTGGGCCGCTCGGCCGGCCTTGGCCATCTTGTTGCCCTCAAGGGCGGTGATGACCGACGCCGACTCACCCGGGGTGTTGAGCAGGATCGACGTCGTCGACCCGCCGTACATGCCGCCGTAGAAGATGCCGGCGAAGAGGATGAGGCCCTGCGTCGGCTCGAGCCCGTAGGTGATGGGCAGGAGCAGCGCGACCGTCATGGCCGGACCGATGCCGGGCAGGACGCCGACCGCGGTGCCGATGATGACACCGAGGAGCGCGAGCAGCAGGTTGAGCGGCGTGAGGACGTCGCCGAACCCGCCGATGAGTGCGTTGAGGTTGTCCATCAGAGGATCCCCTGGAGGATGCCCGCGGGCAGGTTGACCCCGAGCCCGATGGCGAACCCGTAGAAGGTGACGAGGGCGAGCGCGACGCCGATGACGAGGCCGCGGATGTGGTGACGGTTCCCGAGCGCGAAAGCGCTGCCCCAGAACAGGATCGAGCCGCTGATGACCCAGCCGAGCCGGTCGATCGTCACCGCGTTGAGGAGGAAGAAGAACGCGAGCAGCCCGAGCGTGCGCCAGTCGGCGCGGGAGTCGAGGTCGACGTCCTCACCTTCCTCCTCCTCGCCGCGACCGCCACGGAGGACGTCGAGGAGGTAGAGCCCCGACACGAGGAGCAGGGCCACGCCGAGGAAGAGGGGGACGGCGCGTGGCCCCAGGGGGTCGTTGCTCGACGTCGCCTGCCCGATCCGGCTGGCGTCGACGAGGATCAGGACGCCGAGGCCGGCCAGGGCCGCGCACAGTCCGAGCTGTGCGCGGTCCCTGACCCGCTGCGGCGACCGGGTGGTCGCGTCGCTCATGAGCCTCAGGCCAGCCCGAGCTGGGTGAGGATGTCGGCGACCGCCTGGTCCTGCTCCTTGAGGAAGGCACCGAACTCGTCACCGGCCTGGAAGGCATCGGTCCAGCCGCGCTTGGCCAGCTCGTCCTTCCACGCCTGCGACTCGTTCATCTTGGTGAGCGCGTCGATCCAGACCTGCTTGTCCTCGTCGGAGATGCCGGGAGGGGCGACGATGCCGCGCCAGTTCGTGAAGACGAGGTCGATGTTCTGCGACTTCAGGGTCGGGACCTCCTTGAGGGCGTCGATCGGCTCCTCGCTCGTGACGGCGAGGACGCGAACCTCACCGGCCTCGACCTGGTCGAGGAACTCGCCGAAGCCGCTGGCACCGAAGGCGATCTTGTTGCCGAGGAGGGCCGGCAGCAGCTCTCCACCGCCGTCGTAGGTCACGTAGTTGACCTGCTTGGGGTCGATGCCGACCGTCTTGGCCAGCTGCATCGGGAGCAGGTGGTCGGGGCCGCCGGGCGAGGAGCCGCCACCGACGGCGAACTTCTTCGGGTCGGCCTTCCACGCCGTGACGAGGGCGTTGATGTCCTTGTAGGGCGAGTCCTTGGGCACGACGATCGCGCCCGCCTCCTCGATGAGCTTGGCGATGGGGGTGGTCTCGCTGAGCTTGGCCTTGGACTTCTGGGTGTATGCCGCACCCGAGACTCCCAGCCCCATCTGCATCGCGAGCTTGCCGTTGCCCTTCTCGTTGACGACCCGCTGGAGGCCGACGGTGCCGCCGGCGCCGGCGAGGTTGAAGACCTGGATCTGGCTGGTGATCTTCTCGTCCTCGAGGACCTTGGCTGCCGTGCGGGCGGTCGTGTCGTAGCCGCTGCCGGGGGCGTTGGGCACCATGAGCTGCAGGCCGGTGGCCGGCTTGGCGGAGGCGCTGCTGTCGCCGCCCGAGCCCGAGCCGGAGCCCTGGTCCGAGGTGGCGCCGCAGGCGCTGAGGGCGAGTGCGGCGGCGGCGAGGGCGGCGCCGAACAGGCGGGTCGGACGTGATCGCATCATTGAGACCTTTCGAGCGAGAGGGGACACTGTCCCGCGAGTGGTTCGAGACGATGGTTGCCCGCTCCCCTCGCCCTGTCCCCCTTCTGGCCGCAGTGAAGGTTGAGTTCTTTATGGTCACCAGAGCGCGCCGCGCGACCCTCGCGGGTCAGCTGCTCGTGCTGCAGGTGGCCATCATCCTCGTCGTGCTCGTCCTCGTCGGGGCGCTGTCGGTGGCCCAGTCGGCGGCGACGTTCAGCCGGGTCGAGGGGCGCCGGGTCGACGCGCTGGCCGAGCAGCTGGCCGGCAACCCGCTCGTGCGCGCGAACCTCGACGTGCCCGAGGAGCGCACCGCCCTCGCGACCCTCGCCCAGTCCGTGAGCGTGCAGTCCAACGTGTCGTCGGTGACCTTCGCGGACGCGGACGAGCAGATCCGCGTCTCCACCGACCCGTCCCTGGAGCGGACGCGAATCCCGTTGCCGCGACAGGCCGTCGCCGACGGCGCCAGCTGGTCAGGGACCCTCTCGTTCAGCGGGTCGCAGCACCTCGTCAGCCAGGTCCCCGTCCTGAGCAGCGACGCCGAGCGCGGCGACGTCGGCCGGCACCTCGGCACGGTGATGATCAGCGAGGAGATGCCCTCGGTCCTTGAGCGGTTGCGCGGCGCCTCGTCGTTCCTCCTCACCTACCTCGGCGCCGCCCTCGCCATCGGCCTGCTCGGGTCGTGGCTGCTCTCCCGGCGGATCAAGCGCCAGACCCTCGGGCTGGAGCCAGCGGAGATCGCCGGGCTCGCCGAGCATCGCGAGGCCCTGCTGCACGGCATTGCCGAGGGCGTCGTCGCCCTCGACCCGCAGGGCCGGGTCACCCTCGTCAACGACGTCGCGCGCGACCTGCTCGACCTGCCCGAGCACGCGGTCGGTATGACGCTCGCGGACCTGCGCGTCCGCGGCCGCCTCCTCGAGGTGCTCGCCGGGTCGGGTGACGACGGCTCGCGTGACGAGGTCGTCGTGCGCCGCGGGCGGGTGCTCGTCATGAACCGGATGCGCATCGAGCGCGACGGCCGCCTCCTCGGCACCGTGACGACCCTGCGGGACCGGACCGCACTGGCCGACCTCGAACGCGAGCTCGGCACCTTCCGCTCGACGACCCAGCTGCTCCGGGCGCAGGGACACGAGTTCGCCAACCAGCTGCACACGATCAGCGGCCTCATCGAGATCGGTGAGTTCGACGAGGTTGTCCGCTACGTCGACGCCGTGAGCGAACGGCGCACGTCGCTGGACCTCAGCGTCAACAGCCGCGTCGAGGACCCCGCCGTCGCGGCGCTGCTCATGGCCAAGGCGAGCCTCGCGGCCGAGCGTCGCGTCGACCTGCGGATCAGCGACACGACGACGCTGCGACGGCTGCGTCCCGAGGACTCCGCGGACGTGGCCACCGTCCTCGGCAACCTCGTCGACAACGCGATCGACGCGGCCGCCGGTGGCACGGTCGGTGAGTGGCCGGAAGGTGCCGTGGCCGACGGAACCGCCGGCGGACGGCATACGGACGGCGGACGGCATACGGACGGCGACCCGTGGGTCGAGGTGACGCTCACCCAGGACCGGTCGAGCGTCGAGGTCACGGTCGCCGACTCCGGACCCGGCGTCCCCGACGCGATCGTCGCGACGGTCTTCGACCGCGGCTTCTCGACGAAGCCGACGCACGACGGCGAACGCGGCATCGGGCTCGCCCTCACCCGGTTGCTCTGCGAGCAGCACGGCGGCGAGGTCACGGTGACGTCGAGCCCGCGCGGGGCGGTCTTCACTGCGCGTCTCGGCGTGAGCGCCCTTGCGGCAGAGGAGGTTCCGACGTGATCCGGGTGCTCATCGTCGACGACGACTTCATGGTGGCACGGGTGCACCGGGCGTTCGTCGAGCAGGTCGAGGGCTTCGAGGTCGTGGGCGTCGCCCACTCCGGCGCGGACGCTCTCGCGCTGGCCGACGAACTCGACCCCGACCTGACCCTGCTCGACCTCTACCTCCCGGACGCGTTCGGGCTCGACCTCGTCACCGAGCTGCGCCGACGCGGCTCCCGCTCCGACATCATCGTCATCTCCGCCGCCAAGGAGGCCGACGCGGTGCGCGGCGCAGTGCGACAGGGCGTCACCGACTACCTCCTCAAGCCGTTCTCGCGCGAGGACCTGCGCGACCGGCTCGAAGGGTATGCCGCACACCGGACCCTGCTCGAGTCATCCAGCCCCGAGGACCAGGCCACCGTGGACCGGCTGTTCGCCCGCGCCGGCGGGCGCCGTCCGGGCACCGGCGAGGGCGCGATGCCGAAGGGGCTCAGCCCGGAGACGGCGCGGCTCGTCGAGGCGGCGCTGCGGGAGGCGGACGGCGACCTGTCCGCGACCGAGGCGGCCGAGGCGGTCGGGGTGTCGCGGGTGAGTGCGCGGCGCTATCTCGAGTACTTCACGAAGACCGGAACCGCGGAGGTGTCGCTGCGCTACGGCAGCACCGGCCGCCCCGAGCGCCGCTACCGCCTCACCTGACCCCCCACTGATTGCCGGTTCCGTTCACCTGACCCGCCGGGATTCGGCCATCAGTGGGGAATCTCTGCACGGAGGGGCAAGTTTGCACAACTGTGCAAAGTAGTTCTACAGTTGTAGACATGAGCGAGACAGCGCCCCCCGCCGAGGCCCCGAGCGACGGCCTGCGCGCCCGCAACCGCGAGCGCACGACGAAGCTGCTGGAGCAGGCGGCGTGGGACCTCGTCGCGGAGCAGGGGTTCGAGTCGGTGACCGCCGATGCCGTCGCAGACCGGGCCGGGGTGTCGCGGCGCACGTTCTACAACTACTTCCCGCGCGTCGAGCTCGTCCTCCAGGAGCGGATGCGCGAGACCATCGCCGGCCTCGTCGACCGATTCCTCGAGCGCCCCGCCGACGAGAGCCTGCAGGAGTCCCTGCTCGCCGTGCTCACCGAGCCGTTCGACGCCGCGGTCCTCGAGAAGGCCGTCGTCGTCTTCGGACAGTCGAACACCTCACCGGCCGCGCGCCAGTTCGTCATGGAGGCGCAGTCCTGCGAGGCGGAGCAGGTCATCCGCGCCCTCGAGGACCGGCTCGGCCCCGACGCCGACCCGCTCGCCGCCCAGGTCGTCGCGCAGACCGTCCTCACGGTCGGCCACGTCGCCACGATGGCGTGGGTCGAGCAGTCGGGGGGCGTCGTCGACGACCGCACCCGCCAGCTCCACCTCGACCTGCTTCGGCAGGCCTTCATGCACCTCGCCACGGCGTTCATCGCGCCCGGCGACACCGACCCGGGCAGCGTCGCCCAGGACGTCACCCCCTCGCACGCTGACACCACCCGGGAGTCCTGACCATGGCCACGTTCCTCTACCGGCTCGGCCGGTTCACCGCCAAGCACGCTTGGCTCACCCTCGTCACCTGGCTCGTCGTCCTCGTCGGTCTCGGGGGCGCGATGGCCGCCTTCTCCTCACCGCCCAGCTCGGCGATCAGCATCCCGGGCGCCCAGTTCCAGAAGGTCATCGACGACCTCGGCGAGGAGATCCCCGCCTCCGCCGGCGGCATCGGCACGATCACCATCGAGAACGAGAACGGCCCCATCACCCCCGCCCAGCGCGCCGCCATCGAGCGCACCCTCGCCGACTGGGAGAAGGCGCCGCGGGTCACCTCGGTGATGAACCCCTTCGAGACGCAGGCCGAGCTCGACGACTCACGGGGCAAGCTCGCCGACGGGCGCAAGCAGCTCGAGGAGCAGAGCTACAAGCTGCAGCAAGGCCATTGGCTCTACGACCAGGGCCAGAAGGACCTCGCCGCCGCCCGCAAGGAGCTCGCCGCCCTCGAGAAGGCCGGCGACGGTGACAGCCAGCGCGCCCGCGAGCTGCGCGTCGAGATCCCCGCCCGCGAGAAGGGCAACGCCGAGATCAAGGCCCAGCTCGACGACGGCGACGCGAAGATCGCCGACGCGCGCAAGCAGGTCAGCCAGGGTCAGAGCCTCCTCGGGATGAGCGAGGGCCTGCGGTTCGTCAGCGAGGACGGCAGCACCGTCATGCTGCAGATCCAGTACGACGACGCGATCGCCCAGCTCTCCCCCGAGGTGCGCGCCGAGGTGCCCGCGATCGGCACCCAGCTCGAGGACTCCGGCCTGCGCGTCGACTACAACGCCGACATCCTCCAGACCCGCAGCATCGTCGGCATCGGCGAGGTCATCGGCCTCGGCATCGCCGCCGTGGTCCTGCTCGTCATGCTCGGCAGCCTCATCGCCGCGGGCCTGCCGCTCCTCGTCGCGCTCGTCGGCGTCGGCGCCGGCCTCCTCGCGGCCATGACCGCCACGGCGTTCTTCGACATGAACTCGATGACGCCGGCCCTCGCGCTCATGCTCGGCCTCGCGGTCGGCATCGACTACGCACTGTTCATCGTGAACCGGCACCGCCAGCAGCTGCTCGACGGGATGGAGCTGCACCACTCGATCGGGCTCGCCACCGGCACGGCCGGCAACGCGGTCGTCGTCGCCGGTACGACGGTCATCATCGCTCTGTCCGCGCTCACCGTCTCGGGCCTGCCGATCCTCGCGCAGATGGGTCTCGTCGCCGCAGGGACCGTCGCCATGACGGTTCTCGTCGCGCTCACCGTGGCGCCGGCCGTCCTGCGCCTCATGGGCCGGCGGGTCATCTCGAAGCGCACCTGGCGCAAGCACGAGGCCGCGCAGGCCACCGCGACCACTGACGACGACCCCACCCCGACCGGCTCGCGCCGTGGCTCGGGACGCTGGGCCGTCCTCGTGACGAACCACCCGTGGCGCGCCATCGCCGCGACCGTCGTCGCCATCGCGCTGCTCGCGATCCCCGCCTTCTCGCTCCGCCTCGGCCTGCCCGACGGCAGCAGCGAGCCGAAGGACTCGAGCGCGTTCCATTCATACGTCACGATCGAGAAGGACTTCGGCCCCGGCGCCAACGGTCCCATCGTCGCCGTCGCCTCCTTCGACGAGCCGCTCACCGCGGCCGAGGTCCCGCAGAAGCAGGCCGAGGTCGGCCGCGACCTCTACAACCTCGTCGGCGTCGAGCGCGTCGTCCCGTTCGGGGTGAGCGAGGACCGCGACACCCTTGCCTTCCAGGTCGTTCCGAGCGAGGGTCCGACGAGCGAGTCGACGGTCGAGCTCGTCTCGACGATGAACGCCCTCGCCGACCGGATGCCCGAGGGCGTCGAGCTCGGCATCACCGGCCAAACCGTTGCGAACATCGAGATCTCGCAGCGCCTCGCCGACGCCCTGCCGCTCTATGTCGCGCTCGTCGTCGGACTCTCCCTGCTCCTGCTCATGGCGGTGTTCCGCTCGGTCCTCGTGCCGCTCGTCGCGACCGCCGGTTTCCTGCTCTCGGTCGCCGCGGGCTTCGGATCGGTCGTCGCGGTCTACCAATGGGGCTTCCTCGGCGACCTGCTCCAGGTGAGTCGTCCCGGGCCGATCATGCCGTTCATGCCGACGCTGCTCATCGGCGTCCTCTTCGGGCTGGCGATGGACTACCAGATGTTCCTCGTCTCCGGCATGCACGAGGCGCGCGCCCACGGCCAGTCCAGCCGCGACGCGATCCGCACCGGCTTCCGGCAGGGCTACCGGGTCGTCGTCGCCGCGGCGCTCATCATGATCGCGGTCTTCGCGGGCTTCGTCTTCGCCCACCTGTCGATGATCCGGCCGATGGGTCTCGGCCTCGCGGTCGGTGTCGCCGTCGACGCGTTCCTCGTCCGGATGACGTTGACGCCGGCCGTGCTGCACCTGCTCGGCGACCGCGCGTGGTGGATCCCGCGCTGGCTCGACCGCATCCTGCCGGACCTCGACGTCGAGGGCACGAAGCTGCGTGCCCGCCTGGAGCGCGACGAGACGTCGCCGCGCGAGGAGGACACGGCATACGACACCGACGACGAGACTGAGCCCGACGATGGTGAGCCGGCGACGACCCCGGACGACGACCGCGAGCTCTCCCCCGCCCACTGACCGCGCGTCCCGACGCGTCCAATTGGGTGACTTCGGGACAGCCAGCGCGTCCCCGAGCGTCCAATTGGGTGACGTCGGGACAGCCAGCGCGTCCCCAAGCGTCCAATTGGGTGACTTCGGGACGCGGGGCGTCAGGCGACGGCGTCGTATGCCGGCCCACGCGGACCGTGGGACCCGCGCTCGCCTTCGGGCTCGCGTGCCGGGCCGGCTCCGGCGAGGGCGGCGTAGGTGCCACCCAGGCCGACGAGCTCGTCGTGCGTACCCCGCTCGACGATCCGGCCGTGGTCGAGGACGGCGATCTCGTCGGCGTCCCGCACGGTCGAGAGCCGGTGCGCGATGGTGATCGTCGTGCGACCCTTCACGAGCTCGTCGAGGGCGTGCTGCACGGCCCGCTCGGTGTCGTTGTCGAGAGCGCTCGTGGCCTCGTCGAGCACGAGCACCCGCGGGTCGCGCAGGATCGTCCGGGCGATCGCGAGACGCTGCTGCTCACCGCCGGAGAACCGGTGACCGCGCGCCCCCACGACGGTGTCGAGCCCGTCGGGGAGGGAGGCCACGAGGTCGGCGACCTGCGCCGCCGCGAGGGCTCGCCACAGGTCGACCTCCGCGGCGTCTGGCGCGGCGAGGAGGAGGTTCTCGCGGATCGACGCGTGCACGAGGTAGGTCTCCTGCGACACGACCCCGACGACCTGCGCGAGCGCCTCGGGGTCGAGGTCACGCACGTCGACACCGTCGATGAGCACCCGCCCCGACGTGGGGTCGTGGAGGCGCGCGACGAGTGAGGCGAGCGTCGACTTGCCCGACCCGGTGTGCCCGACGAGCGCGAGCGAGCCACCGGCCGGGACCACCGCGGACACGGCGGCGACAGCGGGAGCCGACTCACCGGCATACGCGAACGTCACGTCCTCGAAGCGCACCTCGCCGCGCACCCGCGCGGGGTCGAGGGCGACCGGCGCGGCCGGTGCGGCGACGTCGGGGATGAGGTCGAGGTACTCGAAAACCCTTGAGAACAGGGCCATCGAGGACACCCACTGGGCACCGACGTTGAGCAGCCCCATGAGCGGGCGGAAGATCGACGCCTGCAGCCCGGTGAAGGCGATGAGCGTCCCGATCGTCATTCCGCCGGACGTCGCCGGCAGCCCGGCGATGAGGTAGATGAGCGCGGGGATGGCCGCGAAGACGACCTGCATCGTGGCCATCCGCCAGCGACCGGCGAGCTGTGAGCGCAGCTCGAGGTCGACGAGGTCGCTCGACGTGGCGGCGAACCGTTCGGCGTGCCGGCGACCGGCGCCGAGGGTCTTGGAGAGGCGCACGCCGGAGACGGACAGGCCCTCCTCGATCTGGACGTTGAGGTCGGCGCGGCGGGACTGCTGACGGGCGGTGACCTCGCGGCGGATGAGCGCGACGCGTCGGGTCAGCCACACGGCCGGCGGGATGACGAGGAGCGAGAGCAGCGAGAGCCGCCACGACAGGGCGACCATCGCGACGGCGGTGGCGACGGCGGTCGTGAGGTTCGACGCGATCGACGTCGCGGTCGTCGTGACGACGCCCTGCATCGCGTTGATGTCGTTCGTCAGTCGCGACTGGACCTCGCCCGCGCGGGTGCGGGTGAAGAAGCCGAGCGACTGGCGCTGCAGGTGCGTGAAAAGGTCGGTGCGCAGCCGGTGCATGACCCGCTGGCCGACCCCGGTCGACATCCAGGTCTGGATCACGCCGAGCACCTGGGTCGCGGCGGCGACGGCGACCATCGCGCCGCCGGCAAGGAGGAGCAGGCGCACGTCCTGCTGCGGGATGGCGACGTCGACGACCTCGCGCACGAGGAACGGCTGGGCCATGGAGATGACGGACGTCGCAGCGATGATCGCGGTGACGACGCCGATCTGGCGGCCGAAGCCGCGGAAGAGCGCCGTCACCCGCCGCAGGGGCACGGGCGCGATGTCGAGCTGGGCGCGGTCGGCCGGGTCGATCTGCATCGGACCCCCGCCGCCGCGACCGGCACCGATGCCTCGACCACCGGGCAGGCGGGACTGGGGGTCCCGGGGAGCGTCAGGTACTGTCGCAGTCATGGGCTCTCCCTTCTGTAGTGCATGTGCGGGCCATTGGTGAGGTTGCCTCACAATGAGCCCAACGCACCACTTCGCGCTAGCATTCCCAGGTGCCCACCTCCCCGCCGACGAGTTCCCGTGTGCCCACCTGCCCGCCGATGCGCCGTATGCCGTCCGCGCACCGTCCAGCCCCACCTCACCGCGCCCCCGTCGTGCGACTTATTGCGCACAGTTCGCGTGCGAGCGCCAGCGAGCAGGCGAACTGTGCGCAATAAGTCGCTGGGTCCGGACGGTCGGGGCACGGCCGGACCCGAGGCTGCGCCGGGGGAGCTCGTCATGGAGGTCGCACGAACCCTGCGGCGTCGTTCCGCCGCGATGCTCGAGCCGTGGGGAATCACCCCGCACGAGTCCCGGGCCCTGCGCGTCATCGGCACCCACGAGCCGACCCGCCTCGGTGTCGTCGCCCAGCACCTGCGCATCGCGCCGCGCTCGGTGACCGACGTCGTCGACTCCCTCGAGTCGCGCGAGCTCGTGACGCGCGAGCCCGACCCCGAGGACCGCCGCGCCACTCGCGTCCGGCTCACCGCGCAGGGCCGCTCCCTCCTCACCGACCTCGACCGCGAGCGCCGGGCCGACCAGGAGGCCTACTTCGCCGGGCTCAGCGACCGCGATCGGGCCGCGCTGACCCGCATCCTCCGGCGCCTCGTCGCCGAGGACTGAGGGGCCGACCGTCATGTCCTCCGTCCCCGCCGCCGCTCACGCCCTCGACGTGCTCGAGCTGCTCGCCCGCCACGGCGAGCCCCTGCCCGCTGCGAGCATCGCCCGCGAACTCGGCCTCCCCCGCTCGAGCACGTACCACCTGCTCGCCGTCCTCCGCGACCGCGGCTACGTCACCCACCTCGAGGGTGAGCGCCGCTACGGACTGGGCGTCGCGGCATACGAGCTGGGATCGGCCTACCAGCGTCAGGCGCCGCTGCAGCGCATCGCCCGCAGCACCCTCGACCGCCTCGTCGACACGACCGGGCACAACGCGCATCTCGCCGTGCTGCACGGCCGCGACGTCCTCTACGTCATCGAGCAACGCGCACCCCAGGGCCCGGTCCTCGTCTCCGACGTCGGCGTCCGGCTGCCCGCGACCCTCACCGCGACGGGCCAGGCGATGCTCGCGGCGCTGCCCGCCGGGCAGGTGCGCGCGCTCTTCCCGCACGCGGACGCTCTCGTGCAGCGCGACGGGCTCGGTCCGTCGACGACGACGCAGCTGCGCAGCCTCCTCCAGTCCGTGCGCGGTCGTGGGTATGCCGTGGAGGACGGTCTCGTGACCAGCGGACTTCGGTCCGTGGCCGTGGCCGTCCTCGACCACAGCGAGCATCCGGTCGCGTCCGTCGCGGTGACGTTCCGCGTCGAACAGGTCGACGACGCCGAGGAGGCCCGGCTCGTCGCCGCGGTTGAACGCGCGGCTCGGGACCTGTCCACGCGGCTGCGCGGTCAGATCGGGCGCTCACGTCCGACCGGCGGTCGCTGACCTGGCCGCTCGCCTACGCAGCCCGGCCCTCGACCGACCTCAGTCCCGGGCCATCGGGGGGCGGTAGCCGGGACGCCCGGCCAGCCCCGCTGAACGCACCGCCGCGCGACCGACCGCGCGCCCCGCCCGCTCGATCACGGTCGGCGGTTCCTGCGAGACGCGAGGCGGCATGACGACGACAGGGCACGACGCGGCATACACGATGCGCTGCGCGAACAGCGGTGTCCCCGTGAAGGTTCGAGGTGCGTCGACGACGAGCAGGTCGGCGTCCTCCGCGGCGGCGAGGAGCACCTTGCGCTTGCCACCGCGCACCGCGCGGATCTCGGCGCCGTGGTCGTCACCGAGGACGGCGGCGACGTCGGCCTCGAGTGCGGCCTGCTCGGACCGCTCCGTGCTGGGCTTGTCGGTGACTCTCGTCCCGACCCCGCCGGAGGTCGTCGCGGGCGGCGTCGACGGGCGCCAGGACCGGACCGCGACGAGCCGCCCGTTGTTCTGGGCGGCCTGGGCCGCACCCCAGACGAGGGCCGTCGGGGACTTCGACGTCGCGCTCACCCCGACGACGACCGTGTAGGGACGCGGGTCATGGTCTGCGGCCTCGGCCTGCTGGACCTGCTCGGTCCGGTCGCTCTGCTGGGTCTGGTCACTCATCACGCCCTCCTTCACACCGGGAGCTTGACGGTCTCGTTGCCGTCCTCGTCGTAGCTCGACAGCGGGGGCGCGATCTCCTCGAGCGACTTGTTCTCGGCATCGACGCCCCAGACCGCCGCGACAGCGCGCCGATGAGCATGATCCCCGCGGCGATGAGGTAGCCCCAGAACATCGGCCCGCGGGTCTGGCCGTCACCGATGAGCCAGCCGTAGAAGACCGGGCCGATGGCCCCGAAGACCTGCGCGGTGGCGAAGAAGTACGAGATGGCCTGACCACGCGCCTCGAGCGGGAAGATCTCCGAGACGGTGAGGTAGCCGGCGGACGCACCGGCCGAGGCGAAGAAGAAGGCCACGCACCAGAACGCGGTGTGCGTCGCCGCGGACAGCGACCCGGCGTTGAAGAGGAACGCCGACACGGCGAGGACGATGGCCGCGAACGCGTAGCAGCCGCCGATCATCTTGCGCCGGCCGATGGTGTCGAAGAACGGCCCGAGCAGCAGCGGGCCGAGGAGGTTGCCGACCGCGAACGGGAAGAAGTACACAGCCGCGCTGGCCGGCGTCTCTCCGTAGAAGTTCTGCAGGACAAGGGAGTACGTGAAGAAGATCGCGTTGTAGAGGAAGCTCTGCGTGATCATCAGGGTCGCGCCGAGAACCGTCCGCGTCGGGTACATCTGGAAGAAGACGTACGCGAGCTGGCGGGGCGTGAGACCCTCGCGCGGCTTGATCCACATGCCGTCGCGCTTCTCGTCGAGCTTCGGCAGCGCCTTGCCGGCGGCGCGGACCTCGTCCTCGATGCCGGCGACGATGCGCTCGGCCTCCTCGCCCCGCCCGTGCGTCACCATCCAGCGCGGGCTCTCCGGGATGTGCCGGCGCAGGTAGATGATCGCCAGGCCGAGAACCGGCCCGAGGAGGAAGGCGAGCCGCCAGCCGACGTTGTCGCCGAACCGGTCCGGGTCGAGGAAGAAGAGGCTCGCGAAGGCGCCGAGACCGGCACCGAACCAGTAGGTGCCGTTGATCGCGAGGTCGACGCGGCCGCGGAACCGGCCGGGGATGAGCTCGTCGACGGCCGAGTTCACCGCGGAGTACTCACCACCGATGCCCATACCGGCGACGAAACGCAGCGCGAGGAAGACCCACATGTTCGGGCTGAACGCCGCCAGCCCGGACGCGATCAGGTACAGCGCGAGGGTCAGCGTGAAGAGCTTCTTGCGACCGAGAGTGTCGGTGAGCCGCCCGAACCACAGCGCTCCGACGACCTCGCCGATGAGATAGACCGACCCCGCGAGACCGACCTCGGCGGTGCTCATCCCGAGCGCCTTCTCGAAGCCGCCGGCGGCGACGATCTGCACCTCGAGACCGTCGAGGATCCACGCCGTCCCGAGCCCGAAGATCACCATCCAGTGGAACTTCGTCCACGGCATGTCGTGCATGCGGGCGGGGATGAGACTTCGGACGGGCTTGTTCTCGACTTCGACGTCGGTCGTCGACATGGCGTGCGGGCCTCCTCGAGTTCGTCACGGCCGACTCCGGTGCCGGCACCGTCTCGGGACGTTACGCCGGTCGCGCGGACCTGTGGGGTCCGCGCGCCTCAGGATTTTTTGCGGGCGCCGGATCGTCTCGTATGCCGTCCGACCGCCTCTCGTCTGCCGTCCGCCACTGAGTGCCGATTCCGTTCCCCCCACCCGAACGGAACCAGCAACAAGTCGCACTGATTGCCGAATCCGTTCACCCACCAGCGAACGAAACCAGCAACAAGTCGGGGGTGGAAGGGCGACTTATTGCGCACAGTTCGCATGCCTCTGTGCGAACTGTGCGCAATCAGTCGGGGAGGAGGGCCTCGCGCAGGACTCGGCCCTCGCTGGCGGCCGGCGGGGCGACGCCGAGGAGGTGGCTGATCGTCGCGGCGAGGTCGACGTGTCGCGGGGAGCGTGGCGCGACGCCGGGTCGGACCCGGTGGCCCGAGAGGATGAGCGGGATGTCGAGTTCGGCCCGACCCCCGTGCCGCCCGTCGAACGCCTCGGCGGGGACGGTGACGAAGAGCGCGTACGGCTCACGGGTCTCGACGACGAGCTCGCCGTACTGCGGCGCCATCCGCATCGCCCGTTGGTCGTCCTTGGTGAAGACGCCGCTCACCCCCTCGATGCCCGCGAACACCTCCGCCACCCGGGCCGTCGCCGACGCGGAGCCCGCGAGCTCCCCGAGCAGGTGCACCGACGCGATGCTTCCTCCACCGACGAAGACGACGTCCGTGTCCGGGCTGCTCACACGACCACCACTCCCGACGTACTCGGCCCGGAAGCCGGCAGCCGCGAGGCGCTCGATCGCCGTGCTCCCCAACGGGATCCGCCAGTTGCTCATGCCGTGGTCGGCGGTGACGAGCCACGTGGTCCGACCCCAGAGGTCGGCGTCCTTGACCGCGGTGATGAGCCTGCCGATGGCGGCGTCCGTCTCACGCAGCGTGTCGAGCAGACGCGGGTCGCTCGGACCCCACGAGTGGCCGTCGCCGTCGACGTCGCTGGAGTAGACCGCAAGGAAGTCCGGCGGCTCCGGCAGCGTCATGATCGTGCCGCCACTGTCGACCGGTTGTCCGGTGAGCATCGCGATGGCGTCGTCGACGCGGGCGTCGATCCGCCCTCCCGGCTGGGTGTAGAGCCCCTGCGGGTCGCCGTAGTCGACGCCCTTGCCCTGGAGGATGAACCACTGCGACGACCCGATCGTCCGGCCCTGCCGGCGCAGCGACTGCCCGATCCCCTCGACGGCGCTGTCGCGCGACTGGCCGCGTGCCACACCGGCCGCGGTGTCGAACCAGTAGGCCGCGTTCTTGGTTCGGTCGGGGTAGGTGCCGCAGGCCACCGACGTCCACGACGGGTTCGTGATCGAGGTCATGACGCCGGTGCTGCGGGACAGCGAGCCACGCCGCAGCAGCGACTCGAGGTGCGGCAAGGCGACCCGGCCGTCGAGGTACTCGCGGTCGAACCCGTCCAGCGCGAGGAGGATGACGTTCCCCCGCGGGCGGGAGGACCGCGAGGACCGTGACGACCGCACGGACCGGGACGACCCGGCATACGCGGACGAGGCGGAGGCGACCGACGCGGTGGCGAGGGTCGACGCGGCGGCGCCCCCGATCAGGGCGCGACGGGACACGGACGACGGGGTCGAAGGCATGCCGACGACGCTAGGTCGGCGCCGGCAACCGCCCGGCAAGCCCGACGTGAACGTCTGCGGAACGGGCCGTGCCGGGCGGAGCCGGGCGGGGATCGAGACGCCGGGCTACACGCCGATGCGCTCCCACCGACCCCAGATCGCGAACGACACACCCGCACTCGCCTGGATGTTGACGAACAGCGTCCGCCCCGACGGGCTGAACGTCGACCCCGCGAACTCGTCGTCGAACCGCGGCCGACCGGCGGCGGAGTACGCCCGGTTGAGGGCGATGTCCCACAGCTGGCCGCCCCGGTTGAGGCCGCGCACGTAGTTGTCCTCGTTGCTGTCCTCGCAGACGACGAGGGTGCCGCGCTCGCTCACCGTGATGTTGTCGGGGAAGTCGAACGTCTGCTTCCCCGGAGACTCGTAGACGAGGCGCAGCTTCTCGGAGCGGGTGTCGTAGGCCCACACCTGGCCGAAGCCGTTGCCCCAACCGCCGGAGGAGTCCGGTGACGTGTAGACGTCGCCGCCGCCCTGGGTCGAGGTGAAGTACACGACTCCGTTGTCGTAGATCTGCCCCTCGAGCCGGCTGAAGCTCGCCGCACCCTGCGCCCGGCCCTGGTCGCCGACGTAGACGATCGCAGTGTCGTTGCTCGTCGGCGCCGTCTGCCCGGGCGTGTAGCCCCACGTCGGGTCCGGGTCGTCGATGTCGACCCACTCGACGGAGTACACCGCTCCCTTGGGCTGGCTCGCCTCGAGGTGGGCGTTGGGCCGGCCCTTGACCGCGAGCATCTGCAGCGTGCCCTCGTTGTCGAGCCGGCCGGTCTCCATCGGGTTCGTCTTCGGCGTGTAGCGGTAGAACCCGCTCGCGAACGCGAAGTTGTCCTCGGTGAGGTAGAGCCGCCCCTCACGCGGGTCGAACGACACCGCCTCGTGCGCGAATCGCCCTGCGCGAGTGACGGGTTCGGCATCCGCGCGACCGGTGATCGGCACCTCGAAGATGTAGCCGTGCGGCTTGGTCAGCGGCACGTTCGAGGTCCCGGTGAAGTCGGGTCCGACGTCGGGGCCGTTGACGGTCTCCTCGCACGTCACCCACGCGCCCCACGGCATCTGGCCGCCGGAGCAGTTCATCATCGTGCCGCTGATCGCCGTCCACGACGCCGCGACCTCGCCGGTCTCGCTGACGTCGATGTGCGTGCAGCCGCCGCGGGCCATGGGGTCGTAGACGTGGTCGCCGGCCGGCCCGAACGCCGCACCCGGGCTGTTGACCTCGTGGTTGCGGATGAGGGTGACGGTGCTGCCGGGGCCGTCGAATGCGCCCATGCCGTCGTGCCGGCCGGGCAGCTTCGTGCCGTCGTCGAGGACGACCGGCTGCTCGGTGTCGTGGAACGAGCGGTACTGGAAGCCCTCGGGCAGGTGCAGCCGCACCTTGCCGTCGCGCAGGTCCGGGACCGGCCGGAGGCCGCGGAAGGCCGGGCTGCCGAGCGCTCCGACCGGGGCTGCTCCGGCGGGACCGGCGACGAGGCCCGTGAACGGTCCGGCGAGGGCGGCGGTGCCGGCTGCGGCGGCCGCGCCCTTGAGGACGGTGCGGCGCTCCAGCGCGTGGCGGGGTGTTGCCATGTCGACTCCTTTGTCGTCAGGGGATCAGGTCAACGTATGCCGTGCCGCGCCGGGCCACAATGGTCCGGTGTCGTCATCGGTCACCGTCGTCGTGCTCGCCGGGGGTACCGCGCGCCGGTTCGGGTCGGACAAGCTCGCGGCGTTGCTGCCGGACGGCCGATCGGTGCTCGAGCACTGCCTTGCCGGTATGCCGTCCGCCTGGCCTCTCGTCGTCGTCGGACCCGAACGGCCGGTCCCGTCCGAGGTGGCCGACCGGGTGCGGTTCGTCCGGGAGACGCCGGCCGGCGGGGGACCGCTGGCGGGGATTGCGGCCGGGGTCGCTGTCGCCGACGGTGACGTCGTGTGCGTCGCGCCGGGGGACACGCCTCGTGCCGGCGAGGTGTTGCCCCTGCTCGTCGGCGCTCTCGACGCCGACCCGACCGTCGATGCTGCCGTGCTGAGCGACGCTGCGGGACAACCGAATCCGGTGCTCGCGGCATACCGAACCAGAGCGCTGCGCGCAGCGCTCCCGGACGTACCCACGGGAGCCGCGGCCCGCGAGCTGCTCACCCTGACCCACGTCGAGGTGCGCGCACCCTTCCCGGTCCACGACGTCACCACCCCCGCCGACCTCACCGACACCGGCATGGGGTAGCACTTGTGTCACATCCGCCGTAGTATGGCTGCATGAACATCTCCGTTGGCCTGCGAGAGCTGCGACAGGACGCCTCCGATCTCGTCCGGCGCGTCGAACAGGGCGAGGAGATCGTCATCACCGTATCCGGGCGACCCAGTGCACGACTCGTCCCGGCCAAGCCGGCGCAGTGGCGTCGCTGGGATGACCTGACCGAGCTGTTCGACGGACCGGCCGACCCCGACTGGGCGAAGGACCGTGACCTGATCGATGACGAACTGCGCGACCCGTGGGGCGGCGAGTGAGCCCGGTGCAGGCCGAGCGAGCCGTCCTCGACACGAGTGTGGTCATCGACCCGGGCGCCACGCCGATCCCTGGCGTGCTGGCGATCAGTACGGCCACCCTCTCCGAGCTGCACTTCGGCGTGCTCGTCGCGAAGAAGCCGGAGGTGCGGGCGGAGCGGCTTCGACGACTGAGCGTGATCCAGCGCCAGTTCGACGCGCTCCCCATCGATGACGCCGTGGCGGCAAGCTACGGACGGCTGGCTGCGGCCGTGGTCGATGCCGGCCGCACGCCTCGAGGACGGACGATGGACCTGCTCATTGCAGCGACCGCGCACGCCCATGGGGCCTCCCTCGTCACGCGAAACCCCAAGGACTTCCGCGGTCTCGAGGCGCTCGTCACCGTTGTGCCCGTCTGAGGCGCTGTCCCGAAGCGTCGTACGTTGGACGCATGAAGGCGATCACGATTCCCACGCCCGGCGGGCCCGAGGCGCTCGTCCTCTCCGACGTCGACACCCCGGAGCCGGGCCCCGGCCAGGTCCGCATCACGGTCGTCGCGGCGGGCGTCAACCGCGCGGACACCCTGCAGCGACAGGGGTTCTACGACCCGCCTCCCGGCGAGACCGAGATCCCGGGCCTCGAGGTGTCCGGGACGGTCGACGCCGTCGGCGAGGACGTGAGCGAGTGGGTCGTCGGGGACCAGGTGTGCGCCCTCCTGACCGGCGGCGGCTACGCCGAGCAGGTCGTCGTGCCGGCAGGCCAGGTCCTGCCGGTGCCGAACGGCATCGACCTCGTCGACGCGGCCGCCCTGCCCGAGGTCGTGTCGACCGTCTGGTCCAACGTCTTCCTCACCGCGAACCTCCAGCCCGGCGAGACCCTGCTCGTCCACGGTGGTTCCTCCGGCATCGGCACGATGGCGATCCAGCTCGCCCGCGAGGTCGGCGCTCGAGTGGCCGTCACCGCCGGTTCGCAGGAGAAGCTCGACTTCTGCCGCGAGCTCGGCGCAGAGATCCTCGTCAACTACAAGGAGCAGGACTTCGTCGACGTCGTCCGCGAGGCCACCGACGGCCACGGCGCCGACGTCATCCTCGACAACATGGGCGCGAAGTACCTCGCCCGCAACGTCGACACCCTCGCCACCTCGGGTCGGCTCGTCATCATCGGGATGCAGGGCGGCACGAAGGCCGAGCTCGACATCTCCCGCCTGCTGCGCAAGCGCGCCGCCGTCATCGCGACGACGCTGCGCGCCCGCCCCGCCGCCGAGAAGGCGACGATCGTCGCTGCGGTCCGCGAGCACGTCTGGCCGATGCTCGCCGACGGCCGGGTCCGCCCGGTCGTGCACTCCCGACACGCGCTCGGTGACGCGAGCGCGGCGCACGCCGAGATGGAGGCGAGCACCCACCTCGGCAAGATCCTGCTCACGACCTGAGCGGACGGCATACTGCGAAACAGCGTCACCCGCACCCTTGCCAGCGGCGCGGATACTCGGTATACATGGTCGTGTCGAGCACGGCATACCCGGTATTTCGGCAGATCAGGGGCTGACCGGGACGCCGCGTATGCCGGCTCGGCGCCGTACGCGGGAGCGCAGGGGTTCCCGCGTCGAACGTCACGAAGGAGAGGCGCCCGATGTCGGTGAAGCAGGGGCTCATGGCCCTCCTCGCGGAGGGGCCGATGTACGGCGCCCAGCTGCGCGCGGAGTTCGAGGAGCGCACCGGGGGGACGTGGCCGCTCAACGTCGGGCAGGTCTACACGACGCTGTCGCGGCTCGAGCGCGACGGCTTCGTCGAGGCGACCGGCGAGGCCGACGCCGAGGGCCGGATCTCCTACCGCCTCACCGAGGCCGGGGCCGCGGAGAACGCGACGTGGTGGACGACGCCGGTCGACCGCGACAGCACCCCCCGCGACGAGCTGACGATCAAGCTCGCCCTCGCCGTGACCGTGCCCGGCGTCGACGTCCGGGCCGTCGCGCAGACCCAGCGGACCGCCACCCTCAAGCACCTGCACGACCTCACCCGGCTCAAGCAGCAGGTCGTCGCCAGGCAGCGCGAGGACGAGACCGAGCCCTCCCACCCCGGCGCGCCCGACCACGACCTCGCCTGGCTGCTCGTCCTCGAGAACCTCATCTTCTCCGCCGAGGCCGAGGTGCGCTGGCTCGACCACGTCGAGACCCGCCTGCACCGCGAGGCGCTGCGCCCGCGACCGCAGCCGACCACGGACGGCGAGCGGGCCGCGGGCGGCGCGCGGACGGCATACGACGACGAACCCGAACCGACCACGACGCGAGGTGCGCGGCGATGAGGTACCCGAGCCTCATCCTCGACGACGTCACCCGCGTCCACGGCAGCGGCGAGACCGCCGTGCGCGCCCTCGCGGGGGTGAGCCTCGACGTCATGCCCGGCGAGCTCGTCGCCGTCATGGGCCCGAGCGGCTCGGGCAAGTCGACACTGCTCAACCTCGCCGGCGGGCTCGACAAGGCGACGTCCGGTCGAGTCGTCATCGAGGGCGAGGACCTCACGAAGATGACACCCAAGGGCATCGCGCAGCTGCGGCGGCAACGGGTCGGGTTCGTCTTCCAGGACTACAACCTCATCCCGAGCCTCACAGCGGCCGAAAACGTCTCTCTCCCACTGGAACTCGACGGCGAGCGCCCACGCAAGGCTCGCCTGCTGGCCCGGCAGACGCTCGACCTCATGGACCTGCGCGAGCTCGCCGACCGCTTCCCCGACCAGATGTCCGGCGGCCAGCAGCAACGTGTCGCGATCGCCCGCGCACTCGTCGGCACACGCCGCCTCGTCCTCGCCGACGAGCCGACCGGCGCCCTCGACACGCACACCGGCGAGGAGGTGCTGCGGGTCCTGCGCGAACGCTGCGACGACGGCGTCGCCGGGCTGCTCGTGACCCACGAGGCGCGCCACGCGGCGTGGGCCGACCGCGTCGTCTTCCTCCGCGACGGCGTCATCGTCGACTCGACGGGACCGGCGGGCAGCGCCGAGGACCTGCTCGACGCCGCGCCGGCCTGACGATGAACGCGGGAGCGCGGCGATGAGCGCGGGTGTGCGGCGATGAGCGCGGGAGCGCGGCGATGACCACCGAGACCAGGCGGGGGGCGGGATCAGGGGCCCAGCCCCCCGCCGCCTCGGTCGATGCCGGTATGCCGTCCGCGGACGTCCCGCCCGCGCCGCGCCGTTCGTCGTGGGGGCGGTTCGCGAGCAGCTGGGCGGTGTCGCTGCGGATGGCGCGGCGGGACGTGCGCCGGCACAAGGGCCGCAGCCTGCTCATCGTGCTCATGGTCGCGCTCCCGACGATGCTGCTCACGGCCGGACTGACCCTGTTCCAGACGGAACGGATCACTGGGGCTGAGTACATCCCCTCCCTCATGGGCGACGGCGTGGCCATGGTGACGAATCCTCCCGCGCCACGGGCGGTCTTCCACGGGGTGGCGCCAGACGTCGGCGGTGGCGAGTCGGAGGTCGCCGCGAAGCCGATCCCGGGGTTCGATGCCGCGGCTTCGGCGTTCGACAACGCGGACGCGATCGGGGCGCTCACCGGGACGCGGGCGATCCCTTGGTTACGCAATGCCGTCACCTTCCGAGTCGACGGCCGCCGCTCCAACCTCGAGACCCTCGCTCTCGACGGCCGGGCCGGTCTGGGCGAACGCCTCGAGCTCGTCGACGGACGCTGGCCGGCCACGGCCTCGGAGGCGATGGTGTCGACCGGCGCGCGAGCGCGCGGCATCGGTCGCGACGGGACGGTGCGCGTCAGCGCGGGAGACAAGGACGTCACGCTCACCATCGTCGGCACGACCACGATGCCCGGCGCGTGGAACGGCGTCGCGGACCTCGTGACGATGACACCGGTGTCCGACGGAGCCGGCGAGTCCGGCTGGATCCTGCTCGACGACGCACCGATGCCGTGGTCGCAGGTTCGTGAGCTCAACACCTACGGCCTCCAGGTGTTCTCGGCCGAGGCGATGCGCAACCCGCCGCCGGAGTCGGAGCTGCCCGCCGAGCTCCGGGGCATTCAGGACTACGAGGCAACGCAGCTGCGCAACATCGTCGGGATCGGCGGCGTCATCCTCCTCGTCATGACGACGCTCCTCGTCGGTCCCGCATTTGCCGTGAGCGCAGCCCGGCAGCGACGCACCCTCGCCCTCTCGGCGAGCAACGGGGCGACGACCGCACAGCTCCGGCGAACCGTCCTCGCCCAGGCCGTGGTCCTCGGAGTGACGTCGGCGCTCGCCGGGGCGGCGCTCGGGGTCGGACTCGTCTGGGTCGGTCAGCGGTTCGGTGCCGACCTCAACCCGTGGATCGGCGCCTTCTTCGGCGGCGGTGGACCGTTCGACGTGCCGTGGCTCCCCGTCGCGTTCATCACCGCGGCCGCCATGGTGAGCACCGTCATCGCCGCGCTGCTGCCGGCCCGCCGCCTCGGCCGGCTCGACATCGTCGGCGTCATGAAGGGCCAGAACGTCTCACCCCGCCCCAGCCCCGTGGTGTTCGGCGTCGGACTCATCACGGGTGTGGGTGGCGGAGTCCTCCTGCTCGACAGCGCGCGCAAGGGCGCCCAGGGCGCGGCCGGCATGGAGGTGCGGACGGCGCTCGGTGCGATCGCCCTCGTCGTCGGCGCGATCATGCTCACTCCGGTGCTGCTCGTCGCCGTCTCCCGTCTGGGGGCGCGCCTCCCCGTCGCCCTGCGCATGGCGACCCGCGATGCCGGCCGTCAGCGTTCCCGCAGTGTCCCCGCGATCTCCGCGGTGCTGGCCGCGGTCGCGGTGCTCACCATGGTGCTCATCTCCACGTCGAGCGACACCGAGCAGAACCGTCGTGAGTACCTCGCAACGAACCTCGAGGGCGAGGCGACGCTCTCCGGAATGAATCTTGCGGGCGAGGTGGCCCGCATCCGTACGGCGTTGCTCGGCGTGCAGCCCGACCTTGTCGTCACACCGGCAGCAGCCCTCTTCCGCAACGACCCGATGATGGAGGGCACGGGCGGCATACCCACGAAGCCCTACGACGCCAACCACGTCAACGTCGTCCCGCCCGGATGTCGGCCGCTGGAGGCCGTGACCGGCGGGGGTGGCTTCGTCACGAACGAGGAGTCCCCCCTCGACCCGTGTCTGCGGATCGGCACCGACGGCACGGGCAACAGCGCGGCGATCCGCGTCCTGCCCGCCGCCGAGATCGCGCGCCGGCTCGACGCGATCGGGCTACGTGACCAGGCGGCCGCCGCGCGGGACGGCAAGGCGGTCATCGGTCGCGCCGCCGGCCAGCCCAGCGTCCTGACCGCCGGCACCGCCACGATGATGAGGGGCACCGAACGCATCGACCCGGTGGCCCGCCAGAGCGGCGGCTTCGACCCCGCACAAGCCAGCATCACCAACGTCCGCACCTTCGAGGTCCCGGCGGTCGAGGTCCCGATGACCAAGCAGACGGCCGGCGCCCTGGTCGGCTCGGTCATGCTCCTCCCCACGCAGCTCGCCGCCGAGCACGACATCGCGACCATCACCGACCGCCTCCTGCTGCGCACCCCCGATGGCGCGATGAGCCCGGATCTCGTCAGCCGGCTGCGCTTCGTCATCGCCGACGACCTGTGGATCGAGCTCGAGCGCGGCTTCGACAACCCCCTCGGCGCGATCATCGCCGCCCTCCTCGGTGTCTTCCTCCTCATCCTCCTCGTCACGACCCTCACCTCGACCGCGCTCACGCTCGCCGAGCAGGAGAAGGACCAGGCGACCCTGGCGGCCCTCGGCTCAGGCCGCGGCACCCGCCGGGTCATGGCCGGTGCGCAGGCGCTCGTCCTCACCCTCGTCGGGGCAGTTCTCGGGGTGGCGGTCGGGATCCTGCCCGGTCTGGCGTTGACCTACCCGCTCACCGCGCAGAGCTTCGACCCCGTGACCGGCATGGGTCGGGTGGGCGACCCCGTCATCGTCATCCCGTGGCTCACCATCGTCGGCTTCGTTCTCGCCGCGGCGACGATCTCCGCGGGACTGGCCGCGGCCGGCATACGGAAGGCTCCGGACGCCACCCGGCGAACTGCGTGATTCGCCGGACGACACTTGGTTTCCCCTGAGACAATCTCGCGTATGCCGTTCTCTCCCCTGCCGGCTGAACGCCACCGTGCCATCGCGGCCACCTTCACGAAAACCGTTGTCGGAGTGTCTGATTGGGATGCTCCCTCGCCTGTCGACGACTGGGCGGCACGCGACGTCGTGCGCCACCTCGTCGAGTGGCTGCCTGCCCTGCTGCGCTCCGGTGCCGGCGTCGAGCTCCCGTCCGTGCCCTCGGTCGACGACGACCCCGTCGCCGCATGGCAGGAGCACGCGCGCGCCGTGCAGGCCCTGCTCGACGACCCCACGACCGAAGGTCGCCGCCTCGACAACCCCAACATCGGGACCGTCCCGCTGGGTCAGGCGATCGACCGGTTCTACACGGCTGACGTCTTCATGCACACGTGGGACCTCGCCCGCGCGACGGGCCAGCCGGACCGGCTCGACGCGGACTTCGCGCGACGCCTGCTCGAGGGCATGGAGTCCTACGACGAGGCGCTGCGCGCCTCCGGCCAGTACGGCCCGCGCATCCCCGTACCGGAGGACGCCGACGTCACCGACCGGCTCATGGGCTTCATCGGCCGCGACCCCCAGTGGACTCCCCCCACCGACGACTGATTGCGCACAGTTCGCATCTCCCCGTGCGACGTCCGCGCAATAGGTCGGACTGATTGCGCACAGTTCGCATGCTCGACGGCGTTCGCAGGCGAACTGTGCGCAATAAGTGGGAGAGGGGTGGGTGGGGCAGGATGGGTGACATGAGCGATCAGCAGTCGACCCCGGAGCCCCGTGACATGCCAGAGCCCAGCCAGTCCGAGACCGACGCCGCGCAGCAGCAACCGCCTCAGCGACAGCAACCGCAGCAGCGCGACGAGGCGCCCGACCGCTCCGGGGACGACCGCGTCGTCGTCGTCACCCCCGAGGGCATGGGGGTTGCCGAGCCGCCGAGCACGAGCGACGACGGCGACACGGACCGCCCGAACCAGAACCCCGCCGAGCTCGTCGAGCAGCCGGCCAAGGTCATGCGGATCGGCTCGATGGTCAAGCAGCTCCTCGAGGAGGTCCGCAGCGCCCCCCTCGACGAGGCCGGCCGCGCGCGTCTCGCCGAGATCCACGACAAGGCCCTTGCCGAGCTCAAGGACGGCCTCGCCCCCGAGCTCGACGAGGAGCTCGACCGGCTCGTCGCTCCGTTCAAGTCTGACCAGAACCCGTCCGATGCCGAGCTGCGCATCGCCCAGGCCCAGCTCGTCGGCTGGCTCGAGGGTCTCTTCCAGGGAATCCAGACCGCGCTCGTCGCCCAGCAGATGGCGGCCCAGGCACAACTGCAGCAGATGCGCGCGCTCCCGCCCGGCCACCCCCAGGCCGGCCAGCAGCCGGGTGGGCCCGCAGGGCCCGGCGGTCCCGGGACCGGCGCACCCGGCATACCGGGAATGCCCGGGGGACCAGCCCACAATGGCCCGTCGGAAGGCACCGGTCAGTACCTCTGATGCGGCACAGTGCAGGGATGCGCACACCTCGCCGCCCCGTCACTGCTTCCCTGTATGCCGCCGCGCTGCTCGCGCTGTCGGCCTCCTTCGCGGCCACACCGGTCGCGAACGCCGCACCCCCGGACCCGGCCGCGCTCGAGTGGTCGGTGCAGACCGTCGACGCCGACCAGAGCTTCCGCGGACTCGACGCTGTCGACCGCGACACCGCCTGGGTGAGCGGCGCGAGCGTCACCGGTGGCGCAGCCCGCGTCTACCTCACGACCGATGGCGGCGACACGTGGCAGGACGTCAGCCCGCCCGGGAGCGAGGGCCTGAACTTCCGTGACGTCGAGGCGCGCGATGCCCGCACCGCGTCGGTCCTCGCGATCGGCGAGGGCGAGGCGTCGCGGATCTACCGGACGACCGACGGCGGCGCGACGTGGACCGAGACGTTCCGCAACACGGCGCCGACGGGGTTCTACAACTGCATGGACTTCTACCCTGGCGGCCGGCGCGGTCTGGCCGTGAGCGACCCGGTCGACGGCAAGTTCCGCATCGCCGCGACCGACGACGGCGGCGAGACGTGGCAGGTCCTGCCCGACGCGGGCATGCCCGACTCGACCGGGGAGGCGAACTTCTCCGCGAGCGGCGACTGCCTGACGATCAGCGGCAGCACCGCCTGGTTCGGCAGCGGCGGCGCCCAGTCGCGCGTCTTCCGGTCGGACGACGGCGGCCTCACGTGGACGGCGACCGACTCGACCATCCCGGCCGGCGAGGCCGCGGGCGTGTTCGCCCTGGCCTTCGACAACCCGCGCACGGGCGTGGCGGTCGGTGGCGACTTCGCCGCGCCGACCGACGGCGTCGACGCGGTCGGCGTGACCCGCGACGGCGGACGGACGTGGACCAGCGGAGGCGACCTCACCCACCTCGGCGAGGACGCGGCATACCTGCGCCGTTGGCTCGTCGTCGTCGGCGAGGCCGGACCGGTCGGCGGCAGCAGCGTCTCCACGGACGGCGGCGCGAGCTGGACCCGGTTCAGCGACGTCGGCTTCCACACCCTCGACTGCACGAACGACGGTGCCTGCTGGGCGGCCGGCGGCAAGGGTCGCGTCGGCACTCTCTGATCCACTGATTGCCCGTTGTGGTTCGCGTCGCTGCGCTCCGACGAACCACAACGGGCAATCAGTGGAACGTGTGAACACTCGCGGGTAACTGGACCGGCAAACCTACGGAAGCGTAGGTTGCGGAGCATGACGGCCACGACGTGGAGCCAGACCGACCTGCTGCGCGAGCTCAACCAGGTCGTCGAGGGCGAGCTCAACCGCCACCTCGGCGTCGCGAAGGAGTGGTACCCCCACGAGTTCATCCCGTGGAGCGACGGCCGCAACTTCGACGGGCTCATGGGCGGCGAGGCGTGGAGCACCGACGACGCCGACGTCTCCGACGTCGCTCGCAGCGCCCTCATCGTCAACCTCCTCACCGAGGACAACCTGCCGAGCTACCACCACGAGATCGCGCTGATCTTCGGCCGCGACGACGCGTGGGGCGAATGGGTGCACCGGTGGACCGCCGAGGAGGGGCGGCACGGCATCGCGATGCGCGACTACATGCTCGTCAAACGCATGGTCGACCCGAAGGCCCTCGAAGACTTCCGGATGACGCACATGTCGACCGGCTACGAGTCGGCGCACAGTGGTGAGCTGCTGCACTCGCTCGCCTACGTGTCGTTCCAGGAGCTCGCGACGCGGGTGTCGCACCGCAACACCGGCCGGTTCACGAACGACCCGATGTGCGACCAGCTGCTCGCGCGGATCGCGGCCGACGAGAACCTGCACATGATCTTCTACCGCAACCTGCTCAAGGCGGCGATCGAGCTCGACCCGAGCAGCTCGATGATGGCGATCCGCGACGTCGTCAAGGGCTTCCAGATGCCCGGCACCGACATCCCCGGTTTCCAGCGCAAGGCCGTCGAGATGGCCGTCGCCGGGATCTACGACCTGCGCCAGCACCGTGACGACGTCGTCGCGCCGGTGCTGCGGTTCTGGAAGGTGTGGGACCTCGAGAACCTCACCGCCGAGGGCGAGCAGGCGCGCCTGGAGCTCGACGCGCTCATGGGCGATCTCGACACCAAGGCCGGCCGGTTCGAGGACAAGCGCAACACACTCGCCGCCCGCATGAACCTCTGACCGATGTCCGCCGGTCAACCGGCTTCGCGCCGTATGCCGGTCAGCTGGCTTCGCGTCGTATGCCGGTCAGCTGGCTTCGCGGGCTGCCGCGCGTCCCGCGGCGCGGCCGGAGAACAGGCACCCTCCCACGAACGTGCCCTCGAGAGAACGGTATCCGTGCACGCCACCGCCGCCGAACCCTGCGACCTCACCCGCGGCATACAGGCCCGGCACGGGCGCGCCGTCGGTGCCGATGACCCGTGAGTCGAGGTCGGTCTGCAGCCCACCGAGAGACTTGCGGGTGAGGATGTTGAGCCGCACCGCGACGAGCGGTCCGCGCTTGGGGTCGAGGATCGGGTGCGGCGGGAAGGCGCGCTTGGTGAGCCGGTCGCCGCGGTAGCTGCGTGCGACGTGGATCGCCGCCACCTGGGCGTCCTTGGTGAACGGGTTCGCCACCTGCCGGTCACGTTCGAGCACCTGCCGCTCGATGTGCGCGAAGTCCACCGGAGCGTCGGGCGTGAGCGCGTTCATCCCGTCGACGAGCTCGCGCAACGTCGGTGCCTGGACGAAGTCGACGCCGTGGTCGAGGAATGCCTGGACGGCCGGGGGCACCGGCGTGATCGGCCGCTTGAGGACGTCGCGGTAGAGCCGTTCGGTGAGGTCGAGGTTCTGCTCGCTGCCCGAGAGTGCGAACTCCTTGCCGACGAGCGCGTGGTTGGTGATGAACCACGAGTGGTCGTGTCCCGTCTGCCGCAGGTGCGCGAGCGTGCCGAGCGTGTCGAACCCGGGGAAGAGGGGCGGCGGCAGCCGGTCACCGTTGCCGTCGAACCACAGCGACGACGGCCCCGGCAGGATGCGGATGGCGTGGCTCGGCCACACCGGGTTCCAGTTGTTGATGCCCTCGACGTAGTGCCACATGCGGTCCCGGTTGACGACCGTGCCGCCCGCGGCCTCGGTGATCGCGATCATGCGTCCGTCGACGTATGCCGGCACGCCCGTGATCATGTGGTCCGGCGCCTTCCCGAGGCGGTCGGGCCAGTTGGCGCGGACGAGGTCGTGGTTGCCGCCGATGCCACCGCTCGTGACGATGACCCGCTCGGCGCCGAGCTCGAAGTCGCCGACGACGTCACGGTTCGACGCGACGCCACGTTCCCCGTCGTCGGGCGCGAGCACGGAGCCGCGCACGCCGGTGACGGCTCCGCCGCTCGTCACGAGCTCGTCGACGCGGTGCCGTGGGCGATAGCTGACACGGCCGCTGGCGATGTGCTCGCGGACCCGTTCGATGAACGGCGACACGACCCCGGTCCCCGTCCCCCACGGGATGTGGAACCGCGGCACCGAGTTGCCGTGACCTCCGGCGCGGCCGTCCCCGCGCTCGGCCCAGCCCACGACCGGGAAGAACCGAATCCCGAACTGCCGCAACCATTCCCGCTTCTCACCCGCCGCCCACTCAACGTAGGCGCGCCCCCACTGCCGCCCCCAGTGGTCCGTGTCGCGGTCCCACCCGGCCGTGCCTTCCCAGTCCTGCCAGGCGAGCTCCAGCGAGTCCTTGATGCCCATCCGTCGCTGCTCGGGGCTGTCGACGAGGAACAGGCCACCGAAGCTCCACCACGCCTGGCCGCCAAGGTTCGCCTCGCTCTCCTGGTCGAGGAGGACGACGGAGCGTCCGGCGTCGGCGAGCTCGTTGGCGGCGACGAGACCGGCGAGGCCGGCCCCGACGACAAGGGCGTCAGCGTCCATGCGGTTCAACCTAGCGGCCGTCCACCCCGTGAACCCCGTCAAACCGTCAACCGCGCGACAGCCGCAACCGCACCCCCGGAGTCGACGGGTCGGCGACGAACTCGACGTCCGCCAGCCCTGCCACGACGCCATCGGCCTCGGGGGCGAGCTCCTCGACCGGGGTCGTGCCGGTGACCGCGAGCCTCCCGCCCGCACCGGCCGTCCGCGCCGACACCAGCCCGGCGACGGCGTCCTCGACGACGAGGCAGTCGGCGGGTGACAGACCCAGGAGCTCGGCGCCGCGCTCATACGGCTCAGGACCCGGCTTGCCGTGCGCGACGTCGCTCGCGGTGACGATGACCGACGGGCGAGGCAGACCAGTCGCGGCGATGCGCGCCTCCGCGAGCGCACGCTCCCCCGACGTGACGATCGCGTGCGGCACCCCGAGCTCGTCGAGACTCTCCAGCGCCTCGCGAGCGCCGGGCAGGACGACGATGCCCTCGGTGTCGGCGACCTCGATCTCACGGATGCGGATGTGTGCGGCTCCGCGCTCGTCCTCGGTGCGATCGGCCATGACGATGGCGATCGTGTTGCGGGCCGTCTGACCGTGGGTGCCCCGGAGCAGCAGCGGGTCGACGCCGTACTCCTGCGTCCACAGCAGCCACGACCGCTCGACCGCCGCGATGGAGTCGATGAGGGTGCCGTCCATGTCGAAGAGCACCCCGGCGAAGGCACGCTCGGGCAGCCGTCCGGCGAGAAGCTCACTCATGGCGCCAGCCTAGGGTTGGCCCATGGCTCGACGGACCCCGACTCTCCCGCGCGCAGCGGTGCTGACCTCGCTCGTCGCGGCCATCGCGCTCGTCGGTGGCTGGACGTGGGCGGCCATGCAGCAACCGGCTGGCTACGACGCGGTGCGGGAGTCGATCAGCGCGCTCGCCGCCCGGGAGACGCCGCACCGCTGGATCATGTCGGTCGCCCTCGTCGTCACCGGCCTCGCGCACGTCGGGACGGCGCTCCTCCTGCCCGGTCTGCGGCGGGCGGGGCGCGCGATCCTTGCCGCCGCGGGGGTCGCGACGGTCGGCGTGGCCCTCGTGCCGCTGCCCTCGCGTGCCGAGGGTTCGCTGCCGCACACGGTCGTCGCCGGGCTGTCCTTCCTACTGCTCGCGGCGTGGCCCGCGCTCACCGATGCCACCACGGGTCGTGGGCTGCTGCGTCCGCGGGTCGCGCGTCCGGCGTCCGTCGTCCTCCTCGCGCTCGTTGCCTCGCTGCTCGTGGGCAACCGCGCCGGTATGCCGTTCGGCGCGCACGAGCGCATCGTCGCCGGGGCGTTGGTCCTGTGGCCGTTCGTCTCGGCAGTGAGCGTCTGGTGGGCACTCGGGCACCGCGTCGGCGGAAGGCGCGCACGCGGCATACTCGCCGTCCTCGGTCTTGCCGCAGCCTGCGCCGCCGGTGGTGCCGCGGCCACCCGGCTCGCCCCCGCCACCGCCGAGACGCGGCTCTACTCCGCGCAGGTGCAGCTGTCGATGGACCCACGGGACTCGACCCGACTCACGGCGCGCACCCTCTTCGGCGACATCGACGTGGGCTTCACCGGGTTCGCGCCGGGCATCGAGGCGACGCCTGCCGTCAAGGAGTCGATCACCGAGATGCTCAGCCGTCCCAGTGTCTCGGTCAGCGACCTCCAGCCCGGACCGCTCGAGCTCAACGCCGCCATCGCCGACGTCGCACGGGACGTGGGGCTGCGGTTCGCGGTCGGCGCGCTCGTCGTGGCCGCCGCGGGCGTGGGTGTGGTGGCACTGGCGAGGCGCCGGCGGCCACGCTGGCAGTCGATGGTGGGAGCAGGGGTCGCGTGGGCACTCGCCTGCGGCGCAACGGGACTCGGCATCTGGCAGACCTACCGGCCGGAGCGTCAGCATGAGTTCGTCTCGACCGGGGTTCTCGGCACCGTGCAGCGCAACCAGTCGCTGCTCTCCGACGTCGAGGCCCGCACGGCTCAGGTCACCCCCTACCTGCGCAACCTCATGGCACTGTCGTCGGCGCTGCAGGACAAGTACGCCCCGACCGAGCTCGGCCAACCCGTCGCACTGCGCGTGCTCCTCGTGTCCGACCTGCACGCCGGCAACCAGTACTCCCTGATGCGCACGATCATCGAGGAGGAGGACATCGACCTCGTCGTCGACACCGGAGACTTCGTGAACTTCGGGACGGTGGCCGAGGGAGAGGCGTCCGGCATGTTCACCGGCATCGCCTCGCTTCCTGTGCCCTACCTCTTCGTGCGGGGCAACCACGACGCGACGTCCGCCACCGACACGGCTCTCCTCACCCGGATGGCGCGCATCCCCAACGTCGTTCTGCTGCAACCCGACTCGGCGAGCTACACCACGGTGGACGCGGGCGGCATACGGATCGGCGGGTTCAACGACCCGCGCTGGTTCGGTGACGACGGCAAGCGGAGCCGGGACAAGCAGCAGCCCGCGAAGGAGGCGTTCGTCGCGGCCCACGCGGAGCAGCCGGCACTCGACCTGCTCGTGTCGCACGAACCGTGGGCCGTCCAGGGAGTGCCGCGCGCCGATGTCGCCGCGAACGGGCACATGCACACGCCGGACCTCGAGGGGAACCGCATCCAGGCGGGCACGTTCACCGGCGGCGGGCCGCTCACCCACTTCGTCGGCAGCGAGGACGGGGAGGAGCTGGTCGGGCAGCCGTCCGCCTTCGACGTGCTGAGCTTCGGGGAGTCGTGCGAGCTGACCTCGGTGACCCGCTACCGGTTCCGCAACGTCATCGAGGGGCGGCCGGCATACGACGACGTCAGTCTCGTCAACGGGACGCGCATCGAGACTCCCGCAACGCCGGGACCGGACGTGGAGCCGCGCCGCTGCACCTCGGTGACCGGCGGGACCCCCGCGGACCCGCTCGCGGGCCTCACGCTGAGCACCGTCCCCGCCGACTGAACCCCCATTCGCCGGCGATCCGGCGCAAGATGGGGGACATGGCTGAGTACACCGATGCAGAACGCGACACCATCCGCAACGCCGCCTTCGGCGCCATCGCCCTCGTGAGCAAGGCCGACCCGGGCTTCTTCTCGTCGTTCAAGGAGAGCCTCGCCGGGTCCAAGGCCCTCGCGTCCGGCCCCAAGGAGATCACCGAGATCCTCAAGGGAGGCGGGCTCCCCACCCCGCCCAAGGGTGACCAGGCGGCGCAGGAGCAGGCCGTCACCGCCGGCCTCACCCAGGCCGTCGGCATCCTCGACGCGAAGGCCGACGGGTCGGCGGAGGCGTTCAAGGGCGTCATCCTCGAGGCGGCCCAGGCCGTCGCCGACGCCTCCGACGGGGTGAGCCCCGAGGAGCAGGCCGTCATCGACAAGGTGCGCGCCGCCCTGGGCTGACCTGAGCCCTGGTGGACTGACCCGGGCCGCTGGGAGGCGGCCCGAGCTCGAGCCGTCCCTTTCTGGGTGAGTCGTCCCTCCATCGAGGGGCGACTCACCCAGAAGAGTGCGACTCACGAGAAAGGGGACGAGTCACCGCCGACAGGCGCATTCCCCCTCACCCCAAGCGCGGCACTGTCAGCGGTGTCGGACAGTCTGGTTGCACACTGAACGAGCAACAAGTTAACTTGTGGGGCATGGGTCGTGGTCATCGTTGCTCCGTCGGCTCGCAAGCACGAACTCGCGGACTGATGTGATGCCCCGTTCCGTGGACGAGATCATCGAGCATGCCGACGACCTGGCGGCACGCTTCGAGGCCTACGAGCCGTCGACGGCGGACGAGATTCCGGCCGCCGCGGTGGCTGAGCTGCGTCACGCGGTTGCGGAGCGCTCCGCAGCAGAGCGCCACCTGCTCGAGGCCGTGAAGGCTGCTCGCCTGGCTGGCCTGTCATGGTCGACCATTGGGTCACTGGTCGGCACCTCGGGCGAAGCCGCGCGACAGCGCTACGCCAAGCGCGTCGCGTGACGCTGCGCGGGCCGCAATCGGCTGACCCGAGCGCTGGCGGGCGGCCCGAGCTCGAGCCGTCCCCTTCTGGGTGAGTCGTCCCTTCATGGAGGGGCAACTCACCCAGAAGAGTGCGACTCACCCAGAAGAGTGCGACTCACCCAGAACGGGGCGACTCACCCGACCTGTAGACGACTCGACACGCGCTCAGCCGAGGGCGCGACCGAGGATGGCGTCGAACGCCCGATCCGGCAGCACCTTCGACGCGGCGATCGCGGGCTTCGCGCCCCGCCCCACGGCATACCGGGTCCGCGGCTTCTTCGCCGTGACCGCGCGCTCGATCGTTCGGGCGACGACGTCGGGGTCCGACCCCAGCGACTCGCCACCACCGAAGCTGCGCGACAGCCGCTTCGCCCGCTTCGCATACGCACCCTCCCCCGACTGGTCGACCGCCGACTGCGCGGCGATGCCGGTCCACTCGGTCCGGATCGCGCCCGGCTCCACGACGACGACGTCGACACCGAAGGGCGCGAGCTCCTGCCGCATCGAGTCGCTCAGCCCCTCGACCGCGAACTTCGTCGCGTGGTACCAGCCGCCGAACGCCGTCGCGAACCGGCCGCCCATCGAGGTGATGTTGACGATGCGGCCGGAACCCTGCGCGCGCATCGTCGGCATGACGAGCTGCGCGATCCTGGCCAGCCCGAAGACGTTGACCTCGAACTGCCGCCGCGCTTCGTCCATCGGCACGTCCTCGACCGCGCCGTAGGAGCCGTAGCCGGCGTTGTTGACGAGGACGTCGATCCGCCCCTCGTCGGCGAGGACGCGGTCGACCGCGGCGACGATGGACGCGTCGTCGGTGAGGTCGAGCGGCAACGCACGCACACCGTCGGACTCGAGCTCGGCGAGCCGGTCGGCACGACGCGCCGCGCCGTAGACGGTGAAGCCCCCGCGCGCGAGACGACGGGCGGTGGCGGCGCCGATACCCGACGACGCGCCGGTGACGATGGCGACCTTGCTCATGAGCTGCTCCTGATGTCTGTGATGGACCGACGGACTACCAGCACAACGTGTCGGGGCGGAGCTTCGTGCGGCGACGTGGCCGGAGTCTCACGAGCTGGTCGTCCGCCGATAGTCCTTCGCGTATGCCGGTCAGTGCCGTATGCCGGTGCGTCACGTATGCCGGTCAGTCGCCCTTGAGGAGGTCGTCGCGCCACTCGTTGGCGGGCGCCTGGGCGTCACCGCGCGCGAGCTCCTCCTCACGCCCGCGCAGCTCGACCCGGCGGATCTTGCCCGAGATCGTCTTGGGCAGCTCGCCGAACTCGATGCGCCGCACCCGCTGCCACGGCTGCAGGTGCTCTCGCGCGTGGGCGAGAATCGAGCGGGCCGTCTCCTCGGTGGGCTCGTGCCCGGCGGCGAGCACGACATACGCCTTGGGCACCGCGAGCCGCACCTCGTCCGGCGCGGGGACGACGGCGGCCTCCGCAACGGCCGGGTGCTCGATGAGCACCGACTCCAGCTCGAACGGGCTGATCTTGTAGTCGCTCGCCTTGAAGACGTCATCGGTCCGGCCGACATAGGTGATGTAGCCGTCCTCGTCGATGCTCGCGACGTCACCGGTGTGGTAGTACCCGCCCGCCATCGCCTCGGCATTGCGCTCCTCGTCGCCCTGGTAGCCCGTCATGAGCGGCAGCGGGTGCGCCGACAGGTCGAGACAAAGCTCGCCCTCGGCGACCCCGCGCTGGCGCGCGGTGTCGTCCGTGGGGCCCGCCTCGGCTCCGTCCCCCTCGACGCGCTCGCCGGTGGCCGGGTCGACGAGCACCACGGGACAGCCCGGCAGCGGCCGACCCATCGACCCCGGCTTGAGCGGCGACCCGGGCGTGTTGCCCACCGCCGCCGTCATCTCCGTCTGACCGTAGCCGTCGCGCAGGGTCAGCCCCCATGCCTTCTCGACCTGGGCGATGACCTCGGGGTTGAGCGGCTCGCCGGCTCCGATGACCTCGCGCAGCGACCCCGGCCCACCGGAGAGGTCGGCGCCGATGAGCATGCGCCACACCGTCGGCGGCGCGCAGAACGTCGTGACCTCCTGCTGGCGCAGCACCTCGAGCAGCGCGCTCGCGTCGAAGCGCGCGTAGTTGAAGACGACGATCGTCGCCTCGGCGATCCACGGTGCAAAAAAACACGACCATGCGTGCTTCGCCCACCCCGGGGACGAGATGTTGAGGTGCACGTCGCCCGGCTGCAGCCCCAACCAGAACACCGTCGACAGGTGCCCCAGCGGATAGGACACCTGGGTGTGCTCGACGAGCTTCGGCTTCGACGTCGTCCCCGACGTGAAGTAGAGCAGGAGCGGGTCCGAGGGCGCCGTGCCCGGATGCGGCGTGGGAGGCGCGTCGACGGCATACGCATCACCCAGGTCGTGCCACCCCTCGGCGGCACCGACGCTGATCCGGGTGACGTCCCCGGCGACCCCGCCGAACTTGTCGGTCTGCGCCGCGTTGGCGATGACGTGGCGCGCACCTCCCCGCGCGACCCGGTCCTCGATGTCGCTCGCGCCCGCAGCCGACGTCGTCGGCATGATGACGGCACCGAGCTTCATCACCGCGAGCATGCAGTCCCAGAGCTCGACTTGGTTGTCGAGCATGATGATGACCGGATCCCCTTGTGCGACACCACGTTCCGCAAGCCACTGGGCCACCCGGTCGGAGCGGTTGGCCATCGCGTCGAAGGTCGCCTCGCGCGACGAGCCGTCCTCCTCGATGACGACGAGCGCGGTGCGGTCGTTGCCGCGGGCGATGACGTCGAACCAGTCGACTGCCCAGTTGAACTGCTCGCCGAGGTCGGGCCAGGTGAACTCCCGCACCGCCTGTTCGTGCCGGCCGCGCCAGCCGAGGATCTGGTCCCGCGCCGCCCGATAGGTCTCCGTCGCCGCACCCGGTGCCGGTGCGGATGTCGTCGTCGACTCGCTCATGCGCCCACAATGCCGCCTCCGGCGCGCCCACACCACCCGGGTGTCGGGACACACAGGCTCGGTTCGTAGCGTGGCATCCATGGGGTGCCAGGTCAGGACTCGAGCTCGCCACAGTGCCATGGGGGTCGTGGGTGCCGTGGTGGCGACCTCACTCCTCCTGTCCGGGTGTTCGAACGATGCATCCCGCCCGTCGGACACCTCATCCGGCACCGCGTCGGCCTCCGCATCGTCACCGCGCCCGTCGTCATCGGCGTCCCGCACGTCGGACGAGACGACGGGGCTCACCGAGGTCGACCCCAACCTCGTCACCGGCTTCGGGACCGAGACCTTCAGCGCCTTCAGGCCGCAGATCCACCAGGTGTGGCCGGTCCTGCCCGAGCAGCAGCCTCTCGGCGACGCCCTGCGGCGCGGGGTCGAGAAGCGGCGGGCGGAGTTCCGGGACACCTATGCGACGCCACCACCGGGAGGCAAGGCCATCGCCGAGCTCAACGACACCTGGTCGGTCACGGCTGCGTCTCCGCAGGCAATCGGGGTCGCCATGGTGAGCTACGTCTTCAGCGGCGCAGGGGGCGCCAACGCCCTGGGGACGACGTGGTACGACCCACGGTCCGGCACGGTCCTCGACAACCTCGACCTCATCGACCGCGACGCCCAGGACGCTGTCGAGAGCGAGGTGGTGCGCCAGCTCGTCCAGCGGGGAGCCGATGAGAGCGACGTGCGCGAGGCGTTCCGGGGCGACGGCCCACCCCTCGTGGGGTTCAACCCCGCGGGCTCGCTGGTCATCGGCTTCGATGAGTACCAGGTGGGGCCCGGCTCGGCCGGCCGGCTCGTGGCCACCCTCGACGGTGACCGGCTCGACGGCTGGCTCTCGGACTTCGGTCGGGCAGCCCGCGAAGCTTCCCTCACGCCCACTCAGACCGGAGGCTCCGCTTCCTCGGCGACGCCCACCCCCACACCGTCGGCCTCACCCTCCACCGCCCCGACGACCCCGACGCCGGGCACAACAGGTCGAACCGACTGCTCCACGGTGAAGTGCGTGGCCATCACCTACGACGACGGCCCGGGCCCGCACACCGCGAAGCTCCTCGACACCCTGAAACGTCTCGATGCCCGGGCCACCTTCTTCGTCCTCGGGCAGCAGGTCGAGGCCTACCCCGAGGTCGTGAAGCGCGCGCGCAGCGAAGGTCACGAGGTGGGTAACCATTCATACGACCACAAGGACCTCACGCGACTCTCCGCGCAAACCATGACGAAGCAGTGGACGTCGACGAACCGCGCCATCACCTCGGCGACCGGCAGCGCTCCGACCCTCGGACGCCCGCCCTACGGCGCGGTCAACGGCGCGGTGAAGAGCGCCGCCACCGAGAACGGTCTCGCCCTCGTCCTCTGGGACGTCGACACCCTCGACTGGAAGAACCGGGACAGCTCCAAGGTCGCGAAAACGGCTGTGTCGCAGGCCAAGCCGGGGTCGATCATCCTCATGCACGACATCCACCCCACCACCGTCGCCGCCGCGGAGGACGTCGTCACCGGCCTGCGCAAGCGCGGGTTCACGCTCGTCACGGTGAGCGACCTGCTCGACGACCCGAAGCCCGGCAAGACCTACTCCCGCCGCTGAGCCCCTGGGCAGCGAGCGCCCCGGCTCACGCAGGCGTGGCGATGACCTTCGTCCGGTATGCCGCGTGCTCGCCGGGGCCTTTGCCGCACGACAGCGGCGCAGGCGGCAGCGCCTCGGCCGTGACCTCGACCCAGGTCGTGTCCGGCAGCGGGTCGTCCCCGATGACCTCGACGCGGGTCACCGTGTCCGAGACGACCTCGACGGTCCCGGGGCGCGCCGCCGTGATGGGCGCCGGTCCGTGCGCGGCGAGAACCGATCCCGTGGCCGCCTGGACCGCCGAGGTGTAGCGCGCCACGCCGCGCAAATGGCTCGTGTCGACCTTGCCGGCGCGCTGCGCGCGGACGACACCGACCGCATCGGCGAGGTCGACCGTGCCATAGCAGGCGCCGTCGGGCATGGAGATGAACGTGCCGGCGAACCGGTGCCCCGACAGGTGCGTGCACTCCCACACCTCCTCCGGCCAGACCTTCGCGAGTGCCGCCGCGACGGGTCGACCGCGCAGGGCGCAGCAGGCGTCGCGCGTCCCCTGGGTGCAGACGAGCAGCATCGGCTCGGCGAACGACTCCGACTGTGCGAGAGGGGTTCCGAGCGCCTCGGCGGCGACGACGAGGTCGTCGGTGGTGCGCCACGTGCCGGTGACCCACATGCCGGTGGACGTGTCAACGGCATACCAGGACGCGGCACCGCTGATCGTGTTGCGTCCGGGTCGGCGCATGAGGAGCGAGCGCCCTTGGTGCGCAGCGGTGGCGGCCTCGATGGCTGCGGCCGCGGCACCGGCGATGGGTGCGGTCTGGAGGTTGTCCTTCGCCCACGGCCCGGGGTGCTCGATGAGCAGCCAGCGACGGGCAACGGGTGCGGACCCGATCATCGGCTCGCCACGCTCGCGGAACGCGGTGGAGCAGCGGACGGTCTCAGGGCTCACGCTCGCCCATGCTACGTGTCGGCCCTGAGGGCTCGACCCTCAGTTCGGCGCGCGGGACAGCAGCGCCTCGGCCGTCTCGGCGGTGGTGACGAGGGAGTCGACGAGGCCGCCGTGTGCCGCGGCCTCGATGGCGTCGACCTTGCCGGGGCCGTGCGCGATCGCGATGACGTGCCGTATGCCGGTGAGCTGGCTTCCCGTGAGCCCCACGATCCGTGCGGTGAGGGGGGTCTCGACGACGGCCCCGTCAGCGTCGAAGAAGACACCGGCGGCCTCGCCGACGGCACCGGCCTTCGTCACCGCCTTGCGCTCCGCCGGGGTCACGACCGCGTGGATCGTCGACATCCCCGGCGCCCAGGCACCGAGCCCGATGACGGCGAGGGTGACGTCGTCCACCCGCGCCAGCGCGTCACGCACCGGTGGCTGGCGGCGCATGACGTCCGCGCTGTCCGCGTCGTCGAGCAGCAGCGGCGAGTAGAAGACGTGCCGGCCCCCTCCCGCGATGCGTGCGGCCCGGCGGACGACGTCGACCGAGCTCGAGTCCTCCTCGGGAGTGACCATCGCTCCGCTGAGCTGGACGACCGGCACCTCCGGCAGCCGGTCGAGCGCGTCGACCATCCGGCTCACCGAGCGGCTCCACGGAAGCCCGATGACGTCCTTGTCGGTGACGACCTCGGCGAGGAGCGCGGCGGCCGCCGCGGCTGCGCCCGGTTCGGCCTGCGGGCCCGAGCCCGGCACGACGACGCAGTGCTCGAGGCCGAGCGCCTCGCGCAGCTGCTCGGACAGCTCGGCATCGATGCCGACCGGCGAGACGACCTCGATGCGGACGAGGCCGCTCTCCCGCGCCGCCTCGAGCAACCGGGCCACCTTGAACCGGCTGATCCCGAGCGAGCTCGCGAGCTCGACCTTCGATTCACCACCGATGAGGTGGCGGCGCGCGACGGCGGCAGCGAGCACGGCCTCCGAGGGCCCCAGGACATCAGGCACGGCGCTCATCCTCGCGCACCGACGTGCCGACCCTGTTGACAGGGCGGCACACGTCCGTCAGGCTCATGTGTGCAGCATACGCGCTCATATGAGCGCATGCGACAGCGTGCGGCACCCACGCGCGACACCGCACGACAGCCGACCGGCACGACGGAGGAGGGCAACGATGCCCGGCAGCACACGGCATACCCCGGCACGAGTCCGGCGACGCAGGAGGCGAGCCGCCCTCGCGACCGCCGGGACACTCACCATCGCGCTCACCGGCTGCGCCGGCTGGGGCGCGGGCGGAGGCGGCGGCGGGGCCAACTCCATCGACGTGCTCATGGTCAACAACCCGCAGATGGTCGACCTGCAGCGCCTCACCGCCGACAACTTCACCAAGGAGACCAACATCCGGGTGAACTTCACGGTGCTGCCCGAGAACGACGTGCGCGACAAGATCAGCCAGGAGTTCTCGAGCCAGTCGGGTCAGTACGACGTCGCGTCGCTGTCGAACTTCGAGATCCCGATCTACGCCAAGGCGAAGTGGATCGCGCCGATGGACGAGTACATCGCCGCCGACCCCGCGTTCGACCAGGACGACATCCTCGGGCCGATGACCGAGTCGCTCTCGAGCGAGGGCAAGGTCTACGGGCAGCCGTTCTACGGCGAGAGCTCGTTCCTCATGTACCGCAAGGACGTCCTCGCCGCGAAGGGCATCACGATGCCCGAGAAGCCGACGTGGCAGCAGGTCGCCGACATCGCCGCGCAGGTCGACGGTGCCGAGCCGGGGATGAAGGGCATCTGCCTGCGCGGGCAGCCGGGCTGGGGGCAGCTGTTCGCGCCGCTCACGACCGTCGTCAACACCTTCGGCGGCACGTGGTTCGAGGAGGACTGGACGCCCAAGGTCAATGCGCCGGAGTTCACGCAGGCCGTGCAGTTCTACGTCGACCTCGTCCGCAAGCACGGCGAGAACGGCGCTCCCCAGGCCGGCTTCACCGAGTGCCTCAACAACCTCGTCCAGGGCAACGTCGCCATGTGGTACGACGCGACGTCGGCCGCGGGCACGCTCGAGGCCGACGACTCCCCGACGAAGGGCAAGTTCGGATACGCGCCCGCCCCGGTCGTCAAGACCGACTCCTCCGGCTGGCTCTACGCGTGGGCGTGGAGCATCCAGCAGGCGAGCACGAAGAAGGACAACGCCTGGAAGTTCATCTCGTGGGCGTCGGGCAAGGAGTACGAGCAGCTCGTCGGCGAGAAGCTTGGCTGGACCCGCGTCCCCGCGGGCAAGCGGGCCTCGACCTACGAGAACCCGGCCTACCTCGAGGTCGCGTCGGCGTTCGCGGAGCCGACCCGTTCGGCCATCGAGGCCGCCGACCCGACGAACCCCGGCGTGCAGCCGCGGCCGGCCATCGGCATCCAGTTCGTCGACATCCCCGAGTTCCCCGACCTCGGCACCCAGGTGAGCCAGGACGTCAGCTCGGCCATCGCCGGTCAGACGACCGTCAAGGAGGCCCTCGACAAGGGACAGGACCTCGCCGAGGACGTCGCCGAGCGCTACCAGAAGCGGAGTGAGCAATGAGTGCCGATGCCACGACCAGCGGTATGCCGGGTGGCCCGGTGGCGCAGTCCGGCGCCGGTTCGCCTGTCCCGGAACGGAACACGCGGCTGGCCCGGGCAGGTGACTGGTCGCGTCGGGCACCACTGCTGCCCGCGCTGATCTTCGTCATCGTCCTCGCCCAGCTGCCGTTCATCGCGACGCTCGTCGTGTCGTTCATGAACTGGAACGCGTACTACCCCGATGAGCGCGGGTTCGCCGGGTTCGACAACTTCGTGCGGGTCTTCACCGACAGCAACACCCGCAGCGCCGTCATCGTGACGATCCTGCTCACGGTGCTCGTCGTCGGCATCTCGCTCGTCCTGGGGCTGGCGATCGCGCTGCTCCTCGACCGCAAGTTCGTCGGCCGCGGCATCGTGCGCACGCTCATGATCACGCCGTTCCTCGTCGTCCCCGTCGCGGCCGCGCTGCTGTGGAAGCACGCGCTCTACAACCCCGAGTACGGCCTGCTCAACGGCGCGCTCACGTGGGTCTTCGGTGACGACGCACCCCAGCCCGACTGGATCTCGAACAACCCGCTCATCTCGATCGTCGTGGCACTCGTGTGGCAGTGGACGCCGTTCATGATGCTCATCCTGCTGGCCGGCCTGCAGTCGCGACCGCTCGACGTCGTCGAGGCCGCCCGCATCGACGGCGCCAGCGCATGGCAGATCTTCCGGTCGATGACGCTGCCGCACATGCGCCAGTACATCGAGCTGTCCGCCCTGCTCGGCGCGATCTACGTCGTGCAGAACTTCGACCACGTCTTCACGATCACGTCCGGTGGCCTCGGCACGGCGAACCTGCCGTACTTCATCTATCAGACCTTCTACACCGCCCAGGACTACGGGCGCGCCTCTGCCGCAGGCGTCGTCGTCGTCATCGGCACGATCATCATCGCGACCGCCGCGCTGCGGACCGCGTTCAGCCTGTTCACGGAGGAGGAACGATGAGCGCCACATCGGACGGGACCGTCAACGAGACCGGAGTGCTCAGCGCGACGCGCGCGGACGGCATACGCCGGCAGTGGAAGGACGGCGCGGAGATCGCTCCCGCCGGCCGCGAACCACAGGCGGTCAACCACGCCAGGGAGCCGCGCTCGCACGTGCTGCTCACCCTCGCGGCGTGGATGTGCGGGCTGCTCTTCGCGCTGCCCGTCGCGTGGATGATCCTCACCTCCTTCCACAAGGAGGAGGACGCCGCGACGAACCCGCCGAGCCTCTTCGCGCCGCTCGGCGTCGACGGCTACCGGGCGTTCTTCGACGCGGGGCCGTGGCCGCCGCTACTCAACTCGCTCACCGCGAGCGTGCTCTCGACGATCCTCGTGCTGCTGCTTGCCTTCCCCGCGGCCTACGCGCTCTCGATCCGGCCGGTGAAGAAGTGGACCGACGTCCTGTTCTTCTTCCTCTCGACCAAGATGCTGCCGATCGTCGCGGGCATCCTGCCGATCTACCTCTTCGCGCAGAAGGTCAACCTGCTCGACAACATCTGGCTGCTCATCGTCCTCTACACGTCGATGAACCTGCCGATCGCCGTGTGGATGCTGCGGTCGTTTCTCGCCGAGGTGCCGGCCGAGATGCTCGAGGCGGCGCAGGTCGACGGCGCCTCGCTCATCACGACGCTGCGCAAGGTCATCGCGCCGGTCGTCATGCCGGGCATCGCCGCGGCCGCGCTCATCTGCTTCATCTTCAGCTGGAACGAGCTGCTGTTGGCTCGCGTCCTGACGGGGACGGTTGCCGGGACGGCGCCGGTGTTCTTGACTGGGTTCGTGACCAGCCAGGGCCTCTTCCTCGCGAAGGTGTGCGCCGCGTCGTTCGTCGTGTCGCTGCCGGTGCTCGCGGCCGGGTTCGCGGCTCAGGACAAGCTCGTCCAGGGCCTGTCGATGGGTGCGGTGCGGTGACGGTCCGGCTTTCCGGAGCCACGCTCGGTGACCTGCCCGCGGAGGTGGCGCGGCCTTCGTATGACCGCTCGGCTGTGTCGCCGGGGATCGTGCACTTCGGGGTCGGCGGCTTCCATCGGGCGCACGAGGCGATGTATGTCGACGCGCTGATGAACCGTGGGGAGGCACTGGACTGGGGCATCGTCGGTGTCGGCCTGATGCCGGGCGACGCGCGGATGCGGGACGCGTTGAAGGCCCAGGACGGGCTCTACACGCTCGTGGTGAAGCATCCGGACGGTCGGCTCGAGCCGCGGGTCGTCGGCTCGCTCGTCGACTACCTCTATGCGCCGGACGACCCGCAGGCGGTGCTCGACCGTCTCGTCGACCCGGCGACGCGGATCGTGTCGCTCACCGTGACCGAGGGCGGCTACCACGTCAACCAGGTGACAGGTGAGTTCGACCCGAACGACCCTGTCCTGCAAGCGGATCTCGACGTCGTGGCGCGTGGTGACGGTATGCCGCAGAGCATGTTCGGCTTCGTCGTCACCGCCGCGCGCCTGCGTCGCGAAGCCGGGGTCGAGCCGTTCACCGTCATGTCGTGCGACAACCTGCCGGGCAACGGCGACATCGCCAAGAAGATGATCGTCGCGTTCGCCCGGCTGCAGGACACCGAGCTCGCCGACTGGATCGAGGCGAACGTCGCGTTCCCCAACTGCATGGTCGACCGGATCACGCCGGTGACCTCGGATCCCGACATCGCGGCTCTGGCCGAGCAGTTCGGGGTCGAGGATGCGTGGCCAGTGGTGTGCGAGCCGTTCACGCAGTGGGTGCTGCAGGATGAGTTCCCTTCCGGCAGGCCGCCGTTCGAGGACGTCGGGGTGCAGATCGTCGACGATGTCGTGCCCTACGAGCTGATGAAGCTGCGGCTGCTCAACGCGAGCCACCAGGCGCTGTGCTACCTCGGCTACCTGTCGGGGTATCGGTATGCGCACGAGGTGGCACAGGACCCGCTGTTTGCCGAGTTCCTGCTCGGCTACATGACCGAGGAGGGCACGCCGACGCTGCCTGAGGTCCCCGGGGTGGACCTGGGTGTCTATCGGCGCCAGCTCATCGAGCGGTTCGCCAACCCCGAGGTCCGCGACACCTTGGCGCGACTGTGCGCCGAGAGCTCGGACCGCATCCCGAAGTGGCTCGTGCCGGTCATCGTCCGCAACCTCGAGACGGGCGGGGCGTTCGAACGGTCGGCACTCGTCGTCGCGACGTGGGCGCGCTACGCCGAAGGTGTCGACGAGGCCGGCGAGCCGATCGAGGTCGTCGACCGCTTCAAGGACCGGGTCATGGCGGCGGCGCGGCGCTACGGCGAGGACGAGCTCGCCTTCCTCCGGGACCGCGACTTCTTCGGCGACCTCGTCGACACCGAGGCGTTCACGACGGCATACGCAGCGTTCCTGAAGTCGTTGCACGACAATGGCGCCCGCATCACGCTGGAGGACCTGGAGGCGAGCCGGTGACTCGACGGAGCATGCGCACCGCAGTCCTCACCGAGCCGGGGGCGATCGTCGTCGAGTCCCGGTCGGTGCCGGAGCCCGCCGCGGACGAGGTGCTCATCGAGCTCCGGTCGGTCGGCGTGTGCGGATCGGACACGCACTACTTCGACCACGGCCGCATCGGTGACCACGTCGTGACCGGCCCGCTGGTCCTCGGTCATGAGAGCAGCGGCGTGATCGTGGCCGTCGGCGCGGAGGTCGACCCGGCGCGTGTCGGGGAGCGGGTCGCGATCGAGCCGGGTGTGCCGTGCCGGCAGTGCGAGCAGTGCCTCGCCGGTCGCTACAACCTCTGCCCGGACATGGTCTTCCACGCCACTCCCCCGGTCGACGGCACACTGACCGAGTTCGTCGCCCACCACCATGCGTTCGCCTACGCGCTGCCCGACGAGGTGTCGTTCGACGAGGGCGCGATGCTCGAGCCGCTGTCGGTGGGGATCTGGGCGTGCCGGCGCGCGGGTGTTGCGCCGGGCGTGCGGGTCCTCGTCACGGGGGCCGGGCCGGTGGGGCTGCTCGCGGCACAGGTGGCGAAGGCGTTCGGCGCGAGCGAGGTCGTCGTCGCCGACGTCAACGCGCACCGGCTCTCGGTCGCCCGTGAGCTGGGGGCGAGCGAGACCGTCGACGTGTCGTCGACGTCGCTCACCGATGCGTATGCCGGCCGGTCCGGTCCCGATGTCGTCCTCGAGTGCTCGGGGCACGAGGGGTCGACGCAGGCGGCGATCACCGTCGCCGCTCCCGCGGCGCGGGTCGTGCTCATCGGTATGGGCGGTGACACTCTCGGGCTCCCGCTCGGGGCCGTGCAGAACCGTGAGCTATGGGTGACCGGCGTCTTCCGCTACGCCAACACCTGGCACACCGCTATCGACCTCGTCGCCTCCGGCGCCGTCAGTCTGCAGCCGCTCGTGACCGGACACTTCCCGCTCGACGAGACGGCCGCCGCCCTCACGGCCGCCCGCACCGATCCCACCGCCATCAAGTCCGTCATCCACCCAAATCGTGACTAACCCGGTGCGCAAGTAGCTGCGTCGCACTTGGCTTGGAGAGCCCGCGCACACCCACACTCATCGATGAAGAGCCTTTACGGCTCTTCACCGATGAGTGTGGGGTGAGCGCGGCGCGCCGGTTGGCTGGTTGAGGGTGGGAAGGGTCGAGGCCCTCGAAGATCAGGGGACTTCTACCTCTCCTGAACGCAAGGACCTCGACGATGCCCGAGCCTACGTTGTGCTGCCGTGCCGGTGGCGACTACTGCGACCGTTGCGACCTCCTCGTCGGCCTGCCGGGATTGCATGTCATCGCCGTCGAACGCGACGACCGTGACCGGCTCGTCGTGATGGTGGAGTCAGCGGCCGAGGCGATGGGGTGTCGCTCGTGTGGGGTCATCGTCCACGGGCATGGCCGGGTGAACGTCCACCTGGTCGACGCGCCCGCGTTCGGCCGGCCAGTCCGGGTTGTGTGGCGCAAGCGACGCTGGCTCTGCCCGGAGCCGGCCTGCGAGGTCGGGTCGTTCGTGGAGCAGGACGAACGCATCGCCTCTCCCCGCGCGGTGTTGACGACGCGGGCGCGGGTGTGGGCGGTCGAGCAGCTCCGGCGCGAGCACGCCTCCGTCAACGGGATCCGTCGCCAGCTCGGAACGGGGTGGCGCACGGTGTGGGAGTCCATCAAACCGATCCTGCAAGCTGCGGACGCCGATCCCGCCCGCTTCGACGGGGTCGCCATCCTCGGGGTGGATGAGCACGTGTGGCATCACGTGTCGACCAAGCCGGTCGAGGACGGCGGGCGCGGCCCGAAGGAGCTGACCGGGATGGTCGACCTGACCCGCGATGCCAACGGGCACACCCGTGCTCGCCTGCTCGACCTCGTGCCCGGCCGCTCCGGCGCCGCGTACAAGGACTGGCTCACCCAGCGAGGCGAGGCGTTCCGGGCCGGGATCGAGGTCGCGACGTTGGACCCGTTCCACGGGTACAAGAACGCCATCGACGACCAGCTCGACGACGCCCGCGCCGTCCTGGACGCCTTCCACGTCGTCAAGCTCGCCACCGCCGTCGTTGACGACGTGCGGCGCCGGGTCCAGCAGGAGATCCACGGCCACCGGGGCCGCAAGACCGACCCGCTGTACCGGATCCGGAACATCCTGCGAGCCGGTCAAGAACACCTCACCGACCGGCAGAAAGCGCGGCTCGCGGCAGCGTGGGCAGCCGACGAACGCCACGTCGAAGTCGAACTCGCCTGGTCCTGCGCGCAACAGGTCCGCTCCGCCTACCACCAGCCCAGCCACGCCGCCGGGCGCGTCATCGCGCAACAGATCCTCGACACCTTCTCCTCGTGTCCGATCCCCGAGGTTGCCCGCCTCGGCAAGACCCTGCGGCAATGGCGCACCGAGTTCCTCGGCTACTTCGACACCGACGGCGCCAACAACGGAGGCACCGAAGCCATGAACGGCCTCATCGAGCTCCACCGCCGCATCGCCCGCGGCTTCCGCAACCGCGACAACTACCGCCTCCGCATGCTCCTCATCGGCGGCGGCCTCAACCTATGACCCCACACTCATCGGCGAAGAGCC
>NZ_PVTI01000015.1 GCF_003002895.1 Knoellia remsis | reverse complement strand
CGTCCAATTGGGTGAGTTCGGGACGGGTGGGCGTGTCCACAAGCGTCCAATTGGGTGAGTTCGGGACGGGAGGTGAGCGGCCGGCATACGCGACGTGAGCGGGCGGCATACGACGCCTCGGGAGGCTGGTAAGGACTTGGCAAAGGGTCGGCAAAGGTCTGCGGCCGGCCCGCCGTGAGCCCCCGCGACGGTCCTAGGTTGCGGAGCACCAGCCCTCGACCTCGGGAGTTCCCATGTCACCGCGTCACCCCCTGCGCCGCACCCTCGGGCGCGCCCTCGCGGCCACAGCCGCCATCGCCGCGGCCGGCGCCGTCCTCGCCGCCGCCCCCAGCCAGGCGGCCACCTCGTACGTCGCCCTCGGCGACTCCTACTCGTCCGGCACCGGGACGCGCACCTACATCAACGACGGCACCTCGTGCCAGCGCTCGACCTACGCCTACCCCTCGCTCATCGCCGCGGCCAAGGGCTACACGCTCAACTTCCGAGCCTGCTCCGGTGCGCGCATCCCCGACGTGACGAACACCCAGCTCAGCGCCCTCTCCTCGACGACGGTCAAGGTCACGATCTCGGTCGGCGGCAACGATGCCGGCTTCGCCGACGTGCTCACCGAGTGCGCGATGCCGGGCTGGGCGAGCGACTGCAACGGCGCCATCGACGGCGCGCAGAACTACATCAACACCACCCTCCCGGGGCAGCTGTCGACGCTGTACGGGCAGATCCGCGCCAAGGCGCCCAACGCGAAGGTCGTCGTCGTCGGCTACCCGCGCATCTTCATGGGCGAGGACTGCAACGCCTTCACCTGGTTCTCCCCGGACGAGCAGACCCGGCTCAACCAGACCGCGGACCTGCTCAACAGCAAGACGTCGGCGCAGGCTTCGGCCCGCGGCTTCTCGTTCGCGAACCCGACGTCGCGCTTCATCGGGCACGCGGTCTGTGACAGCCCCGAGTGGATCAACGGACTGTCCGACCCGGTGAGCGAGAGCTACCACCCCAACGTCGCCGGTCACCGGGACGGCTACACGCCCGTCGTGAGCACGCCGCTGACGAGCACCACCCTCGCCGTCGACGCGGCCACGATGCGCAAGGCCGCCGCGTCCGCCGACCGCCTCGCCACGCAGCAGCGGCAGTATGCCGCCCGCGACGCCTCGATAGAGCCGAAGGAGTTCCGTCTGCCGGACCTCACGACGCCCGAGGTCAAGGCCGCGGCCGCCCGCGCCGGGGTCGACCTGTCGTCGCGCGCGAGCATCGACGCCGCCGACCGGGTGTGGTCGCAGCGCCAAGCCCGCTGACGCCCGCCACCGACGTATTGCCCGTTTGGGTCGTTCCAGCGCGGGTGCGCCGCAGGTGGTGGCGCCCGAACGGGCAGTACGGCGGGCGGTGACCCGGGGTGGGCGCCACGGCGTCAGTCCGTCACATGGCCACGCAGCAGGCGACCCAGGGCCGCTCCCTCGTCCTCGGTGTTGTTGACGTGGAACGCGAGGCGGAGCCGGCCGGCCCGCACACTCGCCACCGCACCGGCCTCGGCCATGAGTGAGGCCGCCTCATCGTCGGCCCGGACCGACCGGATGGCTCCGCCGCCCGGTGCCAGTCCGGCGGCCTCGGCGAACGCCGCCTCGACCGCCACCGCGTGCGCGTGCAGGTCCTCGACGCCGATCCCGGTGAGGAACTCCACGGATGTGGCCGTGCCCACCCACGAGAACCACGCCGGTGAGACGTCGAACCGGCGCGCGTCGTCCGCCAGTCGCAGCGGCAGGCCGTAGATCGCCTCCCACGGCGAGGCACCGGCATACCACCCGGCGTGGGCAGGCACGAGCGTGCCGAGACGGTCGGGGCGGACGGTGAGGAACGCGGTTCCGCGGGGCGAGAGCAGCCATTTGTAGGCACCGCACACGGTGTAGGCGAACCGCCCCGCGTCCACGGGCAGCCAACCGACGGCCTGCGTGAGGTCCACGAGGACGTCCGCGCCGTGCCTGGCCGCAGCGGACTCGACGGCGTCGAGGTCGACGCGCGACCCGTCGGCGGACTGCACCGCGGACACCGCGACGAGGGCCGTGCGATCCGTGACAGCGGCCGCGAGCGTCTCGAGCGGCGCCTCGACGACCCGCAGGTGCGGGCTCGCCTGCGCCGTGAAGGGGCCCGTGACACTGGTGAACTCGCCCTCGGCGACGAGGACCTCGCTGTCGGCCGGCAGGCTCGCCGCGACGAGCGAGACCAGGGGTGACACCTGGTGGCCGATCGCGACGGTGCCCGCGTCCACCCCCACGAGCCGGGCATAGGCCCGGCGGGCGCGCTCCACGTCCGCGTCGAAGTCCGGTCCCTGGACCCGACCGGCGCGCCACCGCCGCAGTACGGCGTCCATGGCGTCGCTCGTCACACGCGGTGGCAGGCCCGCGGTCGCCGTCGCGAAGTACGGTCCGTGTGCCTCGAAGTGACTGGCCCACGGCCACGCGCCCGGTCTCATGCTCCGACCCTAGCCAGTGGGTACGCTGCCGACCGTGAGCACCGATGAGCTGCACGACGTCTCGCTGCCCGAGTGGCACGAGGCCGTCTCCGCAGCCCGGGCCACCGGCTACAGCTTCTTCGACTGGCTCAGCGCCGTCGACCGCACCCACGAGGACGACGCCCCGGGCTTCGACATCGTCCTGCGGGCCCTCGACGTCTCCCACGACATGGCGCCGCTGCGCGGCATACGGCTCACGACGCGGCTGCCGGAGGGTGAGGTGATCGCCTCCGTCACCGACGTCTATGCCGGAGCCGCGTGGCACGAGCGCGAGACACACGAGATGTTCGGGGTCGCCTTCGAGGGGTTCGATGACGGGTCCGGGGCGGGGCTGCGGCCGCTGCTGCTCCCCGACGGCTTCGAGGGGGCGCCGCTGCGCAAGTCATTCGTCCTCGCCGCCCGCGCGAGCAAGCCGCGGCCCGGCGGCAAGGAACCCGGCGAGGGCCACGACTCCGCGAAGTCGCCGTCGCGCCGCCGGGTCCAGGCGCCCGGCGTGCCCGGCTCCGACTGGGGGCCGCGATGACCGCGCTCGAGATCGCGCTGCGGTCGGTGGCCGTGCTCGGCGCCTTCCTGGTCCTGCCGCTGCTCGTCGGGCAGGCCGAGCACAAGCTCATGGCGCACATGCAGGGCCGGCTCGGTCCGATGTATGCCGGTGGGTTCCACGGGTGGGCCCAGCTCGTCGCCGACGGGGTGAAGTTCGCGCAGAAGGAGGACATCACCCCGCGCGCCGCGGACCGGTGGGTCTTCCGCGTCGCGCCGTTCGTCGCGCTCATCCCGTACCTCCTTGCGCTCGCGGCGCTGCCGCTGCAGCGCGACGTCGTCGCCGTCGACGTCCCGGGCAGCGCCGTCCTCGTCCTCGCGGTCGCGAGTGTCGGGGCCCTCGGCACTCTCATGGCCGGGTGGGCCAGCGCCAACAAGTACGCCCTCCTCGGCGCCCTGCGCTCGGCCGCCCAGCTCGTCTCCTACGAGCTCCCGCTCGTCCTCGCCGTCGCGTCCGCCTGCCTCGCCGCCGGCACCCTGAGCCTCACCGGCGTCGTCGAGGCATGGAGCCCCTGGTGGCTGATCTGGCAGCTGCCCGGGGCGCTCGTCTTCCTCGTCGCGGCGCTCGCGGAGCTGCAGCGCCCGCCGTTCGACATGCCGATCGCCGACGCCGAGCTCGTCATGGGTCCGTGGACGGAGTACTCCGGGCTGCGGTTCGCGTTCTTCCTGCTCGCGGAGTATGCCGGCATCGTCGTCTTCTCTTTGCTCTTCGCGGTGCTGTGGCTGGGTGGGTGGCGTGGCCCGTTCGACGAGGCGCTCGGGTGGCTGTGGACCCTGCTCAAGGGGTTCGCCGTGGCCGTCCTCGTCATCTGGTTCCGCGTCGCCTGGCCGCGGATGCGCGAGGACCAGCTGCAGCGGCTCGCCTGGCTCGTCCTCCTGCCCGTCGCGCTGGTCCAGCTGGCGCTCACCGGAATCGGCGTGGTGATGACCCGATGACCGAACGTCACGAGCCCAAGCACGAGGCTCCCCGCGAGACGGCGCGCGCCGAGAAGGCGAGCAACGAGAAGGCAAGCAAGAGCGGCGGCCTGCTGCCCGGCATACTCAAGGGCCTCGCGACGACCGCCAAGACCGCGACGCAGCGGACGCACACGCACGAGTACCCCGACGTCGCACCCGACCTGCCGCCGCGCAGTCGCGGGGTCATCGCGCTCCTCGAGGAGAACTGCACGAGCTGCATGCTGTGCGCGCGCGAGTGCCCGGACTGGTGCATCTACATCGACTCGCACAAGGAGACGATCCCGGCAACGACGGAGGGCGGACGCGACCGGCAGCGCAACGTCCTCGACCGGTTCGCGATCGACTTCTCGCTGTGCATGTACTGCGGGATCTGCATCGAGGTGTGCCCGTTCGACGCGCTCTTCTGGAGCCCGCAGTTCGAGTACGCCGAGACCGACATCCGCGACCTGCTGCACGAGAAGGACCGGCTGGGTGGCTGGATGGAGACGGTGCCGCCACCGCCGGCTCTCGACGAGCGGGCGGCCGAGCCGGCCGAGGTGACGGCGGCGAACAAGCCGCCGCGCGCAGCGCGCGCTCCCCGTGAGCCGGGTGCTGCACGCGAGACCCGCGCACCCCGGGAGCCTCGGACGCCGCGAGAGCCTCGGGCGCCCCGGGAGCGCCCGACATGACCTCACTCGATCTCGCCTTCGCGGCGTGCGGACTGGTCGCGGTCGCGGGAGGGCTGCTCGCGGTGACGACGCGGCAGGTCGTCCACGCCGCGCTCTGGCTCGTCGTGGCGCTCCTCGGGGTGGCCGGCTGCGTCCTCGTCCTCGGCCACGAGCTCGTCGCGCTCGTCCTCGTGCTCATCTACATCGGCGCGATCGTCGTCCTCGTCCTCTTCGCGCTCATGCTCACCCGCGCGCCGATCGGACCGGACCGCACCCATGCCGTGCCGGCGTGGCGCCGCGTCGGGGCGGCGCTGGCGGGGGCGGCCACGGCGGCGCTGCTGCTCGCCGCGCTCGTGCCGCTCGCCGGGGGGTTCGGTGGCGCTGCGGTGGCGCGACGCGACACGAGCACGCAGGCGGTTGCCACCGAGCTCTTCGGGACGTGGGTGTGGCCGTTCGAGGCGCTGTCGGTGCTGCTGCTCGCGGCGCTCGTCGCGGCGCTGGCCGTCTCGCGGGGGCGTCACAACCAGGTCGAGAGGGTGGACGGAGCGGGCCAGCCGGGCCAGCCGGGCCAGGCGGGCACAGTCGATTCGCGGGCGATGCCTCGATTCGCCGGACCTCCCGCGGATCGAGACGCTCGCGGCGAGCCGAACCCGGGGGACGCGCAGTGATCCACCTCGTCGGGCCCTACGTCGTCGCCGCGCTCCTCGTCGGGATCGGCGTCATGGGCGTCCTCGCCCGCCGCAACGCCGTCCTGCTCCTCATCGGCGTCGAGCTCATCCTCTCCGGTGCGTTGCTGCTCCTCGTCACGTCGGGTGCCGCGTCACCGTCACGATGGGAGGCCTCCAGCGTCCTGCCGCTCTTCGTCATCACCATCGCCGCAGCCGAGGTCGTCGTCGCACTGGCCGTCATCCTCGCGGTGTTCCGGCACGGCGGCTCCATCGACCTCGACGCACCGACGCCCGGTGCCGACGAGGCCGATGGCCCGGGGGTCGACGGATGAGCCCGCTGACCCTCGCGTCCACCCTCGTCGGCCTGCCCGCGCTCGCATCCGTCGTCACCCTCGCGCTCCGCCGCACCCCACGCACTGCCGCGGCCATCGCCTCCCTCGTCGCCGTGGTGAGCCTCGTCGTGGCGCTCGTCGGGCTCGTCGTCGCACCCACCAGCGACGAGGCGTCCTCGATCCTCGGGGACCTGTATGCCGTCGGTGGCCTCGACCTGTCACTGCAGCTCGGCACCGGTCCGGCCACCGCGGCCGTGGCCGCCGTCGTCGCGCTCGTCGCGTGCGCGGTCCTCGTCTTCACCCAGTGGTACCTCGCCGACGACGACCGGCTCGCCGAGTTCGCCGCGACGGTCTCGCTGTTCACCGCGGCGATGATGCTCGTCGTCCACGCCCGCGACCTCGTCCTCACCCTCATCGGGTGGGAGGTCATGGGCTGGTGCTCCTACCTCCTCATCGGCCACTGGTCGCGCAAGGAGTCGGCGCGGCGCGCGGCATACAAGGCCTTCCTCGTGACCCGCGTCGCGGACATCGGCTTCGTCCTCGGCATCGTCGGTCTCGTCGCGGGTGCCGGCTCGACCGGGCTGGACGCCGTCGTGGCGTTCTGGTCGGGAACCGCGGCGGACTGCGCCGACTCGGCCACCCAGGTCGTCGGCGCCTGCGCCGCCCCCGAGCCGTGGCTGCGCTCGCTGCTCGTCTCGCTCGTCGTCATCGGCGTCCTAGGCAAGTCCGCGCAGATCCCGTTCCAGGACTGGCTTCCCGACGCGATGGAAGGCCCGACCCCGGCCTCCGCACTCATCCACGCCGCCACCATGGTCGCCGCCGGCACGGTCGTCCTCGCGCAGCTCTTCGACGTCCTCGTCGTCGCCGACGGTGCGCGTTGGCTCCTCGGCGTCGCGACCGCGATCACCATGGTGGGAGCCGCGGTCCTCGCCCTCGGCCAGTCGGACCTCAAGCGCCTCCTCGCGTGGTCGACGGTGAGCCAGGTCGCGATCATGCTCTCGGCGCTCGCGACCGCCCCCGCCGACGTCGGCCCGGACCCCGGCCTGTTCCACCTCTGGTCGCACGCGATCTTCAAGTCGCTGCTCTTCCTCACCATCGGCTGGCTGTCCGTCGTTGCGGGCTCGACCCTCGCGTCCCGGCTGCGCGGCAGCGGCAACGCCCACCAGCTCGCTCGGGTGGGGTGGCTCTTCGGTCTGCTCGCCCTCGCGGGCGCACCGTTCGTCGTCGGCGGACTGTCCAAGGAGCACGTCATCGTCACTGCCTACGAGGGCGCCGTCGGCGCGGGCGGTCCCGGTGTCATCGTCCTCGCCGCACTCCTCGTGACCGTCGTCCTCACCGCCGCGTATGCGATGCGTGCGCACCTCGTCGTCGACGCTCCCGACCCGCTTCCCGAGGCCTCCGCAGCGGCGCGTATGCCGTCCGCTCCCGTCCTCGTCGCGCTCGCCGTCCTCACGGTGCTCACCGTCGTCGGCGGGCTGGTCATGATCACCGGGCTGTTCGAGCTCGAGCGGGCCTCCGTGGTGTGGATGCTGCTCACGACGCTGCTCATCGTCATCGGCGGCGGCCTCGCCTGGCTGGCCCGCGGGTCGGGCGACCCGCGGGACGCGTTCGTCCGGACGGCGCGGCAGCGCGAGCTGGCGGACCGCGGACTCGGCGTCGACACGGCATACCGCGCGCTCGTCGCCCGCCCGGTTCTCGGGCTCGCCCGCGTCGTCGCCTTCCTCGACCGCGAGGTCGTCGACGGCTACGTGCGCGGCGCGGCCGCGTCGGCGGGGATCGCCGGCTGGCTCACCGCCCGGGGACACCGGCGCGAGGCCGCCTCGGGTGGCGTGGCTCTCGTCGCCGTTGGGCTCCTGGTCGCGGCGGGGACGGCGGTGCTCACGTGGCGCTGATCCTCATGCTCCTGGTCCCCGGGGCGGTCGGGCTGTGGCTCGTCACCGGCGGGCGTGCGCTGGCGCCGGCGACCGCGCGTGTCGCCGCGCTCGTGGCGGCGTGCGTGGGAGGAGCGGTCGCGGTCTGGGCCTCCGTGACGCGTCCGGACGTCGACCGGGCGTGGATCCCGAGCCTCGGGGTCCGCTGGCACCTCGACATCGACGGCATCAGCGCGCCGCTCGTCGTGCTCACCGCGGTCATCGGGGTGCTCGTCGTCGTGCACGCCTGGGTCGAGCAGCCGTGGCTCGACGAGGCTAAGAGCACACCCGACGGGACAGGCCGGATCAGCGAAAGAGGCAGTGCCGCAACGTATCTGGGCTGTCTGCTTCTCGTCGTCACCGGGGCGCTGGCGGTCTTCGCAGCCCGCGACGCGCTGCTCTTCTTCATCGCCTTCGAGGTCGTCCTCGTCCCGATGTGGGTGCTCATCGGACGCTACGGCGACCCGCACAGCGCGGCGAAGCGGGCCGATGCGTCCGCTCGGTTCATCCTCTACACCGCTGTCGGATCGACGCTCATGCTCGTCGGCATCCTCGTCCTCGTGACGCGCACCGGTACGGCCGCCCTCGACGAGCTGCCCTCTGCCGCAGCCGGTCTCGACATCGGCACACAGACCCTCGCCGCCGTCCTGCTCACCCTCGGGCTCGCGGTCAAGGTGCCGGTCTTCCCGCTGCACACCTGGCTCCCCGCCGCGCACACGACGGCTCCCACGGCCGGCTCGGTGCTCCTCGCGGCCGTCCTGCTCAAGCTCGGCACCTACGGTCTCGTGCGGCTGCCCATCGCGTCGGTGCCGGACGGTTTCGCCCGCATCGCTCCGGTCCTCGCGGTCGCCGGGGTCGTCGGCATCATCTGGGGCGGGCTCATCTGCCTCGTCGAGCGCGACCTCAAGCGGCTCATCGCCTTCTCATCGGTGGCGCACATGGGGTTCGTCGTCCTCGGCCTGGCGTCCGGCACCGAGCTCGGTCTGCAGGCCGCGCTCATCGGCAACATCGCGCACGGCATCGTGTCGGCCCTGCTCTTCGTCGTCGTCGGCGGGCTCAAGCACCGGTGGGGTTCGGTCGACCTCGACGTCATCCGGCCCGCGCTGCGCGAGGTCGCGCCGCGCCTCGGCTTCGCCCTGGTCCTCGGCCTCGCGGCAGCCCTCGGACTGCCCGGTCTCGCGGTCTTCTGGGGAGAGTTCCTCGCGCTCGTCGGGGCGTGGAGCGCCGCCGAGCACACCGGCCTCCTGCGCGCGTGCGTCGTCGTGGCGGCGGTCGGGGCGGCGCTGGCGGCGGCCTACGCACTCCGTGTCGCGCGCATCGTGTGGGTCGGTGATGCGGTTCCGGAGGCCGAGCTGGCCAGCGCCCGTGCAGCCACTCCGGACACCCGGGGTGCCGAGCTCGCCGTCCTCTCCGTCCTGGGTGTCGCAACCGTCGCCCTCGGCCTCGTGCCGATGATCGTCCTCTCCGTGACCGCCGACGCGGCCGCCGCCCTGCTGGGAGGATCCCGATGACCCTCGCCATCGACTGGGTTCTCCTGCTGCCCGCGCTGCTGCCCGCCGCGGCCATGCTGCTCGTCCTGCTCGTCGACGCAGCGGTGCCGGGGGCGCGTCGGGTCATGGCTGTGGTCGCCGCCCTCGGCCTGGCGGCCGGCGCCGCGACGGCGGTGCCCGGGATCCTCGCCGCGGACGAGCGGCTGACGCTGTGCACGGCAGCCCCGGACGGCCGGTGCCTCTGGGACGGTGGCCCGCTGCCGAGCACCCTCCAGGCAGGGATCCTTCTCGCCACCCTCGCGGTCCTGGCGCTCGTGTCGGTGCGACGCGTCGGCGTCGTCGACCTCACCCTGTTGCTCGCGTCGGCCGCGGGCGGCACGGCCGTCGTCGCCTCGCGTGACCTCGGGACGTGGCTCGTCACCCTCGAGCTCGCCACCCTGCCGGTCATCGCGCTCGTCGCGTGGCGGGACCGTCGGGCCGCGACGCACGGCGCGCTCACCCTGCTGACGACGTCGCTGGTGTCCTTCGGGCTGCTGGTCCTCGGTGCCGCGCTGTGGGTCCTCGGCACCGGCGACCCGACCCTCACGGGCGAGTCGCTCGCCGCGGCCTGGGCCGCGCCCGAGCGGCGACCGGTGCTGACGCTCGCCGCCGTCGTCCTCGTCGCCGGGCTGGCGTTCAAGCTCTCCGCCGTCCCGTTCCACGCCTGGACCCCGCCCACCCTGACCGCGGGGCCGCTGCCGGTCGCCGCGCTCCTCGCTTCGGCGAGCAAGCTCGCCGCGGTCGGCGCACTCGTCGTCGTCCTCGCCCCGTGGGAGTCGGTCGTCGGGGCGAACCCCGGCCCGCACGCCCTCGTCAGCGTCCTCGTCGGACTCACCGTCGCGTCGATGCTCGTCGGCACGGTCATGGCGCTGCGCCAGACCGAGGTCGTGCGGCTCCTCGCGTGGTCGACCGTCGCGCAGGCCGGCTGGGTCGTCCTGCCGCTCACCGCCCTCTCTGCCGCCGGCCGTGGCGCGGCGGTCGCCTACACGATCGTGTATGCCGTGGCCGCGCTCGTCGCCTTCGCTGCGGTCCGAGCCACGCACGGACCGCGCGTGGAGGACCACCGCGACCTCACGGCATACCGAGGGATCCTCCGGCGCGACCCGGTCGCGGGCGGGACGCTCGCACTGGCGCTCCTCGTCCTCGCGGGTCTGCCGCCTGGTGTCATCGGGCTCGTCGCCAAGGTCGTTGCCCTCGGGCCACCGGTCGCCGCCGGGCTGTGGCCGGTCGCGGTCGTCGCCGTCATCGCGGCGGTGCTCGGGATCGCCGTGTACGTCCGCTGGTTCGCGGTGCTCTTCGGCCGCCCCGACGACGCGAGCGCACCGGTTCGGCCCCGGCGGCGACGGGCGAGCGTCGCCGTGGCGGTGGTCGGGACCGCCGTCATCGTCGTCCTCAGCGTCCTGCCCCAGCTTCTGCTCGGCCCCCTCGCCTGAGCGGGCCCGTCCCGACTCGGCCGCCCCGTCCCGATCTCACCCAATTGGACGGTAGGGCACGCGACCCGGCGTGTGCCGTTGGCAGGCAGTCTTGGAGAGCGCAGGTGGTCAGGCGGGCTGGCGCTCGGCGGCGACGCGGGAGCCGAGTGACACGGCGAGGTCGAACGCGTTCTGGCTCGGGCCGAGGTTGGCCTTGCCGGTGCCGACGAGCTCGAAGGCGGTGCCGTGGGCCGGCGTGCAGATCGGCACGGGCAGGCCGCCCTGGACGGTCACCCCCCGGTCGAAGCCCATGAGCTTCATCGCGATCTGGCCCTGGTCGTGGTACATCGTCACGACGCCGTCGTAGTCACCGGCCTTGGCGCTGATGAAGATCGTGTCGCAGGGGTAGGGGCCGCTGGCTTCGATGCCCTCGACCTGGGCGAGCTTCACGCCCGGTGCGATGTGCTCGATCTCCTCGCGACCGAACTGGCCGTTCTCGCCGGCGTGCGGGTTGAGCGCGCAGACCGCGAGGCGCGGCGACTCGATGCCGGAGCCCTTGAGGACGTCGTCGAGGAGCCGGATGGCATCGAGGACCGAGGTGGCGTTGATCCGCTGGGCCACGCCGGAGAGCGGGATGTGCGAGGTGACGCGCGACGTGACGAGGCCGGGCACGAAGTTCAGCTCGGAGGTGACCCCCTCGTGGCCGAGCTGCTTGGCGAACCAGCGCAGCTCGTCCTCCTCGTTCATCCCGGCGAGGTGCAGTGAGGCCTTGTTGAGCGGCGTGAACATGATGGAGTCCACGCGGCCCTCCTCGTAGAGGCGCAGCGCCTTCTCGAGGTCACCCATGACCCGCGCGCCGGCGGCCTTGCTCACCTTCTGCCGCTCGACCGGGGTCGTCGGCCCACCGGCACCGACGAGGGTCACGTGACCGGCGCCCGGCTCGTCCTCGACGGGGACCTCGACCCCGGCCTCGGCGCACGCCGCGGCGAACTCGTCGGCCTCGGCGAGGACGAGGACCTGCGCGCGGGCGAGGTTGGCGGGCTCGGCGAGGAGCCGGCAGGCGAGCTCCGGGCCGATGCCGGCGGGGTCGCCGAGCGTGAGGGCGATGCGGGGCAAGGTGGTGGCGGACATGAGGCTCCCAAGGTATGCCGGTACGTTTCCTATAGGATTCTGCCTTCGCCGGGACGTTGTCAAGGGTCCGTCAGCCCCGGCGGGCCGTCGTGGCGGTGCGGCCGACGCTGCGTCAGGCGTCCTCGGACTCGGCGAGCGAGCGCTGGCGGACCCCGCCCAGATGAGCGCGCATCGTCTCCTCGGTCGCGTCGGCGTCGCCGGTGACGGCAGCCCGCAGGATGGCCGCGTGCTCGGCCACAGCCAGGTCGACGTCGGTGACGCCGTGCCCGGCCGACTGGCGCATGCGGTGCACCTGCGGTGACAGCGACTCGGCGAGCTGCAGCAGGTAGGTGTTGTGGCAGTGTTCGAAGAAGGTGCGGTGGAAGGCCCAGTCCGCGTCGTAGTAGCGGCGCAGGGCGGCCCAGGCGGCACCGTCCTCGCCGGTGTCGGCCTGGGCCTCCTTGACCTCGGAGGCGGCGACGACGTGGTCGGCATGAGCGGCTTTGAGGTGCAGAATCGCGTTGTCGGACAACGGAACTGCGCCACGCACTGCAGCCAGCTCGAGGACGGTACGGGCGTCGACGAGCTCCGCCATGCGCTCCCGCGTGAGCGGGGGCGCGACGCGGTACCCCTTGAGGGCGGCACGGGTGACGAGTCCGGTGTGCTCGAGCTGGACCATCGCCTCGCGCACGGGCGTGGGGGAGACGCCCAGCTGCCGGGCGAGACCGTCGATGCTCAGGCTCTGCCCGGGCTGGACGTCGCCCTCGAGGAGCAGCTCGAGGATCGAGTCGTGGACCCCATCGCGCAGCGCGCGCCGCTCCACCGGCAGCGCGTCCGCTGTGGGCCGCATCGCGGTGCGGAGGGCGGATCGGGGCGAGCCGGTGTCGGTGGTCACGGAGTCCTCGGTCATTGCGGCACAGAGTAGCGAAGGGGTTTACAACATCATGATCATAGATACTATAGGATCTACGAATCAGCCCACCGGCGGGCTGGCACCAGCAGACAAGGGAGTCGACTCGTGGCGTGGACAGCGCAGGACTGGCCCATCGGGGCGGCGCTCATCCAGTTCCCCGGGACCACCGCGGACGGCGCCAGCGTCCAGGACGCCGGGCCGGAGCACTGGTCCCGGATCTTCACCGAGGTCCGCAACGCCGGCTTCGGCCACGTCGACATCACCGACTCGTGGCTGCGCCCCGGGGACCTCGACGCCGCCGGCCGTGACGAGCTGGCCCGCACCATCACCGACGCCCGGCTCGGGATCACTGCGATCTCGGTCGTGCGTCGCAGCGTCATCGACCCGCGCGTCGGCGACGACAACCTCGCCTACGCACTGCGCACCGTCGAGGCGGCCGCCGCCATCGGGGCTCCCGTCGTCTGCCTCGGACTTCACCGTCCGCTGCTCCCGAAGCAGCAGGCCGCCGAATGGTTCTGGACCGAGCCGGGCGACGCCGACCCGCTCGACGACGACTCCGCCTTCGACCTGGCCGTCGAGCGCTTCCGCGAGGTCGGCCGCGCCGCCGCGGCCAACGGTGTCGACCTGTCGCTCGAGCTCTACGAGGACACCTTCCTCGGCACCGCCGACTCGTCCCTACGCCTGCTCGACTCCATCGGCCTCGACAACGTCGGCCTCAACCCCGACGTCGGCAACATCGTCCGCCTGCACCGTCCCGTCGAGCCCTGGCTCGAGATCCTCGAGAAGACCCTGCCGCGCGCGAACTACTGGCACGTCAAGAACTACTTCCGCGCCCACGACCCGGCGACCGGCGCCTACCTCTCCTTCCCGGCTCCGCTCGAGCTCGGGGTCGTGGACTACCGCCGCGCGATCGAGCTCGCCCTCGCGGCCGGCTTCTCCGGTCCGATCTGCACCGAGCACTACGGCGGCGACGGACTCAGCGTCTCGGCCACGAACCGCCGCTACCTGCGCGACCTCATCGCGACGAAGCAGGAGGTGGCCCGATGACGTTCGCGCACAACGACGCCGACGCCTTCGCCCGCGAGGCCGTCGAAGGTCTCGCCGCGGCATACCCCGACCACCTCGTCGCCGTGACGGGCGGCGCGGTCCGGGCCACGGCCTCACCCGAGGGCGAGGTCTGCGTCGTCCTCGGCGGCGGCTCCGGTCACTACCCGGCCTTCGCCGGCTGGGTCGGCCGCGGCTTCGCCCATGCCGCGGCGTGCGGCAACACGTTCGCCTCACCGCCAGCGACGCACGTCGCCTCGGTTGCTCGTGCCGCGCAGACCGGCGGCGGCATCGTCCTCGGCTTCGGCAACTACGCCGGTGACGTCCTCCACTTCGGCCAGGCCGCCGAGATCCTGCGCTCCGAGGGCCACGACGTGCGCATCCTCACCGTCGCCGACGACGTCGCCTCGGCCCCGCCCGAGCAGTCCCGCACCCGGCGCGGCGTCGCCGGTGACCTCGTCGTCTTCAAGTGCCTCGCGGCCGCGGCCGCCGAGGGCATGGACCTCGACGCCGTCGAGGAGGTCGGTCGCCGCGCGGACGAGCGCACCCGCTCCTTCGGCGTCGCCTTCACCGGCTGCACGCTGCCCGGCGCCACCGAGCCGCTCTTCACCGTCGCGGACGGGCGCATGGGGCTCGGTCTCGGGATCCACGGCGAGCAAGGCCTCGGCGAGACCGATCTCGTCTCCGCGGACGAACTGGCCGACCTCATGCTCGAGCGCATCCTCGCCGACGTCGGCGACGAGCGCCCGAGTGGGCGCGTCGCCGTCCTCGTCAACGGCCTCGGCTCGACGACCCACGAGGAGCTCTTCGTCCTCTACCGACGGCTCGCGCAGCGCCTCGCCGACGCCGGCCTCACCCCGGTCGCCCCCGAGGTCGGCGAGCTCGTCACGAGCCTCGACATGGCTGGCGTCTCGCTCACCGTGACCTTCCTCGACGACGAGCTCGAGCGGCTCTGGCTCGCCCCCGCCGACACTCCCGCCTTCCGCCGGGGGAGCCTCGGCGCCGAGGCCGCACCGCGTCGCGTCGTCGACGAGGAGGGGGTCAGCGCACCTCCCGCTCGGGCCGGGTCGCCGGAGTCCGCGTATGCCGCACAGCAGCTCGCGCTCGTCCTCGCCTCCGTGCGCGACGCGGTCGCGGACGAGGCCGGTCGCCTCGGCGAGATCGACGCCGTCGCCGGCGACGGGGACCACGGCATCGGCATGAGCCGCGGGACGGCTGCAGCCGCGCGGGCGGGGGAGCAGGCAGCCGGTGCCGGAGCCGGCCTCGGTGCGACCCTCGCCGCCGCCGGACTCGCCTGGTCCGAGGACGCCGGCGGCACCTCGGGTGCCCTCTGGGGCGGAGCCCTCGCCGCGGCCGCCGCCCGACTCGGTGACGACACCGCGCCCACCGACACGGACGTCGCCGAGGCCGTGCAGGCCGGCGTCGACGCCGTCACGCGTCTCGGCGGCGCCAGCATCGGCGACAAGACGATGGTCGACGCCGCGCAGCCTTTCGCGCAGGAGCTGACAGACCGCGTCGCAGACGGTGCGGACCTGCGTACCGCACTCGAGTCGGCCGTCGACGCCGCCCGCCGTGCCGCCGACGCCACCGCCGACCTGGTGGCCCACGCCGGCCGCGCCCGCACCCATGGCGACGCCAGCCTCGGCACCCCCGACGCCGGTGCCGTCTCGTTCGCCCTTGTGGCGCAGACCGCCACCTCCGCCTGGCCGGCAGAGGGCGCAGTTGGTGAATCGCCCACAGCGACAACGACTTCCACCCCTGCCACCACTGACCCTGAAGGAGCGTCATCGTGACCGAGACGACCGACGAGACCACTCCCCGCCCGCTGCGCATCGCCGTCGGCGCCGACGAAGCCGGCGTCTCCTACAAGGACGTCTTGCGCGCGGACCTCGAGGGTGACGACCGCGTCGCCGAGGTCGTCGACGTCGGCGTGACGGCGGGCAGCGACGACGAGGACACGGCATACCCGCACGTTGCTGTCCGGGCTGCCCGGCTCGTCGCCGACGGCACCGTCGACCGCGCCCTCCTCGTGTGCGGCACCGGTCTCGGCGTCGCCATCGCCGCGAACAAGGTGCCCGGCGTGCGCGCCGTCACCGCGCACGACTCATTCTCCGTCGAGCGCGCGATCCTCTCGAACAATGCGCAGGTGCTCGGCATGGGTGAGCGGGTCATCGGCCTCGAGCTCGCCCGTCGCCTTGCCCGCGAGTGGGTCGGCTACGCCTTCGACCCCGAGTCGGCCTCGGCCGCCAAGGTGGCCGCCATCGAGTCCTACGAGGAGCGCGGATGACGCTCTGGGTCGGCACGAGCTGGAAGATGACCAAGGGGCTGGACGCCGCGCGCACGTATGCCGCGGGGCTGGCTGCCGAGGTCGTCTCCCGTCGCGCCGGGTCCGGCCGGGTGTGGCCGGGGGTCCAGCCGTTCGTCATCCCGCCGCTCACGGCGCTCACAACGGTGGATGAGGCGCTCGGTGGTGAGCGCGACCAGGTCGTCCTCGGCGTGCAGAACGCCCACTGGGAGGACGACGGCGCGTGGACGGGTGAGGTGTCGGTTCCGCAGGTCGCCGAGCTCGGCGCCCAGCTCGTCGAGATCGGACACTCCGAGCGCCGTGCCCATTTCGGCGAGATCGACGAGACTGTCCGGGCCAAGACGGCCGCGACCGTCCGCCACGGCCTCGTGCCGCTCGTGTGTGTCGGCGAGACCCAGGCCGAGCGCGACGCCGGGCAGGCCGTCGACGTGACCCGGCGTCAGCTCGACGCGGCCCTCGACGGGTTCCGCGACGGGCGGTCCCGGGTCGTGGGCGACGACGGCGAATCCGGCTCTGCCCCAGCCCTTCTCGTGGCCTACGAGCCCGTTTGGGCCATCGGTGAGCAGGGGCGCGAGCCCCGACCCGAGGAGCTCGCCGACGTGCTCTCGGCCCTGCGGTCCCGCGGCGGCGACGACGTCACCGCCCTCCTCTACGGCGGTTCGGTCACCCCCGCCAACGCTGCCGGGCTCCTCGCGCTCCCCGACGTCGACGGGCTCTTCGTCGGCCGGGGTGCGTGGGAGCTCGACGGCTTCCTGTCCATCCTCGACACCGCCTCCACGGCGGCGCAGGCCCGCCCGGGTGACCGGCCGGCATACGTCGCCACCTCTCCCTGAAACCCCACCGGAACACTGGTTCCACCAATCGGAAGGCTCCTGCCATGACCTCGACAAGGACGTCGATCCTCGCCGCGACCTCGCTCGTCGGCCTCATCTCCCTCACCGCTTGTGGCTCCGGCTCCGCTTCCGTCGGCAGCGGCTCCGACAGCGGCTCTGGCGGCGGCTCGTTCGAGCCCAAGGGCAACGTCACGATGGTCGTGCCGTTCGGCGCCGGCGGTGGGAGCGACGCCTCCGGTCGCGCCATCGCGGCGGGACTCGAGAAGGCCCAGCCCGGCCTGAAGATCAACACCGAGAACCGCGAGGGCGGGTCGGGTGCGGTCGGCTATTCGTACTTCATGTCCAAGCAGGGCAACCCGAACTTCCTGCTCCCCGCCGAGACCGCGCTGCTCGCCCTGCCGATCAGCACGAACGTCAAGTTCGACTACACGACGTTCACGCCGATCATGAAGGTCGGCGACGACTACACCCTCGCCGTCGTCGAGGCGAGCTCGCCGTGGAAGACGTGCACCGACGTCATCAACGCCGCGAAGACAGGCAAGGTCGTGGCCGCCGTCTCGGGTGCGACGAGCCTCGACAAGGTCGTCTTCAGCCTCACCGAGCAGGCGACCGGGGTGAAGTTCGACCAGGTCCCCTTCGAGTCCGGTGACGAGGTCCTCGCAGCCCTCCTCGGCAAGCAGATCCAGATCGCCTCGCTCAACCCGGGCGAGGTCGTCGAGCAGCTCAAGGCCGGCAAGCTGCGCGCCCTCTGCTCCTTCTCCGACGAGCGCTACGAGTACCCCGAGCTCAAGGACATCCCCACGGCGAAGGAGCAGGGCGTCGACGTCTCCTACGCGCAGTTCCGCGGGCTCATCGCCCCCGGCAAGCTCAAGGACGCCGAGAAGCAGTACTGGATCGACGCGTCGAAGAAGTTCGTCGAGTCCGACGACGCCAAGAAGTACATCGCCGACAACTACCTGCAGCCGAACGCGCTCTTCGGCGACGACTTCACGGCATACCTCAAGTCCAACAGCGAGGACCTGAAGAAGGCGCTGGGCAAGTGAGCCACCTGACCTCCCTGCGCCGCAGCGGCGAGGCGATGCTGTATGCCGCGATCGCGCTGCTCGGTCTCGTCGCCGCGGTCGTGGGCTCCGGTTACGGCATGTTCGGCGAGGGCGGCCGGATCGGCCCCGGCTTCCTGCCGGTCGTCGCCGGCGCCCTCACCGCGGCCCTCTGCGCGTCCGTCGCCGTCGGTGTCGTCCGACGGGCGGCGCACGGCGAGCCGGAGCCGTCCATCGAGCCGGTGCCCGACATCGACTCGACGGGCCGCTCCGAGAAGCAGCGGGTGCTCAACCTCTGGGTCGTCTTCGGTCTGACCCTCGTCGCCCTCCTGCTCGTCCAGGTCGTCGGGTTCCTCGCGGCGTTCGGGCTGCTCGTCCTCGTCATCTCGGCGGTCGTCGAGAAGCAGAACGTCGTGAAGTCCCTCGTCATCACGACGGCGGCGCTGGCCGTGGTCTACCTGCTCTTCGGGCTCTTCCTCGGCGTGCCCCTCCCCGGCGGGATGCTCGGGCTCGGGACGGAGGCCTGATGATCGACAACCTCCTCCTCGGCTTCTCGACAGCGCTCACCCCGGAGAACCTGCTGTGGTGCTTCGTCGGTGTCCTCGCGGGAACGATCATCGGCCTGCTGCCCGGCCTCGGGTCGACGACCGGTGTCGCCGTGCTGCTGCCGCTGACGCTGGCGTTCGAGCCGGTGACGGCGCTCATCATGCTCGCCGGCATCTACTACGGCGCGCAGTACGGCGGCACGATCACGTCGGTGCTCATCTCGACCCCCGGTGAGGCGTCGAGTGTCGTCACGACTCTCGACGGCTACCAGATGGCTCGCAAGGGCAGAGCCGGGGCGGCGCTCGCCATCGCCGCCATCGGGTCGTTCGTCGCCGCGATCTTCTCGCTCATCGTGCTCATGGCGATCGCGCCGCCCTTCGCGCAGTTCGCGCTGAAGTTCGGGCCCATCGAGAACCTCGCCATCATGATCCTCGGCCTCGCGACGATCGTGAGCTTCTCTGGCGACTCCAAGCTGCGCGGGTTCGCGATGGCCGTCCTCGGCCTGCTGCTCGCGACGGTCGGCCTCGACGCCGCCACCGGCACCGCCCGGTTCACCGGCGACAACGTCAACCTCTTCAGCGGCATCCCGTTCGTCGAGGTGATGATCGGCCTCTTCGCCGTGGGTGAGGTGATGTACCAGCTGCGCATCGGTGCGGCCGAGCCCATCCGGGCCCGCTTCCGTGACCTCGTCATCACCAAGAGCGAGCTCAGGCGCAGCGTCGGACCAATTGGGCGTGGCAGCGTCATCGGCTTCCTTCTCGGCTGCCTGCCCGGCGCCGGCTCGACCCTCGCGTCGTTCATCGCCTACGGCGTGGAGAAGCGGGTCTCGCCGCACAAGGACGAGTTCGGCAAGGGCGCCATCGAGGGCGTTGCTGCTCCCGAGAGCGCGAACAACGCGGCGGCCAACGCGAACTTCGTCCCGACACTCACCCTCGGCATCCCCGGCGGTGGCACGACGGCCGTCCTCCTCGGAGCGTTCACGATCTACGGCCTGCAGCCCGGCCCGCTGCTCTTCGAGAGCCAGCCGGACCTCGTCTGGGGCCTGCTCGTGTCGTTCTTCATCGGCAACGTCATGCTGCTCGTGCTCAACCTGCCGCTCGCACCACTCTTCGCGCAGATGCTGCGGATCCCGTACGTCTACCTCTACCCGCTGATCCTCTTCACGAGCTTCGTCGGCGCCTACTCCATCGACAACAACATGTTCAGCGTGTGGGTCGTGTTCTTCTCGGGCGTCGCCGGCTACCTCATGAAGCTCTACGGCCTCCCCATGGCGCCCCTCGTTCTCGGGCTCGTCATCGGGCCGCTGTTCGAGAAGGCGCTGACCCAGACGTCCGCGCTCGGCGACGGCAACCTGCTCGTCATCTTCACCCGGCCGATCGCGGTCGTCGTGCTCGCGCTCGCGGTGCTCCTCGCCGCCGGCCCGAGCCTGGCCTCGCGCCTGCGCCGCCGCCGTCTGCCCACCGCCTGACCCTCCCCGTGCCCGACTGATTGCGCACAGTTCGCATCCCCGCATGCGAACTGTGCGCAATCAGTCGTCGGGAGCGGAAGGGGAGCGGGCCGGATACGCTCGACGGGACCGAGCCGAACGGCATACGCACCGAGCCGGACGGCATGGGCCAGCATGCCGAACGGCATACGGAACGGCAGGAACACCCTCGCGCGTTGGAGGAGACATGAACAACCATTTCAACGGGCTGAAGACCGCGGGTCTCTTCGGCCTCATCTGGGCGCTGCTGCTCGGCCTCGGCTGGGTCGCGGCGCGCTCCTTCGGCAACAGCGCCTTCATCTGGATCTTCGGGCTCATCGGCGTCGCCACGACGTTCTACTCGTACTGGAACAGCGACAAGCTCGCGATCCGCGCCATGCGCGCGTTCCCGGTGAGCGAGGCCGAGGCGCCGGCGATGTACCGCATCGTCCGCGAGCTCTCGACCAAGGCGAACCAGCCGATGCCGCGGCTCTATGTCTCGCCGACCGAGGCCCCCAACGCCTTCGCCACCGGCCGCAACCCGCAGAACGCCGCGGTCTGCTGCACCCAGGGCATCCTCCAGCTCCTCGACGAGCGCGAGCTGCGCGGCGTCCTCGGGCACGAGCTCATGCACGTCTACAACCGCGACATCCTCACCGGCTCCGTCGCCGCCGCCATCGCCGGTGTCATCGGCACCATCGGGCAGATCCTGTCGTTCGGCGCGATGTTCGGTGGGGGCAACCGCGACAACAACGGCGGCAACGCCATCGCCGGTCTCGCCATGGCCTTCCTCGCACCGATCGCGGCGATGTTCGTCCAGCTGGCCATCTCGCGCACCCGCGAGTACGACGCCGACGAGGACGGCGCGAAGCTCACCGGCGACCCGCTCGCCCTCGCGTCCGCGCTCGCCAAGCTCGAGGCCGGTGTGGCCCGCGCCCCGCTCGCCCCGACCAAGGACGTCGTCAACGCGAGCCACATGATGATCGCCAACCCGTTCCGGGCGCAGGACATCTCGCGCCTCATGGCGACCCACCCGCCGATGGCCGACCGCATTGCCCGCCTCCAGGGCATGGCGACGGGCTACAACCCCAACAACTGAGCCGACCAGACCCGCAACGACGGCGCACGCCTCGCACCCTCGCGGTGCGGGCGTGCGCCGTCCGTCGCGGGAGGAGCTCACGTCAGGGTGTAGCTCACCCCGACGGTGTCGTATGCCGTGACTCCCGTTCGCGACGAATCTCCTCCAGGACGCCTCGAATCAGGTCATCCGTCAGGGGAGGGCCCTGCGCAGGAGAAGGCGGCGCTGTCTCCCCGGCGCCCGGTGCCGGGAGGTGCCCCGCGTCGTCAGCCGGTCGGGAGTCGCTGCCCATTCTCTGAGGGTAGTCCGGCTTGGCGTCATGGACGACGAACTTTCGGAAGACCTGTGGCAGGCTCGCGCCGTGCCATCACTGACTCGCGACGAAGCCCGGCAGCGGGCGCAGCTCATCACCGTCGACCGCATGGAGGTCGACCTCGACCTCGACCGCGGAGCGGAGCACTTCGGGTCCACGACCCGGATCACGTTCTCCTGCAACGAGCCCGGCGCGGCGACGTTCCTTGACCTGCGGCCCGTGAGCTGTGAGCGGATCGAGCTCAACGGCACACCGATCGACCCGGCCACCATCACCGACGGGCGACTCCCGCTCGCCGACCTGCGCGCCGAGAACACCGTCGAGGTGGTTGCGACGATGGCCTACTCCCATGACGGCCAGGGCCTGCACCGCAGCCACGACCCGGCCGACGGGGAGGACTACGTCTACGGCCACCTCTTCCTCGACGCGGCTCCCACGGTCTTCGCGTGCTTCGACCAGCCCGACCTCAAGGCGCCCTACTCCGTGACCGTCCGCGCGCCGGAGACCTGGGTGGTCGTCGGCAACGGGCGCGCCACGCGAGCCGACGACAACCTCTGGCGGCTCAGCGAGACCCTGCCGCTGGCAACGTACTTCGTCACCGTCTGCGCCGGCCCCTACGTCTCCCTCCACGACTCCCACGACGGCATCGAGCTCGGCATCCACGCCCGCCGCAGCCTCCAGGGCGAGCTCGAGCGGCACGCCCCCCAGATGTTCGAGGTGACGAAGCAGTCCTTCGACCACTTCCACTCCACCTTCGACGTCCGCTACCCGTTCGGCGACTACGACCAGGTCTTCGTCCCCGAGTTCAACGCCGGCGCGATGGAGAACCCCGGCTGCGTCACCTTCCGCGACCAGATGCTCTTCCGCGGCGCGGCCACCCGCGAGCAGGTCCTCCAGCGCAGCAACACGATCTCGCACGAGATGGCGCACATGTGGTTCGGCGACCTGGTGACGATGCGCTGGTGGGACGACCTGTGGCTCAACGAGTCCTTCGCCGAGTTCATGGCCTACACCGCGACGAGCACCGCGACCGAGTTCACCGACAGCTGGGTCGAGTTCGGCATCGCTCGCAAGCAGTGGGGGTATGCCGCGGAGCGGGCTCCATCGACCCATCCCGTTGCGGGGTCGCCGGCTCCCGATGCGCACAGCGCGCTCGAGAACTTCGACGGCATCTCCTACGCCAAAGGTGCGTCGGTGCTGCGCCAGCTCGTCGCCCACGTCGGGAAGGACGCGTTCGACGCCGGCGTGACGGCATACCTGCGCTCGCACGCCCACGGCAACGGTGAGCTCGCCGAGTTCCTCGCCGCGATGGAGCAGGCGTCGGGCCGGGACCTCGGCGACTGGAGCCGCGCGTGGCTTGAGACGGCGGGCGTCGACGTTCTCGCCGTGGACCGCGATGGCACCCTCACCCGGACGACGCCGAGCCAGTATCCCGCCGACCGCGTGCACACCCTCGACGTGGCAGGTTTCACCGACGGGGCCCAGGTGTTCCGGACCGACGTCGTCCTCGAGGGCCCGAGCGCGCAGGTGGGTCTCGATGCCGCCGCAGCCGTCGTCGTGCCCAACGCGGGCGACCTTACCTGGGCGCAGGTCGACCTCGACGAGACCACGCGCGGCAACCTCGCCCGCGAGCTCCCCATGATCGAGGACCCCGTGGCCCGCGGAGTCCTCTGGGGCGCGGTCCTCACGGGCACCTACCGCGGCACGGTCGACCCGCGGTTCGCGCTCGACGTCGCCGCCGAGGCGTGGGCTGGCGAGTCCGATGACGCGCTGCTGTCGCGGGTCGCGCTGGCCCTCACCGACCGGATCGTTCCGACCTTCCTCGCGGAGGGTGAGGTCACACCGGCTCGCGCCCGGCTCGCCGAGGCTGCCGCCGGAGTGCTCGACCGCGTCGAACCCGGTTCTGCCCGTGCGCTCGTCGCCGCCCGGGTGCTGGCCGCGACGACGACCGACGAGACCGTGCTGCGCGGCTGGCTCGACGGCCGGGACCTGCCCGTAGGACTGGACGGCGACACCGACTTCCGCTGGCTCGTCGTCCATGCCCTCGCCCGGCTCGGCCTCGCCGACGACGCGCTCATCGAAGCCGCCGAGGCGAGCGACCGCACCCTGACCGGCCGCCTCGGCGGGCTGACCGCGCGCGCCGCGCGACCCGGCACACCGGACAAAGAGTGGGCGTGGCGCGAGCTGACGACGAACCGGGACCGCTCGAACTATGAGCTCAACGCGCTCGCGACCGGCTTCTGGTCGAGCGGGTCGGTCGAGACCCTGCGTCCGTATGCCGCGCGCTACGTCGACGACATCCCGCACCTCGCGCAGTGGGTCGGGGCCGATGCGCTGGATCGCGTTGCGGCACTGGCGTTCCCGTCACGCGTCGTCGAGCCGGAGACGGTCGAGCTGGTGCGCGCCGCGATGGCGCGCCCGGACGTCACGGCGGGTGTCCGGCGGTCCATGGGCGACGAGCTGTCCAAGCTCGAGGAGGCGCTCGCCTCACGCGCCCGCTGGGCCTGATCCACTACTGCCGCAGCAGAGCGGCAATGCGTCACAGGGGAACGGCTTCCTGCAGCACGCGTTCGCGAACTGGCGGCGCAAGGGAGGACTCGGGGACGAGGTCGACATCGAAGTCCAGCAACTCCGAGAGCCTCAGCTCGAGCTGCGAGAGCTGCATCAGCCCGATGGGTTCGCCCGGGGTAACGGGAGCGGGGCGCCGGAGTCCGAAACCCGCGCGGCGTGCGCGAAGGCACGAACCGCGGCGGACGGCATACCGGCATGGCGAGATCCAGCCAAGGTGATGCGCCGTGTTCCCACCCGCTGCTAGGTTGCGCGCGCAGCGCACCAACGGAGGGGCGCACTCATCGGGGAAGGCACACACGCACATGCGTTCATTCATCATGCGGTTGGGGGGTGCGCTGCTGACGACTCTGCTCGCCCTCGGCCTGCTGTCAGCGCCGGCGCACGCCGAGCCCTCAACCCTGTCGGGCACGATCACGTCCGACGTCACGGGCGAGCCGGTCGGCGGCTGCGTCACGGCCTATGACACGGACTACACCTACGTCAACGGCACCTGCTCCGACGAGACGGGGGCGTGGACCCTCGACGTCGAGGCCGGGGTTGCCTACAAGCTCGAGGTCACCGCATTCGACGGTCGGCACGTCGGCGAGTGGGCACAGGATGCGGACTCCTTCGAGGCCGCGCAGGCGTTCGTCGCGCCCGCGACGGTCGACGTCGGCCTCCGCGTGGGCGGCACGATCGGCGGCAGCCTGACCCGCGCCGACGGCAGCCCCGCCGAAGGGGCATCCGTGAGTGTGCTCCGGTCGGGAGATCTCACGCCCGTCGCCTGGACCTCTGTCGGCGCCTCACCCGAAGTCGGGGCCAGCCAGTGGTCGACCGTGGTCGCTCCCGGCGAGTACGTCGTCGAGTTCTGGGACAACGGCACGCAGCAGTGGGCCATCGGCCAGACCTCGATCGAGACCGCGACCCGCTTCAGCGTGACCTCGGACGCCACAACGCGCGTGGATGACCGGTTCCTCGGCTCGGCCACGGTCACGGGTGTCGTCCGTAGCGACGCGACGGGTCAGCCCGTCGAGGGTGTGTGCGTCGGCATCTTCATCCCCACCGACGACCCCGACAACATCATTCAGCCCGGCGAGGGGTGCACCGGAGCGGACGGGCGCTACGAGGTCGCGCTGTCCGAGGAGGGCACGTTTGCCGCCGTCTTCAGCGACCCGCAGGGCCGTTTCGTCGCGGAGTACTCAGGCGACACGCGAGTCCTCGGTGACGCCGAGACGTTCACCGTGAGCCGACAGGCGCCTGCGGTCGTCGATGCCTTGCTCGCCACGGCCAGCACCATCACCGGTCGGGCAGTCGACGCCAAGACCGGCGCCCCCATTGCCGACGCCTGCCCCAGCGCGTATGCCGGTCGTTCCGGCGGCTACGTCAGGGGACAGGTCAGCGATTGCTCGGGCGCCGACGGACGCTGGGCGGTCAAGGGCCTCGCCTCGGGTGAGTACACGGTCGCGGTCGATGCTGACGGCGAGCCGCGGGTCTACTCCCGGACGTGGGCCTACAAGGCCACCTCGCAGGCGACGGCCGCGCTCATCACGGTGCCGGCAGCGTCGACCAAGGCCATCCGCGACGTCCAGATGCTTCCCGGCGGGACGGTCACCGGCGTCATCACCGGCCCGACGGGCCAGCCGGTCGCCGATGCGTGGGTGCGCATCGACGGTGGCTACCCCGGGCGGGTCGGCCCCGGCGAGGGCCCGTACACCGCGCAGACCGACGCCAACGGCCGCTACACGATCCAAGGCGTCCCGCCGGGCGAGCACTCCGCGTTCGTCTACACGATGTCCGACGACACGTTGGCTCCAGAGTGGTCGGGCAACGCGCTGACGAGCTCCTCGGCCACGACGTTCCAGGTCAAGGCGCTCAAGACCACGACCTTCAACGCCCAGCTGGCGCCGGCATCGAGGCTCGGCATCACCGTGGTCGGTGCCGACGGCGCGCCGATCGACCGTTACCTCACCGGCACGATCTACAACGCCGCCGGCGACTACATCGGTGACTTCGACAGCGCCAACGGCACGGTCTACGGCCCGGGTGCGCTGCCCGCCGGGAGCTTCACGCTCCGGCTCGAGGACGGCGAGACGGGCGAGGTCTGGTGGTACGACGGCGTGACGAGGGAGTCGGGCCGGACCGCCGTCACCCTCGCCTCAGGCGAGCGCAAGGAGATCACCTTCCGAGTCTCCTGACCGGTGCCGGCCGCGCCGCGCGCGGCGAGCGGACGGCACACGGGACGAAGAAACGAGGCGGGGCCGGAGACCGCAGAGGTCTCCGGCCCCGCACCGTGTCGCGGCCCAGCCGCGGCGAGCGCGAGCGCGTCAGCGGTAGTTCGTGAACTGCAGCGCGACGTCGAGGTCGGCCTCGCCCAGCATCCGCTGGACGGCCTGCAGGTCGTCGCGCGACTTGCTCGTCACGCGCAGCTCGTCGCCCTGGATCTGGGACTTCACGCCCTTGGGGCCCTCGTCGCGGATGAGCTTGTTGATCTTCTTCGCGTTCTCCTGCGAGATGCCCTGCTTGAGCGGCACGTCGAGCTTGTACTCCTTGCCCGACAGCCGCGGCCCGGCCTCGGGCACGTCGAGGTGCTTGAGCGACACCTTGCGCTTGACGAGCCACGTCTTGACGACGTCGAGGACAGCGAGGACCCGCTCCTCGGAGTTCGCCTGCATCGAGATGGTCTCGCCGCTCAGCTCGACGGAGGCCCCGACGTTCTTGAAGTCGTAGCGGTTCGCGACCTCCTTGGCCGCGGCGTTCACGGCGTTGGCGATCTCCTGCTTGTCGTAGGTGCTGACGATGTCGAAGCTGCTGTCGGCCACGATCCCTCTCCCGATTTAGTGCAGTGCGGTCGACTTGCTATCCTTCCATGCGCACCCGGCGGGTTGCCCGAGCGGCCAATGGGAGTGGACTGTAAATCCATCGCGAAAGCTACGAAGGTTCGAATCCTTCACCCGCCACCAGTGCTCCACGAAGCCCCTGACCAGCAGGTATGCCGGTCAGGGGCTTCGCTCTCGTCACCGCGCCTCGCGTGGTCGGCCGAGTGCGGGGTCAGCCGCCGGGGGTGATGATCTGACGGACCTCGGAGCCCTCGTGGAGCCGGTCGAGGGCGGTGTTGATGTCGCCCAATGGCACGTGGTTCGCGGTGACGAGCCGGTCCGCGGGCAGCAACCCCGCGGCATACAGGTCGAACAGGCGCGGCAGGTCGCGCCGCGGCACCGAGCTGCCCATGTAGGAGCCGAGGATCGACTTCTCCTCGCCGACGAGCGCCGCGATCGGGACGGCGATCTCGTGGCGCGGGTGCGGGAGACCGGCGACGACGACGCGGCCGCCCACCTTCGTTGCTCCGTATGCCGTGGCGAGTGCCGCGGGGTGGCCGGCGGCCTCGATCGTGGCGGCGGCTCCGCCGCCGGTGAGGTCCTTGATCTCCTCGACCGCGGTGTCCGAGGCGAGGACGGTGTGGGTCGCGCCGACGTCGCGGGCCGACTGGAGCTTGGACTCGACGGTGTCGACGGCGATGACGGGGTGCGCGCCGCCGAGAGCCGCGGCCATGACGGCCGAGATGCCGACGCCGCCGAGGCCGACGACGGCGACGGACTCGCCCGGTCGCACGGCGGCGGTGTTGAGGACCGCGCCGGCGCCGGTGAGGACGGCGCACCCGAAGACCGCCGCCACGTCGAGCGGCACCTCGTCCGGGACCCTGATGAGCGAGCGAGGGGAGACGACGGTCCGCTCGGCGAAGGCGCTGACACCGAGGTGCTGGTGCAGCTCGGCACCGTCGGCGTCGCGGAACGGACGGCGACCGGTGACGAGGCGCGCCTCCCGGTTCGCGGCCTGGGCGTCGGCGCAGCGGACCGGGTTGCCACCGGCACAGTTCGCGCAGTGGCCACACGACGGGACGTAGGAGCACACGACCCGGTCACCCGGTGCCACGTCGGTGACCCCGGCGCCGACCTCCTCGACGACACCGGCGGCTTCGTGCCCGAGCACCATGGGGACCGGGCGGGGCCGGTCGCCGTTGACGACGGAGAGGTCGGAGTGGCACAGCCCGGCGGCCTCGATGCGGACGAGGACCTCACCCGGGCCGGGTCCGTCGAGGGTGACGGTCTCGACGCCGAGCGGCGCGGACGTCGCGAAGGGGTGCTCGTCGGTCGGCTCACGCAGCACTGCGGCTCGGGTCTGCACGGACATGCAGCGATCCTCTCCCATCGTGGTGCCGCACAGCGCGGTTCGTGCCCCGACTCACGCGGCCGGCCCCGCCTTGAAGTCGTCGACTGGTGGACATGAGATGTTCACCCGTTCCACCCGCGCTTCCGAGGCTGCGTTCCTACCTTGACCCGCATGCTCTCTTCCCGCACCCTTGCCAGCGTCGTCGTCGCCGCTGCCGCGACCACCGCACTCGTCTCCACGGCCGGCACGTCCGCCGTCGCCGCACCGCCCGCGCCCGAGGTCACGCTGACCCCGATCGGCACCTACGCCACCGGCGCCTTCGACGAGGGCGCGTCCGAGATCGTCGCCCACGACCCGACCCGTCAGCGGCTCTTCGTCGTCAACGCGCAGGCCGGCACCGTCGACGTCCTCGACATCCGCGACCCGCGCAACCCCGTCAAGCTCACCGCGCTCGCCACCCCCGGCGCCAACAGCGTCGCCGTGAGTGGTGGCCTCGTCGCCGTCGCGCAGCAGGCCGACACCAAGACCGACCCCGGCTCGGTCACCTTCTTCGACGCCGCGACGTATGCCGTCCGCGGCCGGGTCACCGTCGGCTCGCTCCCCGACATGGTCACCTTCACCGGCAACGGCGAGTGGGCGCTCGTCGCGAACGAGGGCGAGCCGGAGGGCTACTGCGCCGGGCAGGTCGACCCCGAGGGCAGCGTCTCCGTCATCGACCTCCGCCAGGGCGCCGAGAAGGCGAGCGCGAAGACCGCCGGCTTCACGGCATACAACGACGAGGTCGACGCGCTGCGCGCGCAGGGCGTGCGGATCTTCGGGCCTGGCGCGACCGTGGCGCAGGACCTCGAGCCCGAATACATCACGACCTCGACGAACGGGAAGACCGCGTGGGTCACCCTGCAGGAGGCCAACGCCATCGCCACCGTCGACGTCCGCACCGCGACGGTCACCGACATCGCACCGCTCGGGCTCAAGGACCACTCGCTCGCGGGCCAGGGCCTCGACGCCTCCGACAAGGACAAGAAGATCGCCATCGCGCAGTGGCCGGTCAAGGGCATGTACCAGCCCGACGCCATCGCCGCGTATGCCGTGAAGGGCCAGAGCTACCTCGTCACCGCGAACGAGGGCGACGCCCGCGACTACGACTGCTTCTCCGAGGAGGAGCGCATCAAGGACGTCACCCTCGACCCGGCCGCGTTCCCCAATGCCGCTGCGCTGCAGCAGGACTCGGCGATCGGCCGGCTCAACATGTCGACGGCGACCTCGCCGAAGGGACCGAACGGCTACACCGAGCTGCAGGTCTTCGGCGGTCGCTCCGTCAGCGTCCGCGCCGCCGACGGCACCCTCCTCTGGGACTCCGGTGACGCCCTCGAGCAGCTCACGGCCACGGTCGACCCGGAGCTCTTCAACGCCGACCACACCGAGAACGGCTTCGACAAGCGCAGCGACAACAAGGGTCCCGAGCCGGAGGGTCTCGACCTCGGCAAGCTCGGCGGTCGCACCTACGCCTTCGTCGGACTGGAGCGCAACAGCGGCATCGTGGCGGTCGACGTCACCGACCCGGCGAACGGGCGCATCGCCGGCTACGGCAGCAACCGGGACAAGAGCGGCGACCCGGAGGCCGGCACGGCAGGTGACCTCGGGCCCGAGGGGATCCTCTTCATCGCTGGCGAGGACAGCCCCACGGGCACGCCGCTCCTTGCCGTCGGCAACGAGGTTTCCGGGACGACCACTCTCTGGGAGATCGCCACGAAGTGATGCCGCGGCGCCCCACCCACCCGGCTCCTCTGCCATGGTGGTCCGATGAGTGACGCCGCGGTGGCCGGGCTCGTCCTCGCGGCGGGGGCGGGGCGCCGCATGGGCGGCCCCAAGGCGCTGCTCCGGCTCTCGCCGTCCGGGCCGTCCCTCGTCGAGCTCACCGTGTCGCGGCTGCGGGACGCCGGGGTCACGGACGTGCACGTCGTCGTCGGCTCCGCCGCGCCCAGTGTCACGCGACGGGCGCAGGCGGTCGGCGGCACGGTCGTCGAGGCGGCGAACTGGGACGAGGGTGCTGGGGCTTCGCTGCGCCGCGGTCTGGACTCCCTCGAAGGCGGTGACGCGAGAGCGGTCGTGCTCATGCTCGTCGATCTGCCCGACGTCGGCAGCGACGTCCACGCCCGGCTCCTCGACGCCGTCGACGGTGACCTCGACGGCGCCCTGGTGCGGGCGGCATACGACGGGCGAGGCGGGCACCCGGTCCTCATCGGGCGCGACCACTGGACCTCCGTGCGCACCCACGCGGTGGGGGATCACGGGGCGCGCGACTGGTTCGACACCCACCGCCCTCACCTCGTCGAGTGCGGCGACCTCGCGACCGGGCGCGACGTCGACCGCCCGGCCGACGTGTGAGGCTCAGTCCGACTCGTCCGCTGTGCCCGTGGATGCCGCGGCGGGTGCGGCGGCCTTCTGGCTGCGGGCTCCACGGCCGCGGCGGCCGCGGGCGGGCTCGGGCTGCGGCGGCTCCCAGTTGGCGGCGCCGACGATGATCATCCGCAGCTGCTTCTGGGTGCGGGCAACGGCCTCCTCGTCGTGCTGCCGGCTCGAGCGGTCGCCCGGGGAGCTGACGAGTGCCTCGACGAGACCCGTCACGGTCGTGACGATGAGCGCGGCGAGGGTGCGCACGTCCTCGCTCGGCCAGCGGTTGACCTGCGGGAGGCGGCTGAGGTCCATGGCGAGCTCGAGTTCGAAGAGCTCCATCTGACGGTGCAGCGCGTCGCGCACGAGCGGCGGCCCGGCGATGCGCTCCCGTGCGAGGAAGAGGAAGTGCGCGCGCCGGTCGGCGACGTTCTTGGCGAGGATGGCGATGGAGCCCTCGATCATCGAGTCGAGGTCGGTGTCGCGGCGCACCTCGCGCATCGTCTGCCGCATCGCGCCGAAGGAGTCGTCGAGCAGGGCCAGCCCGAGCTCCTCGACCGAGGCGAAGTGGCGGTAGATCGCCGCCGGCACGATGCCGACGTCCTTGGCCACCGAACGCAGCGAGAGCTTGGCGAGCCCACCCTCCTCGCTGAGGCGCAGGGCGGAGTCGAGGATCGAGGTGCGGGTCCGCTCCTTGCGCGCCTGACGGGTGACGGGGGCCTTGGGCATGAGCCCAGTTTAGTCGGATGTGAATGGTTGTTCATCGACTGAGCGACGAGACATGCCCGTGTGTGGCAGTTCACGCATGGATCTGACTTGCCAAGAGACAACGCATGTGTTCATCATGTCAGTGAACAGTTATTCACTCAATCCGAAGGAGGTCACCATGAGTGTTGTTCAGTCCCTGCTTCGCTCGCCGGTCGTCACCGCGCTCGCGTCACCGCACGGCATCGACCGCTACCTCGAGATCGTCAACCCGCTCTGGGCGGCGCACGAGGTTCGCGCCCGCGTCGTCGACGTCACCCGCGAGACCCGCGCCGGAGCCCCCGTCACGACCCTGCGCCTGCGCCCGTCGAACACGTGGCGCGGCCACCGCGCCGGCCAGCACGTCCAGCTCGGCATCGAGCTCGGCACCGCCCGCCGGCTCACCCGGGCGTTCTCCATCTCCTCCCCGGAGTCCGGTCCCGGCGACGACATCACCATTACCGTGCGGGCCCGCGAGGAGGGCGCCGTCTCGGCCCACCTCGCCGAGCTCGCCCGACCCGGCGCGCTCGTCCACCTCGGCCAGGCCGAGGGTGAGTTCACCCTCCCCGAACCGCTGCCGTCCCGGCTCATCCTCATCTCCGCCGGTTCCGGCATCACGCCCGTCATGTCGATGGTCCGCACCCTCATGCGACGCGGCTACGGCGGCACCATCACGTTCCTGCACTACGCCCGCTCGGCCCAGCACCAGATCTTCGCCGACGAGATCGCCACCCTGCCGCCCAACGTCCACGTCCACCTCGTCCACACCCGCGCCGGCGGCGAGCGCTTCACCCGTGATGCACTCGCGCGGCTCGTCCCCGACTTCGCCGACGTCGACACCTTCGCCTGCGGCCCCGCCGGTCTCATCGAGACCGTGCAGGAGGCGTATGCCGGGAGCGACCGTCTGCGGGTCGAGTACTTCCGCGTCCCCTCGGCGGCGTCGGGGGACGCCGAGGGCACGATCACGTTCTCCCGCAGCGGAACCCGGGTCGCCAACAGCGGCGCCACGATCCTCGAGCAGGCCGAGGCCGCCGGGCTCACCCCCGAGTTCGGTTGCCGCATGGGCATCTGCTTCACCTGCACCGCCCGCAAGCCCGAGGGCGCGGTGCGCAACGTCGTCAATGGTGAGGAGAACGCCATGCCCGACGACGACATCCGCATCTGCGTCAACGCCCCCGTCGGCGACTGCACGGTCGACCTCTGACCGCACAGACATCCACCCCACCAGCCATGCGAGAGAAGGGAACTCAGCCATGACTCTCACCGCAACCCGCCCGGCGGACAGCCCGCCGGCGCGCACCACGCCCGTTCGCACCCCGAAGCCGGCCACGCCCGCAGCGGCCACATCGACCGACGACGCGAGCACCCGGCATACTCCCGAAGCGTTCACGACGCCTCCGGTCTCGACCGAGCACACCACCTCGATCAGCGACCTGCTCAGCCCCGAGGAGCTCGAGGCGTTCGGCGCCGAGATGGACGCGATCCGCGAGAAGGTGATCGCCTCCCTCGGAGACGAGGACGCGGCATACATCCGCCGAATCGTGAAGTGGCAGAGGGGATTCGAGGTCGCCGGACGCGCGCTGTTCTACGTGCCGCCCGCCTGGCCGCTCGCCGTCGCGTCGCTGTCGATCAGCAAGATCCTCGACAACATGGAGATCGGCCACAACGTCATGCACGGCCAGTACGACTGGATGGGCGACCCCGGCTTGTCGTCGCGCATGTTCGAGTGGGACACGATGGCGCCCGCCGAGAACTGGAAGTACGGGCACAACTACCTGCACCACACCTTCACCAACATCGTCGGCAAGGACCGCGACATCGGCTACGGCATCCTGCGCATGGACGACGACCAGAAGTGGCGGCCGCACCACCTGCTCAACCCGGTCAACGCCTTCCTGCTCATGGTGTTCTTCGAGTGGGGCGTCGCGCTGCACGACCTCGAGGTCGAGAACATCGCCTCGGGGGAGCGCGGCTGGGCCGAGACCAAGCCGGTGCTGCGCCGGATCCGCCGCAAGATGGGGCGCCAGGTCCTCAAGGACTACGTCCTCTTCCCGGCGCTCACCGGCCCGCTGTTCCCGTTGACGTTCGCCGGCAACGCGGTCGCGAACCTCGTGCGCAACATCTGGGCCTTCAACATCATCTTCTGCGGGCACTTCCCGACGGGCGTCGCGACGTTCTCGATGGAGGAGACCGAGAACGAGACGCGCGCCCAGTGGTACGTCCGCCAGCTGCTCGGCTCGGCGAACATCACCGGCAGCGAGCTCTTCCACGTTCTGTCCGGCAACCTCTCGCACCAGATCGAGCACCACCTCTTCCCGGACATCCCCGCGCGCCGCTACCCGCAGGTCGCGGCCGAGGTCCGGGAGGCGTGCGAGCGCTACGGCCTGCCGTACAACACCGGCTCGCTGGGCCACCAGCTCGGCTCGGTCTTCCGCAAGATCGGCCGGCTCGCCCTCCCGCCCCGCCGCGGTCGCTAGTCGCATTCCGGCGTATGCCGGTCAGTCACCTCCCGTCCCGAACTCACCCCAGTGGACGGTTCGGGACGGGCGGGTGGCTCAGGCGGCGCGGCCCCAGTCGCCCTGGTGTCCGCCGCGCGACCCCCCGCCGCGCGACTCCCAGTCGTGCAGGCCGCGGCGGGCGTCGGCGTCGTGCTCGACGTGGTTGCGGAAGTCGTCGGTCCACGGAGGCGTGGCGTTGCGGCGGTGGTTGCGTTCGAGCGCCCAGAGGAAGAGCGCGGTGAGGATGAGTGCGGGGATGGCGGGGGCGACGGAGCTGATGATCGAGGTCATGGCACGAGTTTGTCGCTGCACCACATCCTGCCACGAGTGGCAGATCTGACGCTCTTGCACAAGATGCTGCCACCCTGCGAGGATCGCACCCATGGCCCTGCGTTCCATCGCCGTCCTGCTCCAGGACCCCGTCGCGACCTTCGAGTACGGCGTGCTCTGCGAGGTCTTCGGCGTCGACCGCGTCGACGACGGTGTCCCGGCGTTCGACTTCCGGGTCGTGACCGAGCACCCAGGCCGCCCGCTCGCGAGCGAAGCGGGAGTGCGGGTCGCGGTCGAGGACGGGCTCGACGCCGCCGCCGACGTCGACCTGCTCGCCATCCCGGCCAGCGAGTCAGCCCACGAGCCGTCCGAGGCGGTCAAGGCCGCCGTGCGTGACGCGGTCGAGCGTGGCGCCTGGGTGCTGTCGGTCTGCTCGGGCGCCTTCACCCTCGCCGAGGCCGGGGTTCTCGACGGACGCGAGTGCACGACGCACTGGAGGTACACGGATCGTCTCGCGGCGGCATACCCGAACCTCAAGGTCGACCCCGACGTCCTCTATGCCCACGACGGCAACGTCATCACGAGCGCCGGCACCGCGGCCGGCCTCGACGCCTGTATGCACCTCGTGCGGCACGAGCTCGGCGCCACGGTCGCCAACCGGATCGCGCGGCGGATGGTCGTCTCGCCCCACCGCGACGGCGGGCAGCGCCAGTTCATCGACCGGCCGGTGCCGGTGACCGACGCCGACAGCCTCGGGCCGGTGCTCGCGTTCATGCTCGAGAACCTCGCCGAGACGCACACCGTCGCCGAGCTCGCGCAGTATGCCGCGATGTCGCCGCGGACGTTCGCGCGCCGGTTCGGGGCCGAGACCGGCACGACCCCGCACCAGTGGCTCGTCGACCAGCGGGTGCTGCGTGCCCGCGAGATGCTCGAGGAGACCGACCTGCCCGTCGAGCAGATCGCGCGTGAGGTCGGGTTCGGCACGGCCGCGCTGCTCCGCCACCACTTCACCAAGTGCACCGGCCTGACACCGACGGTGTTCCGCACCCGCCACCGCGCCACCGCCTGACCCTGGAGGCGCGGTTCTTCACACGATCTGCACAGGTCGTGCCCGCGCACGCCACGCGGGGACTCCTACTGTCGTTCCCATGAGCGACAAGGGTGCGACGGTTCTCGTGGTCGAGGACGAGCCGACGATCAACCAGGCCGTCACCGACCGGCTCCGGGCCGAGGGCTACGAGGTCCACCAGGCGCACGACGGGCCCGGGGCGGTCACGGCGTTCGAGACGCACGAACCCGACCTCGTCGTCCTCGACGTCATGCTCCCCGGCTTCGACGGGCTCGAGGTGTGCCGCCGCATCCAGGCCGTCCGCCCCGTGCCCGTCCTCATGCTCACCGCCCGCGACGACGAGACGGACATCCTCGTCGGGCTCGGCGTCGGCGCCGACGACTACGTCACCAAGCCGTTCCGCATGCGCGAGGTCGTCGCCCGCACCCACGCCCTCCTGCGCCGCGTCGAACGCGCCGCCGAGCTGGCTGCCACGCCCGCGCCGACGTCGACGTTCGGCGGGCTCGAGATCGACGGCCCGGCCCGCCGCGTCACCGTCGACGGCACCGACGTCCACCTCACCCCGCTCGAGTTCGACCTCCTCGCCGCGCTCGCCGCCCGCCCCGGCACGGTCCGCTCCCGTGAGGACCTCATGAGCGAGGTCTGGGGCTGGTCCGACGCGTCCGGCACCCGCACGCTCGACAGCCACGTCAAGTCCCTGCGCGCCAAGATCGGTGCCGCCCGCGTCCGCACCGTCCACGGCGTCGGCTACGCCCTGGAGACCGCGTGAGCCCCGGCGGCGCCCCGCGCGAGCCGCTCGAACGGGTCGGCTCGATCAAGGTCAAGCTCGGCGTCCTCGTCGGCGCGAGCGTCGTCGTGGCCGCGCTGTTCGCGACGATCGGGGACCGGGCGGGTATGCCGCTCTGGGTCACCCTGCCCGTGACCGTCGCCGTCGCGCTCGCGGTCGTCCAGTGGCTCGCGCGAGGCATGACCGCGCCGCTGCGTGAGATGACCCGCGCCGCGAGCTCGATGGCTGCGGGGGACTACGCCCAGCGCGTCTCGACCGCGTCGACCGACGAGGTGGGCCAGCTGTCGCGCGCCTTCAATGCCATGGCCGCCGACCTCGCCGACTCCGACCAGCAGCGCCGCCAGCTCATCGCCACCGTGTCGCACGAGCTCCGCACGCCCCTCACCGCCCAGCGCGCCCTCCTCGAGAACCTCGTCGACGGCGTCGTCCAGCCCGACGACGCCGCGCTGCGTGGCGCGCTCACCCAGTCCGAGCGCCTCAGCGACCTCGTCGGCGACCTGCTCGACCTCTCCCGCATCGATGCCGGCGTCGCGCCCCTGCGCCTCGGCGAGGTGCGCGTGGGTGACCTGCTGCGTGCAGCGGTCAGCGAGGCCGAGCTCGGCTCGCGCGACGTCCGTTTCGTATGCCGGGTGCTCCCCGAGGAGTTCTCGGTCACCGCCGACCCCGCGCGGCTCGCGCAGCTCGTGGCGAACCTGCTCGACAACGCCGCCCGCCACTCGCCCGCCGGTGGCGAGATCGCACTCGTGGCAACGGTTCTCGACGACCGGACGTGGTCCCTCGAGTTCGTCGACGAGGGCCCGGGCATCCCGGCAGAGAAGGCCGCCGACGTCTTCCGCCGCTTCGGCACCGGCGACGACTCCGGCGGTGGCACCGGTCTCGGCCTGGCCATCGCCTCATGGGTGGCCGAGCTCCACGGCGGCTCGATCGCCGTCGTCCCGACTCCGCCCGGCGGACGAGGCGCGCGGCTGCGCGCGGTCCTGCCGCGGCATACGACCGCTCACGCAACCGTCACCGCCGCGACGCCCGCCGTCGCGATCACCCACAGCTCAGGATCGACGAATGCCCTTGTGGCACAGGAGGAAACCATGACCAAGGCCGTCCCGCCCTCTGCGACCACGCCACCGTCTCGACCCTCGACGCAGCCGGCCAAGGGCTCCGCTCGACCGACGCCGGAACCATGGACCGACCAGCTCTTCGGTCGCTTCTGGCCCGAGTCCAGCCTCGGCCCGCAGCCACGGCTCCTCCTCGGTGCGCTGGGCATCGGGCTGCTCGGAGCGCTCACCCTGCCGGAGCGGCGCATCGGCATCGCGGCCGGGCTCGTCGCGATGCTCGCCGCCGCGCTCATCCTTTCCGCGTCCACTGAGCGGCGAAGCTTGTGGCGTGTCCTCGCCGTGGGGCTCGGGGTGGCTCTGACCGCGATGACCGCGATCCGGGCGGCCGAGTGGGTCGCCGTGCTCGGCACCATGCTCGCCGCACTGTTGCTGGCTGCCGCGGTGACCGGCGCCAGGTCAGTCCTCAGCATCCCGCTGTCCGCGATGTCCTGGGTGCTCGCGGGCCTGCGCGGGCTGCCGCTGCTCGGGCGGACGCTCACCGCGACGAGCCGCATGTCGTTGCTCTGGCCGGTGCTGCGGACGGCGGCGATCGCACTCGTCGGGCTCGTCCTCTTCGGTGGCCTGTTCGCCTCCGGTGACGCGCTCTTCGGGTCGTGGGCGAGCTCGCTCGTGCCCGACCTGCGGTGGGACTCGATCATCGCGCGGATCTTCGTCTTCGTCTTCGTCGCCGGTGTCGCACTGGCCGGGTCGTACCTCGCGCTCAACCCGCCGCGCATCGCCGACCTCGACGTGCCGCGCGGTGCGCCGGTCCGGCACCGCTGGGAGTGGCTCGTGCCGCTCGGCGTCGTCACCGCCCTGTTCGCCATGTTCCTCGTCGCCCAGGCCACGGCGATGTGGGGAGGCCACGAATACCTCAGGGAGACAACGGGTCTCACGTATGCCGAGTACGTCCACCAGGGCTTCGGCCAGCTCACCGTGGCGACCTTCTTCACCTTCGTCGTCATCGGGCTGGCCACCCGCAAGGCTCCTCAGGAGACGGCCTCGGACCGGCTGTGGCTCCGCGCGTCGCTCATCACGCTGTGTGTGCTGACGCTGGCCGTCGTCGCGTCGGCGCTCTACCGGATGAGCCTCTACCAGGAGGCCTACGGCTACACGGTCGTGCGCGTCTTCGTCGACGGGTTCGAGCTGTGGCTGGGACTGCTGCTCGTCCTCATGATCGTCGCCGTCGTCCGGCTCAACGGTTCGTGGCTGCCGCGGGCGGCCCTCGTCACCGGCGCGCTGTTCTTCCTCGGGTTCGCGGTGATGAACCCCGACGGCTGGGTCGCCGCCCGCAACATCGAGCGGTTCCACGAGACGGGCAAGCTCGACACGCACTACCTCGCCGGGCTCAGCCCGGACGCCACCCCGGCGATCGTCGACGGCCTGTCCGAGCAGCAGGCGGCCTGCGTCCTCGGTGGGCGCGCCATGACGAGGGTTGCGGAAGGTGACGACGTCTTCTCGTGGAGTGTCGGCCGGACGCAGGCCCGCAACGCCGTCGAGGGGCTGACCGTCGCTCCGGATCCGGCCTTCTGCTCGACCTTCGGGACCGGCTACGTCCCGGTCGCGGCCCCGCAAGGTGACTGACCGGCATACGCGCTGCTCGCGGGAAAAACTCACCAATTGAACGGGAGCGGCGCGAACGGCGACGGCGAGCGGACGGCCTACTCGGCGAGCGGACGGCATACTCACCGCATGGACTCGACGACCGTGCTCGTCCTCAACGGCCCGAACCTCAACCTCCTCGGTGAGCGGCAGCCCGAGGTCTACGGCAGCGACACCCTCGCCGACGTCGAGGAGCTGTGCCGCGCGGCGTGCGAGGTGGCCGGGCTGACGCTCGACTTCCGGCAGAGCAACCACGAGGGCACGCTCGTCGACTGGGTGCAGGAGGGGCGCCGTGGCATCGCGGGCATCGTCATCAACGCGGCCGGCTACACGCACACCTCGGTGGCGCTGCACGACGCGCTGGCGGCGGTGACCGTGCCGCGGGTCGAGGTGCACATCAGCGACATCCACGCGCGCGAGGAGTTCCGGCGGCACAGCTACCTCACCGCCGTGACCGACGAACAGATCATCGGCCGGGGCGTGCAGGGCTACGCTGAGGCCATCAGCTGGGTCGCCGAGCAGGGGAGTACGTCATGAAGGTCCTCATCGCACTGGTCGTCATCGTCGCCGTGCTCGCCATCATCCTGTGGCGCCGCGGCTCGGGTGGGCTCGGCTCGAGCGGTCACTCGGACACGGAGGCCGGCGAGCTCGGCCGCAGTCCGCACCAGCAGCAGAACTGGTTGGGCGGCGGCGGAGGCGCCTGACCCCATGTGGTGGATCGTCTTGGGCATCGTCGTCCTCATCGCCGTGACGGCCTGGTGGCTGGGTCGACGCGGCAGCACCGGCGTGAGCGGTAGCCCCTCCACTGACACCGTCGAGAGCGCCATCGCTCGGGGCCAGGCGGTACGGGACAAGCACTGGGGCGGCGGCATCTGACAGGCGCCCGCGGCGTCGCGTTGCTGGTGACTTCCCAGTATTAGTTGGACGTCCTACTATTTTGGGTATGACTGCGACGTCCCCCGAGCTGCACGTGCCCACGAACCCGGTGCGCATCGTCACCGCCTCGAGCCTCTTCGACGGCCACGACGCGTCGATCAACATCATGCGGCGCATCATGCAGAGCCAGGGCGCCGAGGTCATCCACCTCGGCCACAACCGCTCCGTGCAGGAGGTCGTCGACGCGGCGATCGAGGAGGACGTGCAGGCGGTCGCCGTCTCGTCGTACCAGGGCGGGCACGTCGAGTACTTCGAGTACCTCGTCGAGCTCCTCCGCGAGGCCGGCGCGAGCCACGTCAAGGTCGTCGGCGGTGGCGGCGGTGTCATCGTCGCCGACGAGATCGCCCGCCTGCGCGACGCCGGGGTCACGATCTTCAGTCCCGAGGACGGCCAGCGGATGGGCCTCGTCGGCATGATCAACCAGGTCGTCAAGGATGCCGACACCGACCTGTATGCCGTCCGCGCGGCGGACGTGTCCGCCGTTCTTTCCGGGGACCGCACCGCCGTGGCCCGGGCCATCACCGGCGCTGAGACGGGCAAGCTCTCGGAGGCCGACCGGGCCGAGCTGACGAAGGCCGCCGAGGGCCGGCACGTCCCCGTCCTTGGCATCACCGGCACCGGCGGTTCGGGCAAGTCCAGCCTCACGGACGAGCTCGTCCGCCGGCTGCGCGTCGACCAGCAGGACAAGCTGCGCGTCGCGGTCGTCGCCGTCGACCCGACCCGGCGCCGCGGTGGTGGAGCCCTCCTCGGTGACCGGATCCGGATGAACTCCCTCGACGGGGACCGGATCTTCTTCCGCTCGCTCGCGACCCGCGGTGGCCGCGAGGTGCCCGAAGCGCTCGAGGACGTCATCACGATCCTCAAGGTCGCGGCATACGACCTCATCATCATCGAGACCCCCGGCATCGGTCAGGGCGACGCCGCGATCGTGCCGTTCGCGGACGTGTCGATGTATGTCATGACGCCGGAGTTCGGCGCACAGAGCCAGCTCGAGAAGATCGACATGCTCGACTTCGCCGACGTCGTCGCCATCAACAAGTTCGAGCGTCGCGGCGCGATGGACGCGCTGCGCGACGTCGGGCGCCAGCTCGTGCGCAACCGGGAGGCGTTCGGCAAGAAGCCCGAGGACATGCCGGTCTTCGGCACCTCGGCCGCGACGTTCAACGACGACGGAGTGACCGCGCTCTACCAGGAGCTGCGAAACCTGTTGTCGGAGAAGGGGCTTGAGTTCGCCGAGGGTGTGCTGCCCACGGTCGACGTGCGGCACTCGTCGACGATCCGCCAGGTCGTCCCGACCTCGCGGGTGCGCTACCTCTCCGAGATCGCCGACACCGTCCGCGGCTACCACGAGCAGACCGAGAGGTATGCCGCGCAGGCGCGTCGCGTGCAGCGGCTCGAGTTCGTGGACGACGAGCTGGCTGCCGCGGGGTACGAGGACCATGCGGTGGACGGGCTGCTGGCGGAGGCACGCAAGGAGCTGCCGACCGAGGTCGGTGAGGCGATCGAGCGCTGGCCGGGAGTCGTGGAGGCATACTCGGGTGACGAGCAGGTCGTGAAGATCCGCGACAAGGAGCTCCACACGTCGCTGGTCAAGGAGTCGTTGTCCGGCAACAAGATTCGCCGCGTGTCGGTGCCGACGTTCGCCGACAACGGCGACCTCGTGACCTTCCTCCGCCGTGAGAACCTGCCCGGGTACTTCCCGTTCACGGCGGGGGTCTTCCCGTTCAAGCGGGACAACGAGGACCCGGCGCGCATGTTCGCCGGGGAGGGCGACCCGTTCCGGACGAACCGGCGGTTCAAGCTGCTCTCCGAGGGCCAGCCGGCGACGCGCCTGTCGACGGCGTTCGACTCCGTGACGCTCTACGGGCGCGACCCCGACCCGCGTCCGGACATCTACGGCAAGGTCGGCACCTCCGGCGTGTCCGTGGCGACGCTCGACGACATGAAGGCGCTCTACGACGGGTTCGACCTCACGTCGCCGTCGACGAGTGTGTCGATGACGATCAACGGCCCGGCTCCGACGATCCTCGCCTTCTTCCTCAACACCGTCATCGACGCCGAGGTCGCGAAGTTCAGCGAGCGCGAGGGGCGCGAGCCGAACGCCGAGGAGGCGGACGGCATACGGGCACAGGCGCTGTCGACGGTGCGCGGCACCGTGCAGGCGGACATCCTCAAGGAGGACCAGGGGCAGAACACGTGCCTGTTCTCGACGGAGTTCTCGCTGCGGATGATGGCCGACATCCAGGAGTGGTTCATCGAGCAGAAGGTGCGCAACTTCTACTCGGTGTCGATCAGCGGCTACCACATCGCCGAGGCCGGGGCGAACCCCATCAGCCAGCTCGCGTTCACCCTCGCGAACGGGTTCACCTACGTCGAGGCGTATCTCGCGCGCGGGATGGACATCAACGACTTCGCGCCGAACCTGTCGTTCTTCTTCTCCAACGGGATGGACCCGGAGTACTCGGTCATCGGCCGGGTCGCGCGCCGCATCTGGGCGGTCGCGATGAAGGAGAAGTACGGCGCGAACGAGCGGTCGCAGAAGCTCAAGTACCACGTGCAGACGAGTGGCCGGAGCCTGCACGCGCAGGAGATGGACTTCAACGACATCCGCACGACGCTGCAGGCGCTCATCGCGATCTACGACAACGCGAACTCGTTGCACACCAACGCTTTCGACGAGGCCGTGACGACGCCGAGCGCCGACTCTGTGCGGCGGGCGCTGGCGATCCAGCTCATCATCAACCGTGAGTGGGGGCTGGCGATGAACGAGAACCCGCTGCAGGGGTCCTATGTCATCGACGAGCTCACCGACCTCGTCGAGGCGGCCGTCCTCGAGGAGTTCGACCGGATCAACGAGCGCGGGGGAGTGCTCGGCGCGATGGAGACCGGCTACCAGCGCGGCAAGATCCAGGACGAGTCGCTGCTCTACGAGCACCGCAAGCACGACGGGTCGCTGCCGATCATCGGCGTCAACACCTTCCGCAAGCCGTCGGGTGACGACGGCGGCACCCCGCAGCACATCGAGCTGGCGCGGGCGTCGGAGGCCGAGAAGGAGTCGCAGCTGACGCGCGTCCGGGCCTATCGCGAGGAGCACCGCGAAGAGGCCGAAGCGGCGCTGCAGCGGCTGCGCGAGGCCGCGATGAACGGCGACAACGTGTTCGCGGTGCTCATGGATGCCGCGCGGGTGTGCACCCTGCAGCAGGTGACGGACGCGTTCTTCGAGGTCGGCGGCCAGTACCGCCGCAACGTCTGAGCCCGGCACCGTCCTCTCCCGAAGTCACTTGCCGTGACGGCGTTAAATGGGTTTACTTGAGAAACCCTATGTAACTCCCTCGTCTGAGAGGTGGCGTCGTGGCTGATGCCGCTGCACTGGCGCTCCGGTGGGAAGAGATCCGCTGGGAGCCGACGTCCGAGCAGCCGCTGTCGCGAGCTCAGCGAGCCAGGATCCAGCCGACGTATGCCGCTGCCGTGCCGGCCGACATCGCCACCATGGAGTTCGCCATCGACTCCGTCGTGGCGGCCGAGGCCGACGACGCGCGAGACGCGATCGCTCGCTTCGACACCGAGCTGTCGGCGATGTTCCCGAGCGAGTTCGCGCCGTTGTCCTCGGTCCTGCTGCGCACCGAGTCGGCGTCGTCCTCGCAGATCGAGAACATCACGACGGGCGCGCGAGCCCTTGCCCTTGCCGAGATCGGTGCGGCCAGATACGGCAGCAACGCCTCACTCGTCGCGGCCAATGTCGACGCGATGAACCGCGCCGTGGCCCTGGCCGACCGCGTCACTCCTCAGGCGATCCTCGACATCCACGAGGCACTCATGCGCGATGAGGACTACGCGCGCCCCGGCCGGTTTCGCGACGAGCAGGTCTGGATCGGGCCGTCTCCGACCCCCCATGGCGCACTCTTCGTCCCCCCGCACCATGACCGGGTCGCGGCAGGCATCGATGACCTGTGCGTCTTCACGGAACGAACCGACCTTCCCCTCCTGACGCACGTCGCGATTGCCCACGCCCAGTTCGAGACGATCCACCCCTTCAACGACGGCAACGGCAGGACGGGACGGGCCCTCATGCACGCGCTGCTGAAGGCAGGAGGTGCCACCACCCGGACGACGCTGCCCGTGTCAGCGGGGCTGCTGAAGGACACGGACGCGTACTTCGACGCGCTCACCGCCTATCGCCTGGGCGATCCGGGACCGATCGTCGCGCAGTTCACCCACGCGGCATTCGCCGCCGTCGACAACGGTCGGCGCCTGGCGCGTGATCTCGAGACCGTGTATGCCGCGTGGTCCGGTCGCGTGAGTGCGCGCCGTCACGCGTCCGTCTGGCGAGTCCTGCCGCTGTTGCTGAGCCAGCCGGCCCTCACGTCGGCGACGCTCCAGGAGCGCGCGGGCATCTCTCAGCCCACGGCTGACAACGCCCTCCGGCAGCTGGTGGATGCCCGCATCCTGCAGAGGAGCGGTGACGCCCGACGCAATGTCGTCTATGTGGCCACGGACGTTGTCGAGGCACTGGATGCCTTCGCTGCCCGAGCGCGCCGTGGGTGAGCCCGACGCCGTGCCATTGAAGGGCTGCGGAACGTGTCGCCGGCGCGTGCAGAGGAGTAGGTCCGCTACCCAGGACCGAGTGCATCGGGTGCGATGACAAGATGACGCCCATGCAGATCGACTCGACCTCAGCCATCGTCACCGGCGGAGCCTCCGGCCTCGGCGCCGCCACCGCCGCCGCCCTCGCCGCGCAGGGTGCCAGCGTCTACGCGCTCGACCTCGCCCAGAGCATCGAGCAGGCCCCCGCCGTCGACGGGGTCACCTACGTCGCGACCGACGTCACCGACGAGCAGCAAGTTCGCGACGCCGTCACCGAGGCGAGCGGCGACGCCAGCGCCCCCCTCCGGATCGTCGTCAACTGCGCCGGTATCGGACCGAGCGCCCGCATCCTCGGCAAGAAGGGCACGCACGACCTTTCGCTCTACCGCAAGATCATCGAGGTCAACCTCGTCGGCTCCTTCACCGTCCTCACCGTCGCCGCGGAGGCCATCGCCCAGACCGAGCCCGACGAGAACGGGCAGCGCGGCGTCGTCATCAACACCGCGAGCATCGCCGCCTTCGACGGCCAGGTGGGCCAGGCGGCATACAGCTCGTCCAAGGGCGGCATCGTCGGCCTCACCCTCCCCGCCGCGCGCGACCTCGCGCAGTACGGCATCCGCGTCTGCACCATCGCCCCCGGCATCGTCGAGACCCCAATGCTCGCGACCGTCTCCGAAGAGTTCCGCGCCGGCCTCGCCGCGGGCGTGCCGTTCCCGCAGCGCCTCGCCAAGCCCGAGGAGTACGCCAAGCTCGCCCTCGCGATCGTCGACCACGACTACCTCAACGGCGAGACGATCCGCATGGACGGCGCCCTCCGCATGTCGCCCCGCTGACGCGGGCGCGCGCCGGGTGACAGGCTGGAGCGATGAGCCACCCTGACCACGACCACGACCACGTCGACCACCCCAATGGGCGCGGCCACAGCCACTTCGACGAGGCGGCGGCGACGTGGGATGACGACCCGGCCAAGGTCGAACGCGCCCGCTCCACCGCGGCACTCCTCGCCGACGCCCTCGACCTGCAGGGCACCGAGCGTGTCCTCGAGATCGGCGGCGGCACCGGCCAGCTGAGCCTTGCGCTGGCCGACCGCGTCGGCTCCGTCCTCGTCACCGATGCCTCCGCCGGGATGGTCGAGGTCGCCCGCGCCAACATCGAGCGCGCCGGCCTCACCGACCGCCTCGTCGCCCAGCGGCTCGACCTCCTCAGCGACGAGCCGCCGGCCGACTCCTTCGACGGTGTCTGGTCCCAGCTTGCCCTGCACCACGTCCGCGGCATCGACGACCTGCTCGCCCGCGTCCACGACACCCTCGAGCCGGGCGGTTGGTTCGCCGTCGTCGAGCTCGACGACGACCGTGCCGGGGCCTTCCACGCGCATCATGATGACTTCGACGGCCACCACGGCTTCGACCGAGACAGCTTCGCAGAACGCCTGCGCGCCAACGGATTCCGCGATGTCACCCTGACCGACGCCGGCTCGGTCGAGAAGGAGCTCGGCGGCGACGACCAAGGTCGAGGGACCTTCTCGATGTTCCTCGCCGTCGGTCGGGCCTGAGGTCACCATGATGGCCCGCACCCTCGCGGACGACCTCGGCCACGAGGTCAACCTGCCCGAGGGGCCCGTCGCCCGTGTCGTCTCACTCGTGCCCTCGCTCACCGAGGCCGTCGCCGCGACGCATCGCGACGCCCTCGTCGGCGCGACCGACTGGTGCACCCACCCCGCCGACCTCGACGTGCCCCGCGTCCGCGGCACCAAGAACCCCGACCGCCGCGCCATCGCCGACCTCACCCCCGACCTCGTCATCGCGAACAAGGAGGAGAACCGCGAGCTGGACGTCGAACGCCTGCGCGCGGACGGCATACCGGTCTCGGTCACCGACATCGAGACGGTGCCGCAGGCGCTCACCTCGATGCGCCGCCTGCTCGTCGACGCGTGCGGCTGGCCCGCGCCGGCGTGGCTCGACGACGCGGACCGCCTCTGGTCCGGCCCCGTCCCGAAGCCCCACACCCGTGTCGTCGTGCCGATCTGGCGCGACCCGTGGATGGTCGTCGCGCAGCCCACCTTCACGGCCGACCTGCTCGCGCGTCTCGGGTATGCCGTCCGCGCACCTTCCGGTGCCGAGGGCCGCTATCCGCACGCGGACCTCGCCGACCTCGATGACACGGCTCTCGCCGACGTCGCGCTGCTGCCCGACGAGCCCTACGTCTTCACCGCCGACGATGGGCCGGAGGCGTTCTCGCACATCGGAACCCGGCTCGTGAGCGGTCGGCTCATCACGTGGTACGGCCCATCACTCGTGACCGCGCGCGACACCATCGACCGGTGACGAGAGTCCCGAAGCGTCCAATGGGGTGAGATCGGGACCCCGGTCAGTCGGCGTAGAGGACGCGGAAGCGCTCGAGCGCGACCGGCATGTCCCGCGCGAACCCGCGGTCGTGGGTCGCGTTCTGCGTGAAGAACCGCTCGTGCACCTCGCGCCAATGCTCGAGCGACAGGTCGCCCTCACCCTCGAGCCGCGCATGCTCCGCGGACACCTCGTCGAACGGCACGATCTCCACCGACGTCGTCTCGATGAGGGCACGCGGACGGCCCGACCCGTCGACGACGATCGCCAGAGCGCCGCGTGACGGCAGGGCCTCGCCCTCGGCCTCGTAGTCCCACAGGGCCCCGGCGGTGGCCGTCTTCGCGCCGGTCAGCACGAGGGCGAGCAGCTCGTCCGCCTGGGCGTCGGTGGCGCCGAACGACCATGCCGGCGGCGGGACCGAGTCGAGCGCGTTCGGCCCGAAGTACGCCGGGACGGCGTTGAGCCGCGCCTGCGCTCGCGCGATGTCCCAGAAGGTGCGAACCCGCTCGTCCTCAGGGCTCTCGACCGCCATGTCGTCGCTCATCCAGCCACCCTGCCACGGGAGCCTGAGAGCTGTCGCTCGATCCGGCCGTTCCCCAGCGGCCAGCCGCGCGGGGGTCGTCAGTCCTCGGCGGCCTCGAGGATCCTCACGATCGCGTCCTGTCCCTTGGCGCGGGCGTGCTCCAGCGCAGTGACGCCGTCCTTGTCCGCGATGCCGGCGTCGGCCCCCGCCTCGAGCAGGATCCGCACGATCTCCTGGTGCCGCGGGCCACCGTCGCCGAGGATGACCGCCTCCAGAAGAGCCGTCCAGCCCAAGTCGTTGACGTGGTTGACGTCGATCCCGGTCTGCACGACCCGCCTCACATAGTCGACGTGGCCGCGCTCGCTCGCCGGGATGACCGACACCCCGCCGTAGCGGTTGCGCAGGGTCAGGTCCGGTCGTGCGGGCAGCAGCGCTTCGAGCATCGCCACGCTGCCGGTCACGCCGGTGACGAGCCAGGGAGTGTCCTGTCGGTTGTCACGGGCGTCGGGGTCGGCGCCCATCGCGACGAGGAGTCGCGCGACGTCGACGCGGTCTTCCGTGGCGGCGAGCAGCAGCGCCGTCCGGTCGCTCGAGTCCCGCGTCTCGAGGTCTGCCCCCGCCCGCAGAGCCAGGGCGACCATGTCTGCGTCACCGGCCGAAACCGCCTGCAGCAGAGCCGAATTCGCATCAGCGGCAGCCGGCGCCCCACCCGAGGCGACCTTCTCCAGAACCGGACGCACGCGGCCATACCCGCGCTCGCGCACCATCTCGAGCGGTGTCAGCCCCTCCTGTCCGGACTTCTTGTCGAGCTGCACGCCGCCGGCGACGAGCACCCGCACCGTGTCGGCGTAGGCATCGGTGTCCTCACCGAGCCAGATCGCCTCGTGGATCGCCTGGTAGCCGATGCGGTTGACGTGGTCCTTCGCGATCCCGGCCCGCAGCAGCTCGCCGACGACGAGCGCGTGTCCCCGCTCGGCGGCACGGATGAGGCCGGTGCCGTTCCAGCTGTCCTTGTCGTCGACCTTCGCGCCGTTCGCGAGGGTGAGCCGCAACAGGTCGAGGTGGCCCTCGCTCGTCGCGATGAGGTAGGCCGACTGCTGCGTCTCGTCCTTGGCGTTGACGTCCGCGCCCTTCTCGATGAGACGGGTCGCCGTCGCGACGCCGTTCTTCCACGCGGCGTCCCGCAGCTGCTGGTCGAGCGATTGGTCACCGCTCGTCGCGGGCCCGCCGCTGCGCGAACGGTCCTCGGAGGCGGAGCGGTCGCCCGTCGGCGTTGCTCGACCGGTCGGCGACGGCGAGGAGCACGCGGTGAGGGCGACCAGGGCCGCGAGCGCGACTCCTGCCACGCCGAACGGTGTCGATGTCATGGGTTCCTCCTCGTTCCCAGCCTCCCGCAGCGAGACCCGCGCGTCACGGGTGAGGTGCGCGAACGGCATACGACACGGCATACGACACGGACACGCGAACGCGCCCGCTCGAGCGGACGTCACCGGATTTCGTCGGCGGACGGGTCCCCGTGTAGTCTCTCCGACGCACTCAGCCCGGAGCTCGAGAGACCTCGACCCGGCGCCGAGGACGCCCCCTTAGCTCAGTCGGCAGAGCGTTTCCATGGTAAGGAAAAGGTCGTCGGTTCGATTCCGACAGGGGGCTCAGGTCCGGGCCATCACCGACAGGTGGCGGCCCACGACCCCCAAGGCGGGGTAGCTCAGCTGGTTAGAGCGCACGACTCATAATCGTGAGGTCGCGGGATCGAGCCCCGCTCCCGCTACAAGGACGCGATTTCGGGGAATACCCGAGGTCGCGTACCCTGTTGTGTCGACCGTCGCGCGCCCGCGGCCCGCGTTGCTGCGAGACCGGCGCGACGCCTACACGTCACCACCACGTACGACTTTCCGAGAGCAGGTTGCCCCGATGGCCAAGGCCACTGACGTCCGCCCCAAGATCACCATGGCGTGCACGGTGTGCAAGGAGCGCAACTACATCACCAAGAAGAACCGTCGCAACGACCCGGACCGCCTGGAGCTTGCGAAGTTCTGCCCGCGCTGCAAGAAGCACACGGAGCACCGCGAGACCCGCTGACCTCCGCGTCCGCGACGCACTCGCGTCTGACGAAGCCGCCCCACCGCTCGGTGCCGGGCGGCTTCGTCGTTCCCGGGGCGAGCGGGGAGCGCAGCCGCAGCGGCGGGGTCTCTAGAGTGGTCGCCATGAGTGAGGGCGTGAACCAAGACTTCGTCGGGCGGACCTATCCGCCCAGCGGTCCGTATGCCGTGAGCGCGGCTGAGATTGCCGCGTTCGCCGACGCGGTGGGCGCCGACGACCCGGTGCACCGAGACGCCGAGGTCGCGCGGGCTGCGGGGCACGCCGATGTCATCGCGCCGCCGACGTTCGCGGTGACGATCGCGCAGCAGTGTGATCGCGCCTACGTCATGGACCCCGAGTCCGGGATCGACTACAGCCGGGTCGTCCACGGCGAGCAGCGGTTCGTCCACCACCGCCCCATCACGGCGGGCGATGAACTGACGGGTGAGCTGACCGTCGACTCGATCCGCATGGCCGGCGGCCACGCGATGATCACGACCCGCACGGAGCTCACTGCCGGCGCCGAGCCGGTCTGCACGTCGACGAGCACCATCGTCGTCCGGGGAGGGGAGGACTGATGACCGTCCGTACCGCAGCCGAGACCGTGGTCGGTGACCTCGTCGGCCCGAAGACGATCCCGGTCACCCGCGAGACGCTGGTGGCGTACGCCGCCGCGTCCGGTGACCAGAACCCCATCCACCAGGACGAGGAGTTCGCGAAGCAGGTCGGACTGCCCGACGTCATCGCCCACGGCATGTGGACGATGGGTGCCGCCGGTGCCGTCGTCGCCGAGTGGGTGGGTGAGGCTGGCCGGGTCGTCGAGTTCGGGACGCGCTTCACCAAGCCCGTCGTCGTGCCGGCCGCGGGCGCCGAGCTGCTCGTCGACGGGCGAGTCACGGCTGTGGATGCCGAGTCGCGACGCGCGACCGTCGAGATCACGGCGAGCTCGGCCGGTGCGAAGGTCCTCGGTCGCTGCACCGCCGTCGTGCAGCTCGACTGATGCAGGAGCTCCACGACGCCCCGCTCGCCGAGCTGACGACCATGCGGGTGGGAGGACCCGCGCGCCGGCTCGTCGTCGCCGAGACGATCGACGAGCTCGTCGACACCATCCGTGAGGTCGACGATGCGGACGAGCCGCTGCTCGTCGTCGGTGGCGGGTCGAACCTCGTCATCGCCGACGCAGGGTTTGCCGGCACCGTGGTGCGCGTGGCGACCTCGGGTGTCGAGGTCGAGTCGGCCGACTCGTGCGGTGGCGCGATGGTGCGGGTGGCCGCCGGGGAGGTGTGGGACGACGTCGTGCGTCGTGCCGTCGACGAGGGGTGGTCCGGGGTCGAGGCGCTGTCGGGAATCCCGGGGTCGGCGGGTGCGACGCCGGTGCAGAACGTCGGGGCCTACGGTCAGGAGGTCGCGCAGACCATCGCGCGGGTGCGGGTCTTCGACCGGGAGACCCAGGAGGTGCGCACGCTCGCCGCGTCGGAGTGCGGGTTCACCTATCGGCACTCGGTCTTCAAGGCGTCGACGCGCTACGTCGTCCTCGACGTGCTCTTCCAGCTCGCGCTGTCGGATCGGTCGCAGCCGATCGCGTATGCCGATCTTGCCCGCGGTCTGGGCGTCGAGGTGGGGGCGCGAGTGCCGCTGGCCGACGCGCGGGAGGCGGTGCTGGAGCAGCGGCGCCGGCGGGGAATGGTGCTGGATCCGGCTGACCACGACACGTGGAGCTGCGGGTCGTTCTTCACGAACCCGATCATGTCGGCGGCGCGCTTCGCCGAGCTCGAGGGGCGGGTGGGGGACGCGCTCGGGGAGGATCTCGCTCCGCCGCGGTTCGCGGACGCGAGCGGTGACGTCAAGACGAGCGCTGCCTGGCTCATCGACAGGGCCGGCTTCGGCAAGGGTTTCGGTATGCCGGGCCCGGCCGCCTTGTCGACGAAGCACACCCTCGCGGTGACGAACCGGGGGAGTGCCACGGCGGCGGACGTGGTGGCGCTGGCGCGGGAGGTTCGGGACGGGGTGCGTGACCGGTTCGGGGTCACTCTCGTCAACGAGCCGGTCTTCGTGGGTCACGAGCTCTGAGGGGGCCTCTCACGCGGCGGGTGAGGCTTCGTCCTCGTCGGGCTGTGCCGTCGGCAGGCTCGTGCGCGGGGGTCGAGGGGCGTACCACCGAGGTTCCGGCCCGGCGTTGGTGAAGAACTCGCGGTGCCACCACCAGCGTGGCGGGAACGTCACCGGCATCGTCTCGTGATGTGCGGGGAAGCGGCGTGAGTCTCCGCGCACCCGAGCGAGTAGCTCGGTGGTCGACCAGTCGGTCGGCTGGACGACGGCGGCCAGCTCACCCGACTCGCCCTCACCGAGGCGGACGACGGCGAGGGAGTAGCCGGTGCCGTCGAGGGCGCCGACGACGGTGTCGAGCCGGAAGACTCCGGCCATGGTCTCGAGTCGGGCCACGGTCGAGGCGCCGAGATGTCGCATGGCTGCGTAGGCGCGCTGGGACAACCCGAGCCGGCGCCGATGGTCGCGCAGGGCGAGTCCGACGGCGTCGGCGACCGTGAGGCGACTCGCGGCTTGCTCGAGCTCGGCGGTGATCTTGTCGTTGAGTTGGTCTGGATTCATGAACCGACGATGAATGTCGCTGTGGGAGGGCGCCAGTGGGTGCGGAGCATCTGTGGACAACCGACCCCGCGAACGTCGGGTGTGGACAGCCGCCCGTGCTCGCTGGCAACCATCACCGCCACGAGACGTTCCTGTGCTTCACCCTGTCGACGCAACTCACGCCAGTGCTCCGGCTGCTTGGAGCAAAGGCACTCTTCGGAGCGGGGTGGTTCGGGGTGGCCGGACGTCGCTCGGTCAGCCCTCCGGCGGGGACTCGAGCCAGCTGTCGATGTCGGCGAGGGCTTGGCTGCGCACGTCGGCGGGCGCGCGAGAGGCGCGCACCGAGCCTCGCGCCAGCTCCGCGAGATCGGCGTCGGAGAAGTCGAGCAGCCGGGCGACCTCGTACTGCTCGACCAGTCGCGACCCGAAGATGAGCGGGTCGTCGGCCCCCAGCGCCACCGTCGCCCCGGCGTCGACGAGCCGACGCAGCGGCACGTCGTCGATCTCGTCATAGACCCCGAGCGAGATGTTGCTGCCCGGGCACACCTCGAGCGCCACGCCCTCGGACACCACCCGCTCCAGCACCCGCGGGTCCTCCACCGACCGCACCCCGTGCCCCAGCCGGTCCGGCTCGATGGCATCCAAGGTCCGCTCCACCGCAGCCGGCCCCAACAGCTCACCGGCGTGCGGCACCAGGGCCAACCCCGCCCGTCGCGCGATCCGGAACGCCGGCGCAAAAGCCCCCGTGTCCCCACGCCGCTCGTCGTTGCTCAGCCCGAACCCGACGACCGCACCCGGCCCCTCGCCGGCATACCGCGCCGCCAAGCGCGCCAGCGTCCGCGCCTCGAGCTCGTGTCGCATCCGTGAGGCCGCGACGACGATCCCCACCTGCGCCGCCCCCGGCTCCCGCGACACCGCCGCAGCCTCGTCCAGCACGATCTCGAGCGCCGGCGTGATCCCGCCGACGTGCGGCGCATACGACGTCGGGTCGACCTGCAGCTCCAGCCACCGCGACCCCTCGGCCCCGTCGTCCAATGCCGCCTCGCGCACGATGCGCCGCATGTCCGCCTCCGAGCGCACACAGGCACGCGCGGCGTCATACAGGCTCTGGAACCGGAACCACCCGCGCTCGTCGCGGGTCTCGAACGTCACCGGCCAGTCGCCCTCGAGCGCCGAGGGCAGCCGCAGCCCGTGCGCGGCCGACATCTCCCGCACGGTCCCGATCCGCATCGAGCCGGTGAAGTGCAGGTGCAGGTGCGCCTTCGGCAGGTCTGCCGTCGCCCGATCGGAACCGGCAGCCGCCGGCTCGAGGCTCATTCCTCGACGTGCAGCGCCGCTTCCTCGGCGGGCTCGTCCACGTCCTCGTCATCCGGGTCCCCGAGGCCGTACTTCTCGCGCCGGTCGTCGACACCGTCCTCGGGCTTGCCGTAGGCCGACCCGGCTTCCGGCTCCTCCTGGTTGATCCGCTGGTCGATCGTCTCCTCCGTGTCCCCGTCGGGGCTGTCGAAGGCGATCTCGGCGTTGATCGGCCGCGACTCCGCCGGCGTCACCGGCAGGTCGTCAGTCTCGCTCGAGTCGTCGAGGTAGTCGTCGGCCTGGTCGGCCTCCTCGTCCAGCGACACCTCCTCGAGCTCCTCGCCGTCACGGTCGACGTCGGAGTCGAGACCGCCGAGCTCCTGCTCGGTCAGCTCGAGGTCGCGCTCGGAGTCGATCGAGTCGAGGTCGCTCGCCGGCACGTCCGTGTCCTCGAGCTCGTCGATCGTGCGGTCCCGACCGAGATCCTCGAAGTCCAGGTTGTCGTCGGAGCCGGTGTCGCCGAGGTTCTGGTCGTTCATGTCGCTCATGGGCTCAGCCTTGCACGCCGTCGCGGTCCGTGTCGGGGTCCGTGGCGGCGGAGCCGGCGCCCGAACCAGCGGCGAGCTTCTCCGCCGCGGCGAGCAGCACGCACGTCGCGACCCCGGCCATCGCCGTCTCGACCTCGTCCAGCGTCGGGAACGACGGCGCCAACCGGATGTTCCGGTCGCGCGGGTCCACGCCGTGGGGGAAGGACGCACCCGCCGGCGTCAGGACGATCCCGGCCTCGCGGGCCAGCTCGACGACCCGCGTCGCCGTCCCGTCCAGCACGTCGAGGTTGACGAAGTACCCGCCCGACGGCTTCGACCACGTCGCCACCTCGCGCCCGTCCAGCGCCGACGACAGCGCCGCGTCGACCGCCGCGAACTTCGGGGCGAGGATCTCGCGGTGGCGCGCCATGTGCTCGCGCACCCCCGCCGCGGACCCGAAGAACTGCACGTGCCGCAGCTGGTTGACCTTGTCCGGACCGATCGACGCGAACTTCTGGTGCGACAGGTACCACTTCACGTTCGCCTCCGACGCGGCCAGGAACGCCACCCCGGCCCCCGCGAAGGTGATCTTCGACGTCGACGCGAACATCAGCGGCCGGTTCGGGTGCCCCGCGGCCGACGCGAGTGTGATGATGTCGGCGCTCTTGGCCTCGTCCTCGGTGAGGTGGTGGAACGCATACGCGTTGTCCCAGAAGATCCGGAAGTCCGGCGCGGCCGTGTCCATCGACGCCAGGGCACTCGCGATCTCTTGGGTCACGACCGAGCCCGACGGGTTGGCGTACGTCGGCACGATCCACATGCCCTTGACCGCGGGGTCGCGCACGAGCTCGCGCACCGCAGCCACGTCCGGGCCGTCGTCGTGCATCGGCACCGTGAGCATCTCGATCCCGTAGCTGGCGAGCATCGTGAAGTGACGGTCGTAGCCCGGCACGGGGCAGACGAACTTCACGCTCTCCTCCTGCGACCACGGCCGCGGCGAGTCCGGCCCGCCGTGCAGCAGCAGCTGGACGAGGCAGTCGTGCATCATCGTCAGGCTCGCGTTGCCGCCGGCGACGACCTGCGCCGGCTCGACCCACAGCAGGTCGGCGAAGATCGCGCGCAGCTCGGGCAGCCCCTCGAGCCCGCCGTAGTTGCGGACGTCGGTGCCCGAGCCGTCCTTGTGGCCCCGCGGCAGGCTCAGCAGTTCGTTGCTGAGGTCGAGCTGCTCCACCGACGGCTTGCCGCGGGTGAGATCGAGCTTCAGCCCTCGTGCCTTGAGATCCTCGTATGCCATGCGCTGCGTCTCGAGGAACGTCTCGAGGTCCGCGGGCGGGAGGGACGTCAGGGGCCGGGTAAGAGTCTGCTCGGTCACGCCCCTCATCGTCCCAGACCCGGCATGCCACGATCGACCCATGTCAGCGAGTGAACTCCACGTCGTCGAGCACGGGCCAGAGGACGGCATCCCGGTGCTCGCGATCCACGGCTGGAGCCCCGACCACCGGCTCATGACGGGCATCCTCGAGCCCGTCCTCGGAGGCGACCCGACGAGACCCGCAGCGGGTGCGGCATACCGCCGCATCTACCCCGACCTGCCCGGCATGGGACAGTCGCCGGTGGGCGACGCCGCCTCGACCTCCGACGTCGTCGACCGCGTCGAACGGCTCGTCGGTGAGCGCATCGCGGACGAGCCGTTCCTGCTCGTGGGGGAGTCCTACGGTGGGTACGTCGCCCGCGAGCTGGTGCGACGCCGCCCCGGCCAGGTGGTGGGGCTCGCCCTCATCTGCCCGATCGGCCCGGTCGTCGCCAAGACCGCGCGGACCCGCCCGCCCGAGGTCGTGCTCGAGCGTGACGAGGCGTTCCTCGACACCCTCGACCCGCAGTTGCGGGCGGAGTTCGAGGACGGCGCCGTCGTCCAGACCGAGGAGACGTATGCCGCGTTCGCGCGTGACGTCGCACCCGGCCTTGCGGCCGCGGATGCCGAGGGGATGGCCCGGATCCATCGCCGCTGGGACCTGGGCCGGCTGCCCGAGGAGGGCCGCACGTACGACCGGCCCACCCTGTGGCTGCTCGGTCGGCAGGACTCCGCGGTCGGCTACCGCGACCAGTGGGAGCTGCTCGAGCACTACCCCAGGGCGACGTTCGCGGTCCTCGACCGGGCCGGGCACAACGCCCAGTACGAGCGGCTCGAGCTGACCGAGGCGTTGCTCACCGACTGGCTCGACCGGGTCGAGCGTGAGCCTGCGCCGACGCCCGGACGATGACCGACATCACGCGCACCACCACCGCCGCCCTATTGCTACAGACGTAGAACCTTCGTAGCGTCGGGGCCATGGCTCTCTCGCGGATCGAGCAGGTCGGCCTCCAGGTCCTCAAGGGGCACCAATGGCTCTACGAGAAGACCGGCGGCAAGGTCGGGCACAAGTTGCTGTTCGGCAACCCGACCCTCCTGCTCCACACGGTGGGCGCCAGGACCGGGCAGCAGCGGACCAACGCCCTCACCTACGGCCGCGACGGCGACGCCTGGCTCGTCGTCGCCTCGAACGGCGGCGCTCCCAAGGCTCCCGCCTGGCTGCACAACCTGCGGGCGAACCCGGACGCCGACATCAACGTCGGCCCGCGCCGCACCCCGGTCCGTGCCCGCGTGACCCTGCCGGACGACCCCGACTACGCGCGCCGCTGGGAGATCGTCAACGGCGTCAACGCGAACCGCTACACGGCATACCAGAAGCGCACGACCCGGCAGATCCCCATCGTCGAGCTGCGCCCCCGCTGACGGCGTGCATGGCCTCCCGGCGGTTTCGCGTCGGCCGGGGGCGTCCCGTATGCTGATCCTTCGGTGATTGCACCATGATTCGTCATGCCTGTGACCACCTCCGGAACCACCACCCCAACAGGTGCGTTCCTAGGGCAGTGGCTCAATTGGTAGAGCACCGGTCTCCAAAACCGGCGGTTGGGGGTTCGAGTCCCTCCTGCCCTGCACGTTCGACAGTGACGTCGCGCTGGTGAGCGATCACCGGCGACGGATCAACCAGCGAGAAGAGGAATCGTGACGGAAGTGGGCGCGTCCCGCGACTCGCGGCCGACGAACAAGCGGTCGGACAAGGGCAACCCCCTGTCCCGGCTGAGCCTGTTCATCAGCCAGATCCTCGACGAGCTGCGCAAGGTCGTCCGGCCGACGCGCTCCGAGCTGTGGAACTACACGCTCGTCGTCATCGTCTTCGTCACGGTGATGATGGCGCTGGTGTCGGGCATGGACTTCGGCTTCAGCAAGCTTGTCGGCCTCGTCTTCGGCAACGGCGAGTGACACCGGCCGGGCCGAGCGCGCCCGCAGCCAGGTGAACCCAACGAACGCGGTACAGGAAGTAGGTCAGCACGTGTCCGACCAGTGGACGTCCCAGGACGCCGAGTCGAGCTCCGTCGACCCCGAGGCCCAGCAGCCCGAGGCCGTCGACGTCGACCAGGTCCTCGTCGACACCCCGGACGGCGTCGAGTCGCAGGAGGAGGTCACGCCCGCGGGCGAGACCGGTCAGCGCGCCGAGGACGACGCCGCCGCCGCGTTCGGTGGCGAGGTCGAGCAGCCCGAGACGCTCGTCGTCGACGAGGCGATCGTCGACGAAGGCCGCGGCCCGGTTGTCGAGGGTGAGGTCACCCCCGAGGGTGACGTGCACCAGCGCGCCGAGGACGACGCCGCCGCCGCGTTCGGTGGCGAGGTCGAGCAGCCCGAGACCGTCGAGGTCGACCAGGAGCTCGAGGACACCGCGGACGGTGTCGAGTCCGACGAGGAGGTCGTCGCCGCCGGTGACTCCGACGCGGTCGCCGAGCAGGACGCCACTGCCGCGTTCAGCGACGCCGACACCTCGACCGGCGCCGACACGGATGCCGCCGCGGCTCCGGCGGGCGAGGTCGACGAGGACGGCGACGTCCTCCCCACCGACGTCGACCCGGTCCAGGCGTTCAAGGACGACCTCGCGAGCAAGTTCGGCGACTGGTACGTCATCCACTCCTACGCCGGCTACGAGAACCGCGTGAAGGCCAACCTCGAGAACCGCACCCAGTCCCTCAACATGGAGGACTACATCTTCGAGGTGCAGGTCCCGATGGAAGAGGTCACCGAGATCAAGAGCGGTCAGCGCAAGCTCGTCCGCCGTGTCCGGATGCCCGGGTACGTCCTCGTCCGCATGGATCTCACCGACGAGTCGTGGGGCGCTGTGCGCCACACGCCCGGTGTCACCGGCTTCGTCGGCAACGCGCACCAGCCGGTGCCGCTGAGTCTCGACGAGGTCTACACGATGATCAAGCCGGCCGACCTCGAGACGCCCGCCGCGGCGACGGCCGCCGGTGGCGCGGCCGCGGGTGCCGGCGCGACCCCCGAGCCCGCCGTCGTCGACTTCGAGGTCGGCGAGTCGGTCACCGTCATGGACGGTCCATTCGAGACCCTGCCGGCGACGATCTCCGAGATCAACGCCGAGAGCCAGAAGCTCAAGGTGCTCGTCTCCATCTTCGGCCGGGAGACCCCGGTCGAGCTGTCGTTCACCCAGGTCGCCAAGATCTGAGCGCGCCAGCACTGCAACCGGGTCATCGCCCACGGCGTGGGCCCACCACCAGATAAGGAACCACCACAGCAATGCCTCCCAAGAAGAAGGTCGCCGGCTACATCAACCTGCAGATCCAGGCAGGTGCCGCCACCCCGGCTCCCCCCGTGGGCCCCGCCCTCGGTCAGCACGGCGTCAACATCATGGAGTTCGTCAAGGCGTACAACGCTGCGACGGAGGCCCAGCGGGGCAACATCATCCCCGTCGTCATCACCGTCTACGAAGACCGCTCCTTCACCTTCATCACGAAGACGCCGCCGGCGTCGGAGCTGATCAAGAAGGCCGCGGGCGTCCAGAAGGGCTCCGGCGAGCCGCACAAGACCAAGGTCGCCACGCTGACCAAGGACCAGGTGCGCGAGATCGCCGAGACGAAGATGCCGGACCTCAACGCCAACGACATCGACGCCGCGATGAAGATCATCGCCGGCACCGCCCGCCAGATGGGCATCGAGACCAAGCTCGACTGAGCGGAACTGGGGCCCGTGAAAAAGTCACCAATTGAACGCCTTCCGGGGCAGCAGTGGTGAGACGGGACCACACGATTTCGGTATGCCGTCCGCTCGCCGCGGCGGACCGCGCGCGGCGCGCGGACGGCATACCGGCACAGAACGACACCTCACGACCGTGAGGTGCGTGGGAGGGCCCGCGCTGGCCCGCACCACACCTCCACCGAAGAACACCAGGAGCAGCACATGAAGCGCAGCAAGAACTACCGCGCCGCAGCGGAGAAGATCCAGGACGGCAAGGCCTACAGCCCGCTCGAGGCCGTCCGCCTCGCGAAGTCGGGCGCCAAGGCCAAGTACGACGAGACCGTCGAGGTCGCGATGCGCCTCGGTGTCGACCCGCGCAAGGCCGACCAGATGGTCCGCGGCACCGTCAACCTGCCGCACGGCACGGGCAAGACCGCCCGCGTCCTCGTCTTCGCCAACGGCGACAAGGCCGAGGCCGCCAAGGCCGCCGGTGCCGACTACGTCGGTTCCGACGACCTCCTCGAGAAGGTCGCCGGTGGCTGGCTCGACTTCGACGCGATCGTCGCGACGCCCGACATGATGGGCAAGGTCGGTCGCCTCGGCAAGGTCCTCGGTCCGCGCGGCCTCATGCCGAACCCGAAGACCGGCACCGTCACCATGGACACCGCCAAGGCCGTCTCCGACATCAAGGGCGGCAAGATCGAGTTCCGCGTCGACAAGCACGCGAACCTCCACTTCATCATCGGCAAGGCGTCCTTCGACGAGAAGCAGCTCGTCGAGAACTACGCCGCGGCGCTCGAGGAGATCCTGCGCCTGAAGCCGGCCAGCTCGAAGGGCCGCTACATCTCCAAGGCGACCCTGTCGACGACGATGGGCCCGGGCGTCCCGCTCGACTTCACCCGCACCAAGGGCCTCACCGAGGAGGACTCCTCCCCGGTGGCCAAGGCCGACGCGGCCGAGGCTGACGCCGACGCCTGAGCCGGCGCGCCTCACCACGGCACCGACGCGGCCCCCGCCTCCTTCGCGAGGCGGGGGCCGCGTCGCATGTCCGGAACGCCCGAACGCAGGCGCGCCTGCCCGCGAGGCGGGGGGACGACTTACCCACGAGTGAGGGGACGGCATACGCACGAGTGAGGGGACGCCATACCCGAGAGGCGGCATACCGGGTAGTGCCGCTGACCTGCCCAGAATGTGACCTGCACGTCTTCATGGGCTGGCGCGCTTGTGTCTTGTTTGACTGGGAGGTAACTTCGCTGAAGCCCTGTCGCACCGTCGCTACCGGCCCCCTGCCGTGGTGATGTCCCCCCTGCCGCGCGACCGGGCCGGTGAGAGTGAGGGTGCTGCATGGGTGTCGCGATCGACGTCCAGGGACTGACCAAGTCCTTCGGGTCCCAGCTCATCTGGAACGACGTCACGCTGACTCTCCCGGCCGGAGAGATCTCGGTCATGCTCGGCCCGTCGGGTACGGGCAAGTCCGTGTTCCTCAAGACCCTCGTGGGCCTGCTCAAGCCGGACAAGGGCTCCATCGTCATCAACGGCGCCGACCTCGTCACGCTCAAGGAGCACGACCTCTACGAGGTGCGCAAGCTCTTCGGCGTCCTCTTCCAGGACGGCGCCCTCTTCGGGTCGATGAACCTCTTCGACAACGTCGCCTTCCCGCTGCGCGAGCACACGAAGAAGACCGAGTCCGAGATCCGCAAGATCTCCCTCGAGAAGATGGAGCTCGTCGGTCTCCAGGGCGCCGAGGACAAGCTGCCCGGCGAGATCTCCGGTGGCATGCGCAAGCGTGCCGGCCTCGCCCGCGCGCTCGTCCTCGACCCCGAGATCCTGCTCATCGACGAGCCGGACTCCGGCCTCGACCCGGTGCGCACCTCCTACATCAACCAGCTCTTCATCGACCTCAACGCGCAGATCGACGCGACGTTTCTCATCGTCACGCACGACATCAACACCGCCCGCACCGTGCCGGACAACATCGGCCTGCTCTACCACAAGCACCTCGCCATGTTCGGGCCCCGCGAGATGCTGCTGAGCTCGGAGGAGCCGGTCGTGCGCCAGTTCCTCAACGCCCAGACCGTCGGGCCCATCGGCATGTCCGAGGAGAAGGACGCCGACGAGCTCGCCGCCGAGGCGGCCTCCGGGCAGCAGCTGCCGCCACTCCCGCCGATCGCGCCGCAGCTCGGCACGAGCAACGGTGAGCCCCGTCGCGGTGAGCGACCCGCGGGGGAGTGGTGCCGCGCCAACGGCGTCATCCCGCCGCCCGGTTCCTTCCAGGGGCCGCACACCTCGGTCCAGGTGCCCGAGCGCACCCTCGACCAGCGTCCCGAGCTCGACGTCGGCGCCAGCCTCGACCACGGTGCGGCGTCATGAACGTCCTCGTCAGCCCCCTCAAGCAGGCCGGCGCGTTCTTCGCGCTCTTCCTCGACGTCATGCGGGCCCTGCCGAAGCGGCCGTTCCAGACCAAGGAGTTCATCCAGCAGTGCTGGTTCATCGCGTCGGTGACGATCGTCCCGACCGCGCTCGTGTCGATCCCCTTCGGCGCGGTCATCGCGCTCCAGCTCGGCACGTTGACCCGCCAGCTCGGCGCCCAGTCCTTCACGGGCGCGGCGAGCGTGCTCGCCGTCGTGCGTGAGGCGTCGCCGATCGTCACCGCCCTCCTCGTCGCCGGTGCCGGCGGCTCGGCCATCTGCGCCGACCTCGGCTCCCGCAAGATCCGCGAGGAGATCGACGCGATGGAGGTGCTCGGCATCAGCCCGATCCAGCGCCTCGTCGTGCCCCGGGTCCTCGCCTGCATGCTCGTCGCCGTGCTCCTCAACGGACTCGTCTCCGTCGTCGGCGTCGCGGGCGGGTACTTCTTCAACGTCGTCATCCAGGGCGGCACACCCGGTGCCTACCTCGCCTCGTTCACCGCGCTCGCGCAGCTCGCCGACCTGTGGACCTCCGAGATCAAGGCGCTGCTGTTCGGTCTCGTCGCGGCCGTCGTCGCGTCATACAAGGGACTCACCGCCGGCGGTGGGCCGAAGGGCGTCGGCGACGCGGTGAACCAGAGCGTCGTCATCACCTTCATGCTCCTGTTCGTCATCAACTTCGTCGTCTCCGCGATCTACTTCCAGGTCGTCCCGCAGAAGGTGTGAGGAGGTGAACCGACGATGAGCCGCACCCGCACGCTGGCCGCCAAGCCCGGCGAGGTCCTCGACGGCCTGAGCGACCAGATGCACTTCTACGTGCGCTCGCTCGCGTGGAGCGGACGCACCCTGCGCCGCTACAAGAAGGAGGTGATGCGCCTCCTCGCCGAGGTGTCCCTCGGGACCGGCGCCCTCTCCGTCATCGGCGGCACCGTCGGCGTCCTCACCTTCATGGCGTTCTTCACCGGCAGCCAGGTCGGCCTGCAGGGCTACTCCTCACTCAACCAGCTCGGCACGGGCGCCTTCGCCGGGTTCCTCGCGGCCTACCTCAACACCCGTGAGATCGCGCCGCTCGTCGCCGGTCTCGCGCTCGCGGCGACCGTCGGCTGCGGCTTCACCGCCCAGCTCGGTGCGATGCGGATCTCCGAGGAGGTCGACGCGCTCGAGGTGATGGGCATCCCGTCGCTGCCGTTCCTCGTGACGACGCGGATGATCGCCGGTTTCGTCGCGGTCATCCCGCTCTACGTCCTCGGGCTGTTGTCGTCGTATGCCGCGACGCGGTTCATCGTGACCGACTACTTCGGGCAGTCCAAGGGCACCTACGACCACTACTTCCATCTGTTCTTACCGCCGATGGACATCCTCTACTCGTTCCTCAAGGTCCTCGTCTTCGCGGTGATCGTCATCCTGATCCACTGCTACTACGGGTACACCGCGAGCGGCGGTCCGGCCGGGGTCGGCGTCGCGGTGGGCCGGGCCGTGCGCACCTCGATCGTCGCGGTCAACCTCGTCGACTTCTTCTTCTCGCTCGCCGTGTGGGGTGCCACGACGACGGTGAGGATCGCGGGATAGCCATGGCCGGATCCACCATGTCGCGACTCGGACACCGCACCTACGGCGTGGCGTTCATCCTCGTCGTCGCGCTGCTGCTGTCGCTCTCCATCGCGTCGTTCAAGAAGGTCTTCACCGACGTCGTGGAGGTGACCCTGAAGACGAACCGCATCGGCAGCCAGATGCAGGAGGCCGCCGACGTCAAGATCCGCGGTCTCATCGTCGGCGAGGTGCGCACGATCGATGCCGACCTCGAGGGCGCCACCCTGACCCTGGCGCTCAAGCCCGAGATGGTCTCGCTCATCCCGGCCAAGGTCAGCGCCCGGCTGCTGCCCAAGACCCTCTTTGGTGAGCGTTACGTCGACCTCGTGCCCCCGGAGGGCGACGCCGGCCCCGCGATCAAGGCCGGCGACGTCATCCCGCAGGACCGCACGAGCGTGGCCATCGAGCTGGAGCAGGTCTTCGAGGACCTCCTGCCGTTGCTGCGCGCCGTCGATCCCGCGAAGCTCTCGGCCACCCTCAACGCGCTCGCGACGACCCTCGACGGCCGCGGCGAGAAGCTCGGCAAGAACCTCGTGCTCGTCAACGAGTACTTCACCAAGATCAACCCCTACGTGCCCCTCATCCAGGCCGACATCTCCGGCTTCGCCGACTTCGCGAGCACGTATGCCGTGGCCGCGCCAGAGCTGTTGCGCGCCGCCAAGGCGCTGCTCACGACGAACACGACGATCGTCGAGAAGCAGAAGGAGCTCGCCGGGTTCCTTGCCGGGACAGCGGGATTCGCGAACACCACGGCAGGTTTCCTCGAGACCCACCAGAACCGGATCATCCAGGTCGGTCGCGTCCAGCGTCCCACCCTGGCGGTGCTGGCCAAGCACTCGCCGATCTACCCGTGCTTCACCGAGGGCCTCGTCAACTGGCTGCCGCGCGTCAAGGGCGTCGTCGCCACCGGAAACTTCCACATCACGCTCGAGCTGCCCCCGCAGACCAAGCCCTACCACCCGGGCGAGGAACCGCAGTGGCGGGACAAGCGGGCCCCCGACTGCAAGGGCCTCCCGGACACGAGCGCGAGCACCCAGGACAACCCCCGGGCCGGGTCCAAGTTCGACGACGGCACCGATGGCGCGCCGACCTATGCGACCTTCTCGAGCCTGCCGTCGATCTTCACCTCGCCAGAGGGGGCGCGGATCCCGTCGGTGGAGGCCGGTCTCGCCGGGACCGCCGAGGAGCAGCAGCTCGTCGGCGCCCTCGTCGGCCTGCCGGCCGACCGCGACCCCGGCCTCGCGACGCTCCTCGCGGGCCCGATGATGCGTGGGACGGTGGTGAACCAGTGAAGACCTCGGCCAGCCTCGTGAAGTTCATCGCCTTCGCCGTCGTCACAGTGCTGGCGACCGCGACGCTCGCGGCGACGATCGCCAACATCCAGCCCGGTGACCGCAACACCTACACCGGGATCTTCAAGGACGTCACCGGTCTCGCCAAGGGCCATGAGGTCCGCATCGCCGGGGTGCGCGTCGGCACGGTCAAGAAGATCGCGGTCGCCAAGGACCGCACGAGTGCCAACGTCGAGTTCGACGTCCTCGACACGAGCGTCCTAACCGAGGGGACGATCGCGACGATCAAGTACCGCAACCTCGTCGGAGAGCGCTACATCTCCCTGACCCAGGGGCCCGGCAAGGCGACGCCGCTCAAGGACGGGGCGACGATCCCGCTCGAGCGCACCAAGCCGGCCCTCGACCTGACCGTCCTCTTCAACGGGTTCAAGCCGCTCTTCGCCGCGCTGTCACCCAAGGACGTCAACGAGCTCTCCCAGCTCATCATCTCGGTGCTCCAGGGGGAGGGCGGCAACATCAACTCCCTCCTCGGCCAGACCGCCTCGCTGACGAGCTCCATCGCCGACCGCGACAAGGTCATCGGTCGCGTCATCACCAACCTCACGACCATCCTCACGACGGTCGAGCAGAACGACACCGCGCTCGGCGAGCTGCTCATCCAGCTGCAGCGCTTCGTCTCCGGCCTCGCCGCCGACCGCAAGGCCATCGGCGCCTCGCTGACCAACATCAACTCCCTCGCGGACGAGACCGCCCAGCTGCTCGCGGCCGGGCGCCCGGACATCAAGACCGACGTCGCCCAGCTCGGCCAGCTCGCCAAGAACCTCAACAAGCCCGAGAACACCCAGCGCTACGAGCAGTTCATCACCGGTGCGCCGAACAAGATCAACACGATCACGCGCACGGCCACCTATGGCTCGTGGTTCAACTTCTATCTCTGCCGCTTCGACGTGGAGAACCTGATCCTGCCCACCGGGCCCCTGCCCGGGGGCCTCGGCTACAACGTCTCGTCGGCGAGGTGTGGCAAGGGATGAGCACTCCGTTCCGTGCCCGGAACCCGCTGCCGATCGGCATCGCGGGTCTGGCCGCCATCGCCCTGGTGCTGCTGGGCGCCTTCAACGCCGCGAGCCTGCCGATCATCGGTGGCGGCCAGAACTACGCCGCGGACTTCACCGAAGCCGGTGGCCTGCGTTCCGGTGACGAGGTCCGCATCGCCGGCGTGCGCGTCGGCAAGGTCACCGACATCACCCTCGACGGCAACAAGGTCAACGTCGACTTCCGGATCACCGAGGACGTCGCCTTCGGCCCCGAGTCCGGCGCGTCGATCCGCATGCGCACCCTGCTGGGGCAGAAGTTCCTCTCGCTCGAGCCGCGGGGGCGGGGGCAGATGCCCGAGGGGACGACGATCCCGACGTCCCGCACGGTGTCGAGCTACGACATCATCAACGCCTTCTCCGACCTCACCGAGACGACCGAACGCATCGACACCAAGCAGCTCGCGACGTCGCTGGACACGATCGCGGCCGAGTTCAAGAACACTCCCGAGAACGTCCGCACCGCCCTCGACGGCCTCACCCGCCTGTCGAAGACCGTGGCGAGCCGCGACGCCGAGCTCAAGGCGCTGCTGCGGGCGAGCAACTCGGTCTCCGCCACGCTCGCCGACCAGAACAAGGTCGTGGAGAAGATCATCCAGGACGCCGACCTGTTGCTCCAGGAGCTCTACGAGCGCCGCGACGCCATCCACACGCTCTTCACGAACACCAGCGCCATGGCCGTCCAGTTGACCGGGCTCGTGCGTGACAACCGGGCCGCCCTCGGCCCGGCCCTGACCCAGCTGCGCGGGGTGCTCGACACCCTCCGCAAGCACGAGGAGGCGCTGACCCAGACGATCGATGCCATGGCGCCGTTCACCCGGGTCTTCGCCAGCGCGCTCGGCACCGGCCACTGGTTCGACACCTACATCCAGAACCTCACCGTCCCGATCGGGGTGCCGGGCCGATGACCAACGCCGTCCTCAACAAGATCGTCGCCGCGATGGCGGTCCTCGCGCTCGCCGCGGGCGCCTACCTGTGGTGGCCCCGTCCCGACGGGGTCACCGTGACGAGCGACTTCACCCGCGCCGTCGGCCTGTATGCCGGCAGCGACGTGCGGGTCCTCGGTGTCCGGGTCGGTGAGGTCACCCGCGTCGAACCTCGCGGTCAGACCGTCCGGGTCACCTTCGAGGTCGATCCCGACGTCAAGGTGCCCGCGCAGGCCAAGGCCGCGATCGTCGCGCCGTCGCTGGTGAGCGACCGCTATGTGCAGCTGCTGCCGGCATACACCTCCGGTCCGGTGATGCGCGACGGGGCGACGATCCCCAAGGAGCGCACCGCGGTCCCGGTCGAGCTCGACCGGATCTCGCAGACCCTCGACGACCTCCTCGTCGCGCTCGGCCCCGAAGGCGCCAACAAGGAGGGTGCGCTGACCCGCGTGCTCGACACGAGCGCCCGCAACCTCGAGGGCAACGGCGCCAACCTCCATGAGATGAACCGCAGCCTCTCGCAGGCCGTGCAGACCTTCGCCGAGGGCCGCGGCGACCTCTTCGAGACCGTGAAGAACCTCGAGACGTTCACCGGCATGCTCGCCAAGAACGACGCGCAGGTGCGCCGCCTCAACGTCGACCTGTCCAAGGTGTCCGACCAGCTCGACGGTGAGCGCGACGACCTCTCGGCGGCGTTGAAGAACCTCGCCGTCGCACTCAACGAGATCTCGACCTTCGTCAAGGACAACCGCACGGTCCTCACCGAGGACATCGACAAGCTGACCAAGCTCACGAGCGCGGTCGCGGCGAAACGCGACACCCTCGCTGAGACCCTCGACAACGCCCCCGTCGCCCTGTCGAACCTCCAGCTCGCCTACAACCCCGCGTCGGGCACGCTCGACACCCGCGCCAACATCCTCGGTCCGCTCTCGGACCCGGCACTGCTGCTCTGCTCGCTCATCACCGGGGCCACGAACACGGGCAACACCGGCCTCTGCAGCACCCTCCAGCAGCTCATCCCCGAGGGCGGACTGCTGCCGGGCCTGATCAACCTGCCCGGGCTGTCCGCCGTGCCGCAGGCCTACACCCAGGCCGCTGCGGCCGCCAAGACCGCGCCGTCGACAGCCCCCGCCACGGCCGCGGCGCCAGCCAAGTCCACCGCTCCTGCCACGGCCGAGAAGCCGTCGGCGACGGACGCCACGGTCACCATCCGTGGCGCCGACCCCACCCTCGGTGGTCTCCTGCCCAAGGACACGCCATGACGTATGCCGTCCCGTCCCGTACGTGGGTGTCGCGCGCCCTTCGTGTCGTCGCTCTCGCGGTCGTCGCCGTCCTCACCCTGTCGTCGTGCAAGGGCGCCTACGACCTGCCCCTGCCCGGCGGGGCGAAGGGCGACGGCCCGTCGATGCGGATCAAGGTCGACTTCGCCGACGTCCTCGACCTCGTGCCCAAGTCCGCGGTGAAGATCAACGATCTTGCCGTCGGGCAGGTCGAGGAGATTGAGCTCAACGGCTGGACCGCCCGGGTCACCCTCTCGATCCCGAAGTCGACCAAGCTGCCCGACAACGCCACCGCCGAGCTCAAACAGTCCAGCCTCCTCGGCGAGAAGTACGTCGCCCTGTCCGGTCCGCTCCAAGGGGAGAGTGTCGGCCAGCTCTCCGACGGCGACCTCATCCCCATCGACCGGACCAACCGCAACCCCGAGGTTGAAGAGGTCCTCTCGGCCATGTCGCTGCTCCTCAACGGTGGCGGCATCGCCCAGCTCGGCATCATCGAGCGCGAGCTCAACAATGCCCTGCGCGGCAACACCGACGAGATCAAGAGCCTCATCGGACAGCTCAACACCTTCATCGGTGGGCTCGAGGCCCAGAAGGCCGAGATCGTCCGGGCCATCGACATGGTCGACGTCCTCTCCGCCCGGCTCGCCGCGCAGAAGGATCTCATCGCGAAGACGCTCCAGGAGATGCCCAAGGGACTGAAGGTCCTCGCCGACCAGCGGATCCAGCTGACCCAGATGCTGCAGGCGCTGAGCCGCCTCGGTGCGGTCGGCACCAAGGTCATCCAGGGCTCCAAGGAGGACACGCTCGCGAACCTCAAGGCCCTCGCGCCGATCCTCACCCAGCTCAACAAGGCGGGCGACAACCTGCCCAAGTCCCTCGAGCTGCTGCTCACCTACCCGTTCCCCGACGGCGTCCTCGACGTCGTCAAGGGCGACTACGCGAACCTCGCGATCACCATGGACCTCGACCTCTCGCAGATCAAGATCCTCGAGAACGGGCTCCCCGGTGGCGCGCCGCTGCCCGACCTGGCCATCCCGGGCCTGCCCGTGCCGGTGCCGAGCGGCGGCGCGGCGCCCCGGCTGCCCGGCGTCACGCCGTCGCTGCCCGTGCCGGCGCCGACGGCGCCCGCCAACCCGCTGTGCCCGCCGCTCTGTGCGAGTGACTCGACGGGACGCGACACCTCCTGGACGACGCTCTACGGCGGTGGTGGCGCATGATCCGCGCGCTCACCAAGGCCCAGCTCGCGGCCTTCGCCATCATCACCATCGTCGGCGTGTCCATCCTCTCGGCGAACTACGTCGGCCTCACCGAGAGGCTGCTCGGTGGCGGCCCACGGATCAAGGCGAGCTTCGCGCAGTCCGGCGGCATCTTCGTCGGCTCCGAGGTCACCTACCGCGGGGTCAAGGTCGGCCGGGTGACCGGGCTCGAGCTCGAGAAGGACGGCGTCCTCGTCGAGGCCCTGCTCGACCGGGGCACGAAGGTCCCCAAGGACACGCGCGCCGTCGTCGAGAACCGCTCCGCCGTCGGTGAGCAGTACCTCGACCTCCAGCCCCGCTCGTTCGGCGGCCCCGTCCTCGCGTCCGGCGACACCATCTCGCGCAAGGACACGGCATACCCCCTGCGCGTCGACCAGCTGCTCCTCGACCTCGACCGCACCGTCGCCTCCGTCGACAAGGACGACCTGCGCACCGTCGTCGACGAGCTCGGCACGGCCTTCGACGGCGCGGGTCCCGACCTGTCACGGCTGATCGACAACGGCGACCTGCTCACCCAGGCCGCCATCGACGCCCTGCCCGAGACGATCGGCCTGCTCCGGGCGAGCAAGACGGTCCTCGACACCCAGCGCGCCACCTCACCGGAGATCAAGAACTTCGCGACCGACTTCGCCAACCTCTCCGAGACACTCCAGGCCTCCGATGCCGACCTCCGGCTCATCCTCGATCGCGGCGTCGTGGCCTCGAAGGAGCTCGAGACGCTTGTCAAGGAGAACCAGCAGAACCTCGGAGTGCTCATCGCGAACCTCATCACCATCGGCCAGGTCACGACTTCTCGGATCGACGGCATCGAGCAGATGCTCGTCACCTACCCCGAGGTCGTCATCGGCGGGTACACCGTCGTCCCCGGCGACGGCACGGCGCACTTCGGCATGCAGCTCGCCGAGCAGCCGCCGACGTGCACCAAGGGCTACGAGGGCACGAAGAAGACCGACCCCAACCAGACCACGAACCTGCCTCCGCTCAACACCAAGGCCGGCTGCACCCTCCCGCGCGGCTCGGCGTCCAACGTCCGTGGCGCCCAGAACGCGCCGGCGCCGCGCAGCGGTGTCGCCTCGTCGTACCCCGTGGCCATGGGCGGCCAGATGGTGCCGCTCGGCAACAAGGCCGTGAGCGAGGGCATGCCACTCGTGTCGACCCCCCTCGCGCCGACCGGTGGCGCCTCCGGTGCAGACTCGTGGTCGTGGATCATGGAGGAAGCGGCCCGATGAGGTGGCTCACCCCGGCCCGCATCCTGTGGGCCCTCACTGTCGTCGTGCTCGCCGCGACCATCGCTCTCGGCGCCACCCGTGGGCGCGACTGGTGGGAGGCTCGACAGGTCGAGCAGGCGCAGGACGCCGCGCTCGCGGCCGGCAAGCAGCTCGCCGTGAACTTCGCGACGATCGACTACCGCAAGGTCGACGAGGACACGAGCCGCGTCAAGGACGGCGCGACCGGCGAGTTCCTGTCGAGCTACACGAGCCAGCTCGAGGAGCTGAAGAAGGTCATCGTCGACAACAAGTCCGTGAGCAAGGTCGAGCGCGCGGAGGCCGGGCTCGTCACCGGCGACCGCGACTCCGCGACGGTCATCGTCGGCATCGTCGCCCCGACGACCAACACCGTCGTCCCCAAGGGGGAGACCAAGACCTACCGCACCAAGCTCGGGCTCCGGCTCGTCGGCGACGAATGGAAGGTGGAGCGTCTTGAGTTCGTCGGCTAACCGCCGCCCCCGCGTCGCCGGCGAGCGGCGTCGCCCGCGCCCGTCCCGGGACGAGGTGCGCAGCAGCGGCACGCCCGATCAGCCGACCACGGCGGCCCCCGGGGCGACTGAACCCGCCGACTCCGGTGACGACGGGGACCGCGACCTCCTCGATGCCGACACCCCCGACACCGGAGAGGTGGGCGAACCGACGGAGGCCGACACGGTCGACGAAGGCAGCCACACCGACAGGTCCGACACATCCGACGGACCCGCCGAGTCCGGTGACGACGGCGACCGCGAACCGGCAGCGATGGGGGAGCGGGGGCCACGACGCGCCCTGCTCGTCCCGGTCGCCGCCCTCGTCCTCGCGCTCGCCCTGCTCTCCGCCGTGCTCGTCGTGACCCGTCAGGACCCGGCCGAGCGGGGACGCGAGGCCAGCGCCGCCGCCGCCACGGCCAAGGGCACGCTCGAGCAGATCCTCAGCTACAACTTCGAGACGATGACCAAGCAGCTCCCGGCGAACCAGGCCCTGCTCACCGGGAAGTTCAAGGACGAGTTCGGCCAGACGATGACCAAGACCATCGTCCCGCTCGCCCAGAAGGAGAAGACCGTCGTCCAGGCCCGCGTCTACGAGGTCGGCGTCATGTCACAGACCGAGGACACGGTCACCGTCCAGGCCTTCGTCAACCAGGCGAGCACCCGCGAGGGGCAGAAGGAGCCGGCCATCGACCAGAACCGCGTCATCGCGACGCTGACCCAGGTCGGCAACAAGTGGCTCGTCTCCCAGCTCAAGGCCTACTGACCGTGCCGCGACCGCCCGCCCGCGTCCCCGGTCGGCCAACTCCCAGCACACGTCGTTAGGCTCGAACCCCAACCAGGGAGGGAAACCCATGACCATGAACCACACTGCGCGCCGCACGAGCGGTGCTGCCCTCGCCCTCGCGGGCCTGCTCGCGCTCGGCGCCTGCGGCTCCTCCGACGACGCGGGCTCCAAGGGCTCGAGCCAGTCGCAGGCCGCTGACGTCAAGGTCGGCGCCAAGGTCGACGGTGGCGAGGTCGCCTCGCGCATGATCGCCGCCATGGAGAAGGCCGGCAGCGGCGCCATGACCATCGAGGTCGCCGGCGAGAAGGCGACCGGCGACTTCCGCTTCGTCGACGGCCGCCTCGAGCAGAAGATGTCGATGCCCGTCGACGGCCAGTCGATGGAGGTCATCTCCGTCGACAAGCTCATCTACCTCAAGGGCATCCCCGGCCAGTCCAAGCCGTGGGTCAAGATCGACCCGAACGCCTCCGACCCCGTGAGCCAGATGTTCAAGGGCATGGTCGAGGGTGGCCTGACCAGCCCGACGAAGCTCGCCGAGAAGCTCAAGGGCTCCGAGGCGACGGTGAAGTCGGTCGAGGGCGGCAACACGACCTACGAGATGACCGTGGATCCCTCGACGCTCCTGGGTGGCCCGTCCGCGTCGCCGTCAGCGAGCCCGAGCGCCAGCGCCTCCCCGCAGAAGGTCGCCGTCACCTACGTCCTCGACGGCGACGACCGTCCGGTGACGATGTCCGCGGCCGTCATGGGCCGGGACAGCAAGGTGAGCTACAGCGACTGGGGCAAGAAGGTCGACATCCAGGCGCCCCCGGCCGACCAGGTCGGCCCGATGAGCTTCCCCGGCGCCGGCGGCTGACCGCCACCGGCTCCCCGCTGGAACGCCCGGGGCGTCACCGATTTGGTCGGTGGCGCCCCGGGCGTCTATCGTTGCTCCGACCGAAGACCGCCGGTTGTCCGGTGCACCCGCACCGGATCGAAGGTTCCGTGAGAACGGACGGCCTGCGCAGGTGTGAGTACCGAGCACGACGTGGACGGATGCCGTCCGCCGCCCGCCCGAGCCCCGCGCCCTGCGCCGGGGCTCGTTCCTTTTCCCGCCTCCTTCGCCGAAGGTCCCCAGACTGCAGAAGGAGGTCCGAATGTCCCGTGCTGACAAGCAGGCGGCGATCGCCGAGCTCGCCGAGAAGTTCAAGAGCTCGAACGCCACCGTTCTCACGGAGTACCGCGGACTCTCGGTGGCCCAGATCACCGAGCTTCGTGGAGCCCTGCGTGGCAACGCGACCTATGCCGTGGTCAAGAACACGCTGACCGAGCTCGCCGCGAAGGAGGCCGGAGTCACGGCCTTCGACGGTCAGCTCGTCGGTCCGTCCGCCATCGCCTTCGTCGACGGCGACCCGGTCGAGGCCGCCAAGGGCCTGCGTGACTTCGCCAAGGCAAACCCCCTCCTCGTGATCAAGAGCGGCCTGCTCGACGGCAAGGCGCTCTCGGCCGAGGAGATCACCAAGCTCGCGGACCTCGAGTCCCGCGAGGTTCTCCTGGCCAAGCTGGCCGGCGCCATGAACGCCTCGCTCAGCAAGGCCGTCTACCTCTTCGCCGCGCCGCTGTCGCAGACCGCTCGGGTCGTCGACGCGCTGCGTGCGAAGGTCGAGGCCGAGGGCCCCGTCGCCGCTGCCCCCGAGGCCGCTGCCGACGAGACGCCGGCTGCCGAGGAGGCCCCCGCCGACGCCGCGCCCGCGGCCGAGGCCACCGAAGACGTCGCCACGGGTGGCGACGAGCAGAGCTGAGTCCGTCCCGGACCCGGCTCCACCACCACACCGCCACTCACGGCATACGAAAGAACACGAAAGGACGCCATCATGGCCAAGCTCAGCACCGACGAGCTCCTTGAGGCCTTCAAGGAGATGACCCTCATCGAGCTCTCCGAGTTCGTCAAGCAGTTCGAGGAGACCTTCAACGTCACCGCCGCCGCGCCCGTCGCGGTCGCCGGTGCCGCTGCCCCGGCCGGTGGCGGCGACGCCGCTGGCGGCGCGGAGGAGCAGGACGAGTTCGACGTCATCCTCACCGCTGCCGGCGACAAGAAGATCGCCGTCATCAAGGAGGTCCGCGCGCTGACCTCCCTCGGCCTCAAGGAGGCCAAGGACCTCGTCGACGGCGCCCCCAAGCCCGTCCTCGAGAAGGTCGACAAGGCTGCGGCCGAGAAGGCCAAGGAGCAGCTCGAGGGCGCCGGCGCCACCGTCGAGCTCAAGTGAGCCTCGCCCCGTCAGGGGCGTGATTCCCAGCCGATCGGGCGGGGTGGACCACGGTCCGCCCCGCCCGTTCGCGTCGGCCCCCGCAGTGCGCCGGGCTCGCCCGTTCCTCTGCTCCGGCACCGCGACACGCCGTCGTATGCCGTCCGCCCGCTTGACGTGGGCGCCCTCGCCAGTCATCCTTTCCGGGTCACACCGCGTGCCTGCCGCATGCGACGGCTGACCGGACCCGCATCGAGGCCAGCGCCTTCGATTGGACAGGGTTGGACAGGCATGCCCTCCATGACCTAGACTTGTGCTTTGCCCTGTCCATGTCCTGTCGTCTGCTCGTCTCAGTGGCTCTCTGTCGTGTCCCCGCCGCATCCCGGCTCCTGCACGATGCTCCGCTGGTCCGTCGAGCACGTGCGGCGGCATGGGCCGTGCGACCTCCGTTTACGACACATGGCCAGTGGAAGGACCATCCTTGGCTGCCTCGCGCACCGCGTCCAAGACCGTGACCACCGCAAAGACGGCGTCGGGCCGTCTCTCCTTCGGCAAGATCCGTGAGCCCCTGGAGGTCCCTGACCTCCTCGCCCTTCAGACCGAGAGCTTCGACTGGCTGCTCGGCAACGAGCGCTGGCAGGAGCGCGTCGCCGAGGCGCTCGAAGACGGCCGTGACGACGTGCCGGAGCGGTCCGGCCTCGAGGAGATCTTCGAGGAGATCTCCCCGATCGAGGACTTCAGCGGCTCGATGTCGCTCTCGTTCCGCGACCACCGCTTCGAGGACGTCAAGTACTCCATCGAGGACTGCAAGGAGCGCGACCAGACCTACTCCGCGCCCCTGTTCGTCACCGCGGAGTTCATGAACAACACCACCGGTGAGATCAAGAGCCAGACCGTCTTCATGGGCGACTTCCCGCTCATGACCGAGCGCGGCACCTTCATCATCAACGGCACCGAGCGCGTCGTCGTCTCGCAGCTCGTCCGCAGCCCGGGCGTCTACTTCGAGCGCACGCCCGACAAGACGTCCGACAAGGACATCTACACCGCGAAAATCATCCCGAGCCGCGGTGCCTGGCTCGAGTTCGAGGTCGACAAGCGCGACATGGTCGGCGTGCGCGTCGACCGCAAGCGCAAGCAGTCCGTGACGATCCTCCTCAAGGCGCTCGGCATGACCGAGGCGCAGATCCGCGAGGAGTTCGCCGGTTACGAGTCCATCGAGCTCACCCTCGAGAAGGACGGCCCGACCACCCAGGACGAGGCCCTCCTCGACATCTACCGCAAGCTCCGCCCGGGCGAGCCGCCGACCCGTGAGGCCGCGCAGAACCTGCTCGACAACCTCTACTTCAACGGCAAGCGCTACGACCTCGCCAAGGTCGGCCGCTACAAGCTGGGCAAGAAGCTCGGCATCGACGGCGAGCTGTCGAACTCGACCCTGTCGATCGACGACATCGTCGCGACGATCAAGTACCTCGTCGCCCTGCACAACGGTGACGAGACGATCGCGGGCACCCGCAAGGGCGAGCCGGTCGAGATCCGCGTCGAGACCGACGACATCGACCACTTCGGCAACCGTCGCCTGCGCAACGTCGGCGAGCTCATCCAGAACCAGGTCCGCACCGGCCTGTCCCGGATGGAGCGCGTCGTCCGCGAGCGCATGACGACCCAGGACGTCGAGGCCATCACGCCGCAGACCCTGATCAACATCCGCCCCGTCGTGGCGTCGATCAAGGAGTTCTTCGGCACCTCGCAGCTGTCGCAGTTCATGGACCAGAACAACCCGCTCTCGGGGCTGACGCACAAGCGTCGTCTGTCCGCGCTGGGCCCGGGTGGTCTCTCCCGTGACCGTGCCGGCATGGAGGTCCGTGACGTCCACCCGTCGCACTACGGCCGCATGTGCCCGATCGAGACGCCGGAAGGCCCGAACATCGGTCTCATCGGTTCGCTCGCGTCCTACGGCCGCATCAACGCGTTCGGCTTCATCGAGACCCCGTACCGCAAGGTCACCAAGGGTCGCATCACCGACGAGGTCCACTACCTCTCGGCGGACGAGGAGGACGAGCACGTCATCGCCCAGGCGAACGCGACCCTCGACGAGAGCGGCGAGCGCTTCGCCCACGAGCGCGTCCTCGTGCGCGTCAAGGGTGGTGAGGTCGAGTACGTCCCGGCCGAGGAGGTCGACTACATCGACGTCTCCGCGCGCCAGATGGTCTCGGCCGCGACCGCGCTCATCCCGTTCCTCGAGCACGACGACGCCAACCGTGCGCTCATGGGCTCGAACATGCAGCGTCAGGCGGTGCCGCTGGTCAAGGCCGAGGCCCCGCTCGTCGGCACCGGCATGGAGTTCCGCGCGGCGGTCGACTCCGGTGACGTCGTCGTGGCCGAGAAGGCCGGCGTGGTGACCGAGGTCTCCGCGGATCTCGTCACGGTCGCCGGTGACGACGGCACGAGCCGCACCTACCGGATCGACAAGTTCACCCGGTCCAACCAGGGCAACAGCTACAACCAGCGCGTCGTGGTCTCCGAGGGTGACCGTGTCGAGCAGGGCGCCCTCATCGCCGACGGTCCCGCGACCGACGGTGGCGAGATGGCCCTGGGCCGCAACCTCCTCGTGGCGTTCATGCCGTGGGAGGGCCACAACTACGAGGACGCGATCATCCTCAGCCAGCGGCTCGTCCAGGACGACGTCCTCTCCTCGATCCACATCGAGGAGCACGAGGTCGACGCCCGCGACACCAAGCTCGGCCCCGAGGAGATCACCCGCGACATCCCCAACGTCTCCGACGAGGTCCTCGCCGACCTCGACGAGCGCGGGATCATCCGTATCGGCGCCGAGGTCCGCGACGGCGACCTCCTCGTCGGCAAGGTCACGCCCAAGGGTGAGACCGAGCTGACGCCGGAGGAGCGTCTGCTCCGCGCGATCTTCGGTGAGAAGGCGCGCGAGGTCCGCGACACCTCCCTCAAGGTGCCGCACGGCGAGACCGGCACGGTCATCGCGGTCAAGGTCTTCGACAAGGACGACGGCGACGAGCTGCCCCCGGGCGTCAACCAGCTCGTGCGCGTCTACGTCGCCAACAAGCGCAAGATCACCGACGGCGACAAGCTCGCCGGCCGCCACGGCAACAAGGGCGTCATCTCCAAGATCCTTCCGGTCGAGGACATGCCCTTCCTCGAGGACGGCACGCCGGTCGACGTCGTGCTCAACCCGCTCGGCGTCCCCGGTCGTATGAACATCGGCCAGATCCTCGAGCTGCACCTCGGCTGGGCCGCGAGCCGCGGCTGGGACATCGAGGGCAACCCGGAGTGGGCCGAGCTCATCCCGGCGGACGCGCGCAGCGCCGAGCCGGGCACCCGCGTCGCCTCGCCGGTGTTCGACGGTGTCCGTGAGAACGAGATCGTCGGCCTGCTCGACAGCACCCGCGAGACCCGTGACGGTGTCCGTCTCATCGACGGCTCCGGCAAGACCCAGCTCTTCGACGGCCGCTCCGGCGAGCCGTACCCGGAGCCGGTGTCGGTGGGCTACATGTACATCCTCAAGCTGCACCACCTCGTGGACGACAAGATCCACGCGCGCAGCACGGGTCCGTACTCGATGATCACCCAGCAGCCGCTCGGCGGTAAGGCCCAGTTCGGTGGCCAGCGCTTCGGTGAGATGGAGGTCTGGGCCCTCGAGGCGTACGGCGCCGCTTACGCGCTGCAGGAGCTGCTCACGATCAAGTCCGACGACGTCAACGGCCGCGTCAAGGTCTACGAGGCGATCGTCAAGGGCGACAACATCCCGGAGCCGGGCATCCCCGAGTCCTTCAAGGTGCTCATCAAGGAGATGCAGTCGCTCTGCCTCAACGTCGAGGTCCTGTCCAGTGACGGCCAGGCCATCGAGATGCGTGAGGCCGAGGACGACGTCTTCCGCGCCGCGGAGGAGCTCGGCATCGACCTGTCCCGCCGCGAGCCCAGTTCGGTCGAAGAGGTCTGATCCGTATGCCGGCCGCGCGCCGACGCGGACCGCGCGCCTCGCGCGGCCGGCATACGAGACCACGAACCCCTGACGACCCACAGACACGACTTACAGCAAGAGACACGAGAGAAGGAACCACGTGCTCGACGTCAACTTCTTCGACGAACTGCGTATCGGCCTGGCCACCGCGGAGGACATCCGCGAGTGGAGCCACGGCGAGGTGAAGAAGCCCGAGACCATCAACTACCGCACCCTCAAGCCGGAGAAGGACGGGCTCTTCTGCGAGAAGATCTTCGGCCCGACCCGCGACTGGGAGTGCGCCTGCGGCAAGTACAAGCGCGTCCGCTTCAAGGGCATCATCTGTGAGCGCTGCGGCGTCGAGGTGACCCGTGCGGCGGTGCGTCGTGAGCGGATGGGCCACATCGAGCTCGCCGCCCCCGTCACCCACATCTGGTACTTCAAGGGCGTCCCGTCGCGCCTCGGGTACCTGCTCGACCTCGCGCCGAAGGACCTCGAGAAGGTCATCTACTTCGCGGCCTACATGATCACGAGCGTCGACGAGGAGCAGCGGCACGCCGACCTGCCCTCGCTCGAGGCCCAGATCGGTGCCGAGAAGAAGGAGCTCGAGAACCGTCGCGACGCCGACGTCGAGACCCGCGCCAAGAAGCTCGAGGAGGACATCGCCGCCCTCGAGGCCGAGGGTGCCAAGTCCGACGCGAAGCGCAAGGTGCGCGACTCGGCCGAGCGCGAGATGAACCAGATCCGCAAGCGGGCCGACCAGCAGGTCGAGCGCCTCGAGCAGGTCTGGGACCGCTTCAAGAACCTCAAGGTCCAGGACCTCGAGGGCGACGAGATCCTCTACCGCGAGATGCGGGACCGGTTCGGCCTCTACTTCGAGGGCGGCATGGGTGCCGCGGCGATCCAGAAGCGTCTCGAGACCTTCGACCTCGACGCCGAGGCCGAGGCGCTGCGCGAGATCATCGCGACCGGCAAGGGTCAGAAGAAGACCCGCGCCCTCAAGCGCCTCAAGGTCGTCAACGCCTTCCAGATGACGAGCAACAAGCCGGCCGGCATGGTGCTCGACGCCGTCCCGGTCATCCCGCCGGACCTGCGCCCGATGGTGCAGCTCGACGGTGGCCGGTTCGCGACGTCGGACCTCAACGACCTCTACCGTCGCGTCATCAACCGCAACAACCGCCTCAAGCGACTGCTCGACCTCGGCGCGCCCGAGATCATCGTCAACAACGAGAAGCGGATGCTCCAGGAGGCCGTCGACAGCCTCTTCGACAACGGCCGTCGCGGCCGCCCGGTCACGGGCCCCGGCAACCGTCCGCTGAAGTCGCTGTCCGACATGCTCAAGGGCAAGCAGGGGCGGTTCCGCCAGAACCTGCTCGGCAAGCGCGTCGACTACTCCGGCCGTTCGGTCATCGTCGTCGGCCCGCAGCTCAAGCTGCACCAGTGCGGTCTGCCGAAGCAGATGGCCCTCGAGCTGTTCAAGCCGTTCGTGATGAAGCGCCTCGTCGACCTCGACCACGCGCAGAACATCAAGTCGGCCAAGCGCATGGTCGAGCGTCACCGCTCGGTCGTGTGGGACGTCCTCGAAGAGGTCATCACCGAGCACCCGGTGCTGCTCAACCGCGCACCCACGCTGCACCGCCTCGGCATCCAGGCCTTCGAGCCGCAGCTCGTCGAGGGCAAGGCCATCCAGATCCACCCGCTCGTCTGCACGGCGTTCAACGCCGACTTCGACGGTGACCAGATGGCCGTGCACGTGCCGCTGTCCGCGGAGGCGCAGGCCGAGGCCCGCATCCTCATGCTGTCCTCGAACAACATCCTCAAGCCGGCCGACGGCCGTCCCGTGACCATGCCCACCCAGGACATGATCATCGGCCTCTACCACCTCACCACCGAGGTGGCGGCGGACGAGCCCAAGGGCAAGAAGGCCAAGAAGGACGACTCCGAGGGTGACGGGCTGCGCACGTTCTCGACCGTCGCCGAGGCCCGCATGGCCTTCGACGCGGGCGAGATCAAGCTCGGCACGCCGGCCCGGATTCGCCTCACGCACGTCGTCCCCTCGCCGGGGACCGACCTGCCCGAGGGTGTCGAGGTCGATGACGAGGGCTTCCTCGCCACGTGGACGCCGGAGACGACCCTTGGTCGCGCGCTCTTCAACGAGACGCTCCCGGAGGACTACCCGTACGTCAACGACCAGGTCGACAAGAAGCGCCTGTCGACGATCGTCAACGACCTCGCCGAGCGCTACAGCAAGGTGCAGGTCGCCGCGAGCCTCGACGCGCTCAAGGAGTACGGCTTCCACTGGGCCACCCGCTCCGGCACGACCGTCGCGATCTCGGACGTCGTCACCCCGCCCCGCAAGGGCGAGATCCTCGAGGGCTACGAGGAGAAGGCGACGAAGGTCCAGACGCAGTACGAGCGTGGTCTCATCACCGACGACGAGCGCCGTCAGGAGCTCATCGAGATCTGGACCCAGGCGACGAACGAGGTCGCCAAGGAGATGGAGTCCAACATCCCGGCGACGAACACGATCTTCCGGATGGTCAACTCCGGTGCTCGTGGTAACTGGATGCAGCTGCGCCAGATCGCCGGTATGCGAGGCCTCGTGTCGAACCCGAAGGGCGACATCATCCCGCGACCGATCCGCGCGAACTTCCGCGAGGGTCTGTCCGTCCTCGAGTTCTTCATCTCGACGCACGGCTCCCGCAAGGGTCTGGCTGACACCGCTCTGCGGACGGCCGACTCGGGCTACCTCACGCGTCGCCTCGTCGACGTGTCGCAGGACGTCATCATCCGTGAGGACGACTGCGGCACCGACCGCGGCCTGACGATGCCGATCGCCACGACCGACGAGCGCACCGGCACCCGTGCGGTGCACGACGACGTCGAGACCTCGGTCTACGCCCGCACCCTGGCCGAGGACGTCGTCGTCGACGGCGAGGTCCTCGCGAAGGCCGGTATCGACCTCGGTGACCTCGTCATCGGCGCGCTCTTCGCCGCCGGTGTCGACTCGGTGAAGGTCCGGTCGGTCCTCACCTGCGACAGCAAGGTCGGGACGTGCGCGAAGTGCTACGGCCGTTCGCTCGCGACCGGCAAGCTCGTCGACATCGGCGAGGCCGTCGGCATCATCGCGGCCCAGTCGATCGGTGAGCCCGGTACCCAGCTGACGATGCGGACCTTCCACACCGGTGGTGTGGCCGGTGACGACATCACGCAGGGTCTGCCGCGTGTCGTCGAGCTCTTCGAGGCGCGCACCCCCAAGGGTGTCGCCCCGATCGCCGAGGCCAGTGGCCGGATCACCATCGAGGAGACCGACAAGGCGCGGCGCATCCTGCTCACGCCGGACGACGGCTCCGACGAGCACGCCTACCCGGTGACGAAGCGGGCCCGCCTGCTCGTCAGCGACGGCCAGAGCGTCGAGGTCGGCACCCAGCTGACCCAGGGCTCGATCGACCCCAAGCAGGTGCTCCGCATCCTCGGCCCGCGGGCCGCGCAGAAGCACCTCGTCGACGAGGTCCAGCACGTCTACCGCCAGCAGGGTGTGTCGATCCACGACAAGCACATCGAGGTCATCGTCCGGCAGATGCTGCGCCGGATCACGATCATCGAGTCGGGCAACGCGGACCTGCTCCCGGGCATGCTCGCCGAGCGCGGTCGCTTCGAGGAGGAGAACCGTCGCGTCGTCGCCGAGGGCGGCACCCCGGCCTCGGGTCGTCCCGAGCTGATGGGTATCACCAAGGCGTCGCTCGCGACCGAGTCGTGGCTGTCCGCCGCGTCGTTCCAGGAGACGACCCGCGTCCTCACCGAGGCCGCGATGGAGGGCAAGTCCGACCCGCTGCTCGGCCTCAAGGAGAACGTCATCCTCGGCAAGCTCATCCCCGCGGGGACGGGCCTGACGCGCTACCGCAACATCGCGGTGGAGCCGACCGAAGAGGCCAAGGCGGCGGCATACAGCATGCCGACGTACGACGAGTTCGACTACCCGTCCTTCGGCGGCGGCAGCGGCGAGGCGGTCCGCCTCGACGACAGCGAGCTCGGCCTCGACCGGATCTGACGCTCTGGGCTGAGCCGCCAGAACGACAAGGGCGGGTATGCCGCGTGGTCACCACGCGGCATACCCGCCCTTCGTCGTATCTTGCCCGCGGATGAGAGGCTGGCGGCATGCGTGACGACCTCATCATCCGGCGCGAGCGCGCCGAGGACCATGCCTCCATCGCGGCCGTCATCGACGACGCGTTCCCACGGGTCGAGGGGGCCGCCCGCTCGGTGGAGTCCGGCCTCGTCGACGAGCTGCGCGGGGACGGCGACGTCATCGACGAGCTGAGCTTCGTCGCCGAGCTCGACGGTGAGATCGTCGGTCAGGTGACGTGCTCGCGCGCGACGTTGGGGGAGGCGCCATCGGTCGGTCTCGGGCCGATCGCGGTGCGATCCGACCTACAGCAGCAGGGGATCGGGGCTGCGCTCATGGCCTCGGTCATCGCCTCGGCCGACCAGCGTGGGGACGCCGAGATCGTCCTGCTCGGCGACCCCGAGTACTACGGACACTTCGGCTTTGTCCCCGCGTCCGGGTTGGGGATCGAGTCGCCAGGGCCGTGGGAGGACCGCTACTTCCAGGTCAAGACGCTGCGTGCCTGGCGGCCGGAGCGGGCGGGTGCGTTCCGGTATGCGCCGGCCTTCGAGCGCCTCGAGGATTGATTCGCCGGCCGGCGGCTGCTGGCGGCTGCCGGCCGGCATCCGGCGTTCGGCAAGGGCGGGCACGCTCAGCGAGCCGCACGCCGAGTGACCCTCCTGCGTGCTCTGATCTTGCGTCGTCCTCTGGGCCACCGTGGCCCGAAGGACGACGCAAGATCAGAGCGTCCGAGCCCAGGGCGTCAGCGGCGCCCCAGTGCGCGGCCGCGGATCTCAGGACGGTCGAGCTGGTTGTTGGTCGACCAACGGCCGTTCTTCTTGACCTTCTTCGCCACCGGGTCGGCGTCGGTCAGACCGGCCCACTCGAGCACCTTCTGCGTCGCGAAGGTCCGCTCGGGGGCGGGCAGCTGCGCGATCTTCGCGCCATGGTTGCCGCCATCGACGTAGAACCGGTAGCACTCCCGGCGCTCCGCCGACGCCTCGCGACCGCAGGTGAACGGCTCCGCACTCCACGGGTCGTTGCTGCCGTAGACGTAGAGCATCTCGGTGGAGCGCAGGCGCACCCAGCGGTCGACGTCCGGCATGGCCTTGGTGTCGTCGACGACGGGGCGCAGCGCCGACGGCACGAAGCTCTCGGCCGTGTTGAAACCGGGGTACTTCAGCAGGTCGGCGATCCGGTCCTCGTAGGGCTCGGGCGAGCCCATCTGGTAGGCCGCCTGGTAGTAGTACGGCACGTAGTTCGACAGCGTCTGGTCGGCGTAGAAGCTCATGCCCGCGACGGCATCGAGGTGTTCCCACAGCTGCTCGTTCGTCGCCGTCGCGGCGTCCGGGACGTCGGCGCAGTCGGACTGGAGCGAGTACTGCCAGAACGCGAAGTAGTAGTCGACGACGGCCGCCTCGAAGGCCTGCTCCATCCCGCCGGTGATCGTCCAGGTGAGCTTCTCCTCCTTGGTCAGCTGGGCCAGGCGGTCGAGGAACCACTGCCGGTCGGTGCCGAGCGCGCGCCGCTGCACGGCGGTGAGGGCGTCCCGGCAGGAGGCGTCGTTGCCGACGTTCGCGAGGAACTCGTCGTAGACGTCCTGACCATCCACGACGTCGTTCGGGGCGACGTACGGGATCGTCCCCGAGACGTCCTTGGGGTAGAAGCGACGGTGGTAGGTCGCGGTCATGCCGCCCTTGGAACCGCCGGTCGTGAGCCAGTTCTCGGTGTAGATGCTCTTGAACGCCTCGATGATCCGGTGCTGGTCCGTGGCCGCCTGCCAGATCGTCAGCTCCTCGTCCCAGTCGGGCGTCGTCGGGATCGAGGTGTTGAAGAAGCGGTACTCCATGCTCAGCTGGTTGCCGTCGACGATCTGGGTCGGCTCGCTGCGGCTGGCGCGCGTCGAGAGGCCGTAGCCGCTCGTGTACATCACCATCGGGCGGTCGTCACTCTTGTGCAGCAGGCTGAGGCGCTGCGTGAACGTGCCCTCCTTGGGGTGCCGCTGGTCGCGGTACTGCGTGAAGTCGATGAGGAAGAAGCGATAACCCTCAGGGGCGGTCGCCTCGGTCACCTTGGTGACGCCGGGAACAGCCCGGACGCGGTCGAGGATGTCGGCCTGGGCTGTCACCGGCGCGGCCACCGCGGTCGTGGTGGTGGCAACGGTCGTGCCGGGGACGGGCGCCGCGGTCGCGGTCGGGGAGGAGAAGCCGACGAGGGCTGCCGCGCCGGCGGCGACGGCCGCAGTCACGGCTCGGGAACGGTGTGGTCGAACGAGCATCGATGATCCTTCGAGGTTGGTTGCGGTTCCGCCAACCTAGGACGTCGGGCGCGCGGTCCGCACGGCGGCTCGCTGGCTGGGCGCCCGGTCTGACACGCTGTCCGTATGACGGCGCGCGAGGGGACAGGCAGCCGCGTCCTGCGGTGGCTAGGTCGCCTTGTCGTCGGTGCCGTGGCCCTTGTCCTGTTCGCCTACCTCGCGATGGGGGCGTGGAAGAGCGTGCAGAACTCGCGTGACGCGGACGCAGCGCGGGAGTGGGTCGCCCGGATGGCCGAGGACCCGGCCGCCGCGGTCGAGCGCCGCGACGCCGTCCGACCGGGCCTCGGTGAGCCGGTGGCGTCGTGGACCCAGGTCGTGTGCGAACTGACCTCCCAGGACGCCGGCTGGATGGTCCAGAACTGGGTGCAACGGTGCGAGACCACGGCCGTCGACGCCTATCGTGCCGCTCCCGGCCTCGCCGAACGCGCGAGCGCGACGGCCGAGCGGCTCGACCCGACGCGGGAGAGCGCAGTCGTGCTCGAGGTGCAGGAGTGCAGCGGTGACGCCTGCGCCGACCTCGGGCCGGCGCCGCGGACGCCGTCGTCACGCTGGGCGTTCGGCGCCACCGCCAGCACCGAGCCACGTCCCGCGGGCGCCGCCCTGCCCGATGGCGACCTCGTCGTCGTCACCGCGACCGCGGATCGCGAGGTCATGCCGCTCGGCTGTCACCCCTGGAAGCCGATCTTCTGCGACGAGCCGAGGGATTCCCCGGCCCTGCCCTGACCCCGGCGAGCTCGTCCCGCTCGACCCGAGAAGGCTTCTCGGGTCGAGGTGAGCATTATCGGGTGACCCGATAATGCTGAGGCAGGTGTGACGGGGGACGAAAGCCGAGCACGCGCGATTTGGTGCGCACACGGCATACCGGTATCGTGGAGAACCGTGTCTGGCTAGGACCGGACGACATGTGCTGCGCGCGGGAGCGCGCGGCCGCCCACCTCTTGCCGGGCGCCCCACCCACACCATCGTCGACCACGTCGATGCGGGCTGTGAGCGGGGAGTGCAGGGAAGAGCAACCGGTGCGACACACCCGAGCGCGGGGGTCGAGCCGGTCAGCACAAGGAGTCGCGCGGCACCCGCCGCCGACATCGACCAGACAGAACAGGAACCAGGTTGCCTACCATCAACCAGCTGGTGCGCAAGGGCCGGCAGGACAAGACCACCAAGGTCTCCACTCCTGCGCTCAAGGGCTCCCCGCAGCGCCGTGGCGTGTGCACGCGTGTGTACACCACCACCCCGAAGAAGCCGAACTCCGCGCTGCGCAAGGTCGCGCGCGTCAAGCTGACCTCGGGCATCGAGGTCACCGCGTACATCCCCGGTGAGGGCCACAACCTCCAGGAGCACTCGATCGTGCTCGTCCGTGGCGGTCGTGTGAAGGACCTCCCGGGTGTCCGCTACAAGATCATCCGCGGCTCGCTCGACACCCAGGGTGTCAAGAACCGCAAGCAGGCTCGCAGCCGCTACGGCGCCAAGAAGGAGAAGAAGTAATGCCTCGCAAGGGCCCCGCTCCGAAGCGCCCCCTCGTCGTCGACCCGGTCTACCAGAGCCCGCTCGTCACGCAGCTGGTCAACAAGATCCTCCTCGACGGCAAGAAGTCCATCGCCGAGACGATCGTCTACGGCGCCCTCGAGGGCTGCCGCGAGAAGACCGGCACCGACCCCGTGCAGACCCTCAAGCGCGCGCTCGACAACATCAAGCCGACGCTCGAGGTCAAGTCCCGCCGCGTCGGTGGCGCGACCTACCAGGTCCCGATCGAGGTCAAGCCGAACCGCGCCACGACGCTGTCGCTGCGCTGGCTCGTCGGCTACTCGCGTCAGCGTCGTGAGAAGACGATGACCGAGCGCCTCATGAACGAGATCCTCGACGCGTCCAACGGCCTCGGCGCCGCGGTGAAGCGTCGCGAGGACACCCACAAGATGGCCGAGTCCAACCGGGCCTTCGCGCACTACCGCTGGTGACCTTCCGGTATGCCGGCCGCGCGCCTCGCGCGGCCGGCATACCGACCAGGCTCCTGGCGTTGAACGAACAGCGTTACCCCAGAGCACTATCCGCAACGAGCGAGACGAGATACACGAGTGGCACTCGACGTCCTGACGGACCTCACGAAGGTCCGCAACATCGGCATCATGGCGCACATCGACGCCGGCAAGACGACGACGACGGAGCGCATCCTCTTCTACACCGGTGTCAACCACAAGATCGGTGAGACGCACGACGGTGCGTCGACGACCGACTGGATGGAGCAGGAGAAGGAGCGGGGCATCACCATCACCTCCGCTGCCGTCACCTCCTTCTGGAACGGCACCCAGATCAACATCATCGACACCCCCGGCCACGTCGACTTCACGGTCGAGGTCGAGCGCTCGCTGCGCGTCCTCGACGGCGCCGTCGCCGTCTTCGACGGCAAGGAGGGCGTCGAGCCCCAGTCCGAGACGGTGTGGCGTCAGGCCGACAAGTACGACGTCCCCCGCATCGCGTTCGTCAACAAGATGGACAAGCTCGGCGCGGACTTCTACTTCACCGTCGACACCATCAAGGACCGCCTCGGCGCGGAGCCGCTCGTGCTCCAGCTGCCGATCGGTTCCGAGAACGACTTCATCGGGGTCGTCGACCTCCTCGAGATGCGTGCCCTCGTGTGGCCCGGCGACGCCAAGGGCGACGTGACCATGGGCGCCAAGTACGAGGTCCAGGAGATCCCCGCCGACCTCCAGGCCAAGGCCGAGGAGTACCGCAACGCCCTCGTCGAGCGCGTCGCGGAGTCCGACGACGACCTCATGGAGAAGTACCTCGGTGGCGAGGACCTCACGGTCGCCGAGCTCAAGGCCGGCATCCGCAAGCTCACCGTCAACTCCGAGCTCTACCCGGTGCTGTGCGGCTCCGCGTTCAAGAACCGCGGCGTCCAGCCGATGCTCGACGCGGTCGTCGACTACCTCCCGTCGCCGGTCGACGTGGCCGCCATGGTCGGTCACAAGCCGGGTGACGAGAGCACGGAGATGACCCGTGAGCCGAGCAAGGAGGCCCCGTTCTCCGCGCTCGCGTTCAAGGTGGCCGCGCACCCGTTCTTCGGCACGCTCACCTTCATCCGGGTCTACTCCGGCCGCGTCGCCGCGGGCTCGCAGGTCATCAACACGACCAAGGGCAAGAAGGAGCGCATCGGCAAGCTCTTCCAGATGCACGCCAACAAGGAGAACCCCGTCGAGGAGGCTCTCGCCGGCCACATCTACGCCGCCATCGGTCTGAAGGACACGACGACCGGTGACACGCTGAGCGACCCGAACGAGCAGATCGTGCTCGAGTCGATGACCTTCCCCGAGCCGGTCATCCAGGTGGCCATCGAGCCCAAGACCAAGGGCGACCAGGAGAAGCTGTCGACGGCCATCCAGAAGCTCTCCGCCGAGGACCCGACCTTCCAGGTCCACCTCGACGAGGAGACCGGCCAGACGATCATCGCCGGCATGGGCGAGCTCCACCTCGACATCCTCGTCGACCGCATGAAGCGCGAGTTCAAGGTCGAGGCCAACGTCGGCAAGCCGCAGGTTGCCTACCGCGAGACGATCCGTCGCACCGTGGACAAGTACGACTACACCCACAAGAAGCAGACGGGTGGCTCCGGCCAGTTCGCCAAGATCCAGATCCGTCTCGAGCCGCTCGACACCACCGAGTCCGGTGAGCTGTACGAGTTCGAGAACGCCGTCACCGGTGGTCGCGTCCCGCGCGAGTACATCCCGTCGGTCGACGCCGGTATCCAGGACGCCATGCAGTACGGCGTGCTCGCGGGCTACCCGCTCGTCGGCATCAAGGCGACGCTCCTCGACGGTGCGTACCACGACGTCGACTCGTCCGAGATGGCGTTCAAGATCGCCGGTTCGATGGCGCTCAAGGAGTCGGTCCGCAAGGCCGACCCCGTGCTCCTCGAGCCGATGATGGCCGTCGAGGTCCGTACCCCCGAGGACTACATGGGTGACGTCATCGGCGACATCAACGCGCGCCGTGGGCAGATCCAGTCCATGGAGGACATCAGCGGTGCCAAGGTCGTCCGCGGCCTCGTCCCGCTGTCGGAGATGTTCGGCTACGTCGGCGACCTGCGGTCGAAGACCCAGGGCCGGGCGAACTACTCGATGGAGTTCGACTCCTACGCCGAGGTTCCCAAGTCGGTGGCCGAGGAGATCATCGCCAAGACCCGAGGCGAGTGACCGCTAGACTGGTCGCTGGTCCGGATCTGGTGAGCACACGGCATACCGCCGAAACCCCAGAACAACACCAACCCCCCAAGACGCGCCACGTCCTGCCCGGTCGTACGGCGTAACACCAAGAAGAGTCCTGAGGAGGACATCAAGTGGCGAAGGCAAAGTTCGAGCGGACCAAGCCGCACGTCAACATCGGCACCATTGGTCACATCGACCACGGTAAGACGACGCTGACGGCTGCGATCTCCAAGGTCCTGCACGACAAGTACCCGGACCTGAACCCGCAGTTCGCGTTCGAGGACATCGACAAGGCGCCCGAGGAGAAGCAGCGCGGTATCACCATCTCCATCGCGCACATCGAGTACCAGACCGAGAAGCGTCACTACGCGCACGTCGACTGCCCCGGTCACGCCGACTACGTGAAGAACATGATCACGGGTGCGGCGCAGATGGACGGCGCGATCCTCGTGGTCGCCGCCACCGACGGCCCGATGCCGCAGACGAAGGAGCACGTCCTCCTGGCCCGCCAGGTCGGCGTCCCCTACATCGTCGTGGCGCTCAACAAGGCCGACATGGTCGACGACGAGGAGATCCTCGAGCTCGTCGAGATGGAGGTCCGCGAGCTGCTGTCCGACTACGAGTTCCCCGGTGACGACCTGCCCGTCGTCAAGGTCTCGGCGCTCAAGGCCCTCGAGGGCGACGCCGAGTGGGGCGAGACGGTTCTCGAGCTCATGAACGCCGTCGACGAGTCCATCCCGGAGCCGGAGCGCGAGATCGACAAGCCGTTCCTCATGCCCGTCGAGGACGTCTTCACGATCACCGGTCGTGGCACCGTCGTCACCGGCCGCATCGAGCGCGGTGTCCTCAACGTGAACGAGGACGTCGAGATCGTCGGCATCCACGAGGGCCCGGCGGCGCGCACCACCGTCACCGGCATCGAGATGTTCCGCAAGCTCCTCGACGAGGGTCGCGCGGGCGAGAACGTCGGTCTGCTCCTGCGCGGTACCAAGCGCGAGGACGTCGAGCGCGGTCAGGTCGTCGTCAAGCCCGGCTCGATCACGCCGCACACGAACTTCGACGCGAACGTCTACATCCTCTCCAAGGACGAGGGTGGCCGGCACACGCCGTTCTACGACAACTACCGTCCGCAGTTCTACTTCCGCACCACGGACGTCACCGGCGTCGTCAAGCTGCCCGAGGGCACCGAGATGGTCATGCCCGGCGACAACACCGAGATGTCGGTCGAGCTCATCCAGCCGATCGCCATGGAGGAGGGCCTCAAGTTCGCCATCCGCGAGGGTGGCCGGACCGTCGGCGCCGGCCGCGTCACCAAGATCACCAAGTGATCTGACGCTTCGGTCGCGTCACTGACGCCCCGAGAAGGGCCCCGTCTGCTTCGGCAGGCGGGGCCCTTCCGTATGCCGTGCGCGCGTCGTCGGGGGTATGCCGTCCGCCCGCCTGTGTCGCGGCGGGCGGGTGCGAGGCGACCGTCTGGTCCAATGGGGGCGTGACACCTCGTGGCTGGGCTGACCTCACGCCCGCGCCGGCGACGGACGGGGCATGGATCCGCCCGCTCCTGGGTGAGTTCGGCACGGCCGGTGGTCTCGTCGGCGCCACGTGGGAGGCGTATGCCGTCCTTCCCGATCCCGTGGTGTCGACCGAGCGTGGGTCGGCCGCGAGCGACGATCCGCGCACGCGGCCGCTGGCCGCACTGCGAGAGGTGGTGGCCGGCCTCGATCCGGTCGGGTCCTGTCGCGCGGGGCTGTGGGAGGGCTACGGCGGTCTCTTCGGTCAGGGCGCGGTGTACCTCGATCTCCACGACGGCGGGAGTGGGCCGGTGCCGCGAGTGCTCTCGGTCGAGGTGGAGCAGGCCCCGCGCCTCGAGCTGCCGCATCGCGGGTACGTCCTCTTTGAGGCCGTCCTGGACGACCTCGCTCCGCTGTCCGCCGAACCTCTGTGGTCGATGCCACCGGACCTGTTCTGGCCGGACTCGCAGGGTTGGCTCGTCGGGTCGGACACCGACATCGTCGCGACGGTGGTGGGCGGCGGTCGTGAGCTCGTCGAGCGAGTGCTCGCCGACGTGCCGGGAGCCGAGGCCGTGGAGCCCGGTGACGGGCTCGACCGGTGGGACGAGCGGACTCTCCTCGGGGACGTCTGAGGGCGCGCAGTTCCTGCGCCCTTCGCGCCACCGGCGCAGGTCCGGACCAGGGGCGTCGCCATGGGGGCGCCGCTCGTCAGCTTCTGCGCCGGTCGCGCCACCGGCGCAGACCTGGGTCAGCGCCGCAGATCCGGGCCGAGCCCTGACCTGACAGGTGGGGGACAGGGTCGCCACGGCGTCGCGACAGCGCAGCGCAGCACTGTTTCTTCCATGGCGCCGGCCACCCGGGCGGGCGCGGACGAGAGGAACCACCATGGCCAGGATCACCACCACCTCCGCGCTCGCGGGTGTCGCCGGAGCGACGGCGATCGTCGTCGCCGGCTTCGGCGCCTCCCAGGCGTTCGCGGACTCGAGTACGCCGACGTCGAGCAGCTCGTCGTCCGCGACGCCCAGCACGAGCGGCAGCGGCGCAAGCCCCGGCAAGAGCGCCCCGTCCGCCGACGACGAGCACGGACCCGGCGCACCCGGCGGCCACCACGGCCGTGGTCCCGGGGGCCCGGGCGTGGACGCCGAGGCCCTCGCCGAGAAGCTCGGCCTCGACGAGTCGAAGGTCGAGGCCGCCATCGAGAAGGTGCGCGCGGCGACCAAGCCGGCCACCCCGCCCACCGAGGGCCAGAAGCCGACCGCGGCCGAGCGCGAGGCGCGCCAGACGGCATACGCCACGGCCCTCGCCAAGGAGCTCGACGTCTCCGAGGAGAAGCTGACGACCGCCCTCGACGAGATCAGGGGTGACCGGGAGACCGAGCGCAGGACCGAGCTGAGCGAGCGCCTGGACGAGGCCGTCTCCTCCGGCGACCTGACCGCGGCGGACAAGGCGTCCGTGCTCAAGGCGTTCGACGCCGGCGCCCTCGGCGGCGGGCCGCACTGACCAGGCCGCGCGCGGCATACGGACAAGGAGGCGACGCCCTCGCGGACCACGGACCGCGAGGGCGTCGTCGTGTGCGGGGGAGTGGCGCGCGACGCGCCACGGGCGGGGGTATGCCGCCCGCTCCGGCCTCGATTCATGTTGACTCACGTCAAGATGCCCGCGAGGGGTGAGTCGTTGACTCATCGGTGAATGCCCGCGTGTGTCGGGTGCTTTTGACCTTGGTCTTGTTGAGGTAGGTGGCGTTGGCTTTGCGTCGGGTCGCGACGATGCCTCGGCGTTTGGCGAGCTCGAGCAGGTTGGCTTGGATGAGGTCGATGTCGCGTCGGAGCTGGGCCGGGTTGGCGGTGCTCAGCGCGGCGTGTAGGGCGCGCTCGTCGTGGGGGTCGACCAGGTTGGGGTGGTCGCGTAGGAGGCGGGTCAGCGGGGTCGCGGCGGTGTCGTAGGTCTTGGTGACT
>NZ_PVTI01000014.1 GCF_003002895.1 Knoellia remsis | reverse complement strand
CCGGTACCCGTTGCGGCTATTGGTGCGGTCCGGGCTACGGGTGCCGTACTCGGCACCGCACACGCTATCGGCCTGCGCCGACAGCAGCGCGTTGATGAACGTGGTCAGCAGATCGCGCATCAGGTCCGGGCTGGCCTGGGCGAGCTGGTCGTGCAGGAAGACGGCAGGGTCGATACTGGTGTTCGCGGTCATCGCGATGCTCCATTCGAGAGTGCTGTGAGAGGTTCACTCGAAGGATCACGCGGTGACCGCACCTACGTGCGTAGGGACACGCTCACCGGTGTCGTCGTACACCAACCCTATGGACTCAACTCTCCATGTACTCGCGGTAGCCGGGGCGCTTGGCCATCTCGGACTCGAGCAGGCGCGCGCCGGTGGCGAAGGCGAGGAAGTACGTCATGACGACCGGTGACAGCACCGTCAGCACCCCCGGCCAGACCTCGGCGCAGATGATCCACAGCCCCCACCAGACGGCCGCGTCCCCGAAGTAGTTCGGGTGCCGGGTCCATCCCCACAGTCCCCGGTCCATGACCTTCCCGCGGTTCGCGGGGTCGGCCTTGAACGCCCGCAGCTGCGCGTCCCCGACCGCCTCGAAGACCAGCCCGACGACGAACACGAGCACGCCCAGCCAGGCCACCCACCCGAGCCCCTCGTCCCGCCCCGTCGACGCGGCGGCCACCTGCAGCGGCAGCGACACGAACCACGCCGCGAGTCCCTGGACGACGAAGACCTTGCGGACGGCATACCCAAAACGCTTCTCCGGCGGCGCTGCCGACAGCAGCTTCTCGTAGCGCGGGTCCTCGCCGCCACCGTGTGCCCGGCGCGCGATGTGCCACGCCAACCGCCCACCCCACACGGTCACGAGCACCGCGAGCAACAGCGGCCGCGGCCCGGGCCCGACGAGGGTGCACACCCACGCGATCGCGACGAACGCCAGCCCCCACGCCACGTCGACGACGCTCACGCGCCCCACCCGCCGCGCCACGAGCGCCGTCACCGCCATGACACCACCGGCCGCGAGCAGAGAGAGCAGCGCGACGAGGACGAACCGCCCCATCACCGCACCGCCTCACGGGCGACCGGTGCCCCGCCGGGACGGCGCGCCAGCATCTGGTCCACCCCCATGCGTCCATCACGGAACGCCTGGCGCCCTCCGACGAGATAGAGCCGCCACACGCGCGCGACCTCCTCGCCCACGAGGTCGACGACCGACGCCCAGTTCTTCTCGAACGTGTCGAGCCACGCGTCGACGGTCCACACGTAGTGCTCCCGCATCGCGTGCACGTCCCGCACCTCGAGACCGCCCGACTCGAGCAGCTCGACCGTCTCGCCGACGGGCCGCATATGCATGTCCGGGGCGATGAACGACTCGATGAACGGCCCACCACCGGGGTGCCGCCCGCGGCGTGACATCTGCTGCACGAGCACGTAGCCGCCGGGCTTGACGCACTCGCGCAGCACCGCGACGTATGCCGGGTAGTTGCCTTCCCCGACATGCTCACCCATCTCGATCGACGCCACCGCGTCGTACGGCCCGTCACCGGCCGAGGGCACGTCGCGGTAGTCCTGCAGCCGGATCGTCACCCGGTCCTCGAGCCCGCGCTCGTGGATCCGGGCGTCGATGAAGGCCTTCTGCTCGGCGGCGATCGTCACCCCGGTGACCTGCGCGCCGAAGTGCTCCGCGGCATACAGCGACAACGAGCCCCAGCCACACCCGACGTCGAGGAACCGCGCCCCCTCGCGCAGCCCCACCTTGCGGCAGACGAGGTCGAGCTTGGCGGCCTGCGCCGACTCGAGCGACTGCCCGGACGTCGCCGGGTCGGCCGCGAACCACGCCGACGAGTAGGCCAGGTGCGGGTCGAGCAGCAGCTCGTAGAACGCGTTCGACAGGTCGTAGTGGTGGCTGATCGCGTCGCGGTCCCGCCCGAGTGAGTGCAGTCGCCCGCGCACCCGCGCCTGACTCGCTGGCGGGGGAAGCGGACGCCCCAGCGCACCCACCTCCCGCGCGAGCGAAAGCAGCCCGGGGGCCGTCCGCGCGAGAGCGCGCGGGTCGAGGCCGCTCACACCGCGCTCGAGCAGCGCCGCGCGCGTGGCGTCCAGGGCCTCCCCGACGTCGCCGTCGATGTCGAGCTCTCCCGTGACGTAGGCCTGCGCGGCCCCGAGCTCGCCCGGCGACCACAGCAGCCGCTGCAGCGCCCGTGGCGAACGCAGCACGAGGACCGGCCCCTCCGCCGGTCCCGTGCGGGAGCCGTCCCAGGCCCGCAGACCCACCGGGAACGGTCCGCGCAGCACGGGCGCGAGGGCGGCCTCGAGGCGCGGGGCGATGCTGGCGGGCACGGTGGTACCCGCGGGCACGGGTGTCGATCCGGGGTGGGTGCTCACATCTGACATTCGGTGCCCTTCGACGCGCGGATGGGTTCTCGAGCGGCCACGATGGAGCCATCCAAACCCATCCGGCCCGGCCCCTGCGACGAATGGCGGACATGACTGCGAGCGAGGCTGCCCTTCCGGCGGCACCCCGGCCCCGGCCCCGCACGGCTGTCGTGGGCTCTGGAGTGAGCGGGCTGACGGCGGCGCACGTGCTCTCGCAGCAACACCACGTGACCCTCTTCGAAGCCGACGACCGGCTCGGCGGGCACGCGCACACCCACACGGTCTCAGCGCGCGCCTCCGCCGGCGCCGCCGAGACGCGCGTCGACAGCGGCTTCATCGTCCACAACGACCGCACCTACCCGCACCTCACCCGGCTCTTCGACGAGCTCGGCGTCGTGGTCCGCGACACCGAGATGTCCATGTCGATCAGCGACCCCGTCAGCGGCGTCGAGTTCGCCGGCGGTCGCGGGGTGTCCGGGTTCCTCGCCCGGCCGCGCCAGCTGCTGTCCCGCGACTACCTCACGATGCTGCGCTCGGTGCGGCGCTTCCACGAGGAGGCCACCGGGTTCCTCGCCTCGACCGGCGACGAGGTCACCACGACCTACGGCGACTTCATCGCCGCGCGCGGCTTCCCGGCGTCGTTCGTCGAGCTGTACGCCGTCCCGCTCGTCTCGTGCGTGTGGTCCAGCGGACGTGGCGACGCCCTGGACTACCCGGCCCGCTACCTCTTCCAGTTCCTCGACCACCACGGGATGCTCAGCGTCACCGGTTCACCGCAGTGGCGCACCGTCGTCGGCGGGTCCGCGACCTATGTCGAGGCGGTCGCGGCCGGGCTCGAGTCCCGGGGGAGCGAGGTCAGGCGCGGGATCGCAGTGACCGGCATCGCGCGCGACGACGACGGTGTCGACGTCCACGTGGCCGACGGTGGTGGCGGCGGCAGTGGCGTCGTCGAGCGGTTCGACCACGTCGTCGTCGCGACCCATGGCGACGACGCACTCCGTCTCCTCGCCGACGCGACGCCTGCCGAGAAGGAGGTGCTCGGCGCGTTCCGCTACTCCCGCAACGAGACCGTCCTGCACCGCGACCCCTCGCTCCTGCCCCGGGCACGGTGGGCCCGGGCATCGTGGAACTACCGCGTCGCCCGCCCGAGCTCGACCGCGACCGACGGGGCCACCGGTCCCGTCGTCACCTACGACATGACGCGACTCATGGGCCTTCCGGCGGACGACCCGCTCTACGTCACCCTCAACGCGACCGCGCTCATCGACCCCTCGACGGTCGTCGCGGTCATGGACTACAGCCACCCGATCCACGACCTCGCCGCCGTCCGGGCCCAGCACCGACGGGACGAGATCACCACTGCCAGAACGGCTTTCGCGGGTGCGCACTGGGGCTGGGGGTTCCACGAGGACGGCTGCCGCTCCGGCGTCGAGGCCGCCGCCGCACTCGGCGTGGAGTGGGCGTGAGCACCGTGCGCACCCCGCGCCGTGAAGCTCGTGGGGACGCAGCGTCGGTGAGCGTCGACCTGCCCCAGCTGCCCGCTCTCGTCGTCGGCACGGTCCGGCACGTCCGCCACGTCCCGTTCCGCCGCGAGTTCACCCACCGCCACTACCAGTGGCTCCTCGACCTCGACGCGCCCCTGCACCTGCCCGCGTGGCTGCGACCGGTCGCCTCGTTCCGACCGGAGGACCACCTCTCCTCCCCGCGAACCCTCACCGACCTCAAGGCGAACGTCCTGCGCGTGCTCGCGCGCGCCGGCATACCGACTGACGGGGTGACCCGCGTCGTCGCCCTCACCCACGCGCGCGTCCTCGGCCACGTCTTCGACCCCATGACGGCCTACTGGTGCCTCGGCGACGACGGCACCCTCCACGGCGTCGTCGTCGAGGTGCACAACACCTACGGCGGCCGCCATGCGTATGCCGTGCAGCCGGACGCGTGGGGTGACGCCGCCGTGGACAAGGAGTTCTACGTCTCGCCGTTCAACGACGTGTCGGGAGAGTACGCGCTGCGCGTCCACCTCGACGCCGAGCGGGTGTCCGTCGGGGTGCGGCTGCGGCGCGAGGGCCAGCTCGTCCTCACGGCTGTCGTCGACGGCGAGACCCGTCCGGCCACGCCGCGCGTCGTGGCCGAGACGGTCGCTCGTCACCCCCTGATGACCCAGCGCGTGACGGCACTCATCCGGGCGCACGGCATCGGCCTCTGGGCGCGCCGACTGCCCGTCCAGCCCCGGCCTCGACGGGCCGACACCACCATCCCCGAGGAGAGCGTGCGATGACGACAGAAGCGCTGACAGCCGTCGAGATGCCCACTGCGACAACGCTGTTCACCCGGGGACGTATCGCCCGTTCGCTCGTCCACCAGGTCGTCGCCGGGATGCCGGTGCGGCTGCTCTACCCCGACGGCACGACCGTCGGGGGCGACAGCTGCGGCGACGGCGACGCGAGCCTCACGCTGGAGGTGGTGCGGCCGAGCGCGCTCTATCGCCGCCTCGAGGCGCACCCGAAGATTGGCCTCGGCGAGGCCTACATGGCCGGTGACTGGCGCGCCGCGCCCGGGACGGACCTCGCCGACGCGCTCGCGCCGTTCGCCGCCCGGATGGGCAGCCTCCTGCCCAAGCCGCTCCTCGCCCTGCGACGCATCGTCGACCGTGCGCTCCCGGCCGCCACGCGGAACACCCTCACCGGCAGCCGGCGCAACATCGAGGCGCACTACGACCTCTCCAACGACCTCTTCGCCGCGTTCCTCGACCCGACGATGAGCTACTCGTCGGCCCTGTTCGACCGGTCGCGCCCGCTCGAGACGCAGGACCTCGTCGAGGCGCAGCACCGCAAGATCGACACCATCCTCGACTCCGCCGGTGTCGGCCCGGGCACGCGCCTGCTTGAGATCGGGACGGGCTGGGGCGAGCTCGCGCTGCGCGCCGCTGCTCGTGGCGCGGACGTCCTCACGATCACGCTGTCCCGGGAACAGCAGGGCCTGGCGCGCGAGCGGATCGCGGCGGCGGGGCTCGACGACCGGGTCGAGGTGGCACTGCGCGACTACCGCGAGCTCACGCCCGCGACCGACGGCCGGTTCGACGCCATCGTGTCGGTCGAGATGATCGAGGCCGTCGGCGAGGAGTACTGGCCCGACTACTTCGCCACCATCGACGACCTCCTTGCCCCGGACGGCGCAGCTGTCGTCCAGGCGATCCTCATGGACCACGACCGCTACCTCGCGACCCGCCACTCGTGGGGCTGGATCCAGAAGCACATCTTCCCCGGCGGGCTCATCCCCTCGCTGGACGCGATCGCGGAGGTGAGCGGCCGGCATACCGGCCTCTCGGTGACGCACGTCAACGCGTTCGGACAGGACTACGCGCAGACGCTGCGGCGTTGGCGCGGGGCGTTTTTGGAGCAGTGGCCGACGATCGAGGGGGCCGGCTTCGACGAGACGTTCCGGCGCAAGTGGGAGTTCTACCTTGCGTACTGCGAGGCGGGGTTCGCGTCTGGCTACCTCGACGTCGCCCAGGTCACCTTCCGGCCCAGTCCGGGTCCGCGGCGGTGAGCTGAGCCGGGTCGACGGTGCCGGGCTCGGGACGGCCGCGATCGTCGCGCGGGGTGTCGCCGAGGGCACTGCGCACGGCCTCGTCGTAGGTGAGCGCGCCGCCCGGCGGTGGGCCGATGACGTCGTCGATGTCGTTCTCCTGCGTCACGACCTCGTGGACGAGGCTGCCGACGAGCGGCTTGGCGATGCCGGCGGGGACCGGCGTGACGACGCTGACCCACATGCTCGCGAGGCGCGGTGTCAGGACGGGCACCGAGACGATCGGGCGCGGCCGCCAGCCGTTGAGTGCGGCGAAGCGCCGGATCATGTCGCGGTAGGTGAGGACCTCGGGGCCGCCGATGTCGAAGGTGCGGTTCGGGTCGCCCGGCATCGTCGCCGCGCCCACGAGGTAGTGCAGGACGTCGCGGATCGCGATCGGCTGGATGCGGTTCTCGACCCACTTCGGCGTGAGCATCACCGGCAGGTTGTGGGTGAGGTGACGCAGCATCTCGAACGACGCCGACCCCGAGCCGAGGATGATCGCGGCCTGCAGCACGACGGTCGGGACGCCCGACGCCATGAGCAGGTCACCGACCTCGACGCGTGAGGCGAGGTGCGACGAGAGCCCACCCTTGGCGTTCTGGTCGGGGTGCAGCCCGGAGAGGTAGACGATGCGGCGCACCCCGGCGGCCTGCGCGGCGAGGCCGAACTGGCGGGCCAGCTCGCGGTCGCGCTCCTCGAAGTCGCCGCCGCCGTCCATCGAGTGCAGCAGGTAGTAGGCGACCTCGATCCCGTCGAGCGCCGTGTCGAGGTCTCGGCGCCGGGTGGCGTCGCCCTCGACGACGTCAACGCGGTCGATCCAGCTGCGCTCGGCGAGCTTGTCGCGCGAGCGGGTGAGGACTCGGACGTCGTGTCCGGCCTCGAGGAGGGCCGGGACGAGACGCGAGCCGATGTAGCCGGTCGCGCCGGTGACGAGGACGCGAACGGGCTGGTCAGAGGGTGTGTGCGGCATCTGTGGCATCGTCTCATGCGTCATGGTCAACCCCCTCGCCGAACTGCAGCGATTCGCTCGCGCGGCCCTCGTCGATCCCGTCCCTCGAGACCACTCCGAGTCGGACCGGGCGTTTCGGCGTCGCCGCGTCGTGGCCGTGGTGACCCTCGTCATCGGGATCGCCGTCAACGCGTGGGCGCTGCGGGTCGCGCCGGGGAACGAGCTGTTCTACGTCGCGACGCTGCTGCTGGCGGCGGTGTGGGCCGGCGGGGCGTGGCTCTCGGGTCCGCTCCACCTCGGGCGGGCGCGGACGCGGTCCGGGGTCGCGCCGAGCCGGGCTGTCGTGCAGTCGCTCGTGCTCGGGGGGCTGCTGCTGGCGCTGTTCCTCGTCGGCGCGCTCGTCGTGGCCCGCATCCCGTTCCTCGTCGGGCCGGTGCAGGAGCTCCTCGACCACGCGCGGTTCGGCTCGCTCGCCGTCGTCGCGGTCATCACCGCCGTCAACGGGGTCGCCGAGGAGCTGTACTACCGCGGGGCGCTCTTTGCCGCGGTCGGGCGCCGGCACGCGGTGCTCGTCACGACGATCGTGTATGCCGTCGTGACGGCGAGCTCGGGTATCCCGCTGTTGGTCCTGGCGGCGGTGTTGCTCGGTGCCGTCGTTGGGTTGCAGCGCCGCGTCACCGGCGGGATCCTCGGGCCGGTCGTCACGCACCTGACGTGGTCGCTCGGAATGCTCTTCCTGTTGCCGCCGGTGCTTGAGCTGGCCGGCGCCTGAGACTCGGCGGCGCGAAGGGGCTGCGCAGGGGCGTGGGGTCGTGCCACTCTGAACTATGAGCACTGGGGCAGGGGAGCAGGGCCCGCCCGTCATCACGCAGCAGCCCGTGGGTGGCGAGGCGGTCGGTCACGTGCCGGTGGGTGGCGCGCCGAAGCGGTCGTTCGGTGACTGGCACGGTCGGTTCATGGTCGCGTTCGGTGGCGCGGTGCTCGTCGTCGTGGCCATGCTGCTCGGGCAGGCATGGACCGAGGGTCTGCGGGCGTCGTCCTATGGGGAGTTGGAGCGGGACATCCGTGACGGCAGCGTCCAGGAGTGGTACGTCGCGAACTCGCTCGACCGAGGGCGGTTCGATGGCCTCGTCGCGAACCAGGTCAACGCGCAGGAGTCGGGCCCGAACCCGACCATGCCGGGCGATGGAACGGGAGGTGCCCCGCCCACCGATGGCATGGACTCCGTGCCGGAGCAGGACACGGGCGGCATCATCGTGTGGCGGGTGTGGGGCGCGACCGGCTGGCAGGTTGCCGCCTCCGACATGGTGCAGCGTCCCGGGGAGAGCATGCGTCAGGCCGCGGACCAGCGATCGCGCGAGCTCGTCGGCCAGCTCCTGGAGTCTCAGGCCCCCATGCGGGCGTTCCAGTTCGGGGACGCGAGCATCCTGGGCGGCATCACGGGCCTCGGCGGGTTCCTCCTCCTGGCCGGGCTGATCTTCGGTGCGGTGCCGAGGGTGGGGACGCGGTGGTTCTGGTTCTGGGCCATCGTCATGGCGCCGCTCTTCCTCGGTGTCATCGCGTATGCCGTGACCGAGCTCATCGGGATCCGTCGCCGCCCGGACCGTCCGCTGGGCAAGCGGTTGCCGGGCGTCATCGGCTTCGTCGGCTCGGCCGTGCTGGGCATCATCGTCACCATCGGCGCCGACCAGCTGCGCCAACAGGGCGTCGACCTGCCCCTCTGACGCGCGCCGAAAACGATGGGTGGGCCCCGTGGGACTCGAACCCACAACCTACGGATTAAAAGTCCGCAGCTCTGACCGATTGAGCTAGAGGCCCGCGCGCGCCCGACCACGCGACCAGTCGGCAGCGCGCCCGCCAGACGATACCGGGACGAGCGCGCCTCCTTGGCATAGCGTGGACGTGCCAGGTCCATCGACGAGGAGACCACCATGAGCCAGACCCCCGACGCGTCCAGCCCGGACTCCGGCGTCGTCACCGTCACCCGCAACGACGACCAGGGCCGCTACGACGTCACCGTCGATGGTGACCTCGCCGGCTTCACCGAGTTCTTCGACGACGGCGACCAGCGGGTGTTCTTCCACACCGAGATCGACGACGCCTTCGGTGGCCGCGGCCTCGCCGGCACCCTCGTCCAGCAGGCCCTCGACGCCACCCGCGAGGACGGCCAGCGCATCGTGCCGGTCTGCCCCTACGTCGCGAAGTACGTCAAGAAGCACGACACCTGGGCCGACATCGTCGACCGCGTCACGCCCGACGCCCTGCAGAAGTCCGGCGAGGAAGCCAAGCGGCGCAAAGGCTGACGCCCGGTCAGGACCTGCCCGGAGTCCCGGGGTCCGGCTGGGAGGGGGCACCCCCGATGAGGTCGTCCCAGCGCGTCCGCACCGGACCCCACCGCCGGTCGAACGCCTCGGCCCGAGCCGCCGCCTTCTCCCGCCGAGTCGGTGAGTAGAAGCGTCGCGCCCACGGTGACGTCGGGCGCGCGAGCCGCACCGCGGCATACGCGGACAACGGCGCGAGGAAGATCGCGACGAGCGCCGTCGGATACTTCCCCTTGAGTGCCGTCACGACGAGGCACGCGACGTGCACGAGCAGCAGTGCCGTGACCCCGCCGCGCACCGCCGTCGCCCGGTCCGACAGCCCCGGCACATCAGCGGGCGACACCCCGACGACCGCGAGCCCGACGAGCGCCGCCGACAGGGTGACCACGTTGACGGAGAGCTGCCCCTCCTGGGTCCAGTAGACGTCCTGCAGGTGGAAGATCATCGCGAACTCGTCGAGCACGAGCGAGGCCCCGACGCCGATGAGCACCGCCGCCAGGTAGTCGAGCGGCGCACGCCCATCGGCCCCGACCGCGCAGAACGCGCCCGTCACGAGCAGCACGATCCCCGGCGTCGAGTGGTGCAGGTGCACCCCGCCGCTGCTGACGTTGTGGAACGGTCCGCGCCCGGCCCGGATGAGCCGTGTGATCGTTCGCGTCGACACGAAGGTCACGACGAACGCGACGAACGCGAGCAGCAACGGCCCCTTGTGGCCCGTGACGACCTCGTCCTGCCACCACGTCGTCAGCCAGTCCATGGGCCGACCCTAGGGGGTGTCCGTATGCCGTGCGTCGTGTATGCCGTCCGCGTCAGATCCGCTCGAGGGTCGCCTCGTCCTCGCGACCGTCGAAGTACTTCGCGAGGACGCCGGTGAACAGCTCGCGGTCGAGGTCGGCCTCGGCGGCCCGGGCGAACAGCGTCATCGACGAGCGCAGCTTCATCGCGTCGGTCGTCCCGAAGACCTCGACGGGGTCAGAGCCGGTCAGCTCGAGCAGCGTCTCGCACGACTCCCGAAGCCGTTGTCCGAGAACGGGATCGGCGAGATAGGCGCGCGCCTCGTCAAGGTCGGACACGGCATACCGCTGCGCCATGTCACTGCGACCCAGCCCGGCGACCTGCGGGAAGACGAACCACATCCAGTGGCTCGCCTTGCGACCGCGACGCAGCTCGGCGAGCGCTGTCGCGTACGTGCCGCGGGCGTCCTGCGCCTCGACGAAGCGGTTGAGGTCCATGTCTTCACTGTGCCCGCTCCGGCCCCCGCTCACACCCAGGGCGGCAGGTCCGTCGACGCCGACGACGTGAACTCGGCGGGCCGCTTCTCCAGGAACGCCGCGACGCCCTCCTTGCCGTCGTGCACGCTCGTCCACCACATCGCGAGCGAGTCGTCGCGGTGCGCCTCGAGCGGGTGGGGGAGCGCGGCGTTGCGCCACATCATCCGGCGCACGAGCGCCGTGCCGACGCGCGAGCGACCGGCGGTGAAGCGGCGGGCCAGCGCGTAGGCCGTCTCGAGCAGCGCCTCCGGCTCGACGACCTCGCGCACGAACCCGGCCGTCAGCAGCTCCTCCGGCGCCATGATGTCCGCCGACAGCGTCCACTCCAACGCCCGCGGCACCCCGACAATCCGCGGCAGGAACCACGACGAGCACGCCTCGGGCACGATGCCGAGCCGCCCGAAGACGAACCCCACGCGCGCCGACGACGACGCGAGTCGCACGTCCATCGGCAGCGTCATCGTCGCGCCGATCCCGACGGCGGGCCCGTTGATGGCGGCGATGACCGGCTTGGTGCAGTCGAAGATCGCGAGCGCCACCTTGCCGCCGGTGTCGCGCACGCCGTCAGCGATCTCCGGGTCGTCGAGCCGTTCCCTCATGTCCTCCGGGGTCGGCGACAGCGACTCGTCGAGCCCGAAGACGTTGCCCTCGCGCGAGAGGTCCATCCCCGCGCAGAACGCCCGACCCGACCCCGTCACGACGACCGCCGCGACCGAGTCGTCGTCGTTGACGCGCCGGAACGCGTGCTCGAGCTCGCGCGCCATCGTCACCGTGAACGCGTTGAGGGCGTCCGGCCGGTTCAGGGTGAGGGTGAGGATGTCGTCGTCGGAGACCTCCCAGAGCAGGGTCTCGTATGCCGTGTGCTCGCCTGTCGCAGTCATGGCGCCCACGCTATGCGGGCCCGGCGCAGGTGCGAGACTGGCAGCGTGACAGATCACGGTCGCCAGGTCCCCCGACGCCCGGTGCACTTCGGGCCGGACGAGCTCGAGGCCCACGGCGGCACCCTGCCCGGGCCGGCGGAGGTCACCGAGATCGCGCACCAGACGGCGGCCGTGCTCGTCGGTACCGGCCGGGCCGTCGCCGACCCCGAGGTCACCGCCAGGCTCGTCGCGCTCGTCGACGAGCTCGGCCTCTCGACCGTCGCGGACCTGTGGGCGTCGCGGCCCGCGCGCAGCCTGCCCGGCGCGCTGTGGCGGCTCTATGCCTTGCGTGAGTGGGTGCGCCGCCAGCCCGTCGAGGCGAGCCGGCAGTACGCCGCAGGCATCCGGTTCACCGACGTCGCCCACGCAGTGGCGGGGGTCGCCGAGCCGCCCGGGCCGGACGAGGTGCGGGCGCTGGCCGACGAGATCCTCACCGGGGTCTTCGCCGGCGACCTCGCCGTGGCGCTCGAGCGGGCGGCCGCGTTCGCCGCCGTCATCGCCGCCGGACGGGCCGACCTGGCGCACGACCGTGACGCCGCCGCCGACCCGGCGACGGCGGGTGCGCTCACCTCGTCCGGGGCGGCGATGCAGCGCACGGGGGAGGACCTCGTCGCCAGCGCCCACCTCTGGCGCGCCGGCGAGCTCGACTGACCCCTGCGTGAAAAACTCACCCAATTGGACGGACCGGGACGGGACCAGTGAGCCCGGCGCGTGAAAAACTCACCCAATTGGACGGGTGTGTCCCGAACTCACCCAATTGGACGGTTAGGGACAGCCGCACTCCCACACCCAGGCGCGCGGGGTGTGTCCCGAACTCACCCAATTGGACGGTTGGGGACGGGAGCGAGGGCACGCCCGCGAGGCGCGCGCACGGCATACGGCGCGCGGCCGGCATACGGAAGCCTGCGCAACCCACCGCGACGAGACGGGAACACATCGCGCCCAACCACGCGTTAGGCTCTTTCGGTGGTGCCGGACCGCGGCAGCCCCGGGTCCCAAAATCAGCCGCTACGAGCGGCCACGCGCCGTGAGGCGCTCCCGGTCCGGTACCACTCACACAGCTCGGCAAACATCGGGTGAACCACCGATGACGAGGATCTGGCCCGGAGGCCGTAGCCTTGTCCGCGACAGTTGATCTCGAGCCGTTCGGAGCAGCTCCCGTGGGCTTCAGCCTGACCCCCAAGGACACCGGGTTCTACGACCTGTTCTCCCAGTCCGCGAAGCACCTCGTCGAGGGAGCTGCGGAGCTCACGGCGATCCTTGGCGCCACGAGCCAGGAGGAGCGCGAGCTCATCGCCAAGCGCCTCAGCGAGGTGGAGACCTCCGCCGACGAGGCGACCCACGAGCTGCTGCGCAAGGTGAACTCCTCGTTCATCACGCCCTTCGACCGTGAGGACATCCACGGTCTCGCGAGTGCGCTCGACGACTGTGTCGACCACATGGAGGCGGCCGCCGACCTCGTCGCGCTCTACCGCATCGACGACCTCCCGCAGGGTGTCACCAAGCAGGTCGAGATCCTCTCGCGCATGGCCGACCTCACCGTCGAGGCCATGCCCCGCCTGCGCTCGATGAAGGACCTCAGCGAGTACTGGATCGAAATCAACCGGCTCGAGAACTCCGCCGACAAGGCCTACCGCCGCATGCTCGCCGAGCTCTTCAACGCCGAGGGCGCCGACCCGATCTCGGTCATGAAGCACAAGGAGCTCATCGACGAGCTCGAAGCCGCCGCCGACGCTTTCGAGACCGTGGCCCACAAGGTCGAGGGCATCGCCGTCAAGGAGTCCTGACCCACGTGGACAGCTGGATCCCGGTTGCCCTTGTCGTCGCCCTGGCGATGGGCTTCAACTACACCAACGGATTCCACGACGCGGCCAACGCGATCGCGACCTCGGTGTCGACGCGCGCCCTCACGCCGCGCATCGCGCTCGCCATGGCGGCCGTCGCCAACCTCTTCGGCGCGTTCTTCGGCACCAAGGTCGCCGCGACGATCGGCAGCGGCATCATCGACGCCCCCGCGGGCACGGTCGGCCTGACGATCTGCGCAGCTGGCCTCGTCGGAGCCATCTCGTGGAACATGCTCACGTGGTGGTTCGGACTGCCGTCCTCGTCCTCTCACGCCCTCATCGGCGGGCTCGGCGGTGCGGCGCTCGCGGCCTCGTCGGTCGTGCACTGGGGCAAGGTCTTCGAGAAGGTCATCCTGCCGATGATCGCCTCGCCGATCGTCGGGCTCGTCGTGGGCTACCTCGTCATGACGGCGATCCTGTGGCTCTTCCGGCGCGGGCACCCGGGGCGGGTCAACCGCGGCTTCCGCTACGCGCAGACGGTGTCGGCCGCGGCGATGGCGTTCGGGCACGGCATGCAGGACGCCGCGAAGACCGCCGGTGTCGTCGTGCTCGCGCTGACCGTGGGCGGCTTCCACTCGGAGGGCAGCGCGGCGATCCCGTTGTGGGTGCTCGTCATGTCCGCGGTGGTCATCTCGCTCGGCACGTATGCCGGTGGGTGGCGGATCATGCGTACGCTCGGCCGCCGCATCATCCACCTCGACCCGCCGCAGGGTTTCGCCGCGGAGACGACGGCGGCCGCGGTGCTGTATGCCGCGACGGCGACGGGTGCCCCGATCTCGACGACGCACGCCATCACCTCGGCGATCATGGGCGTCGGCTCGACGAAGTCGCTCAAGGCGGTCCGGTGGGGCGTGGCCAAGAACATCGTCGGGGCGTGGATCTTCACCTTCCCCGGGGCGGGGCTGGTGGCGGCGCTGGTGTTCCTCGTCCTCAAGGTCGCCGTCGGCCTCTGAGCCCTCGCGGCTGGCTGGCCCTGGCTGAGTCTGGCTGACCCTGGTTGCTGGTCGCCGGCTGCCCTGCCCCGCACGAGCTGTCCCTTGCGTGGTGAGTCGTCCCCATATGGAGGGACGAGTCACGCGCCAAGGGGCGAGTGACGCAGGAAAGGACCAGTGACGACTGACGCACCGAGGGACGAGTCGAGCACCGAGGCACAAGAGAGGGCGCGCTGTGCCCCCCTTCGGCACAGCGCGCCCTCGGACGCGTCCCCCCGGGCCGGTCCCTGCCAGGCCGCCCGGGGGAACGCGGGTCACCCGAAGCGGCCCGAGATGTAGTCCTCGGTGGCCTGCTCGGTCGGGTTGGAGAAGATCTTCTGCGTGTCGTCGACCTCGACGAGACGGCCCGGCTGGCCCGTCGCCTTGAGGTTGAAGAACGCCGTCTGGTCGCTCACCCGCGCCGCCTGCTGCATGTTGTGCGTGACGATGACGACGGTGTACTTGCTCTTGAGCTCGTTGATGAGGTCCTCGATGGCGAGCGTCGAGATCGGGTCGAGCGCCGAGCACGGCTCGTCCATGAGCAGCACCTGCGGGTCGACGGCGATGGCACGGGCGATGCAGAGCCGCTGCTGCTGGCCACCGGAGAGGCCGGCGCCGGGCTTGTCGAGACGGTCCTTGACCTCGTTCCAGAGGTTGGCGCCCTTGAGCGACTTCTCGACGACCTCGTCGAGCTGCTTCTTGTTCTTCACGCCGTTGAGCTTGAGGCCGGCGGCGACGTTGTCGCGGATGGACATCGTCGGGAACGGGTTCGGCCGCTGGAACACCATGCCGACGGTGCGGCGCACGGCCACCGGGTCCATCGACGAGGCGTAGAGGTCCTGGTCGTCGAGCGAGATCGTGCCGTCGACGCGCCCGCCGGGGATGACCTCGTGCATGCGGTTGAGGGTGCGGAGCACGGTCGACTTGCCGCAGCCGGACGGGCCGATGAAGGCCGTCACCGATCGCGGCTCGACCGTGAGGGAGACACCCTCGACGGCCTTGAAGTCGCCGTAGTAGATGTCGAGGTCCTTGACGTCAATGCGCTTGGCCATGAGCTGGGTTCTGTTCTCTCTCTAAGGGGTTCGGTATGCCGTTCGCGCGCCGCGCGTCAGCTGCGCACCTTGCTGAAGCGGCCGATGAACCGGCCGAGGAGGTTGAGGATGAAGATGATCAGGATCAGGGTGAGCGCCGCACCCCAGGTCCGGTCGACAGACGGTTGCAGACTTTCGGGGTAGTTCTGGTAGATCATCGTCGGCAGCGTGGGCATGAGGCCGTCGAAGAGGTTCGTCGCGATGACCGGGGTGTAGGGCCCGAGGATGATGAGTGGCGCGGTCTCACCCATGACCCGGGCCAAGCCGAGCAGGATGCCGGTGACGATGCCGGAGAAGGCGGTGGGGACGACGACCTTCATGATCGTCTTCCACTTCGGCACGCCGAGGGCGTAGGACGCCTCGCGCAGCTCGTTGGGGACGAGCTTGAGCATCTCCTCGGTGGACCGGACGACCGTCGGGATCATGAGCATGGTCAGGGCGAGGCAGACGGCGAAGCCGACCCGCTGGAAGTTGAACGTCGTGACCCACAGCGCGTAGATGAAGAGGCCGGCGACGATGGACGGGATGCCGGTGAGGATGTCGACCATGAAGGAGACGGCCTTGGCGAGACGGCCGCGACCGTACTCGACGAGGTAGACCGCGGTGAGGACGCCGATCGGCACCGAGATGAGGGCCGTGACCCCGGCCTGGATGAGCGTGCCCTGGATGGCGTGGACGGCGCCGCCGCCCTCGCGGCGTGCGGTGATGCCGGACTGGGATACGGTCCACCAGTCGATGTCGAGCAGCATTCGGCCGCCCTTGACGAAGGTGGCCGCCAGGATCCAGACGAGGGGGATGAGGGCGACGAAGAACGCCGTCCACATGACGACCCGCGCGAGCTGGTCCTTGAACGCCCGGCCGCTGGACTTGCCGCCGAAGCTGCCGTCAACACGTGTCTGGGGTGCGGTCGCGTCGTCGACCGTGGTGAGGGTGCTCATTCGGTGAAGGCCTTCCGGCGCTCGATGACGACCCGGGCCGCCGCGTTGACGATGAAGGTGAGGATGAAGAGGACGAGTCCGGCAGCGATGTAGGCGCCGGTCTTCTGCGGCGAGTCGAACTCACCGGCGTCGTTGGCGATCCGGGACGCGAAGGTCTCGCCACCACCGAAGATCGAGAACGAGAACGGAGCGCTCGGGTTGAGTGCCGACAGCAGGAGGGTGACCGCGAGGGTCTCACCCAGGGCGCGACCGAGGCCGAGCATCGCCGCCGAGATGACCCCCGGCTTGCCGAACGGCAGGACCGCGGTCCGGATCATCTCCCACTTCGTGGCGCCGAGCGCGAGGGCGCCCTCCTTGTGCGCCGTGGGCACCTGGCTGAAGACCTCACGCGAGATGGCCGTGACGATGGGGAGGATCATGATGGCGAGGATGATTCCGGCGAACGCCAAGGTGCTCTTCGCGCTGGGACGACCACCCCATTCGAAGAACGGGAGCCACCCGAGGACGGTGTCGGTGAACTTCGCGACCGGCTGGAAGTAGTCACCAGCGACTTTCAGGCCCCAGAAGCCGTAGACGATCGAGGGCACGGCCGCGAGCAGGTCGACGAGGGCCGCCGCGGGCCTGCTCAGCCACGAGGGGGCGTACTGCGTGATGAACAGCGCGACCGACACCCCGAGCGGCACGGCGATGAGCATGGCGATGATCGAGGTGACGACGGTCGCCCAGAGCAGGTCGACGATGCCGAAGCGGGGATCGGTACCGCTCGGCACCCACTCGCGCGAGGTGAGGAAGTTCGCGTTGTTGTTGAGCAGCGACGGCACAGCCTGGGCGATGAGGAAGACGCCCACGAGGGTGACGAGCGCGATGACGAAGATGCCGGACCCGGTGGCGAGACCGCCGAAGATGCGGTCGCCGAGGCGACCGGTCCCGGCCTTGTCGGCGTCGAGCGGCGGGCGACCGTCGTCGTGGGGCAGCTCGTCGGTGACGCTGTGCCCGGTGATCGATGACACGGAGGGCGTTCCTCTCAGGTGGTGCCGGCAGTGCGGGTCGTGAAGGTGGAGCGGGCGGTGCTGGTCTGACGCGTCGTGCAGGGCCCGTGACACGGGGAGAGGGGGTGGGGCCGGAGCGGCCCCACCCCCTCAGTCAACCGTGTGGTCAACGTGTCCGGTCAACCCTGACGCGATCAGGAGATCGCGTCGATGGCGGTCTGGACCTTCTTCTCGACCTCGGCCGGGAGCGGCGCGTAGCCGATCTCCTCGATGGTCTTCTGGGCCTCCTCGGAGGCGAAGTACTTGAGGAAGGCCTTGATGTTCTTCTGCTTCTCGGCGTCCTTGCCCTTCGAGCACACGATCTCGTAGGTGACGAGGTTGATCGGGTAGGCACCCGGCTCCTTCGTCGCGTAGTCGAGCTTGAGGGCGAGGTCGTTGCCCGTGCCGGTCTGCTCAGCGGTGGCGACCGCCTTGCCGACCGACTCCGAGTTCAGCTCGACGGCGCCCGCGCCGTTGTCGACCTGGGCGACGCCGAGGTCGTTGTCCTTGGCGTAGCTCCACTCGACGTAGGTGATGCCACCCGGGGTGGACTTGACGCCCTCGGCGACACCGGCCGACTTGGCCTTGCCCTCACCCTTGCCGGTCCACGACTTCGCCGGCTCGCCGGCCCAGTTCTCCGGGGCAGCGGCCTTGAGGTACTTGGTGAAGTTCTCCGTCGTACCCGACTCGTCCGAGCGGAAGAACGGCTTGATCGGCGTGGCCGGGAGCTCGACGCCCTCGTTGATCGCTGCGATCTTCGGGTCGTTCCACGTCGTGATCTTGCCGGAGAAGATGTCGGCGGCCACGGCGGGCGTGAGGACGAGCTTGTCGACGCCCTCGAGGTTGTAGGCGATGGCGATGGGGCCGGTCACCATGGGGAGGTTCCACGCGGGGGAGCCACAGGCCTTCGCCGCGGCCTCGGCCTCGACGACGCCGTCCTTGGGCTCGGTCTTGAGCGCGGAGTCGGAACCGGCGAAGTCGACCTGACCGGCGATGAACTGCTTGATGCCCGCACCGGAGCCCGACGGGTTGTAGTTGACCTGGGCGCCGCTGCACTTGGCCTTGTAGCCGGCGGCGACCTCCTCGAAGGCGTTCTTCTGGGCGGAGGAACCCTCGGCGTTCAGAGTGCCCTCGAAGCAGTCGGCCGACGCGCTGGAGGCGTTGTCGCCGGAGCCGCTGTCCGTCGTGTCGCTGGTGTTGTCGGAGCCGCAGCCGGCCAGGGCAATCGAGCCGACGAGGGCGAGGGACGCCATCGCGCCGAGACGCTGAATCTTCACTGTGCAGAACCTCTCGAAGAAGAGCAGGGGATCGGTGCCGAGCATCGGCGCCCGACGTTTCGGAGCCGAGCATCGGCGCCCGACGTCATCGAAGGTAAGGAGAGCCGGTGACCGGTCGGCCCGTGCGGGGTGAACGCGGCGTGAACGCTGCTCGGCCATTGGCTGACGCGAAGTTCAAGTAACAGTCAGGTCACGGCAGGTGACGCTCAACAGCGACGATGCGCGCGTCCTCGCCCGTGCCGGCGACGTGGCACACGAGGGCCTCACCCTTGGCGAGGTTCTCGTCGCGGGCCTCGACGAACCGCTCCAGCATCTCGACGGCACCCTCGCCGGTCAGCTCGAGCAGCGGCGAGAGCACGTCCATGACCGCGGCCATGACCGGGCCGTGCGTGCACAGTGCCGCCGGCTCGCCACGCGCGAGCAGCCGCTCGACGTGCTCGCCGGCCTTCTCCGGCGCCGCGTCATGCCCTTCTTCGGACAACCCTCGCTTGGCGCGCGGCTCGATGCCCGCGGACACGGCATACGGACCAATCGTGTCGAGACACCGCGCGGACGGTGACGTGAGGATCCGTGTGATCCCGTATGCCGTGAGCACCGGCACGAGCGCGTCCGCGCGTTCGCGGCCGCGCGCCTCGAGCGGGCGCTTGCGGTCGTCGCCGTCCCAGTCCGAGCGCGCGAGTGCCTTGGCGTGCCGGACGATGACGAGCGGCCACGTCTCGAGCGCTCCGTCACCGTGGGCACGGACGAGGGCGCGCAGCTGCACGCGGTCGTGCGCGTAGTCGAGACGGTCGTGAGCCTCGCCGACCTCGAGCCACTCGACGGCGTCGATCTCGTTCTCGAGGCGCCCGTCACCTCCCGTGACCGAGGCCGCCCAGTAGCGCACGACCTTGTCCGCGGGGTGGCCCGACTTCGTCAGGACGAGGTAGCGGGCCTCCGGCAGGGGTCGTCCGAGCCGCACCTCCAGACCGGTCTCCTCGAACGTCTCTCGCGCGGCGGCTCCGGCCCAGTCCTCGCCCGGGTCGAGCTTGCCCTTGGGCCAGGACCAGTCGTCGTACTTCGGCCGGTGGACGAGCGCGACCTCGAGCGCACCCCTGCGCACCCGCCACGGCAACGTCCCTGCCGCGGGGATGGCCTGGGCGCGGGCCTGCGTGCTCAGCGCCGCCTGGCCTTGCGTCGGCGCTTCGCGTGCATCTCGATGAGTGAGCTCTGCACGTCGGCGAGCGGCTCACCCTCGCTATCGAGGTGGTGCCGACTCCAGCGGCCGTCGCCGGAGAGCGACCAGTGCGAGTAGTCGCCGCTCATGCCCTTGCGCATGAGGTCGGAGAGGTCGGCGAGGTGGCGCGGGTCGGTGAGCCGAACGAGGCACTCGACACGGCGGTCGAGGTTGCGGTGCATCATGTCCGCGCTGCCGATCCACGCCTCGAGGTCGTCGCCGGTGCCGAAGAGGAAGACCCGCGAGTGCTCGAGGAACCGGCCGAGGATCGAGTGCACGGTGATGTTCTCCGACAGGCCCTCGACGCCTGGCCGCACGGCGCAGATGCCACGGACCCACAGGTCGACCTTCACCCCGGCGCGCGAGGCGCGGTAGAGCGCGTCGATGACCTGCTCGTCGACGATCGAGTTGACCTTGATGCCGATGTAGCCGGTGCCCTTCTTGGCCTGCTCCCGCTCGATCTGGCCCTCGATGCGCTCGATGAGGCCGGTGCGCACCGACCGGGGCGCGACGAGCAGGCGCTTGAACTTGCTGCGCGGCGCGACCCCCGAGAGCTGGTTGAAGAGCTTGGTGAGGTCGTCGCCGACCTGCGGGTCGTCGGTGAGGAGGCCGAAGTCCTCGTAGATGCGCGCCGTCTTGGGGTTGTAGTTGCCGGTGCCGATGTGGCAGTAGCGGCGCAGCCCGTCCTCCTCCTGGCGCACGACGAGGCTGAGCTTGGAGTGCGTCTTGAGCCCGACGATGCCGTAGACGACGTGGACGCCGGCGCGCTCGAGCTTGCGAGCCCACGAGATGTTGTTCTGCTCGTCGAAGCGGGCCTTGATCTCGACGACCGCGAGGACCTGCTTGCCGCTGTCGGCGGCGTCGATGAGGGCGTCGATGATCGGGGAGTCACCGCTCGTGCGGTAGAGCGTCTGCTTGATCGCGAGGACGGCCGGGTCCGCGGCGGCCTGCTCGATGAACGCCTGCACCGACGTCGAGAACGAGTCGTAGGGGTGGTGCAGGAGGACGTCCTGCTTGCGGATGCTCGCGAAGAGGTCGCGGGCCTTGGCGCTCTCGGTCGGCGCGAGGTCGCTGTTGGTGCGGGCGACGAACGCCGGGTAGTGCAGGTCGGAGCGTTCGAGGTCGGCGATGATGTTGAGCCCGCGCAGGTCGAGCGGCGCCGGGAGGCGGTAGACCTCGGAGGCCGAGACGCCGAGCTCGCGCACGAGCAGGTCCATGACGTGGTCGTCCATCTCGCGATCGACCTCGAGCCGAACCGGCGGGCCGAAGCGGCGGCGGGTCAGCTCCTTCTCGAGGGCCGTGAGGAGGTTCTCGGCGTCGTCCTCCTCGACCTCGAGGTCCTCGTTGCGGGTGACGCGGAAGGTGTAGTGCTCGTGCACCTCCATGCCGGGGAAGAGCTGGTCGAGGTGGGCGGCGATGACGTCCTCGAGCGGCACGAACCGCACGTCGTAGACGTCACCGGCGGGGTCGTTCTCACCGACGCGCAGCAGCCGTGGCAGCAGCGGCGGGACCTTGACCCGGGCGAAGTGCTCCTTCTCGGTCTTGGGGTTGCGCAGCAGCACGGCGAGGTTGAGCGAGAGCCCGGAGATGTAGGGGAACGGGTGTGCCGGGTCCACGGCGAGCGGGGTGAGCACCGGGAAGACCCGCTCGGTGAAGAGCTCACCGAGCTGGTCGCGCTCGTCGTCGGAGAGCTCGTCCCAGCGGACGATCTGGATGCCCTCCTCCTCGAGCGCCGGCTGCACGAGCTCGTCGTAGACCTTGGCCTGCAGGTCGAGCAGCTCGTGGCTCACGGCCGAGATCTGCTCGAGCACCTCCCGCGGCTCGAGGCCCGAGGCCGAGCGGACGGCGAGGCCGGTCGCGATGCGCCGCTTGAGGCCGGCGACGCGCACCATGAAGAACTCGTCGAGGTTCGAGGTGAAGATCGCGAGGAACCGGGCGCGCTCGAGGAGCGGCACGTTCTCGTCGGCGGCGAGCTGGAGGACGCGCTCGTTGAACTGCAGCCAGGAGATCTCGCGGTCGAGGAACCGGTCGGCCGGCAGCCCCTCGGCGTCGACGAGCGCGACGCTGCCGCCGCTCGCACCCGTGCGCACGAACCGGCCGTTCGCGGCGCGCGGCTGGGCGGCGCGTGCCTCGGCCGCCGACGCGCTCGCGATCGAGACCTCCTTGACGACCTTGTCGGCGTCCCCGCCCGGCTTCTCGGGCTGGGCGGAGGGGTCCTGCTCGTCGACTCCGGTCGTCTCGGCTGCGGCGGTGGCGCTGGTCGAAGGCGTCATGTCCTCATCGTGGCAGCGTCAGGTGAACAGGAGAAGACGCGCACGCTCCGCGAGAAAAAGTCACCCATTGAACGCCGTGCCGCCCCGGGAAAAAGTCACCAATTGAACGGTCGGTGGGACGGGAGTGACTGGTGGTGTGCCGGGCAGCCCGTGCTGTATGCGTCATCGCAGCCGCCCCCCGGCGAGCTCGATGGTGCGGGCGGCCAGCGCGTCAAGGGAGTCCACCACGTCGGCGTCGTCCAGCCCGACATCGGTGCGCAGCACCGACAGCTCGGTGCACCCGAGCACGATCGCCTGCGCCCCCTTGGCGCGAAGATGGGCGACCGCAGCGTCGACGCGGTCGCGACTGACCGGCATACCGGCCTTGACCCCGTCGTAGATCATCGCCATGACGTCCTTCTGCACGTCGTCGTCGGGCTCGACCGGCGTGAGCCCGCGCTGGGTCGCCGTGTCGTGGTAGATCCGCGAGCGCAGCGTGCCGTCGGTCGCGAGGATGCCGAGCGTCGTCAGTCCCGGCACCGCGGCCTGCGCGGCGGACACGGTCTCGCCGACGATGTCGAGGACCTCGATGTCGACGCCCTCGCGGACCTCGTCGAGGAAGGCGCGGGCGGTGTTGCACGGGATCGCGATGAACCGCGCGCCGGCCTGCTCGAGCTCGCGCGCGTCCTGCGCCATGACCGGTCCGGGGTTCTCGTCGCTGCTGCCGAGGAGGTATGCCGTCCGGTCCGGGATGCTCGCGTGGTTCCACACGAGCATGTCGACGTGGTCCTGGTCGCGGCTGGCGTCGGTCATCGCGATGATGCGCTGCATGAAGTAGACGGTGGCCATCGGGCCGATGCCGCCGAGGATCCCGACCGGTTCGTTCCGCACCGATTCAGCGTAACCCTCGCTCGGACGGTGGAGAATCGCCCGCATGCGGTGGCTGGAGGAGTGGAGGGCGCGCCCGCGCCGCCGTCTGCTGGACGCGCTGCCGTCGAGGTTCGCCCAAGCGATGTGGGCGTTCCCCTACCTCACCGCCGGCTTCGGTGTCGGCGATCTCGTCCGCGGTGACCTGCCCGACAGCCCCGGCATCACGCTCTTCTTCTCGGCGGTGGCGGTCCTCGAGACGGTCTTCCTCGTGCTGTGGTTCCGTCGCCCGGTGCGTGTGCCGGAACCGCCTCCACCGGTGCCGCCGCGCCGGCGCAGCCGACGGTCGCACGCCGGTATGCCGGCCGCGCGCCTTCCGGACCCGGCGCCGGTGAGCACGGTGGTCGCCGAGGAGTCCGGGATCTGGATGTTGCGGGGGATCGGTCGGGACGGCGTCGTGACTCGGTGGCCGCTCCCGGGACTCGGTGACGACGAGGTCGCCGACCGGCTCGGCTGGCTCCCGGAGGGGCTGTGGCCGGTGCCCGCGTCCTTCGTGCACCACCTGCGCGAGGTCCACGACCTGCCGGTCCCCACCGAGGACGTCGCGGAGTTCGTCATCACCCGGGAGCAGAGGTGCGTGCAGGAACAGGCGTGATATCGTTGTTGCGATATCGGAGGTGGTCGGCATGGAGCAGATCTTGATCCGGAACCTGCCCTCGGGGACCAAGGCGGCCCTCAAGGCGCGGGCCGAGCAGCAGCACTCCTCCGTCGAGGCAGAGGCCCGCAGGATTCTGGCGGCCGCGCTCGACGAGGAGCCCGCGACCCTGGTGGACCTCCTCGCCAGTGACGAAGGTGCGGAAATCGAGTTCGAGCCCGAGCGGCTCGGCCTGTCGGCTCGCACCCCGGAACTGTGACGCCACGCGAGCAGCGGGAGTACGTGCTCGACACCAACGTCGTATCGGCCCTGCGCATCCGTGGCCGTCACCCGGCGGTCGAGCGGTGGGCGGGGCAGGTCCCGGTGCGCGACCAGTTCGTCACGGCGACGACGATGAGTGAGATCGAGCGGGGGATCGTCGCCCGAGAGCGGTCGGATCGCACCCAGGGCGCCGTGCTGCGACGCTGGTTCGAAGAGCGGGTCCTCCCCGCGTTCGCAGGCCGCGTCCTTCCGTTCGACCTCGGCGCCGCCAGAGTCCTCGCCACCTATCGCGTGCCCGAACATGCGCCACTCGATGATGCGCTCATCGCCGCGGTGGCCGAGGCGCAGGGGATGAGCGTCGTGACGCGCAACGTGCGCCACTTCGAACCTCTGGGCGTCGAGTGCATCGACCCGTGGACGACTGAGGAGTGAGCCGGGAAGGTGCCGTGGGCTGACTACGGGTTGCCGGGAGCTGCAAGCTCGCGACGCACCATCTCGGTGAAGTGCAGGACGGCGGCGTCCGCGGCGTCGCGGTCCCGGTCGATGAGGTAGTCGAAGACGAGCCCTTGGCCGACGGCCAGAGTCAGTCGGGCAAGGTGTGCGGCGGTGGTGGCTTCGGTGCGGGTCGCGTAGACCCTGGTGAACTCGCGCAGCTGCGTCTCGACCATGACCCTGCCGAGGTCGGCGGCATAAGGCTCACCTCGCATGGCGTGCGTCGCCAACTCGAACCACAGTGCGCCGAACTTCTCCGCACCGGCCAGGGTGTCGACCCAGTTCCGTCGTCCCGCTTCGAAGGGGTCCTGCTCACGAGCGAAGAGGTCGCGGATCTGCTCGGCCTGACTGCCAGCGATCGCGTCGATGACCGCGGTCAGGACGTCGGCCCGGTTGCCGAAGTGGTGGTGCAGCATGCGCTGGCTCGTCCCGATCCCGGCCGCGAGGGTGCGCAGGCTGGTGTCCCTGACGCCGTGCTCGGCGTAGTAGTCCACGACCCGGGCGAGCAGGGCGTCGCGCTGTTCGCTCACCCCGTCATTCACTCACGGTGGTCCGCCAGGCGCGCGAGGGTGTCGGCCTCGTACCTGACCATGCGCTCGGCGCGGCCTCCGGCCAGCAGTCTCACCATCGGTGCCAGCAGCCCGGTCCAGCCGAGCCCCAGAGTCAGGGTCGACCCGGTGGACGACGGCGTGACCGAGTGTGTCGCGGTCGTGACGACACCCGGTGCACGGGCCACCCAGGTGAAGGAGTGTCCGGGATCCCACTCGGTCACCTCGTAGACCGCAGCGGCCAGCCCCGGCTGCCGGACGGCATACCGCGCTCCCACTCCGGACGGCACGGGGGAGTCGTCCGACAGGGTGACCGAGGTGAAGGTCTCGAGCTCGGCGGGCCACGAAGTGACGTCGGCGACGACCTCCCACAGGTCAGCCGGGTCGGCCGTGGATGGGGCAGTCACAGCGTCCATGTATCAAATGATACATGGACCGAGGCGGTCGACGGTGGCCTATAGACTCCGAGGCGATTCCTGACCGGCCTCACCTAGGAGCCTTGTGGCACTCGTCGCCCTCGACCTCACTGATCGCGAGCACGACGACTTCGTACGGGACCACCCGAACGGTCACCTCATGCAGACGACCCCGTGGGGCCGCGAGAAGGTGCACACGGGCTGGACGTGGAAGACCGTCGCCGTCGGCCGTAAGGGTGCCGGACCGGACGGCGCCGACGAGGTGACCGGGGCGGCGCTCATCCTCTTCCGTCGCGCGCCGGTCCTGCCGATGGCGCTCGCCTACTGCCCGCGCGGGTTCGTCGTCGACTGGGCGGACGGCGAGAGCGTCGACGCCCTCCTCGCCGAGGTGACGTGCGTCGCCAAGGCGAACCGAGGCGTGCTGCTGCGCCTCGACCCGGCCGTGCGCATCGACGACCCCGACGTGCGCCCGGCGCTGGAGTCGCGCGGCTTCGAGCGCACCGACCCCGGCGACGACGCGGCCAAGACGCTCGCGCAGCCCGCGCTGCGCATGGTCACCGGCATCTCCGACCTCGACGGCCTGCTCGCCGGCTTGTCGCAGAGCACCCGCCAGTCGATCCGCAAGGGTGAGAAGTCCGGCCTCGTCTACGAGTCGGTCGGCCGCGACAAGATCCCCGCGTTCTACGAGCTCATGAAGGTCACCGGCCAGCGCGACGGCTTCGGCATCCGCAGCATGGAGTACTTCACGACGCTCTACGACGTGCTCTCGCCCACCGACGACATCGTCATCTCGCTCGTCAAGCTCGACCACGGCGCCGCCGCCGAGTCCGCGCGCACCAAGGTCGCCGACCTCACCCAGCAGCTCGAGAAGGCCCGGGCCAAGCGCGAGAAGTACCCCTCCGAGAAGGCCGACCGCCAGGTCGCCGGCCTCGAGGAGAGCGTCGCCAAGAACGAGGCCTCCATCGCCGAGTACGAGGCCGCGCACGCGAAGCACCCGGACGGGCAGTACCTCTCCGGCTCCGTCTTCGCGACGTGCGGCACGCGCGGGTCCTACCTGTATGCCGCGTCGTCCGACGACTACCGCAACCTGCGCCCGAACTACCTCATGGTCTGGCGGATCATGCAGGATGCGGCGGCCAAGGGCGTGACGACGTTCGACTTCGGCGGCATCGACGCCTCCGAGGGGCTCGAGGAGTTCAAGAAGCAGTGGAACCCCGAGCGGCGCGAGTATGCCGGTGAGTTCACCAAGCGCCTCCGTCCCCTGTCCGGTCGACTCATCGACCTCGTCGTCCGCGTCTACAAGCGTCGCTGAGAGGCCCGAATCCCGTTGTCCCCCAAGACTTATGCCTCCATCGCCGAGCAGCCGTTCGTGCCCGTCATCGTCGGCGCCCACGTCGGCGGCTACTCGCTCGTGCGCGCCTTCCACGAGGCCTACGGCGTGCGTTCCCTCGTTGTCACCGGCGCGACGTCGTGGGTCGTCGAGAACTCCGCGATCCTCGAGGTCGTCCCCGTCAAGAACGGTCTCGACCCCGACGTCCTCGCCAACACCCTGCTCGGTGAGCCGTTCGCCTCGCTGCCGCAGAAGAAGATCGTCCTCGCGACCTCCGACGCGCTCGTCGACTCGCTCGCCGTCGCGCGCGAGCGTCTCGATGACTCGTATGCCGTCCCGTACCCGGATGCGGCCACCCTCGCCATCGCGACCCGCAAGCACACCTTCGCCGAGGTCGCGGAGCGGGCCGGGGTGACCACCCCGGAGACCTTCCTCATCGACCTCGGCGACCCGGCATACGACATCGACACCGCCGACATCCCCAGCGACGGTTACCCGCTCATCGTCAAGCCGACCGCGCCCGCGGCGTGGAACGCCGTGAAGTTCGCGGGGCAGGCCAAGGTGCACTCCGTGTCAACGCCGGCCGAGCTGCGCGAGCTCGTGGCCAAGATCCAGGGCGCCGGCTACCGCGAGACCCTGCTCGTCCAGGACACGATCCCCGGCGACGACACCGGCATGCGGATCCTGACCTGCTACTGCGACAAGGACTCTCGCGTCCGGTTCGCCTCCTACGGCCGCACCCTCATCGAGGAGCACGCGCCCGGTCTTCTCGGCGTGCCGGCGGCGATCCTCACCGGGCAGAACCGCGCGATCGTCGACGAGGCGGTGCGGTTGCTCGCCGAGCTGAAGTGGGTCGGCTACGCCAACTTCGACCTCAAGTACGACCCGCGCGACGGGAAGACGAAGTTCTTCGAGCTCAACCCGCGGCTCGGCCGCTCGAACTACTACGTCACGGGCACCGGCTTCAACCCGGTGACGTGGTACGTCGACGAGTACGTCAACGACTCCCTGCCGGAGGACGTCGAGCTCGTCGAGGCCGACACCGAGACGGTGTACTCGGTCGTGCCGGTGCGCACGGTCAAGTGGGCACTCGAGCGCCACCCCGACCTGTGGACTCGCACCCAGCGCGTCATCAAGGCCGGTGGGCTGCGGAACCCGTTGCACTACAAGGCCGAACGCCACCCGTTGCGGTGGGCCAAGATCCTCGCTGCCGGGGTGTCCTACGACCGGAAGTTCCACCGGTACTACGACCCCGAGGCGGCCTACCACCCCGGTGGCGAGCCGGCCGACTCCGACGTCCCCCGGCGTCCCTAAGTCACCCAATTGGTGAGTTCGGGACCGTCCGACCGACCCCCGGCGTCCCTAACCGGCCCAATTGGTGAGTTCGGGACGGTCTGACCGACCCCCGGCGTCCCCAAGTCACCCAATCGGTGAGTTGGGGACGGTCTGTCTCGTCCTCAGCGGGCGAGGCGGACGCGGCGCAGGATCGGGGCGAGCAGTTCGTCGACCTCGCGGATGCGCAGGAGCCGCGCGCCTGCGAGGTAGACGAGGCCCAGCGCGAGCAGGCCCGCCGCGACCGCGAGGGCCTGCGTGACCCAGGCGTCGCCGGGGTCGGCGACCAACGTCGCGATGCCCCACGCGGCCACGCCACCGATTGCGCACACGAGGACAAGGCGGACCCACAACCGGACCACGCTGCTCATACCGAGACCGCCGAGCTGGCGTCGCGCGATCACGATGAAGACCGCAGCGGCGACGAAGTTCGAGATGCTCGCCCCGGCGGCGACGGTCATGACGACGTACTCGGGCGCGGACCAGAGGAGGGCGACGACACAGCCGAGAGCGTTGCCGGCCATGAGGACGACGACCGTCCAGAAGTTCATCTTGCCGTCGCCGCGGGCGAAGCAGTAGCGCTGCTTGAGCGCCGTGATCCCGAAGGGCACGAGGCCGATCCCCATGATGCCCATGATGAGGCCGACGTCGGCGGCGTCGTCGATGCCCAGGTCCGCGTCGTAGGCGGAGCCGGGGAAGAGCGTCGCCGCGATCGGCCGCCCCAGGGCGAGCAGCGCCGCGGTCGCGGGGATGAGCAGCACCGACGGAGTCTTGAGCCCGTTGACGACCTGGCGGCGCATCGCGGCCAGGTCCCCCTGCTCGTGGGCACGGGACATCGCCGGAAAGAGCGCGGTGATGAGCGAGATCGTGATGATCGAGTGGGGGAGGATGTAGAGGCCGTAGGCGAGCGCCTGGGCGTAGTTGCCGGGCACGTTGTCGGCGCGCGCGGCGCCGGAGCTGTTCGTGTAGGTGCTGAGGAAGCCGTAGGCCTGCGAGATGAGCAGGGCGGCGATCGTCCACATGGCCATCCGCGAGAGGTCACGGAAGCCGTGGCCGCGCCACCCGAACCGGGGGCGGTAGCGAAAGCCCGACTTCACGAGCGGCACGACCAGTCCGACGCCCTGCACGACGATGCCGAGCGTCGTCGAGCCGGCGAGCACCCAGATCATCTCCGCGGACCAGTCCTGCAAGGAGGTCTGCTGGCCCCACTCGACGATGAACCAGGCGAGCCCCGCGATCTGGATGACGTTGGCCCAGGCGGGCGCCCACGCGTATGCGGAGAAGTTGCCGCGCGCGTTGAGCACCTGCCCGAGCACGGAGTAGAGCCCGTAGAAGAAGATCTGCGGCAGGCAGAGCAACGCGAACTTCGTCGTCAGCGACAGGAAGGCCTCGTCCTCGTTGTCCGTGAGCAGACGGACGATCCATGGTGCCGCGGCGAGCGAGGCGACGGTCGTGCCTGCGAGGACGAGCAGGCACAGGGTGATGAGCCGGTCGCTGAAGTCCTGGCCCCCGTCCTTGCGGAGCATCGCCTTGGTCAGTTGCGGGATGAGCACGGCGGACAGCAGGCCGCCGTTGATGAGGACGTAGAGCTGGGTCGGCAGCGAGTTCGCGACGCTGAACGAGTCGGCGGTGAGGGCGTTGACACCGACGATGCCGGTGAGCATGGCCGTCCGGACGAAGCCGAGGATGCGGGACCCGAACGTGCCGATCGCCATGATCGCGCTGTTGCGGGCGACGTTGTCGCGAACCGGGACGGCCGACGCCGGGTCGGCGACCGGATCCGACTCGGGGGTCGCTTCCGGGGAGGCGGCGGCGTTGACCGGGTCGCTCTCGGCGTCGTCGGGCCGATGGTCGGACACGTGCACTCCCTCGCGGGTTCCCTCGGATGGACCGGGCCACTCTACGGCGCGACGGTGCCCGCCCCGGTGACCCTGCCGTAGACGACGTGCAGCGCGGCATCCTCGAACCCGGCCCGCCGATAGGTCGCCAGCGCGCGCGTGTTGTCGCCGTCGACGTAGAGCTCGATCGTCTCGACGCCCTGACGGGCGAGGTATGCCGTGCCGAGCCCGGTGAGCGGTCCGGCCAGCCCGCGTCCTTGGTATGCCGGGTGCACGCCCACGACGTACACCTCCCCACTCGTGCCGGCTCCTTCGTCGCCGTCTCGAGCGGGGCCCGGCCGTGCGGTGCCGGCTCCTTCGTCGCCGTCTCGAGCGTGGCCCGGCCCGTTGTGTGATCCGGGTTCCCTCTTGGTCCAGTGGAAGGCGGCGAGTGGGTGCCGGCCGTCGTCGCCGGTCACCGTCGTGTCCTCGACGAGGAAGAAGCCCGCCGCGTCGAACCACGGCTGCGACATCCGGTCACGCAGGTCCGCGAGCGTGATCGAGCCCTGCTCCGGGTGCGACGCAAATGCGGCGGCGTTGACGGCCAGCCACGCCTGTTCGTCCCTCCCCGGCTCGAACGTCCGGACCGCGAACCCTTGCGGCAGAACGGGATCCACCTCGTCGCCGGGCTGCACCCGTCGCGACATGACGTGCAGCTCGCGCGTCGGGACGAGCCCGGCCGTCCCCGCCAGCGCCCGAGCCGCGGGCAGGTCGCCGTGCGCCCACACCCCCGTCGCGCCACCCTCGAGCAGCGCATCCAGGAGCGCGTGCCCGACCCCGCGCCGACGCGACTCCGGGTCCACGACGAGCTCCGCCGACCCGGAATCGTCGCGGACGGCATACCCGAGCACGGAAGGCGACCCACCGGCATACGCGACGGTGTGGGTGACCGACGCATGCGGCGAGTCGAGCGCGAGGGCGAACGCCTCCGAGATCGCCTCCACCCCGTCGACCGCCGCCGCCCGCGCCACCACGTCGCGCACCGCGCCGACCACGGAGGCGTCCAGCGAGGACGACGTCTCGAGTCGCACGCCCGCCAGCGCCGTCACGAGGTCGCCGTCTCGGGTTCGGCCTCCTCGGGCACGAACCGGTAGCCGACGTTGCGCACCGTGCCGATGAGGCTCTCGTGGTCCGAGCCGAGCTTGGCGCGCAGCCGGCGCACGTGCACGTCGACGGTGCGCGTGCCGCCGAAGTAGTCGTAGCCCCAGACCTCCTGCAGCAGCTGCGCGCGCGTGAAGACGCGGCCGGGATGCTGCGCGAGGTACTTGAGCAGCTCGAACTCCTTGTAGGTGAGGTCGAGCACCACCCCGCGCAGCCGCACGGAGTAGGTCGCCTCGTCGATGACGAGGGCGCCCGCGGTGATGCGGACCTCGTCCTCCTCGCCGTCGACGTCGAGGGCGCGGGCGATCGCGAGCCGGAGCCGCGCCTCGACCTCCGCCGGGCCGGCCGTGTCGAGGAAGACGTCGTCGATGCCCCACTCCGGCGTCAGCCCGGCCAGCCCACCCTCGGTGAGGACGGCGAAGAGCGGCACGGACAACCCGGTCGTGCGGATGACGCGGCACAGCGAGCGGGCCATCGCGAGCTCACGACGCGCGTCGACGAGGACCGCCTCGGCCGGGGGTGCGTCGATGAGGGCCGTCGGCTCCGCCGGGAGGATGCGAACATGGTGGCTCAGCAGGCCCAGTGCTGGCAGCACCTCGGCGCTTGGCGCCAAGGCGTTGGTCAGCAGCAGGAGTTGGGCCATCCCGCACAGGATAGGTGGATGCGAGCGTGACGGACCCGAATCGCCGGGCTGTGAGACCGGTGACGGTGCGCTACTGGGCCGGTGCCCGCGCGGCCGCCGGCGTCGCCGAGGAGACCCTCGAGACGGGGCCGCTGGTCGGTGACGTCCTCGACGCCGCGGTCGCCGCGCACCCGGACCTGACCGAGGTCGTCGCGGTGTGCTCGGTCATCGTCGACGGGCGCGCGTCCTCGCGGGACCTCGAGGTCGCCGAGGGCGCGGTCGTCGAGCTGCTCCCGCCGTTCGCCGGGGGCTGACGGCGTGGGTGATGGCAGGATGCCTGCCGTGGAAGCGACGCAGCCGGTGAGCGACTCGCGCGCCGCCCGGCGCGCGGCGCGCGAGGAGCGACGTCGCAACCCGATCCTTCCGCCGATCGCCACCGAGCGCCGCGTCACCCTCGTCCTCGCGACGATCCTGTATGCCGGCCTGCTGGCTCTCGGGTTCGCGGCGGACCCCGCGCTGGGTGCGGCCGCGGTCGCGTGGGGCGGCATCGTCCTCGCCTGGGGCTGGCCGGGGCTGCTCGGGTCGTCGAGCCGGTTCGGGTCGTCCATCGCCATCGGCGTGGCCGGTGTCATCGCCCCGATCGTCGTCGCGCTCACGCCGGACCAGCCGTTCCTGCGGCACCTGCCGGTCGTCGTCGCGGGCGCCCTGCTCGCGATGTTCCTGCACCAGCTGCTGCGGCGGGACGGCCGGCCGCGGCTGACGCAGTCGATCGCCGTGAGCGCCGCCGGCATCGCCATCGCGACGATGGGCGCCGCCTGGGTCCCGCTCGGCCGGACGTTCGGCGGCCCCCACGTCGTGCTCGCCGTGGCGGCGGCGGTCGCCCTCTCCTCGCTGGCCGACCTCTCCGCCCCGTATGACAAGGTGCGGCCCTGGATGTTCCCCCTGGCGGCGCTGCTGGGTCTCGTCGGTGGCGGCGTCACCGGCCGGCTGCTCGATGACGTCGGGCTCCTCGCGGGCGGCGTCATCGGTATGGTCGCCGCCGGGCTGGCGCACGTGATGCGGCGGGCCCTCGCCGCGCTGCCGCCCGTCCGGGGGATGCGCGGCCAGGTCACGGCCGCCGTGGCCGGGGTGCTCATCGGCGCGGTGCCAGTGCTCGTGCTCGCCAACTTCTTCGTCGGCTGACCTGTTCGCCGGCCGACCCGTTCGGCGGCCGGCCGTTCGTCAGCGGACCCGTTCTTCAGACTGCCGTCAGTAGACGATCGCCTGCACGCCCGGCGCGAGGATCTCCTCGACGAACGCCGCCGCGCCCCGGATCGCCGCTCCCTCGAGCAGGTCGTCGGGGCCGAGCTCGCGCCGGGCGGCGCACTGCCCGCAGACGGTGACGCTCGCGCCGTCGAGCAGGGTGTCGCGCAGCTCGGACAGGGGCGCGCCGTGGGGGAGGGTGAGCTGCTCGGCCCGGCCGGCGACGGCCATCCACGTCGCGTCACCGGTGAGCCAGACGCTGACCTCGACCCCGGCGGCGAGCGCGGTCGACGCGACGGTCAGCCCCTGGTTGAGGCGTTCGAGCGCCTCCTCGCCACAGGTGATCTTGACGACGAGCGTGTGGGCGCGTCGGGGCGCGCCAGTGGTGTCCGTGCTCATGGAAGCTCCCTTCGGCTGCGACTACGATCCCATTCGTGCCCTTCCATCTCGACACCTCCCTGCACTCCGACGTCGCCCCGCTCGCGTGGCTCGTCGGGACCTGGGCCGGCGCCGGCGTCGTCGGCTACCCGACCATGGAGTCGGTGAACTTCGGCCAGGAGATCACCTGCACCCACGACGGGCGCCCGTTCCTCGAGTGGCGCAGCCAGACGTGGCTCCTCGACGAGGAGGGCGAGAAGGTTCGCCCGCTCGCCACCGAGACCGGCTTCTGGCGGGGTGTCCCGGAGACGCCGGACGGCACCAACGTCGAGCTGCTCCTCGCCCACCCGAGCGGCATCGTCGAGATGTATGCCGGTCATGCGCAGCCCGCGAAGATCGAGCTGCGCACCGACGGCGTCATGCGCAGCCCGCACGCGAAGGAGTACACCGCGGGGCACCGCATGTACGGCTACGTCCAGTCGAACCTGCTCTGGGTCATGGACATGGCCGCCATGGGCGAGCCGCTCACCTCGCACGTCTCCGCAGAGCTCAAGCGCGTCGAGTGACGCTGGCGCGGCGCCGCGCGCCGGTGTGACGCCCCTCCGCCGGCTCGACGTCCGCGTCGCGTGACGCACCGCCGACGGCTCGACGTCAGGGCGTGACCCTGCCGTCGGCGTAGTCGTCCATGGTGTCGGTGCGCAGCCGCGTCCCGAGCTCGGCCATCTGCTTCTCGTCGACGATGTCGATGGATCCGCCGTTCGGCGCCGTGCCGTAGCCGGAGAAGGGCGCGGTGATGAAGACGACGTCGTCGCTGCGCAGCCCGCGCATCGAGAACGCCTCGCTGCGCATGAGCCCGACGGTGAGCTTCTCGTCGACGACGAGGTTGTCGGTCGCCGCGTCGAGGAACTTCGTCAGCGTGATGGGGTTGGCGATGACCTCCGGGCTCAGCGTCTTGAGCATGAGGGCCTTGATGAACGCCTGCTGGCGCTTGCCTCGGGAGATGTCGCCCTCGGACAGCTCGTAGCGTTCGCGGACGAAGGCGAGCGCCTGGTCGCCGTTGAGGTCGTTCCAGCCCTGCTTGATCTCGTAGGGCCCGCCGTTGCCGCCGCCGCTGCTCGCCTCCTCGGCGTAGACGCGGACACCCCCGACCGCGTCGGTCATGTTCTTGAAGCCCTCGAAGTCGGTCTTCGCGACGTGGTCGATCTTGATGCCGAGGAGGTTCTGCATCGTGCTGACCAGCAGCGGCGCACCGCCATAGGCGTAGGAGGCGTTGATCTTGTCCTTGCTCCGCCCCGGGATGTCGACGTAGAGGTCGCGGGGGAAGTGGATGAGCTGCACGGCCTTCTTGTCCGCGGGCACGTGGACGAGCACGATGACGTCGGCGCGGCTCGCGGACTCGCCCGGACGGGCGTCGGACCCAATGACGAGGTAGTTCTGGCCGACCCCCGTCTGGGGCACCGGCGTGCCGTTGATCTCCGTCGGGGCCGCGGAGGGCAGCAGCTTCTCCCGCGTGATGTTGCCCGACACCTTCTGGTTGAGGAACACCGCGAACCCGCCGACGCCGACGAGAGCGAGGGCGAGGAGCGACGCGAGCGCGATGAGCAGCCGCCGGCCCCGCCGGGGTCGGCGCTCCTCGCGCCGGGAGGCGCGGCTCTCCTCGGGTGTGAACTCGTCCAGCACGCCGCCAGTGTAGGTGCGGGCGCTGTGGCGCCCGGCCAGCTTCGACGACGCGAGGCGCGCGGCCGGCATACGCGCAAGGTGCGCGGCCGGCATACCCCCGTCGTCGTGACCGGCATACGCCTGCGGCGGTCACCGGCATACATTGGTGGCGTGAGTGATCTCGGCGCGCGACTGCGGGCCGCCGGACGACGGCTGACGCCGCAGCGCCAGCTCGTGCTCGATGCGGTCGAGGAGCTGGGCCACGCCACCCCGGAGCAGATCGTCGACACGGTCGCCGCGCGCGGTGGTGCGCCGATGGCGCTGTCGACGGTCTACCGCTCGCTCGAGGCGCTGCAGGATCTCGGGCTCGTGAGCCACACGCACGTCGACCATCGCGTGCCGAGCTACCACCTCGCGTCGCATGCCACGCACGTCCATGTCGTATGCCGTGAGTGCGGTTCCGTGGGCGAGGCACCGACCGATGTGGCGAAGGAATTCGTCGAGCGGCTCGACCGTTCACTCGGATTCGAGGCCGACGTCACCCATGCCGCGATCCACGGCCTGTGCCGCGACTGCAGGAGTCCCAGGGAAGAGACATGACCGACACGACGACCGTCACCGTGGCCCCCTCTCCGCTGCTCCCCCGTCCGGGCGCCGTCGAGGGGGAGGGCGCCGACGCCGGGGTCGCCGCGCACTACGGCGACCCGGTCCGCGAGCAGCGCCTCCTCGAGGAGGGCCTCGCCGTCGTCGACCTCTCGCACCGCGGTGTCGTGCGCGTGTCCGGTCCGGACCGGCTCACCTGGCTGCACTCGATGACGACGCAACAGCTCACCGGGCTCGCGCCGCGCACCTCGGTCGAGACACTCGTCCTCTCACCGAAGGGCCACGTCGAGCACGCACTGCACCTCGTCGACGACGGCGAGTCGGCGTGGGTCACGGTCGAGCCCGGCACCGCGCCCGCGCTCGTCGCTTGGCTCGACTCGATGCGCTTCATGCTGCGCGTCGAGGTTGCTGACGTGACCGACGCGTATGCCGTTCTCGGAGAACCGATTTCGTCTCTCGGTGCGGAGGGGGAGCCGCCGACGTGGGTGGACCCGTGGCCGGCGCTGGTGGGTGACACCGCGGCATACGGCCCGGAGAGCGACCACCCGGGTGAGGCGCGGCGCTGGCGCGAGGTAATCGTGCCCCGCGCGTCGCTGGAGGAGGCGGTGGGCGACCGGCCCTTGGCCGGCGTCTGGGCGGCCGAGGCCCTGCGGGTTGCGGCATGGCGGCCGCGGCTCGGGTTCGAGACCGACCACCGGACGATCGCCCATGAGGTCGACTGGCTACGGACGGCGGTGCACCTGCACAAGGGTTGTTATCGCGGGCAGGAGACGATCGCGCGGGTGCACAACCTCGGGCGACCGCCGCGACGGGTCGTCTTCCTCCACCTCGACGGGTCCGGGCACGTCCTGCCGGCGGCCGGGACGCCGCTGACCCTCGACGGGCGCGAGGTCGGGCGGCTCACGTCGGTCGCGCGCCACCACGAGGACGGGCCGATCGCGCTCGCCGTCGTCAAGCGGAACACCCCGGTCGGCGCTGATCTTGTGGCCGAGGGCGTGGCTGGCGCACAAACCGTCATCGTCACCCCCTGATCGCCGGAGGATCTTCGCGGAGCGGCTCGCTCGATCGGGGTTCGTCCTGACACACTGACCGACATGGCCATCCCTGCCGCGTCCACGACGCTCATCACCGTCGCGCCCACCGGGGCCGAGCTCGACAAGGCCGACGTGCCGCAGCTGCCGACCACGCTCGAGGAGCTCGTCGAGACGGCGCGCACGTGCGAGGCGGCGGGCGCGGCCATGATCCACCTGCACATCCGCGACGGGGAGCACCGGCCGACCCTCGACCCAGCGCGTCTGCGCGACGCGGTCCAGGCGATCCGCTCCGAGACCGACCTCATCGTGCAGCTGTCCACGGGTGGTTCGGTGCACGACCCGCTCGAGCAGCGGCTCACCGTCCTCGACGCCGAGCCGGACTCGTGCTCGCTCACGTGCGGCACGACGAACTTCGGCGACGACGTCTTCATGAACCCGTGGGGGTTCATGTCCGACCTCTACGTCCAGGCGCAGGAGCGCGAGGTCGTGCCGGAGTTCGAGCTGTTCGACCTCGGGCACGTCGCGGCGCTGGCCCGGCTCATCGACCGGCACGGGCTGCCCTTCGGCGGCAAGGTGCACGTCGACTTCGTCACCGGTGTGCCCGGCGGGATGCCCGGAACGACCGCGGCACTCATGGCGGGTGTGGCGATGCTCCCGCCGCAGGTGACGTCGTGGTCGGCGACTGGCATCGGGCGCAGTCACCTGCCGATCGTGGCGGCCGCCCTGTCGGCGGGCGGGCACCTGCGGGTCGGCATGGAGGACAACGTCGTCTTCGCCCGCGGGCGGCAGGTGGAGCACAACAGCGAGCTCGTCGCCCGGGCGGCGGAGATCGCGACGACGATGCAGCGCCCGCCGATGTCGACGTCCGACGCCCGCGAGCTCCTCGGCATCAAGCCCCGCTGAGCTCGCGGGTCGGTGGTTCGAGACGCACTCTTCTGGGTGAGTTGTCCCCATATGGAGGGACGACTCACGCGCCGGGGGACGACTCAGGCATGGAGTGACGACTCACGCGCCGGGGGACGACTCAGGCAAGGAGTCGGCGGGTGAGCGAACGGAATCGGCAATAAGTCGGGGCGTCAGACGAGGTTGTGCTGACGCGGGCGGAGGCTGAGGTCAGCGCAGGCGGCGCAGGTCTCCTCGGGGATGACGCCGAGCCGCATGAGGTGACCGAACGCCCAGCACCCGGCGCAGAACCCGACCGCCGCCTCGAGCGTCGCGAAGACGACGAGCACCCCGAGCAGGACGCTCGCGACCGTCGTCGCCCCGAACCCCAGTGCCGCCACCGCGGCCGCCGCGCTCGTCACAAGCCCGACCGTCTGGGCGAAGCGCTTCGGCGGCCCCGGCACCATCCGCGGCGCACCGAGCCGGGGCGCGACGACGTGGACCGCGAGCCGCCCCAGCGGTGAGAACCGGGGCCCGGCCGCGACCCGCAGCGCGAACCCGACCGCCATGACCGCCGCGAGCCACCACCACTGCGTCGCCAGGGTGACGACACCGAGCAGCACGACGCCGGCCGCGACGGAGCGCGCGGCCTTCTCGTTGACCGGGTTGGGGAAGCTCAGGACGCCACGCACAGGCATAACGCAAGATTAGGGCAAGCCCAAGCGGACGGCATACGTGAGACCGTATGCCGGAAGCGCACCCGACCGCCTGTGTTCACCATCACGCTTGCGTCAGTTTGCAAAGTGCTAACTACAGCAAGCACACTGGAGGAGTGAGCCGGAACCCGCTGAACGACCTCGCCGGACTGGGCGACTACCTGCGCGAGCAGCGTCTGTCGCACCGGCTGTCGCTGCGTCAGCTGTCCGAGCTCGCGGGCATCTCCAACCCCTATCTCTCGCAGATCGAGCGAGGACTGAAGCGCCCCAGCGCCTCGGTCCTGCAACAGCTCGCCAAGGGCCTGGAGGTGTCGGCCGAGACGCTCTACGTCAAGGCCGGAATCCTCGACGAGCCCCCTGCCGCCGAGACGACCGCCCCGAGCGTGCGGGCCGCCATTGCCGCCGACCCCGCTCTCACCGACCGCCAGAAGGCGACCCTCATCGACGTCTACGAGTCCTTCGTCGGCGACGAGACCACGCGCTGAGCGCAGGGCTCACCGCGACCGCACCACCCCACCCACACTCCAGGAGTGAGCATGGCCACCAAGACCCAGACCAGCACCAAGAACCAGGGCACCACCCCGTTCCTCGCCGTCGTCGGCGCCACCGACCTCGCCGTCGAGCGCGCCCGTGAGGCCCGCGCCCGTGCGCTCAAGGTCCGCTCCGACCTGCGCGCCGAGCTCAAGCCCGCCGCGGTCCAGAACCGCGCGCAGGTCGCGATCGACGACGCCAAGGCGCTCCCGACCAAGGCCCTCGGCCAGGTCGTCCAGGGCTACGAGGACGTCGCCAAGTCCTACGAGGGTCTCGCCGCCCGCGGCGAGAAGCTCGTCACCCGCATCCGCAACCAGAAGGCCACCCAGGACCTCGTCGAGCAGGCCGAGACCACCCTCGCCCTCGGCAAGGGCGCCGTCACCACGGCCCGCAAGGCCGCCAAGGACGTCCGCACCTCGGCGCTCGCGACCTTCACCACCGGCCGCAACGAGGCCGCCCGCGTCGTCGAGACCGTCACCGAGGGTGTCGTCGAGTCCGCGCAGGACACGGCCCAGATCGCGACGACCGAGGTCAAGGCCGCGACCAAGCGCACCCGCACCGCCGCCAAGCGCACCCGCACCACCGCGACCAAGGGCGCCAAGCGCACGACGACGTCGGCCAAGGCCACGACGACGAGCGCGCGCAAGACCGCCGCCGGCTCGACCAAGGCCACGAAGAAGGCCGCCGCCAAGGTCGGCGACTGACCGGCATACGGCCACATCAGGTACGACGTCCCGCTCCACCCGAGAAGCCTTCTCGGGTGGAGCGGTGCGTTGTCGGGCGACCCGATACTGCTGAGGTGGAGGCGGTGTCGATACTGGTCCGTATGCCGTCCGCGCCCCTTCCGCAGTCCGCCGCACCTTCCGGTCACCCCGCCGCCGGGCCAGCCGCCACCTCGGCCCACGCAGGTCCGACGCTGCCGACGCCCGCCGTGCTCGGTGAGGCGCCCGTCCTCGCACAGGCCGTCCGGGGTGGCTTCGTCGAGTCAGTGCACCGGGGCAGCGTCGTCGTCACGGCTCCCGACGGCTCCGTCGAGCTCGTCCTCGGCGACGCCACCGACCCGGTCTTCCCGCGTTCGTCGAACAAGCCGATCCAGGCGCTCGCGATGGTCCGGGCCGGGCTCGACGTCGCGCCCCACCACCTCGCGCTCGTCTGCGCGAGCCACTCGGGCGAGCCGTTCCACCTCGAGGCGGTCGTCGAGATCCTCGCCGGTGCGGGCTTGGCTGTCGGCGACCTCCAGAACACCCCCGACTTCCCCTACGACGAGGTGGCCCGCCTCGCCTGGGTGCGCGACGGACGCGACAAGGAGTCGATCGCCCAGAACTGCTCCGGCAAGCACGCCGGCATGCTCGCGACGTGCGTCGCGAACGGCTGGGACCTCGCGACGTACCGCGAGCTCGACCACCCACTCCAGCAGGCCTGCGCCGACACCCTGGCCGAGCTCGCGGGCGAGCCGGTCGCGGCCACCGCCGTCGACGGCTGCGGCGCCCCGGTCATGGCCGTGTCGCTCGCCGGGCTGGCGCGCGCCTTCGGCCGGCTCGCGAGCGCGGATTCGGGCACGGATGAGGCGAGGGTCGCCGACGCGATCCGGGCGCACCCAGAGTTCCTCGGCGGCACCCGCCGCGACGTCACGGCGTTCATCCGGGGCACCTCCGGAGCCATTGCCAAGGACGGTGCCGAGGCGGTGTATGCCGTGGGTCTCGCGGACGGCCGCGGCATCGCCCTCAAGGTCGCTGACGGCGGGCAGCGGGCGCGCACGGTCATCCTCGCCGCGGTGCTGCGTCGCCTCGGCGTCGAGACCGGCGCGCTCGGGGCCCTCGAGGACGCGCCGATCCTCGGGCACGGCCAGCCGGTCGGCTCCGTGGTCGCCGTGGGCATCTGAGCCATCGCGAGCACGCCAGGGAGAGGAGCACCGTGAGGGCGGTCATCCAGCGGGTGCAGCGGGCTGCCGTCGTCGTCGACGGCGAGACGGTCGGAGCGATCGACGAGCCCGGGCTCTTCGTCCTCGTCGGCGTGGGTCACGACGACGGACCGGCCGAGGTCGACCTCGTCGCCCGCAAGATCGCAGACCTGCGCCTCCTCGAGGGGGAGCGGTCGGTCACCGATGCCGGTGCACCGGTGCTCGTCGTCAGCCAGTTCACCCTGCTCGCCGACACCCGCAAGGGCCGGCGCCCGTCGTGGAGCGCCGCGGCACCCGGTGATGTCGCCGAACCCGTTGTCGCACAGGTCGTCTCGGCGCTGCGCGACCGCGGCCTCACGGTGGCGACGGGCAGCTTCGGTGCGCACATGACGATCGAGTCCGTCGCCGACGGGCCGGTGACGATCGTCATCGACACAGCCACGCCGTAGCCCTCCCGTAGGCTGACGCCATGTTCGCTCTCGGTCAGGTCCAGTCGTGGGTGCTGCTCGCGCTCACGCTGGCGGCCCTCGCCATCGAAGTGTTCGCGTTCATCCACGCGCTGCGGACCCGCCCCGACGCGTTCGTCGCGGCGAGCAAGCGCACGAAGAACTTCTGGCTCGGCGTCACGGGCGTCGCCTGCCTGCTCGGCTTCGTCGCCCTCGGCGGTGCCCTGCTCTTCCTCGGCATCATCGGCGTGGCCGCGGCCGGGGTGTACCTCGCCGACGTGCGACCCGCGGTCGACTCCGTGCAGGGTCGCGGTCGTGGCAACAACCTGCACCAGGGTCCCTACGGCCCCTGGTGAGGCCGCACCGCTGACCACGCGACGGTGAGCTCGCCGAGCCGCCACCGTGCCGGGCCGTCGACGAGCGGCCACCCAGCGCCGCGCATCGCCTGTGCCGTCGCCCGGAACCGTTGTCGCACACCGTATGCCGCGTGCGCGGCCTGTCGTTCCCAGTGCCGGTCGAGGTCGGCGAGGAAGGCGTGGACCGGCTCGCCGGGGACGTTGCGATGGATGAGCGCCTTGGGCAGTCGCTCGGCGACGACGGACGGACGGTCGAGACCGCGCAGGTGCCACGAGAAGGTCAGGCTCTGCGGTCCATCGCGGGTGACGGCGACCCAGGCGGCGAGGCGGCCGAGCTCGTCGCACGTGCCGTCCACGAGTAGCCCGTCGGGGGCGAGCCGTGACCGCAGCCGGTCCCACGCGCCGTCGACCTCCGCCTCGTCGTACTGGCGCAGGACGTTGAAGGCCCGGATCACCGTCGCGTCGCGTCCGTCGAGCGGGACCTCGAACCCGCCGCGCCGGAAGCCCAGCCCGGGCCGCTCCAGCCGCTGCGCGGCCGCGACGCGCTCGGGGTCGATCTCGATGCCCACGACCTCGACGTCGGGACGGACCCGGCTCAGCCGGTCGTGCAGCTCGACGGCCGTGACGGGGGAGGCGCCGTAGCCGAGGTCCACGACGACGGGCGGCTCGGGCGCCCGCCGAAGTCGCCACGCCTGCGGTCCCGCGAGCCAGCGGTCGCCCCGGCGCAACCGGTTCGGGTTGGTCGTGCCGCGGGTGATCACCCCCACGGGCCTGCTCGTCGCCACCGTTCAGCCCCTGCGCCCCAGCCGCCCCGGTCTCACTCGATGGGCGGGTTCGCAACGCGCCCCTCCGGCCCACGTACGCCAGGAGTCCGCGGACGCGACGAGCTGCGCCGGGTCGTCGTCGGGCACAAACTCGAGGAGCACGTCGCCGCTCCAGTCACGATCTCCGAGCACGCCAATGACGTTCTGCCACAACGTCGCCCGTGCGTCCAAGGGCAGTCGCTCGGTGGTGGGCCACCACGAGAAGGCGTGCACGCCGCATACGGACGCCTCGTCGAGCAGGCGGCCCAGCCCGGCGACCGCGACGTCGTCGGGGTCGCCGGGTCGCGGCTGCCAGTAGGTCTGCAGGTTCGGGTGGCCGACGTCGTCGAGGAGGCGCAGGGTCGCATCCGCGCTGTCGGTCAGGGTGTTGCCGTGGAACTCGGTGCCGACGACGACCGAGTGAGCGGCCGCGAGCTCGGCGAACTCGCGCAGTCCGTCGACGACGCGAGCGCGGGTCGCACCGTCGGTGTCGTCGGTGCCCGACGCCCCGGCCCACACCCGGACGCGAGGTGCACCCAGCTCACGCGCCGCGTGCACCACGGCTTCGGCAGCCGTCAGGTCATCGACCCCTGCGCGCCAGTACGAGCCGTATGACGCGACCGCGAGTCCGGCGTCCTCGCTCACCTTGCGGGTGGCACGCACCGCGTCGAGGTCGGACGCCGGGGCATGGTGGTCGGCGCCCCACTCGACGGCGGCCAGCCCGGCCGCGCGCGCGGCCCGAGCCACCGAGGCCGATGTCAGGGCGCGGAAGGTCACCGAACACAGCCCAAGCCGCAGGGCGTCGGCGCCTGCGCGCGTCATGGAGGGCCTTTCGTCGGAGTCCACGTGCCGTAGTGCTGCGCCCACTATGTTCGCTCACGTGCGGACCGCCATCGTCATGCCCCGACCGACCGCCGACTCGGTGCTCGACGAGCGGGCGCTGACGACGCTCGCCGACAACACCGAGCTCCTCCGGGACGACGACGGCGCACCGCTCCTCGTCACAGACTTCGCCACCGCGCCGTGGAACCGGCTCGCCTCGGCCGAGGCCATCGTCACCGGGTGGGGCAGCCCCTTCGTCGACGCGGCCGTCCTCGCGCGCTTCGACGGCCTGCGCCTCGTCGCGCATGCCGCGGGGACACTGCGCCCCTACCTCGCTCCCGACGTGTGGCGAGCCGGCGTGCGGGTGAGCAACGCCGCCGACGCCAACGCCGTCCCGGTCGCGGAGTTCACCCTGGCGACCGTCATCCTCGCCGGCAAGCGCACGGCCAGGTACGTCGCGGCATACCGCGAGACCGGCGAGCTGCGCCCCGACATCGGTGACGGCCTCTGGGTGGGCAACCACGGCCTCACCATCGGCGTCGTCGGAGCCTCCCGCATCGGTCGGCTCGTGCTCGAGCGGTTGCGTGCCCTCGACGTCCGCGTCCTCGTCGCCGACCCGTTCCTCACGGCGGACGATGCCGCCGCTCTCGGCGCCGAGCTCGTCACCCTGCCGGACCTGCTCGGGCGCAGCCACGTCGTCACCGTCCACGCACCCGAGCTGCCGTCGACCCGGCACCTCATCGACGCCGACGGTCTCGCCGCCATGCCCGACGGTGCCGTCCTCGTCAACACCGCACGGGGCAGCCTCGTCGACACGGAGGCGCTGCTCCCGCACGTCGTCAGCGGACGGCTCGACGCCTGGCTCGACGTCACCGACCCGGAGCCGCTGCCCGTGGGCCACCCCTTCTTCACGCTGCCCAACGTCGTGCTCACCCCGCACCTCGCGGGTTCCCTGGGGCGCGAGAGCCACCGGCTCGGGCAGGTCGCGGCTGCGGAGGTGGCGCGGTGTGCCGCCGGTGAGGCGTTGCACCACGAGGTCCTCGCCGCCGACCTCGACCGCATCGCCTGACCTCGTCCACCCACGAGGCGACGGCGACCCGAGCGGCACGCTGTCAGCGCCTAGGCTGAGCGAGTGCGATGGCGGGGATTCGGTGCTCAGCGTCAGGGCACGAGTCTGAGCATGGTCGCCCTCGTCGTCTCGGTCACCGCGGCCCTGCTCCTCGGCGTCGCCGAGAAGGTGCCGGTCCTGCTGCGCACCGACATCGGTCTCGACCGCGTCGATCCCGGGCTGCTCACCGTCGCGACGGACGCCCGCGGCATCGTCACGCTGGGCCGCGGCTACACGGTGGCGGCGTACCAGTCGGGGTTCAGGGTCTCGGCCGACTCCGGACCGCTCGTGGACACGATCACCCGCGGCTCCCCGGTGAGCGCTGTCCTCGGCACCCTGGGGGAGCGGGACGGGCACCCGGCCGAGGACGTCGACGCCACACTCGACCACGTCCGCATCGACGACGTCCGCATCCAGCCGGGCCGCGCGACCTACGACGGCGTCGTCTACGGCACGGTGGACGGTGCCCCGCGCAGCATGACCCTGCGACTGCTCTTCCTCCTCACCAGTGCCGGCGTCTACGTGCAGGCCGACGTCGAGGGCGCCGACGCCGTCGTGGTGCATCTCGACTACATGCCCGCGACGACGGGTCTCGTGCCGGCGCTGCCCGAGCGCGCGCTCCGCAACCGCGGGTGGTGGCTCGAACCCCGTGAGGGCGAGCAACGGGCGCTGACCTCTGCGCGGGGAACGGTCGTGGGGGTCGGGCCGGGGCTGAGCACCCGCGGTGTCGACCTGCGCCCCGACGGTCGCCTCGACGTGCATGTCTGGTCGAGCCGGGCGACCCTGACCCTCACGGGTGTGCCGCGGCCGGGCTGACGGGTGCGTGACAGACTGGCGAAATGACGAGCGTCGAGACGGGGGGCCTCCTCCGGGTCGCGATGGTGTCCGTGCACACCTCACCCCTGGCGCAGCCCGGCACCGGCGATGCCGGTGGCATGAACGTCTACGTCCTCGAGACCGCTCGCCGACTGGCGCGTGCCGGCATCGACGTCGACATCTTCACCCGCCGCACGACCGCCGCGGAGGCGCCCGTCGTCGAGGTCGAACCCGGCCTCGTCGTCCGGCACATCGCCGCCGGGCCCTACGAGGGGCTGGGCAAGGAGGACCTGCCCGGCCAGCTGTGCGCGTTCGCCGCGGGCATGATGCGCGTCGCCGCCCACGCTCCCGAAGGCCACTACGACCTCGTGCACTCGCACTACTGGCTCTCCGGCCAGGTGGGCTGGCTCGCGGCCGACCGCTGGGACGTGCCGCTCGTGCACACGATGCACACGATGGCCCGGGTCAAGAACCTCCACCGCGCTGCGGGTGACGCCGAGGAGCCCATGGGGCGCGAGATCGGCGAGGCCCAGGTCGTCGAGGCCGCTGACCGGCTCGTCGCCAACACGGACGGCGAGGCTCGCGAGCTCGTGGAGCTGTATGACGCGGACCCGGCGCGCGTCGACGTGGTCCTGCCCGGTGTCGACCTCGACGTGTTCCATCCGGGAGACCGGACCGTCGCGCGTGCCTCACTCGGCGTGCCCGAGGACGCGGTCGTCCTGCTCTTCGTCGGGCGGATCCAGCCCCTCAAGGCGCCGGACGTCCTCATCAGGGCAGCCGCGATGCTCGTGCGCCGGAACCCTTCCCTGCGGGACCGGCTCGTCGTGGGCATCCTCGGTGGAGCCAGCGGCATCGCCGTCCGTGCACCGATGGGTCTGGACCGGCTCGCCGAGGAGGAGGGCATCGCCGACATCGTCCGGTTCGTGCCGCCCACCGACCGCGAGACCCTCGCGACGTGGATGCGCGCCGCGGACGTCGTCACGGTGCCTTCTCACAACGAGTCCTTCGGGCTCGTCGCCGTCGAGGCCCAGGCCAGTGGTGCGGTCGTCGTCGCCACGAACGTCGGCGGCCTGCCCACCGCTGTCGGTGATGCCGGAGTCCTCGTCGACGGTCACGACGTCCATGACTGGGCCGACGCCATCGAGTCGGTCATCGACGATCCCACGCGTCGAGCGTCCCTCTCCGCGAAGGCGGTTCGCCGATCCCGAGGGTTCGGCTGGGACTCGACCGCACGACGGCTCGTCGGAGTGTACGAGTCCGCGCTCGCCACCCCACGCAAGGCGAGCATCAACGAGTCCGGTGCACTGACCGGCATACCCACGGCGGTGATCCCATGACCCCCGAACCCGTCGCCACGACGGACCTGGCCCGCACGATCGAGGCCTTCCTCGCCGACAACGAGCTCGAGTGGGAGGCGGGGGCGCGCGACGGCGAGTTCGTCGTCACCCTCCCGGGGGAGAAGAAGCTGCGCACCGTCGTCTCCCTCGTCGCCGGCGACGACCTCTCGGTGTCGGCGTTCGTCATCCGCAACCCCGACGAGAACCACGAGGAGTTCTACCGCCACCTGCTGCGCCGCAACCTCCGGCTCCCGGGTCTCGCGTATGCCGTCGACGGCAGCGGAGACGTGTACGTCACCGGCCGCGTGCCTGCGGCCGGCGTCGACGAGGCGCAGCTCGACCAGATCCTCGGCGTCGTCCTCGAGGCCGCCGACGCGCCGTTCAACGAGCTGCTCGTCATCGGGTTCCTCACCTCGATGCACAAGGAATGGGCGTGGCGGGTGTCGCGCGGCGAGTCCCTGCGCAACCTCGAGGCGTTCCGCTCGATCCTCCAGCGAGACGGTGACCCCGGCCCCGAGGCGCCTCGCTAGGGTGGGCGCCATGGCGAGCACCCTCATCCTCCTGCGTCACGGCCACTCCGACTGGAACGCGAAGAACCTCTTCACCGGCTGGGTCGACGTCGACCTCAACGACCAGGGTCGTGCCGAAGCCGTCACCGGCGGGAAGCTGTTGAAGGACAAGGGAATCCTGCCCACCGTCGTGCACACGTCCCTGTTGCGCCGGGCCATCAACACCGCCAACATCGCGCTCGACACCGCCGACCGGCACTGGATCCCGGTGCGCCGCGACTGGCGGCTCAACGAGCGGCACTACGGCGCGCTGCAGGGGCTGGACAAGGCAGCGACGCGGGAGAAGTACGGCGACGAGCAGTTCATGCTGTGGCGTCGCTCGTTCGACACCCCGCCGCCGGAGATCGAGCTCGGCTCGGAGTTCGACCAGAGCGACGACCCGCGCTACGCCGGCATCGACGTGCCGCGCACCGAGTGCCTCAAGGACGTCATCGCCCGGCTCATGCCCTACTGGGAGGGGCCGATCCAGGACGACCTGCGCGCCGGAGAAACCGTCCTCGTCACGGCGCACGGCAACTCGCTGCGCGCCCTCGTCAAGCACCTCGACGGCATCTCCGACGAGGACATCGCCGGGCTGAACATCCCGACCGGGCAACCCCTCGTCTACGAGCTCGGCGACGACTTCATGCCGACGAAGCCGGCGGAGTACCTCGACCCGGACGCCGCCGCCGCGGCCGCCGCCGCCGTCGCGAACCAAGGCCGCTGACGCCGGTCACTCCGTGACCTCGAAGGGGCCTCACCCGCAGAACTTTCTGCGCCGGTGGCGCGAACGGCGCACATCGTGGTGGGCGGCGCAGCCACACGTGCGCCCATGGCCAGCTTCTGCGCCGCCGGTGACCATCGGCGACCCCACGAGAACGCGAGAGATCCCGTATGCCGCGCGCGCGGCATACGGGATCTCTCACCTCGTGCGAAGCCCTCGGCTCAGGACCCGCGCTGCTCCTCGGGGAAGGTCTCCTCGTCCTCGTCGTCCTCGTGGCTCGACTCCGACCGGGCGTCGACATCGCCGGTGACGAGGTAGATGACGCGGCGCGCGACCGACACGGCGTGGTCGGCGAACCGCTCGTAGTAGCGGCCGACGAGGGTGAGGTCGACCGTCGTCTCGGTCGGCTGGTCCCACGTGTCGGCGGAGAGGACCTCGAAGAGGCGGCGGTGCAGCGCGTCCATGGCGTCGTCGTCGCGCTCGATCTGCTTCGCGGCCTCGACGTCGCGGGCGGCGATGACCGACCCGGCCTTGGTGACGATGCGCTCGGCGACCTGGCCCATCTCGAGGACGACGGAGCGCAGCTCGGCCGGAACCGCGCTGTTGGGGTAGCGCAGCCGGGCCACCTTGGCGACGTGTCGGGCGAGGTCACCCATCCGCTCGATGTCGGCGCTCATGCGCATCGACGTGACGACCATGCGCAGGTCGGTCGCGACCGGCTGCTGCAGCGCGAGCAGGTCGAAAGACGCGAGGTCGAGCTTCTCGCGCAGCGCGTCGATCTCGGCGTCGGCCCCGATGACCGACTCGGCCAGCTGGACGTCGGCGTCGAGGAGGGCGGTCGTCGCGCGCGACATCGCCGAGCTGGCGAGCCGGGTCATCTCGACCAGTCCCTCGGTGACGCGGTCCAGCTCCTGCTGGAATGCCTGGCGCATGTTGGGGGTGCTCCCTTGTGTGAGGAAAGTCGTCTCCGGGCGGTCCGTCCCTGGGACGGTACCCACGGACGCGGTCCGGTATGCCGGGTGGCGCGCGGGCGCGCCACTCACCGCCCGTCACGGCGACGGACGCGGGCAGCGTGGCACGAGGTGGTGAATTCCCGCCACCGCAAAGGTGAACATCTTGCGCTGTCACCCCACTGATCACCCGCAGGTGGGTCTGGGTTCACTCACCCGCCCACTACGCTGACACGGTGGACTCGACGCTCGCCATGATCGTGGGCGGCGGCCTGGGGCTGGTCATCGGCGCCGTCGCCGTCGCCGCGAGTCGGCTGAGCGAACGCACCTTCCGGACGGTGCCTCCGTCGCCAGAACCTCCGGCACTGCCTGCCGGTGTCGGGGACGTCCTGGCGGTCCTGAAGTCCATCGCGATCGTCCTCGACCCGAGCGACGCCGTCGTCAACAACTCGGCGTCCGCGGTGAGCTACGGGCTGGTGCGGCACGGCGAGCTCGTGCACACCGAACTGCGCCAGCTCGCCCGGCAGGTGCGCCGTGACGGTGAGATCCGCGAGGTCGACCTCGAGCTCTCGCGTGGCTTCGGCACGACGACGAACACGCTCATGAAGGCCCGGGTCGCGCCGCTCGGTGCCCGTCACATCCTCGTCCTCGCCGAGGACCACACCGCCGCCCGGCGCGTCGAGGAGGTGCGCCGCGACTTCGTCGCCAACGTCTCCCACGAGCTCAAGACACCGGTCGGCGGCATCGCCCTGCTCGCCGAGGCGGTGCTCGACGCGCGTGACGACCCGGAGGCGGTGTCCCGGTTCGCCGGCCGGATCCAGGTCGAGTCGACCCGGCTCACGCGCCTCGTCAAGGAGATCGTCGACCTGTCCCGCCTCCAAGTCGCGGACACCCTGCACGAGCCGGAGCTCGTCGAGATCCCCGGCGTCATCGCCGAGGCCGTCGACCGGGTCGGCGTCGCCGCGGGAGCGCGCGACATCTCGCTCGAGACGTCGGCGGACCCGCGCGCCAGCGTCTTCGGGGACGCCGAGCTCCTCGTCACGGCGGTGGCGAACCTCGTGAGCAACGCGGTCAACTACTCCGAGGCGGGCACGCGCGTGGCCGTCGCCGCCCGCCGGGTCGGAGACACCGTCGAGATCACCGTCTCCGACCAGGGCCAGGGAATCCCGGTGCCGGAGCAGAGCCGGATCTTCGAGCGGTTCTACCGCGTCGATGCCGCCCGCTCGCGAGCCACCGGAGGCACCGGGCTCGGCCTCGCCATCGTCAAGCACGTCTGCGCCACCCACGGCGGCGACGTGTCGGTGTGGAGTGAGGAGGGTCACGGATCGACGTTCACGATGAGACTTCCTGCGGCATCCGACCGGGGTGCGGCAGACTCCGACCGGCAGGATGCCGCCGATCCGGACGACCGACCGCAGGAGCGGCAGAGTGACCGGCACACTGTCGGCACAGCACAAGGAGAACAGCACGGATGACCCGCATTCTCGTCGTCGAGGACGAAGTGTCCTTCTCGGACCCCCTGTCGTACCTGCTCCGCAAGGAGGGCTACGAGGTGAGCGTCGCCGACAACGGCAACGACGCGCTCGCCGAGTTCGACAGTGCTGGTGCGGACCTCGTCCTCCTCGACCTCATGCTGCCGGGCCTCTCCGGCGTCGACGTCTGTCGCGCCCTGCGCCAGAAGTCGAACGTGCCGGTCATCATGCTCACCGCCAAGGACTCCGAGATCGACAAGGTCGTCGGGCTCGAGCTCGGCGCGGACGACTACGTCACGAAGCCCTACTCGTCGCGCGAGCTGCTCGCCCGCATCAAGGCGGTGCTGCGCCGGCTCAGTGAGCCCGAGGAACTGCTGCCGACCACGCTCGAGGCCGGCCCGGTGCGGATGGATGTCGAACGGCACGTCGTCACCGTCGGCGGCGCCGCGACCCAACTGCCGCTCAAGGAGTTCGAGCTGCTGGAGATGCTGTTGCGCAACACCGGCCGCGTCCTCACCCGGATGCAGCTCATCGACCGGGTCTGGGGGAGTGACTACGTCGGCGACACCAAGACGCTCGACGTCCACGTCAAGCGGCTGCGTGCCAAGGTCGAGCCCGACCCGACGAACCCGCGGCACATCGTGACGGTGCGCGGGCTGGGCTACAAGTTCGAGGCCTGACGCCGAGCGCCGAGCCTCAGCCGAGCGCCGAGCCTCAACAGCCCAGCCTCACCAACCGTCAGTGACCGGAGCCCTCGGACTCGGTGGTGTCCGGGCTGGGAGCGGGCGGGGCGCCGGACGGCTTGGCGTCCTCGTAGTAGCCGGTGGACGGCAGCACCGGCACGAGGAGCAGGTTGAGACCGGTGGCGGGCGTGGACACCTGCAGCTCGAGGGTCTCGCCGGGGGCGACCTCGACCTTGTCGAGGGTGACGGGCTTGCCCTCGCCCTCCCCGAGCGTGAGCGAGCTCTGCCGCTTCACCGTCGCCTGGGCGCCCGCGCTCCCCTCGCTCTGGAAGGTGAGCTGGACGTCCTCGCTCGAGCGGTTGATCACCTGGCCCGCGAGGTTGCCGGGGGTTCCCTTGGCGTTGGAGACGACGACCAGGCCACGGACCTCGAGGTCACCGAACGTCGCATTGACGCCGTCCGCCGGCTGGTAGGCGTAGTCGGTCTGGATCGGGTTGAAGACCACGCACCCCCCGAGCAGGCTCGTCCCGAGGGCAGCGGCAGCCAGCGTCGCGCGCACGCGGTGGCGGGAGGTCTTCGAAGCAGCGGTCGTCACGGGGGACAGCGTAGCGAGGCTCAGGGCCCTCGCGCGCGGGTGGCCGCGCGAGGCATGCATTCGCCGTTGTGTCAACCCCCAATTTGGCCTTGTCTCAACGGTTTTCGTGCCTCTGACCTGCGGGTATGCCGTCCGCTCCGATTCCCCGTGTCGGTGGCAGCGTGTTAAACTTACCCTCGCGAAAGGGGCAAAAAGCATATGGTTTTCAAGGTCGGCGAGACGGTCGTGTACCCCCACCACGGGGCTGCGCGCATCGAAGAGATCAACAAGCGCACCATCAAGGGCGAGGAGAAGCTCTACCTCAAGCTCAAGGTCGCCCAGGGCGACCTCGTGATCGAGGTTCCCGCAGAGAACTGCGACCTCGTCGGAGTGCGCGACGTCGTCGACAAGGAGGGCCTCGACAAGGTGTTCGAGGTCCTGCGGGCCCCCTACGCCGAGGAGCCGACCAACTGGTCGCGCCGCTTCAAGGCCAACCTCGAGAAGCTCGCCTCGGGTGACGTCATCAAGGTCGCCGAGGTCGTGCGTGACCTGTGGCGTCGTGACAAGGACCGCGGCCTGTCCGCCGGTGAGAAGCGCATGCTCTCCAAGGCTCGCCAGATCCTCGTCTCGGAGCTCGCGCTCGCCGAGAAGACCGACGAGGACAAGGCTGAGTCCATCCTCGACGAGGTTCTCGCGTCCTGAGCGGACAGCAGTCCGTCGGCGTCGTCATCGTCGCCGCCGGGGCAGGCACGCGCCTCGGCGCCGCCGAGCCCAAGGCGTTCGTGCGCCTCGCGGGACTGACCCTGCTCGAACGTGCCGTGGCGCGGTCCTTCGAGGCCGCTGACACGGCGCATGTCGTCATCGTCGCGCCCGCCTCCCACCTGAGGGAGGCGGGCGCGCTCGTGTCCGGGCACCCCCGCGCGGCGGATGTGTCGGTCGTCCCCGGTGGGGCCGAGCGGACCGACTCCGTCTCCGCCGGTCTCGCCGCGCTGCGCCCGGAGATCGACGTCGTCCTCGTCCACGACGCGGCCCGGGCCCTCGCCCCGCCGCAGCTCTTCGACCGGCTCGTCACCGCGGTCCGCGACGGCCACGACGCGGTCGTCCCCGGGCTCGCCGTGACCGACACGGTGAAGCAAGTCGACGCCGGGGGACACGTCGTCGCGACACCGGAGCGCGCGAGCCTGCGCGCCATCCAGACACCGCAGGCGTTCCGGCGTGACCTCCTCGAGCAGGCCCACGCCGGCGGGGCGCAGGCCACCGACGACGCCGCGCTCGTCGAGCGGCTCGGCGGTGACGTCGTCGTCGTCGACGGTGACCCACTCGCCTTCAAGGTCACGACACCCGAGGACCTCGAGCGCGCCGAACGTATCCTGAAACCGTGACCGCATCGCCGAGCGAGCCGACCGAGCAGACCAAGCAGACCGAGCCGCCGAGGCAGACCGATCCGAGCGAGAAGCCCGTCGCCCTCGTCACCGGAGGCGGCACCGGCATCGGCGCCGCGACGGCTCGCCGCCTCGTCGAGGACGGGTATGCCGTGCTGGTCGCCGGCCGTCGTCGCGACCGGCTCGACGCCGTCACCGCCGAGCTCGGTGATTCCGTGACCCCGGTCCAGCTCGACGTCACCGACCCGGCCAGCGTGGACGCGGCCTTCGCGGGCCTCGACCGGCTCGACGTCCTCGTCAACAACGCCGGTGGCGCGCTCGGGGTCGAGCGCGTCGAGGACGGGGACCTCGCCAAGTGGGAGGCGATGTACGCGACGAACGTGCTCGGCACGGTCCGGGTGACCCAGGCCGCGCTCCCGCTGCTCCGACGGTCCCCGCGGACCACGATCGTCATGATCACCTCGATCGCCGGCGACACGGCATACGAGGGGGGCGGTGGCTACGTCGCGGCGAAGCACGCCGAGGTCGCGGTCTCGCAGACCCTGCGGCTCGAGCTCAACGGCGAACCGGTCCGGGTCATCGACATCCACCCCGGCATGGTGCACACCGAGGAGTTCTCGCTGACCCGGCTCGACGGCGACCAGGCGGGCGCGGACAAGGTCTACGAGGGTGTCGACCGTCCGCTCGTCGCCGACGACGTCGCGGCCTGTGTCGCCTTCGCGGTCGGTCTGCCGCAGCACGTCAACATCGACACCCTCGTCGTCAAGCCGGTCGCGCAGGCCGCGCCGCACAAGCTGCACCGGGGCGCGATCGACTGGACGGCGACGTCATGAGCGAACCGGCTCGCGACGCCGTCGACGCGGTGACCCACCCCACCGGCGAGGGGGCCCCGGACGGCGCGCGCGGGTCCCACGCTCTGCGTGGGCCGGCATACCCGCGCATCGGGATCGGCACCGACGTCCACGCCTTCGCCGCCGAGGGGAGCGAGCGCGAGCTGTGGGTCGCCGGCCTGCACTGGCCGGGCGAGCGCGGGCTCGACGGGCACTCCGACGCCGACGTCGCGGCGCACGCGGCCTGCGACGCGCTCTTCTCTGCGGCCGGGATCGGCGACCTCGGCGAGCACTTCGGCACCGGTCGCCCCGAGCTCGCGGGCGCCTCGGGTGCGGCCCTCCTCGCCGAGGCCGCGCGGCTCGTGCGGTCAGCCGGCTTCGAGATCGGCAACATCGCCATCCAGGTCGTCGGCAACCGGCCCAAGATCGGCACCCGCCGCGACGAGGCACAGGCGGCGCTGTCGCAGGCATGCGGCGCCCCGGTGTCCGTGAGCGGCACGACGACCGACGGGCTCGGGCTCACCGGTCGCGGGGAGGGGGTCGCGGCCGTCGCGACCGCGCTCGTCCTGCCTGCCTGAGACTGGTGCCGCTGGGACGAACGGTGCCCTTGCGGTTGCGCATATCCCGCCACCCCCTAGGGTCGATGTGACCGTCACAGGAGGTGGGCACGTGCCGCAGACCGTCAGGGGAGTCATCGCGCGCGAGAAGGGTGCGGAGGTCGAGGTCGTCGACATCACCGTGCCCGACCCGGGCCCGGGGGAGGCCGTCGTGGAGGTCCAGTCCTGCGGGGTGTGCCACACCGACCTGCACTACCGCGAGGGCGGGATCAGCGACGAGTTCCCCTTCCTGCTGGGCCACGAGGCCGCCGGCGTCGTCGAGTCGGTCGGCGAGGGCGTCACCGAGGTGGCTCCGGGTGACTTCGTCATCCTCAACTGGCGCGCGGTGTGCGGACAGTGCCGGGCCTGCGCCAAGGGCAAGCCGTGGTACTGCTTCAACACCCACAACGCGACGCAGCGCATGACGATCGCGTCCGGTGAGGGCGTGGGCACCGAGCTCACCCCGGCCTTGGGCATCGGCGCCTTCATCGAGAAGACGCTCGTCGCCGCCGGGCAGTGCACCAAGGTCGACCCGTCGGCCGACGCTGCCGCCGTGGGGCTGCTCGGGTGCGGTGTCATGGCCGGGTTCGGCGCAGCGGTCAACACCGGTGGCGTCGGGCGCGGGGACTCGGTCGCGGTCATCGGCTGCGGGGGCGTCGGCAACGCGGCGATCGCCGGTGCGCGCGTCGCGGGGGCGACGACGATCGTCGCCGTCGACGTCGACCCACGCAAGTTCGAGACGGCGCGCGGCTTCGGGGCGACCCACACGGTCGATGCCGGGAACGAGGACGTCGTCGAGCGGATCCGCGAGCTGACCGGTGGCTTCGGTGCCGACGTCGTCGTCGAGGCGGTCGGCCGGCCCGAGACCTACGAGCAGGCGTTCTATGCGCGCGACCTGGCCGGCACGCTCGTCCTCGTCGGCGTGCCGACCCCGGACAAGCAGGTCACCCTGCCGATGATCGAGGTCTTCGGCCGGGGCGGCGCGCTGAAATCGAGCTGGTACGGCGACTGCCTGCCGAGCCGCGACTTCCCGATGCTCGTCGACCTCTACCGGCAGGGCCGCTTCGACCTCGACGGGTTCGTGTCGGAGCGCATCGGGCTCGAGGACATCGAGGAGGCGTTCGCCAAGATGGAACGCGGAGACGTGCTGCGGTCGGTGGTGGTCCTGTGAGCTCCGAGGAGAGGGCGGGGGTGTCGAAGGACATGCGGGAGCAGGGCGGGATGCCGGACATCGCACCCTCGCGTGGGGGCGTGCGCATCGACCGCGTCGTCACGTCGGGCACGTTCGACTTCGACGGCGGGTCGTGGGACGTGGAGAACAACGTCTGGGTCATCGGCGACGACCGCGAGTGCATCGTCATCGACGCGGCCCACGACGAGGTCGCCATCGCCCGGGCCATCGCCGGCCGCAAGGTGCGGGCGATCCTGCTCACCCACGGCCACAACGACCACATCAACGTCGCGCCGGTGCTCTCGCGCGCGACCGGCGCCAAGGTGCACATCCACCGCGAGTCCCGGATCATCTGGAAGCTCAGCCAGGACGGTGACCCCGACGTCTTCCACGCCGACGGCGACGAGTTCCGCGTCGGTGACGTCGTGCTGCGGGTCCTGCACACCCCCGGGCACGCTCCGGGTGCGTGCTGCTTCCACGTGCGGGCGATGAACGTCGTCTTCACCGGCGACACCCTTTTCAAGGGCGGGCCGGGCGCGACGGGCCGCTCGTTCAGTAGCTTCGACACGATCATCGAGTCGATCCGCACCACGCTGCTCACCCTCCCGCGCAGCACCGTCGTCCTCACCGGTCACGGCGAGTCGACGACGATCGGCGCCGAGGCGCCACACCTCGACGAGTGGATCGCCCGCGGCCACTGACGCTGCGCGACCCAGCCCACCGGCATACGACCCCATCTGTCACCCCTTTGCCGGGGACGGCGGGAAACGTGCAGAGGCCGTATGCCGCGTGGCCGGGACCGTGCGTGTGCGCCGGTAGGCTTGGGCGGGTGACCCTGCGACTGTTCGACTCCGTCTCGCGTGAGCCGCGGGACTTCGTCCCCCTCCAGCCCGGACGGGTCGGGATGTACATCTGCGGGCTCACGACCCAGGCGCCGCCGCACATCGGGCACGTCCGCTTCGCCGTCGCCTTCGACGTGCTCCGGCGCTGGCTCACGCGCGGTCACGGCTACGACGTCACCCTCATCCGCAACGTCACCGACCTCGACGACAAGATCCTGCGCAAGGCCGCGGAGTCCGGCGAGGACTGGTTCGCGCTGTCCTACCGCAACGAGGTCCTCACCGCCGAAGCGCTGCGGATGCTCGGGGTGCTGCCGCCGACCTACGAGCCGCGCGCCATGGGCCACATCCCCGAGATGGTCGAGCTCATGCAGCTCCTCATCGACCGCGGCCACGCCTATGCCGCCGAGGACGGCTCGGGTGACGTCTACTTCGACGTCCGCAGCTGGCCGGCATACGGCGAAGTGACGCACCAGAAGCTCGACGACATGGAAGCGGCGCAGGACGCCGACCCGCGTGGCAAGCGCGACCCGCGCGACTTCGCGCTCTGGAAGGGACGCAAGGACGACGAGCCCGAGTCGGCGAGCTGGCCGACCCCGTGGGGCCGCGGCCGTCCCGGCTGGCACCTCGAGTGTTCGGCGATGGCACGCAAGTACCTCGGCGACGCCTTCGACATCCACGGCGGCGGCGTCGACCTGCGCTTCCCGCACCACGAGAACGAGCAGGCGCAGTCGCGCGCGGCCGGGCTGCCGTTCACGAACCTGTGGATGCACAACGCGTGGGTGACGATCAGCGGCGAGAAGATGAGCAAGTCGCTCGGCAACTCCCTCCTCGTCCACGAGATCGTCAAGCAGGCACGTCCGCTCGCCGTGCGCTACTACCTCACCGCCGCGCACTACCGGTCGACGATCGAGTTCCACGAGGGCTCGCTCGCCGAGGCCGAGGCCGCCGTGGACCGCATCGAGGGCTTCCTGCGTCGCGCGCTCGGCGCCGACGATGCCGGTATGCCGTCCGGTGACGAGGAGCTGCCCGCGGACTTCGTCGCGGCGATGGACGACGACCTCGGCGTCTCGGGGGCGCTGCGCGCGGTTCACGAGACGGTGACCCGCGGCAACACCGCGCTCGACGAGGGCGAGCCGGAGGAGGCGCGCTCGCTGGCGCGGCTCGTCATCGCGATGACCGACGTGCTCGGCGTCAACCCGCTCGACCCGGTGTGGTCCGGTGGGCTCGCAGGCGGCGCCGATGACGCGATGGCCGCGCTCGACGTGCTCGTGCAGGCGCGGCTCGCGGCGCGCGCCACCGCGCGCTCGGCGCGGGACTGGGCGACGAGCGACGCCATCCGCGACGAGCTCGTGGCCGCGGGGGTGGCGATCGAGGACACCCCGGCCGGTGCCCGCTGGTCGCTCACACGGTCCAGTTCGACTGCAGGACAAGGGGAGTAGCCATGGCCGGCAACAGCCAGCGACGGGGCGCGGTCCGCAAGGGCGGCAAGAAGGCCCCGGCCGTCGGGTCCGGAGGCCAGCGCCGCAAGGGCCTCGAGGGCAAGGGCCCGACCCCGCGCGCCGTCGACCGCCCGAACCACAAGGCGCACAAGCTGGCCAAGGCCGCGGATCGCCGTGGCGGCTCGGGCGGTGTTGGCGGCTCTGGCGGGCGCTCCGGCTCCGGGGGGTCGCGCAAGAAGGCGTCGAGCGAGGTCGTCGCCGGCCGCAACTCGGTCCTCGAGGCGCTGCGCACCGACGTCCCGGTCGCGACGATGTACGTCGCCGGGCGCATCGACAGCGACGACCGCGTGCGCGAAGCGCTGAAGATCGCGTCCGAACGCGGCATACCCGTCCTCGAGACCCCGCGCGGCGAGCTCGACCGGCTCACCGACGGCGCCGTGCACCAGGGGCTCGCGCTCCAGGTGCCGCCCTACGAGTACGCGCACCCCAGTGACCTGCTCAACCCCGAGCTGCCGGGCGTCCCGCTCATCGTCGCGCTCGACGGCATCACCGACCCGCGCAACCTCGGGGCCATCGTGCGCTCGGTCGCGGCGTTCGGTGGGCACGGCGTCGTCGTCCCCGCGCGGCGCTCGGTCGGCATGACCGCGTCGGCGTGGAAGACCTCGGCGGGTGCGGCAGCGCGGATCCCCGTCGCGCAGGCCACGAACCTCACCCGCGCGCTCGAGGACTACCGCAAGGCCGGCTTCTTCGTCGTCGGTCTCGACATGGACGGCGACGTCGAGCTGCCCGACCTGGCGCTCGCGGACGAGCCGCTCGTGGTCGTCGTCGGCTCCGAGGGCAAGGGGCTGTCCCGGCTCGTGCGCGAGACGTGCGACCAGATCGTGTCGGTGCCGATGAGCTCCGCGGTGGAGTCGCTCAACGCCGGCATCGCGACGGGCGTGACGCTCTACGAGGTCGCGCGCCGGCGTCGCCGCTGATCAGCAGCCCGTATGCCGGGTGCGTGCCTCGTGCGCGGATCGTGACCGTCGTTCGGTGGGTGTTGGCGTCACGGCCGCGTCACCTGTGCCACGATGGCGAGCAGTCGGTCGACCGACGGCGGGGGAGCCTCCCCGCACACACAGGAGAGGGAAACGCATGAGTGACTACGGAAGCACCCCGCCCCCGCCGCCGCCCGGCGGCTCCACGCCCCCCGGTGGTGCTACGGCGGCCAGACCCCGCCGCCCCCGCCGAGTGGTGGCGGCTACGACGGCGGCGCCTACGGTGCCCCGCCGCCGGTCGGTGGCACCCCCGCCGGTCCGCCGCCGCCCAACAACCTCGTCCTCGCGATCCTCGGCCTGCTCTGCTGCTGGCCGATCGGCATCCCGGCCGTTGTCTTCGCGGCCCAGGTCAACGGCAAGTGGAACGGCGGCGACCAGGCCGGCGCCCTCGAGTCTGCTCGCAAGGCGAAGAAGTTCGCGACGATCGCCCTCGTGCTCGGCATCATCGGCTCGATCATCTACGGCGTTCTCATCGCCACCGGCGCGATGAACATGGACTCGACCTCGACAGGTATGTGATCGCGACGTCCCTGACGCAGCGCACGACGCCCCCGTCCACCGATCCGTCGGTCGGGCGGGGGCGTCGCCTGCTCTGGCCCGCGCTCACCGCGGCCGCAGCGGCGGGCTGCGCGCTGGTGGTCCACGTCATCAACCCCTACGAGCCGGGCAACTTCCCCACCTGTCCGTGGCTCGCCCTCACCGGCACGTGGTGTCCGGGATGCGGCACGATGCGCGCCACCCACTCGCTGACCAACGGTGACGTGGTCGAGGCGCTGCAGCGCAACCCCCTCACCGTCGCCGCGATCGTCGTCATGGCGTTCGGGTTCGTGCGGTGGACCCGTCGGGAGTGGCGCGGCGAGCAGCGCATGACCGCGGCACCGGCGTGGCTGCTCTACGGCCTCTTCGTCGCGATCATGGCGTTCTGGGTGCTGCGCAACGTCCCCGGCTGGACCTGGCTCTCACCCGTCTGACCGTGTCCGACGCGACGGTTCAGGCGGCAGGCCGTCGCACGACGATCGAGCTCGCGGCCTTGTCGTGGAGTGTCTGCTTCTTGGGGTCCCACAGCGGGAAGAGGAAGTTCACGACCGTGCCGAGGCCGCACGAGAGTGCGCCGATGAGCCACATGACGAACCACCGCACGAAGGCGGTCCCGGGGCCGAGTGGCTGACCGGTCCGCTCGCCCACGACAGCGATCCCGAGGGCTTTCTTGCCGATGCTCTGCCCCGTCCTGCCCTGCCGAAAGACCAGGTTCCACAGGCTGAACCCGAACACGACCACGTACATGAGCAATGCGCCCGTGGACCCCACGATGTTCGCCGACCGGTCCGAGGACGCCACGCCGGCCGCGAACGTGCCGAGCACCAGTGGGACCAGACCGAGGCCGAGCGCGATCGCGGTGTCGGCGAGGTAGGCGCCGGCGCGCTGACCGTAGGCGGCGAACGCACCCGGACCGGCCATGCCGGGAGCCGTCCCGGGCGCGGATGCCGGGAAGGAGTGCGGAGCGGGTGGCGTCGCGGCATACGGGTTCGTCGAGGACTGGGGGTAGGGCTCGTTCGGGCGGTGCGGCTGCTGCGGCGGGTGGGGCTGGTTCGGCGGGTAGGCCTCGGACATGGTGGATCTCCCCTCGGTTGTCAGTACGGCTGTTCGGTGTGGCGGCGTCCTCTGACGTGCCGGTTCAGGACTTGGGGACGCGGATGACGGTCGAGTGGACGACCTTGTCGGCGAGCGTCTGCTTGTTGTCGTCCCAGAGCATCCAGAGGTAGCTGAGGTAGATGATCTGGTTGATCAGGCCGCTGAGCAGCTCGCGCAGGAACGTCTGCAGGGCCCCGATCGGCTGTCCGGTCTGCTCCCCGATGAGCTTGAGCCCCATGACCTTCTTGCCGATGCTCTGACCCGTCCGGCCCATCCGGAAGATGCGGTTCCAGATCATGATCGCGACGCCCAGCAGAAAGCCCAGGCCCATGAGGATCCCGCCGGTTGCGGCCAAGCCGGCGTTCCCCGTTCCGTCGATCGTGCTGCCGTAGGAGTCCGTCTCGGGGATCGACACGACGAGCAGCACGACGCCGATGAGGAACGGAATGAGCCCGATCAGCGACAGCAGGCTGTCGATGATGAGCGCGCCCGCGCGGCTGCCGAAGTCGGCGACCGGTCCGAAGTGCTGCTCGACGTACGCCTTCGAACCGGGGTATGCCGGCCCGCCACCGTAGGGAGCCGCGACCGGCGGTGCGCCATACGGGTTCTGCGGGTTCTGGGCCGGCGTTTGCTGGTTCGGGTCGTGCGTCTCGGACATGGCAGGTCTCTCCCCCTGGAGGATGTGGCGTTCGGGTCACCCGATCCTAGGGCGAACCGTCGACGGTTAGCGTGACTTCCATGGCCGAGCGCACGACACCGGGACCACAGTCCGACGCCGAGATCCCGGCATACGTCGACTCGCTGGGACTCCCCGGGATCGCGGACCTCCACGTCCACTTCCTGCCGGAACCGATGCTGCGCAAGGTGTGGGCGTACTTCGACGCGGCCGAGGCGCACTACGGCGTGCCGTGGCCGATCACCTACCGGCTGCCCGAGGAAGAGCGGCTCAACCTGTTGCGGCAGTTCGGTGTTCACGCGATCCCGGCACTGACCTACCCGCACAAGCCGGGCATGGCGGCCGGGCTCAACGCGTGGAACGCCGACTTCGCCGCGCGCGTGCCGGATGGCATCCACTGCGCGACGATGTACCCCGAGCCGGGGGTCGAGGACTACGTTGCCGAGGCGCTGGAGACCGGCGCGCGGCTGTGGAAGCTGCACGTCCAGGTCGGTGCCTACGCGCCCGACGACCCGCTGCTCGACCCGGCATGGGCGCAGCTGGAACGCGCGGGCGTCCCCGTCGTCATCCACGCCGGGTCGGCGCCGCTGCCCGGCGAGTTCACGGGCGCGCAGCGCGTCGAACGCGTCCTCGACCGTTTCCCCCAGCTCGCGCTCGTCATCGCCCATTTGGGTATGCCGGAGTACGACGCCTTCGCCGACCTCACCGAGCGCTTCCCCCACGTCCACCTCGACACGACGATGGCGGCGACGGACTTCACCGAGGCGCGCACGCCGATGCCGTCGCGCTACCGGGAGCGGCTGCCGGACCTGCGCGACCGCATCGTCTTCGGGTCGGACTTCCCGAACATCCCCTACCCCTACGCCCACCAGGTCGACGCCTTGGCCCGCCTCGACCTCGGCGACGACTGGATGCGAGCAGTCCTGTGGCACAACGGTGCCCGCCTGCTCGCCCTGGACCCGACCTATTGCGCATAGTTTGCCCTTGCGTGGAAGGCGCGCCCGCGCTGGAACGGCAAACTATGCGCAATAAGTCGCAGGGCTGGGGGTCAGGGGCGCTCGGCGATGACGGGCATCTCGATGGTGTCGACGCCGACGACGGCCGCCTCGTCCGGCTTCGTCGGCAGGATCGAGGCGACGTAGTCCTCGATGGCTCGCTCGATCGGCACGTCGTTCTGCTCGCGCTCGGCCATGTACCACCGGTGCTCGAGCACCTCGTGGAAGAGCTCGGCGGGCTCGAGCTTGCCGGACAGCTCGCGCGGCACGCGGCGGGTGATCGGCTCGTAGATCCGGGTGAGCCACTCGTGGGCGACGATCTCCTCGTCGTCGTTCTGGCGGTCGCTCGCGGCGCGGTAGTTGTCGAGGTCGTTGAGCAGCCGGCGCGCCTGGCCCTCGCCGACGTCGAGGCCGGTGAGCCGCAGCAGCCGTCGCGAGTGGTGCCCGGCGTCGACGACCTTGGGCTGGATGCTGATCCGCGTGCCGTCGATGTCGGTCGAGATCGCGAGCTCGTCGACGTCGAAGCCGACGGCGTTGAGCCGGCGGATCCGCTCCTCGACGCGCCACCGCTCGCCGGTGTCGAACTCCTCGGTCGCGGTGAGCTCGGCCCACAGCGCGTCGTAGCGGGTGACGATGCGGTTCGAGATGACGACCGGGTCGATCTCGGGGTCGAGCAGGTCACCGGCCTGGAGGTCCATGAGCTCGCCCGCGATGTTGACCCGAGCGATATCGAGGTCGTGCGCCCGCTGCCCGTTGGTCAGCGACGGGAAGAGCTCACCCGTCTCGGCGTCGACGAGATAGGCCGCGAAGCTGCCCGCATCGCGTCGGAACAGCGTGTTCGACAGGGACACGTCACCCCACCAGAACCCGGCGAGGTGCAGGCGCACGAGGAGCACCGCGAGGGCGTCGATGAGCCGGGTCTCGGTGCCCGGCCGCAGCCCCTGCGAGAAGAGCGCCCGGTAGGGGAGGGAGAACTTGAGGTGCCGGGTGATGAGGCACGCGTCGAGCGGCTCACCATCGGCCCCGACGCGGCCGCTCACGACCCCGAACGGCTCGACGGCGGGCTCGTGCAGGCGGCGCAGGTCGCGCAGCATGTCGTACTCGCGCCGGGCCAGGTCCTCCTTGATCTCCTTGACCGCGAGCACCCGGCCGGAGAGCTTGACGAACCGCACGACGTGCCGCGAGATGCCCCGAGGCAGCGCGGCGAGGTACTGGTCCGGCCAGTCCTCGAGCGGCGTCGACCACGGCAGGTCGAGCAGCGCCGGGTCGGGTCGGGCCGTCGTGATCTCGAGAGGCATCAGGGAACTCCGCAACCTGGGGACGGACACGCTTCGGGGGTGGCGAGCACGCGGCATACGACCGCGCCCTGGCCACCCCCGAAGGTGTACACGAGACTCGTCAGCCGCTCAGGCGGGCACCCGAGTCGGCGTTGAAGACGTGCATGTGGTCGGCGTTCGGCTGGACGAAGACCTTGTCGCCCTTCATCGGGACGCGACGGCCGTCGACGCGTGCGATGAACGGCTTGGCCAGCGCGTCGTCGCCACCCTCGAGGCGGATGTTCTCGTCGGTCGGCGTGCCGTAGACGTACGCGTCCGCGCCGAGCTCCTCGACGACGTCGACGGTGAGCTCGAGGCCCTCGCCGCTCGTGACCTCGACGTCCTCGGGGCGGACGCCGACGATGACGTTCGAGCCGCCACCGGCGAGCGCGTCACGCGACACCGGCAGGGTGTGCGAGCCGAACTTCACGCCGCCGTCGGTGACGGGCACCGAGACGAGGTTCATCGCGGGCGAGCCGATGAAGCCGGCGACGAAGACGTTCGCCGGGCTGTCGTACATCTCGCGCGGGGTCGCGACCTGCTGGAGGATGCCGTCCTTGAGGACCGCGATGCGGTCGCCCATCGTCATGGCCTCGACCTGGTCGTGCGTGACGTAGACGGTCGTGACGCCGAGCCGGCGCTGCAGCGAGGCGATCTGGGTGCGGGTCTGGACGCGGAGCTTGGCGTCGAGGTTCGACAGCGGCTCGTCCATGAGGAAGACCTGCGGCGAGCGGACGATCGCGCGGCCCATGGCGACGCGCTGGCGCTGACCACCGGAGAGGGCCTTCGGCTTGCGCTCGAGGTAGGGCTCGAGGTCGAGGATCTTCGCGGCCTCCTCGACGCGCTTGCGGATCTCGCCCTTGTCGACGCCGGCGATCTTGAGCGCGAAGCCCATGTTGTCGGCGACGCTCATGTGCGGGTAGAGCGCGTAGTTCTGGAAGACCATGGCGACGTCACGGTCCTTGGGGGAGAGGTTGGTGACGTCACGGTCACCGATCCAGATCTTGCCGCCGTTGACCTCCTCGAGGCCGGCGAGCATCCGCAGGGCGGTGGACTTGCCGCTACCGGAGGGGCCGACGAGGACGAGGAACTCACCGTCCGCGATGTCGATGTTGAGGCGGTCGACCGACGGGGCGTCGTTCCCCGGGTAGATCCGGGTGGACTCGTCGTACTTCACTGTTGCCATGGCGTCATTGCCTTCCTTCACCGGCAGGAACGTGCCGGACGATCCGTTGTAAAGGGAAAACCCCGTGCGCGTCGGTGCACACGGTTGTCGCACAGCATGCCGTATGCCGTGACGCCTGTCACGAGGTCCCCGCACGAAGTCCGCCGGTCGGCTGGAGGCGCGGCGATGTCTGGCGCGTTCTCGCGGAAGTCACTACCGTCGGCACATGAGGATCTCCGATGTCGTGAAGCGCAAGGGAGACACCGTCGTCACGGTGCGCTCCGACGCCAGTGTCACCGACCTCCTCGACCTGCTGGCCGAGCACGGCATCGGCGCCGTCGTCGTCAGTGACGACGGCCAGTCGCTCGCCGGCATCGTCAGCGAGCGGGACGTCGTGCGGCACCTCCAGAAGTCGGGCGCGGACGTCCTGACGCAGCCGGTGTCGTCGATCATGACCGGCCAGGCGCAGGTGCGCACGGCGACGCCCGAGGACGAGCTCGTCGGTCTCGAGCACACGATGACCGAGCACCGGATCCGGCACGTGCCGGTCGTCGTCGATGACCGGCTCGTCGCGATCGTGAGCATCGGCGACGTCGTCAAGCACCGGATCACCGACCTCCAGGCCGAGCGCGACCAGCTGCGCGACTACATCCAGCAGTAAGAAGTCACACGAGTCACATCAGTCACAGGCTCATCGGCGGTTCGGACAGACTCCACTCAGGGTGAGCGCCTACCGTGGTGGCCATGACCGCGGAGATCCTCGACGACCCGTCCGGGCGGGAGCACCTGCCCGAGCACGCCGTCCTCGGGAGGTACCGCCTCGTCCAGCGCCTCGGTGAGGGCGGCATGGGGGTGGTCCACCTCGCACTCGACCGACAGGGCCGAGCTGTCGCCATCAAGGTGCTGCGCCCGCACGTCGCCCTCGACCCCGCCGCGCGTGCCCGCCTGTCCCGAGAGGTCGACACCCTCGGCCGAGTCCGCAGCCCCCGGGTCGCACCGGTCATCGACGCCGACATCGACGGCGAGCGCCCGTACATCGTCACTCGCTACGTCCCCGGCGTCCCGCTCGACGACCTCGTCGAGAGCCAGGGCCCGCTCGACGGTGACGCCCTGCACCGCCTCGGCAGCGGACTCGCCGAGGCCCTCGACGCCATCCACGGCTGCGACGTCATCCACCGCGACCTCAAGCCGGGCAACGTGCTCGTCGTCGACGGCGACCCGGTGCTCATCGACTTCGGCATCGCCCATGTCGCCGACGACGTGCGCCTCACGATGACCGGGCTCGTCATGGGCACCCCCGGCTACCTCGCTCCTGAGGTCATCGAGGGTGCGCCGGTCTCGCGGGCCACCGACTGGTGGGGCTGGGCCGCGACGCTCGCGTATGCCGCGTCCGGCCGGCCGCCGTTCGGCCGCGGGTCGATGGACGCCGTGCTCACCCGGGTCACCGCCGGGGACGCCGACCTTTCCGGCGTCGACCCCCGCATAGCTCCGTTGTTGTATGCCGCGCTCGCGCCGGTCCCGTCCGAACGTCCGCACGAGCGGGAGGTCGTCACGGCCCTCGAGCGTTATGCCCGCGGCGGGCTCGTCACCGACGTCATCACCGTCCGGCCCCGGCCGACGGCTCCGGCGACCGAGGCGCTGGCGGTACCTCGGACGTCGGTCCTGCCGTTGTCGCGGAACCCGTTGTCGCGCAACAGGTCTCGGCAGCCGATCCCACCCGTGGCCGCATCGCTGGCGCCCGCGACGCAGCCGCAGCAGGCGCTCCCGGACACCCGCCCGCAGCAACCCCTGCCGCCCACCCTTGTCGGGGCACCGGCGACCCCGGCGCCCGCGACCCCGGTGCCCACGACAGGACCGCCGCCCGGGCACGAGCTGGAGCGGACGGCATACCCGCAGGCCCCGGCGCCGAGCCCGCAGGGCGCGCCCGGATCGCCGGGTGAGCAGCAGGTCGACCCGCGCATCGGGCGACCCAGCCGCAGCGGCACGGTCGCGGCACTGCTCGGGCTGCTGACCGCGACCGCGGCCGTCGCGCCCGTCGTCGCAGCACTCGGGCTGCTGCTCTGGATGGTTCTCGCCCGCACGACGGACCGGTCCGTCACCTCCCTCGTCGTCCGCCGGCACGAGAAGGGGCGGCGTCGCAGTGACGTGCCGGTAGCCGTCCTCGCCGGCCCGTGGCACCTCCTCGTCGGCACGGTGAGCGCGGTGTTCGGCGCGGTCATGCCGGCCGTCATCGCCGTGGCCGGTGCGTTCTGCGCGGCGCTCGCCGTCGTCGCCTCGCGCGGGAGCGGTTCGCCGCAGCCCGACGCGTTCCTGCCCCTCGCCGTGGGTGGCGCGCTCGCCGGGCTGCTCGCGTGGTGGGGCCCGGGTGGCGCCGGACTGCGCCGCGGCACCCGGTCCGTCGTGCGCGGCCTCAGCCCGGGCGCCGGTGGCAGCCGGGTGCTCGTCCTGCTCCTGCTCGTCGCGATGGGGGCGGCCGTGGCGGTCGGCCTGACGCAGGGCCAGCCGTCGTGGTGGCCGATGACCAGTCCCTGGGCCGACGGGTCCCTCCTGCCGTGAGCGAGGAAGCCCGACGCCGGCGGGCGTGGCGCCTCCAGGGAAGTCCCCCGACCGAGCCGATGCCGCTCGCGGACCTGCTGCGGCGCACGCCCTACCGCGGTGCCCAGGTCGCGCGGGTTGAGGAGGAGGCCGCCGAGGCCAGGGTGCGCGAAGCGCTCGACCTCGCCGTCCGCATCGGGGAGCTCATGCTGCGCTCCGGCGCCGGTGCCCCGCAGGTCGAGGTCTCCGTCGCGGCCGTGTGTGCCGCCGCCGGCCTGTCGAACGTCGAGATCGACATCACCCTGCAGTCGCTGCTCGTGCACGCCCGCATCGACGCCGCGCACGCCGTGACGTCGCTGCGGGTCGTGCGGTCCTCGCGTCACGACTACGCCCGACTCGTCGCCGTGCATGAGCTCGTCGACGCCTTCGTCAACGGCCACATCGACCTCGCCGAGGCTGCCGAGCAGCTGCGTGACATCAAGCGCGCCAACCGGATCTGGCCGGAGTGGGCCGTCACGGCCGCGACGGCACTGCTCGCGTCGGCCGTCGCCGTGATGATCGGCGCCTCGGTGCTCACGGCCCTCGTCGCGATCCTCGTCGTGCTCGGTGTCTCGGCCGTCGAGCGCGTCCTCAAGCCACTGCACCTGCCGGACTTCTACTCCAACGCCGTGGCCGCGTTCGTCGCGACGGTGCTCGCGTGGGCGGCGTATGCCCTGGGTGCCCTGGGCTGGTTCCCCATCGACGGCGACGACTTCGCCTTCATCGTCGCCGGTGGGATCGTCGCCCTGCTGCCCGGGCGCACGATGGCATCCGCCGTCGAGGACGTCATCTTCGGGTATGCCGTGACCGGCGCCGGACGTCTGCTCGCCGTCATGCTGGCGCTGACGGGCCTGATCATCGGGGTCGCGGTCGGCCTCAGCCTGACGCTGCGGCTCACCGAGATGATGTCCTTCGACTTCGTCTCGCCGTCGGTGCTCGAGCTCCGAACGACGCAGTCGCAGTGGTGGGCAGCCATCATCGGTGCGCTCGTCGTCGGCTCGTGTGGTGCCGTGACGATGCAGACCCGGCGCCGGCTCGTCCTCCCGACGGCGGCGCTGTCGCTCGTGGGTGTGTCGGTCCTCGCCGTCCTCACGCGAGTGCTCGACGTCGGATCGGTCACGGCGACCGGGCTGGCGGCGGTCGTCGTCGGCTTCGCCGGGCGGATCATGGCCCTGCGGCTGGGCGCGCCGTCGATGGTCGCCGTCGTCCCGGCGAGCTTCAGCCTGCTGCCCGGTCTGGCGATCTTCCGCGGCCTCTACGAGCTCGTCGGTGAAAGCGCGGAGGTGGGGACCCTCTCGTTCCAGGCCGGTGTCGCGACCCTGCTCGCCGCCGCCGGTGTGCTCCTCGCGATCGCGACCGGGACGACGCTCGGCGAGATCTTCGCCTCGCCCTGGGACCGGCGGATGACGCGACTTCGGCGCCGCACCCGCGTCTAGCCGGTCGCCTACGGTGGTCGCGTGAGAACGCCATCGGTTGCCGCCGCCACGCTCGCCTGCGCGCTCGTCCTCTCGGCCTGTGCGGGGGAGGGCGGCGACGGCGCCACGGGGCAGCAGGGTGGTGGGGGCTTGTCCGGGTCGTCAGCGACGTCCGCGTCGGGCTCGTCCGGCACGTCGGGCGCGGCGTCACCGTCGTCGACCTCGGGGGCGACCGTGACGGTCGATGGTGCCGACGCGGGGATGCTCGAGGCCGTGCGCGGGGTGTACGGCACCAGCGGCTTCACGGGGAAGGCCACGACGGGCACCTGGAAGGGCGAGCGGGTCGCTGTCGTCGCGGGTGGGTCGGACGCGACCCTCCTCGTCGGACCCGGCTCGGGCTCGAGGGCGACGTGGCAGGTCGTCGGCGGCTGGTGGCCGTCCCTGAAGCGGGAACCACAGCTCGGCACCGGCCCGCGGCACGTCATCGTCATCGGGACGGACGCGCGAGTCGGCAAGCCGCTCAAGGGAACTCGCGCCGACACCCTCCAGCTCGTCGGCATCGACACCCGCGGTGGCGCCGGGGTCCTCGGCCTGCCGCGCGACATCTGGGCCCCGATGCCGAAGCGCGGTCACGCGAAGCTCAACGCGGCATACGCGTATGCCGGCGGAGCCGGTCAGCAGCAGGCCGTCGCCGCCGTGACCGGCATCCCCGTCGAGGGTTATGTCGCGGTCGGCTTCGACGGCTTCGCGAAGATCGTCGACGAGAGTGGCGGTCTCCCCATGCTCGTGCCGAAGGAGGTGCGCCTCACCGGCAGTGACGTCGTCATCCCAGCCGGCCCTCAGGTGCTCACCGGTGCACAGGCGCTGGCCTATGCCCGTGAGCGCAAGTCGCTGCCCGACGGCGACTTCGGGCGGTCGCGCCACCAGGGGGAGCTCGTCATCGCGGCGGCGGTCAAGGCCCGGCTCGCGGGCGTCGGCTCCGTCCCGGGGTCGATGACGATCGTGTCGAAGTACGTCGACACCAACCTCTCCGCGACGCAGGCGCTGACCTTCGCCGCGGCGTTCTACCGGGTGGACCCGAGCCGGGCCGGGCGTCAGGTCGCGACCGGGAGCTTCGGGACGAGCCCCGACGGTCAGTCGATCGTCATCCCGGACGCGAAGGCGAAGCGGACGTTCGCTGCCTTCCGCAGCGGTCGTCTTTGACCCCGGCGCGCCCTTCTCTCTTCCTCTTTGGCTCGACACGCCGGTGCCTGTGCTGGTGATACTGGCGGGTCGTGAGTTACATTTGTGTAGTTCTGTGACTGTATTGAAACAAGTGACAGAAGTGGCGTAGCGTCCTTTGCCGTCCCCTGACGCAAAGGTGTTCTGCCATGCCCCTCTTCGCCCCTGAGTTCCCGACGCAGCCGACGCGTCGACGTCCCATTCGGCGCACGCTCATCGGATCCACCGCCCTCGCGGCCACGGCCTCCGCCGCGATCCTCGCCGCGGCCACCGGCGCCGGGGCCACCGAGACGGTGTGGGACCGCGTCGCCGAGTGCGAGAGCGGCGGCAACTGGTCGATCAACACCGGCAACGGCTACTACGGCGGGCTGCAGTTCTCGTTCAACACCTGGAAGGGCTTCGGCGGTCAGCGCTACGCCTACACCGCGAACCTCGCGACGAAGAGCCAGCAGATCCTCATCGCGCAGGAGGTCCTCAAGGTCCAGGGCCCGGGCGCGTGGCCGACGTGCAGCGTCCGCGCGGGCCTCACCCTCGAGAACGGTCTCGCCGTCGACGTGTCACGCGACAGCACGCGCAGTCTCTTCCCGCTCGCCGTCGACGGCCAGCTCGGGCCGCGCACGCGCATGGGCGTCGAGACTTGGGTCGGCGGGACGGTCAACGGTTCGTGGTCCTCGACCGACATCAAGAAGCTTCAGCACAAGGTCGGCACGACCGAGGACGGCAGCCTCGGCCCGATCACGCGCAAGGCGGTCCAGAAGCGGGTCGGTGTCGAGCAGGACGGCAGCTGGGGCCCGATCACCCGGCGCGCGATCCAGCGGTATCTCAACGGCCTCTTCGACTGACTCCGCGGGTGCCTGGGTGCCCTGGCGCACGGGTGCCTGGGTGCAGGTGTGCCGGTGGTGTGAGCGTTTCGTGATGGTCCGTATGCCGCGTCGTCCCCGTGGCCGGCGCGTGGCTAGCGTGGCGGCGCCGATGGTACGAGACGACGGGGTGGGCAGTGGGTGTGGAGCCGATCTGGCGGCGATGGTCCGGGCGAGTGCTCGTCGCGCTGCTGCTCGCGAGCATCCTGCTCAGCCTGCCGTACGACTGTCGGGACCACCTGCTCGTCCTCGGTGGGATCGTCGTGCGCTCGAGTGTCCTCGCCGGTGGCGCCCTCGTGCTGGCTGCCGCGCTCGGGGTGGCCCGGGCGGTCGTGTCGGAGCCGATCCGGCGGTCCCCGATTGCCTTGCGGCAGAAGCGTTGTGCGCGACGAATGGCGACGCTTGTGGTGGCCGTGGGGAGCTGCTTCCTCACCGTCCTCGGGGCCTTGGACGACCTTGTGATGACATACGTCGTCCTGGAGCCCGCGAGTCCTCAGGGGTGCCGGGTCGTGGTGGTGGAGCGGTCGTTCCTCCTGTTGGGCAGCGGCGACATCCACCTCTTGCCGTCCGGACGTGTCGTGACGAACGTGGTGGACGGATACCAGGCTGAAGACGGCCAGCAGCCCTTCAGCCGCGGCAGATACTCGCTGGTGTGGACGGGCGAACGTGGGCTTCTCACCGCCCCGGGGACGTCGGATGCCCCGGTGACGCCGAGCACCTTCACTGTCGACTGCGGGTGAGGGTCACGTCGCGAAGAGCTGGGCTGGGTCCGCAAAAGCCTTGAACTCGAGGGCGTTGCCGGACGGGTCGAGGAAGAACATCGTCCACTGCTCGCCCGGCTCACCCTCGAACCGGACGTAGGGCTCGATGACGAAGTCGGTGCCCGCGGCCCGGAGCCGGTCGGCGAGCTCGGTGAACCGCTCGACGCTGAGGACGAGGCCGAAGTGCGGCACCGGGACGTCGTGTCCGTCGACCGGATTCGTGCCGGCGACGGCGCGCTCGTGGTTGTCGACCTGGTGGGTGACGACCTGGTGGCCATCCATGTTCCAGTCGGTCCAGCGCTCGTCGCTGCGCCCCCGACCGAAACCGAGGACGTCACCGTAGAACGTGCGGGCGGCCTCGATGTCGTGAACCGGGATGGCGAGATGGAACGGAGGCAAGGTCGCGGAGGTCATGCCTCCACGCTAGCCACGAGTGAGAGCCTGCGAGAGCTGGCGAGGGGACTCGAACTCTCGACCACCTGTTGACAAGTTGGGCTCTCAAACCACCTGTTTACAAGTTGGGCGCGACCCTCGTGTGGCCTCGTAGGGTGTCATCGTCCGGCACGGCCGAACGAGTTGGCGCTTCCGAATCTCGCGTCCGCGAAGGCCATAAGGCACTCCCGGGCGGCGTCTGGTGTCGGCCACGACGGGGGTGGAGGTGAAGTCTGTCTGGAGCCAGCCGGGGTTGCTCGGGCGTGGATTCAGCGACCAAGGTTCGCCATCCGCTCGAGGAAGTTGAATACGGCTTCCGGGTCCGACGTGTGCCGGAAGTCCGCATGGTCCGCTGTCTTGTCCCTCAGGAACCGTCGGACAGGTTTGCGGTCGTCGGGTCGTGCGTCGCGGAGGTTCCGACGGGGTTCGCGCAGGGCAATCTCGACGAGCGTGGCGAGATCCTGCGCGTGACGCTCGGGCAGCCTGCTGTCGACGATGTACGCGTGCGCCTTGGCCACGATCGAGCCGAGCAGCGTCGGCCTACGGACATGACCAGTTCGACCTCCCACGATGACGGGCACCCTCTGTGCCCTTGTGAGGGCTTGATTGCCACCCTGCGTTGACAGACCGGGACGACCTGACATCGTCTTCGGCTGTCGCGTCTGGCTGTCCAGGCCCTCCGGGAGTAAGACGTCGACCTTGGTTTGGTACGGCCTGTCTCCGCGGACGAACCTGTAGCCGTAACCGTCAGATGTGCGTTCTTCGCGAAACCCTTGGGATTGCAGGAACGCGCTGGCTTCCTGCAGCGCGGCCCGGTGGGTCCAGACGCCGACAATCAGGTCTCCATCATCGGTCGCCCGCGTGAATGGGACGTCGTTCTCCAGACAGTGAAGCATCGTCATCTGTCCGCCGACGAGCACCCACGGCAGTCCGGTGAGCTCGAGCTCGATCAGCGTCGTCCACATCGCTGTTTGGTGTTCCGGCAGGGCCGGGATCGCGACCGGTGCCCGGTCAACTGTCTGAACCTGTTCTGCTGTGTGTCGCAGGACGTCGACCCACGCTGCCAGCTCACCGGTGGTGAAGGCGATTGATCGAGCGGCAACGAAGTCGTCGATCCCCTTGCCGAGTCCTCGAGCGGTGTCGAGGTCGACGGCGGGAGCAAGTCCGAGCCGCGTCCTGAGGCGCGCTATGAGGTCGGCAACGTCGTCGGACGACGCTGGCCCTTCCTCGAGATGCCTTGAGAGGGCTTCGCGGAACGCGGCTGCGAGGTCGGTGACCGACTGGCCGGTGATGGCCGCGATCGCGGACAGGATCGCGTGGTCCGCGGGGTCGGTCATCCGCTGGCTCTCGCATCCAGCACCGACTGGATCAGCTCCCGGCCGGCGCTCTTCGTCCGGGCGTCGCGGTCGTCGGCGAGGTCCGCTCCGACGATCAGCCGCGGGGCAACAGTCCTTCCGCCGACGCTGCGTGCGCTGCGCAGATGCAGGTCGCCGTCGACGACCCGCAACGTGAGGTTCCCGGTGCGGCTCTCGACCAGGTAGAAGTCGCTCGTCAGCTGGCCGACCAAGGAACTCGTGACGTAGGCGTCGCCGGTTCCTCCGGTCCCCAAACCGAGGCCGTACGCCACAGCGGCGCTGACCCCCGTGGCGACGACGCCGTCGACGGCCAGCAGCTTGGTGAGGTCGCTCTGGCCAACCCGAAAACTCCGGATGTCACCCGAACGTGACCTGAGCCACCGCTGGACGACCTCGGCGCGCGCGCGCGAGCCGAGCCGCCTGCGGAGGCGGTAGGCCTCACTGGCAGTGAGCCAGTCGGCGCGACCACCGTCGGCCAGGACGCCCGCCGCCCAGGCGACACGCTGCGCCATTGGACGACCCGTCGCCTGAGCTGTCTTCATCTCGGCCTGTCGGTCGACGCTGTCGGTGTCGACGAGCCACTGGCGCCCGACAAGCCGTGCCGTGAGTATCCCGGACGCGACCAGCGCGCGGACCCGGGCGTGGTTCACGTCGAGGCGCTCGGCCGCCTCTCGTGTCGTGATCTCCATATACACAAATATAGCGATACCGCTTTAGTTGTGTCCACCTAGCGATGGTCCAAGGCCTCCGTCGACACGGGATATGTTCGGGGCGCCTTGATCGCCAGCCTGATGGAGCCACTCAGCGACGAGCAGAGCCTCTGCCCAAACCATGCGTGCGATAGCTGGCGAGGGCGGGTCCACGCGCCAGGTCGAGCCGGCGAGAGCTGGCGAGGGGACTCGAACCCCTAACCACCTGTTTACAAGACAGGTGCGCTACCAATTGCGCCACGCCAGCGTACGTCGGCGAGCGTCTCGCCCCCGACGGCGTCCTGCACTCTACCGGCCACTCGCGCAGGCGAGGCCCACGCAGCGAACCGCGCGGACGGCATACGGTCGCCGCTCCCTAGAATCGACCGGTGACGCGACCGCTCCGCCGCCAGGTGCACGACATCGGCCGGCGCCGCGCGTGGGCGATCTGGCTCGTCGGGCTCGCGGTCTACGTCCTCGCGGTCTTCCACCGGACCAGCCTCGGCGTCGCCGGTCTCGTTGCGGCACAACGATTCGACATCACCGCGGCGCAGCTCGCGACGTTCACCGTGGTCCAGCTCGTCGTGTACGCCGCGATGCAGATCCCTGTGGGCGTGCTCCTCGACCGCTTCGGGTCGCGGGCGTTGCTGCTGGCCGGCCTGGGGTTCATGTCGGTGGGGCAGCTGTGGTTCGCGTTCGCCGGTGGGTTCGAGATCGGGCTCGCGGCGCGGGTGCTGCTCGGCATCGGCGACGCGATGATCTTCACGAGCCTGCTGCGACTCGTCGCACTGTGGTTCCGGGTCAAGCAGGCGCCGGTCATCACCCAGCTGAGCGGCATGATCGGGCAGCTCGGTGCCGTCGCCGCCGCCACGCCGCTCGCCGCATCGCTGCACCGGTTCGGGTGGGAGAAGTCGTTCGCCATCCCGGCGGGGGTGGGCGCACTGCTCTCCGTCGCCCTCGTCCTCGTCGTCAAGGACTCCCCGTATGCCGCCCAGGGCGTCGAGCGGATCAAGGTCCGGGCGCTCAGGCGCACCTTGGCAGAGGTGTGGGGCAACCCGGGGACGCGCCTGGCCATGTGGATCCACTTCACGGGGCAGTTCGGGTCGACGGTGTTCACGATGCTGTGGGGGTACCCGTTCCTCGTCGAGGGGCAGGGCCTGAGCCCGGCCGTTGCCGGTGGGCTGCTCATCACGCTCACCTTGACCTCGGTCGTGGCGGGCCCGGTCATCGGGGCGCTGACGGGTCGGCTGCCCTACCGGCGCTCCCAGCTCGTGCTCGCGATCGTCGGGGCCATCGCCTTCGTGTGGGCGGTCGTGCTGCTCTGGCCGGGACGGGCGCCGCTGTGGCTGCTCGTCGTGCTCGTCTGCGTCACGTCGTTCGGCGGGCCGGGGTCGATGGTGGGGTTCGACCTCGCCCGGACCTTCCACCCGTCGGACCGGCTGGGGCGTGCGACCGGCGTCATCAACATCGGCGGGTTCTTCGCCTCGCTCGTGACGATGGCGCTCGTCGGGCTCATCCTCGACCAGCTCGCGCCGGGCGGACCGGGGACCTACACGCTCACCGACTTCAAGTGGGCGATGTCGGTCCAGTTCCTGCTCTGGGGGTTCGGGTCGGTGCAGATCTGGCGCTACCGGCACAAGGGACTGGCCTTCGTCGACCAGCACCCGGGAGCGCTGGACGCGCTGCGCGGGGGCGACGTGCTCCTGCCCGGCATCTCCCGCGACCGTGACCACGGCGACCGGCCCGACTGACGGGGCCAAGGTTTCCGGCGGCGTTTGCCCGCAGGACGCGTGTCGGTCACCGGCGAGAGCGCGTCGCCGACCTATAAAGAGGTGACCGGGCCGTGTATGAGACGGCCCGGTCTGACATTGGCGGGGGAACGCGCACGTCCCGGACGGGTCAGCGCAGGACGTGGCGGCTGATGACGAGCCGCTGGATCTGGTTGGTCCCCTCGAAGATCTGGGTCACCTTCGCCTCGCGGAACATCCGCTCCACCGGGAAGTCCTGGGTGTAGCCGGCGCCGCCGAGCACCTGTATCGCGTCGGTCGTCACCTTCATCGCGGCGTCCGTCGCGAGCAGCTTGGCCACGGCCGCCTCCTTCGAGAAGGGCCGCCCCGCATCCTTGAGCCGCGCGGCATACAGGTAGGCCGCCCGCGCACCGGAAACCGCGGCCTCCATGTCGGCGAGCATGAACGCGAGCCCCTGGTTGTCTCCGATCGGACGGCCGAACTGCACCCGCTCCTTCGCGTACTTCGCGGCCACGTCGAGCGCCGACTGCGCGAGTCCCGTTGCGGCAGAAGCGATCCCGAGCCGACCCGCATCGAGCGCAGACAGGGCGATGGCCATGCCTTGACCCTCGTCTCCGATGCGGCGGTCGGCGTCGACGCGCACCCCGTCATAGATCACCTCGCGCACGGTGTCGCAGTGCAGGCCCATCTTCTTCTCGGGTGTCCCGAACGTCATCGCCGGGTCGCCCGCGGGCACGATGAAGCACGACAGGCCCCGCCCGCCGTCGTCGGACGTGCGCGCGAAGGTCGTGTAGTAGTCCGCGTGGCCGGCGTGCGAGATCCACGCCTTGCGGCCCTTGATGACGTATGCCGCGTCGTCACCCTCGCCGTCCCGGGTCGCCCTGGTCGTCATCGAGCCGACGTCCGAGCCGGCGAGCGGTTCGGACAGTCCGTACGCGCCGAGCTGTTCGCCAGAGAGCATGTCCGGAAGCAGGGCGGCCTTCTGCGCGTCCGTGCCGAACGTCGTCACGGGGTAGGCCGTGAGCGAGTGCACCGAGACGCCGACGGCGACGCTCATCCAGGCCGACGCGATCTCCTCGACGACCTGCAGGTAGACCTCGTACGGCTGCCCGCCGCCACCGAACTCCTCCGGGTGCGGCAGCGACAGCAGCCCGGCACGGCCGAGGGTGCGGAACACCTCGGTCGGGAACGCCTCGCCGGAGGCCGCGGCGCGCTCGGCCTCGTCGACCTTGGGCCGCAGCTCCTTGTCGCAGATCTCGCGGGTGAGGTCGATGAGGTCCTGGCCCTCATCGGTGGGCATGAGGCGGGTGACCGGCATGAGGGTCACCGTAACGGGCGACCCGGCAGTAGCGAACTCGGGCCGCGGGGGGTGCCGTGGGGCCGAGGGCCGCCCGGTCGACAGGCCGGTCAAGGTCCGTCGACGAAGGGTCGCATCGGCGACAGCTCGGGCCGCTTGGGGTCGACGTGGTCGCCGCTGGACTGCCCCTTCATCCGGCGCTGCACCCACGGTGCGAAGTGCTGACGCGCCCAGGCCGCGTGCGAGCGCAGCTCCTGTCGCCGCGTCGTCGCCTCGCCCGCGGGCAGCGGGGTGCGCCAGTCGTCCTCGTCGGTCGCGTGCCCGAGGGTTGCGAGGGCGGCGAGCGCCACCCGGCGGTGCCCCTCGGTCGTGAGGTGGATCCGGTCGTCGGCCCACAGCCGCCAGTCGCGCAGCGCCGGCATGCCCCAGAGGTTGAGGACGTAGCAGCCGTGCCGCTGGGCGATGGTGAAGATGTTCGCCGTGTGGATGGCGTGCCGGCCGCGCAGCGGCTTGAGCAGCCCGGCCTCCTGCGGGTCGACCGGTGTGGCGAGGATGACGTCGGAACCGTTCTGCCGCAAGCGGATCACTGCCTGCTCGAGGGTGTCCATGATGTCGTTGGTGTCGACCGACGGGCGGAGCAGGTCGTTGCCGCCGCCGACCATCGAGACGAGGTCGGGCGACATCTCCAGCGCCTTGTCGAGCTGCGGGCCGACGACGTCCGAGAGCAGCCGGCCGCGCACGGCGAGGTTGGCGTAGTGGAACGGCAGGTGCTCCATCTGCGCGAGGTCGCTCAGCGACTCCGCGAGCCGGTCGGCCCAGCCGATGTAGCCGTCGTCGACATCGGGGTCGGGGTCGGACATGCCTTCGGTGAAGGAGTCGCCGATGGCGACGTAGCTGCTCCACACGCGGGGCGGGTTCTGGCCGAGGGGCGTCACGGAAGGCTCCAGTCGATGGGGTCGGCGCCCTGACGGGCGAGGAGGTCGTTGACCTGGCTGAACGGCTTGGACCCGAAGAAGCCCGAATGCGCGGAGAGCGGTGAGGGGTGGGCGCTTTCGACGCACGGTATGCCGGTGAGCCGCCCGCGCAGCGCCCTCGCGTCCCTGCCCCAGAGGATCGCGACGAGGGGGCCGCCGCGCTCGACGAGCGCGTCGATCGCGCGGTCGGTCACGGCCTCCCAGCCCTTGCCGCGATGGCTCGCGCTCGCGCCGGGGCGGACGGTGAGGACGCGGTTGAGGAGGAGGACGCCGCGCTCGGACCACGGGGTGAGGTCACCGCTCGTCGGGGTCGGAACGCCGAGGTCGGTGCCGAGCTCGGTGTAGATGTTGACGAGGCTGCGCGGGATCGGGCGGACGTCCGGCGCGACGGCGAAGCTCAGCCCGATCGGGTGGCCGGGGGTGGGGTAGGGGTCCTGGCCGACGATGAGCACCCGCACGTCCTCGAGCGGCTGCTCGAACGCCCGCAGCACGTGCGCCCCGCCGGGGAGGTAGCCGCGGCCCGCCGCGACCTCGGCGCGCAGGAACTCGCCGAGCCGGGAGATGTCGTCCTCGACCGGCGCCAGCGCCTGCGCCCACAACGGGTGGACGAGCTCGGCGAGCGGTCGGCGGGTCACCTGGGTCACCCTGCCAACCTAATCCGTGCGCGCGGACGGCAGGTGGCCGCTACTCGAAGATCGCGCGCACGTCCTCGAGCCGTTCGGGAACGACGCTGAACCACGCCCACTGGCCGCGCTGCTCGCGCGTCACGAGCCCGGCCTCGGAGAGGACCTTGAGGTGGTGGCTCACGGTCGGCTGGGACAGGGCCACCGCGGGGGTGAGGTCACACACGCAGGCCTCCCCGCCCTCGGTCGCCCGGATGATGCTGAGCAGCTGGAGGCGCACCGGGTCCGCCACAGCCTTGAGCAGGGCGGCGCTGGACTCGGCCTGGTCGCGGGTGAGTCCGCCGGGGGTGGTGATGCCGCAGCACGCGGCTCCGGACACGGTGCGGTCCTGGGCGGTGGTCATGACTCCTCCTCGGTTACGGACCATCCTGCCACGCATATTGACGGATATCGATGCGTGCGGTTCGATGAGGCGCAACACCTACATCGATGCCCATCGATACTTCAGGAGAGCGTCATGACGCAGACACCCACCACGGGTCGGGTCCAGCTCGCCCTCAACGTGAGCGACCTCGACGCGTCCGTCGCGTTCTACTCGGCGATGTTCGGCGTCGAGCCGGCAAGCGCCGGCCCGGCTACGCGAACTTCGCGATCGCCGAGCCCCCGCTCAAGCTCGTCCTCATCGAGACCGGTGAGCAGACCCGAGGACACGGACCGGCCGGCGCGCTGAACCACCTCGGCGTCGAGGTCTCGACCGACGAGGTCGCCGCCGCCCGCGAGCGCTTCGCCGCGGCCGGTCTCGCCGCGTTCGACGAGAACGACACGACGTGCTGCTACGCCCGCCAGGACAAGGTGTGGGTCCATGACCCCGCAGGCGCCCCGTGGGAGGTCTACACCGTCACGGACGAGCACCCCGCTGACGCCCGCCCGGCTACCGCGAGCCTCGAGATCCTCGACGTCACCGAGGTCACCGGAGTCGTTGACGGCTCGTCGTCGCCCGCCGCGTCGGCGTGCTGCCGGTGACGGTGCTCTCCCGGGCGCTCGCGGCAGAGCTGGTCGGGACCGGCGGGCTGCTCGCCGCGGTCGTCGGCTCCGGGATCATGGCCCAGCGCCTCACCGATGACATCGGCCTGCAGCTCCTGGCCAACGCGCTCGCCTCGGTGGCGGCCCTGGCCGTGCTCATCACCGTCCTCGCCCCGGTGAGCGGCGCCCACCTCAACCCCGCCGTGTCGCTCGCGCAGGCGGCCCGCCGGGACCTGCCGTGGCCGCACCTGCCCGCGTATGCCGTGGCCCAGGTCGCCGGGGGAGTGCTCGGCGTCGTCATCGCGAAGCTCATGTTCGACCTTGCTCCCCTCCAGCTCGCCACGACGCAGCGTCCCGGGGCCGGTCGCTGGCTGAGCGAGGTCGTCGCGACCGTCGGGCTCGTGCTCGTCGTGGGATACGTGAGCCGCGGCCGTCGCGACCACCTGGCGCCGGGGCTCGTCGCGCTGTGGATCCTCGCGGCCTACTGGTTCACGTCGTCGACCTCGTTCGCCAACCCGGCGGTGACCATCGCCCGGATGTTCAGCGACAGCTTCGCCGGTATCGCCCCTGAGTCGGTTCTTCCGTTCGTCCTCGCCCAGGTGACCGGCACACTGGTGGGCCTGGCCGGCATCCATCTCTTCGTCCTCGAGCCGCAGGAGGCCTCATGAGCGCGCGTCCGTCGGTCCTCTTCGTCTGCGTCCACAACGCCGGCCGGTCGCAGATGGCTGCCGCGTGGCTGGAGTCCCTCGGCGGCGACACGGTCGAGGTCCGGTCGGCGGGCAGCGCGCCGGCCGACGAGGTCAACCCCGCGGTCGTCGCGGCGATGGCCGAGGTCGGCATCGACGTCGGTGCGGCCCGACCGAAGGTGCTCACGCCCGAGGCGGTGCGCGAGTCCGACGTCGTCATCACGATGGGGTGCGGCGACGCGTGCCCGGTCTTCCCGGGCAAGCGCTACGAGGACTGGGAGCTGCCCGACCCGGCGGGACAGGGCCTCGACGCCGTGCGCCCGATCCGGGACGAGATCCGACGCCGGGTGGTCGAGCTGCTCGAGAGCCTGAGACCATCGACCCGATGAGTCGTCGCCCCTCGGTCCTCTTCGTCTGTGTCCACAACGCCGGGCGCTCCCAGATGGCTGCCGCATGGCTGGAATCGCTGAGCCAGGGCGAGATCGAGGTCCGTTCCGCCGGAAGCAACCCCGCGAGCCGCGTCAACCCCGCTGCCGTCACGGCCATGGCCGAGATCGGCATCGACATCACCGCGGCCCGGCCGACCCTGCTCACCGACGAGGCGGTGCTCGAGTCCGACGTCGTCATCACCATGGGCTGCGGTGACGTGGGCCCGACCTTCCCGGGCAAGCGCTACGAGGACTGGGAGCTGCCCGACCCGCACGGCCTGAGCGTCGCCGACGTCCGACCGATCCGCGACCAGATCGGCCGCCGCGTCGTGACCCTCATCGAGAGCCTGCGGCCCGACCCGACATGATGTCGGCGTGAGCACCCCGCGCTGGCAGACGATCTTCTTCGACCTCGACGGCACCCTCGCCAACACGATCCCGCTCATCGTCGCGTCCTACCAGCACGCCTTCCGCACCGTGCTCGGGGAGGAGGTCGACGACGCTCGCGCCCGCGCGTGGATCGGCCGCCCGCTCCTCCCCGCACTCCTTGAGGAGAGCCCTGAACGCGGGCACGACCTCGACGCCACCTATCGCGAGTGGAACCTCGCCAACACCGAGCGCCTCATCGAGCGGTATGCCGGCGTGCCCGAGATGCTGACCGCGCTCACCGAGGCCGGTGCGAACCTCCACGTCGTCACCTCCAAGCGCACCGACACCGCCCGGCTCGCCCTCGTCGGCGTCGGCATCGACGGCCTCATCGACGTCGCCGGCGCGCTCGAGGACACCGACCGGCACAAGCCCGACCCCGACCCACTCCTCGTCGCCGCGGGCAAGGTCGGCGCCGACCCCGCCGATGCGGTCTACGTCGGCGACGCCACCGTCGACGTCCTCGCCGCGAAGGCCGCCGGCATGCACGCCGTCGCCGTCACCTGGGGCGCGGGCACCCGCGAGGCGCTCGAGGCGACCGGCCCGGACGCTGTCGTCGACAGCGTCGAGCAGCTCACGGCATACCTGCTGGGTGGGACGGATGTGACGACTGAGGCGCGTGAGCACGACACGGTGAGCCGTGTCCAGCCAACACGCCGGGTCGAATGACAGAGGTGTCATTCGACGGTTAGAGTGGCGCTCGCAGTCGTCACAGATGAAGGGTCGAAGCCGTGAACGTCGCCGAACAGCACTCCACGCCCGCCTCCGCGCCGGAGGCCCTGAGCGAGCGCGACGCCCGGATCATCGACTTCGAGCGGCAGTGGTGGAAGTACGCCGGGTCGAAGGAGTCGGCCATCAAGGAGCTCTTCGACATGAGCCCGACCCGCTACTACCAGGTGCTCAACGCCCTCATCGACAGCCCCGTTGCGCTCGAGCACGACCCGATGCTCGTCAAGCGCCTGCGTCGCCAGCGTGCCACCCGCCAGCGCGCCCGCTCGGCGCGACGCCTCGGCCTGCAGCCGCAGGGCTGAGCGGCGACGACGATGGCCGAGCTCGACTGGTCCACGCCGGAGGGGCTCGTCGCCATCCGGGACCACCTCGCGTCGCGGATCGAGGGCTGGCGCCAGCCGGTCGCGTATGCCGTGGGGCTGAGTCCCGCGTCGAGCTCGCCGGAGTGGGAGTTCGGGCACGTCAACACGCCCAACACCGGCAACGGGCTGCCCGCCGTCGTGCTCGCGACGGTGCTCGGCCACGATGGGTCGAGCGCGACGGTCGACCTCACGACCGCTCAGCTCGCCGCGGCCGTCGAGTCGCTGGAGCCGGCGCAGGCGACGCCGGGGGAGCACCCCAACCTCGCGGCCTGGCGCGCGGCGCTCGACGAGGCCGAGTCGAACCCGGCCCGCACGCTCGTCGCGGTCTTCGTCGCCGACCTCGAGGACCCGGTGACGTCCGAGGCGGACGGCGCGATGCGGGCGACGTTCGAGGGCCACGCGCCCGAGCTCTGAGCGAGCCCCCGTAGGCTCCGCTGTCGTGTTCGATCTCATCAAGGCCGTCGTCCTCGGGATCCTGCAGGGCCTCACCGAGTTCCTGCCGATCTCGAGCAGCGCCCACCTGCGGATCTTCCCCGAGCTGTTCGGCTGGGGCGACCCGGGCGCCGCGTTCACCGCCGTCGTCCAGATCGGTACCGAGCTCGCGGTCCTCATCTACTTCCGCAAGGACATCTGGCGCATCGGCAAGGCCTGGGTGCTCGCGCTGTTCAAGCCCGAGTGGCGCGGCAGCGACGACGCCCGGATGGGCTGGTTCATCATCGTCGGCTCGCTGCCGATCGTCATCCTCGGCGTGCTACTCAAGGACATCATCGAGCGGGACTTCCGCAACCTCTGGATCATCGGGACGACCCTCATCGTCCTCGGCATCGTCCTCGGCATCGCCGACCGGATCGGCCCGAACACCAAGAAGATCGACGCCCTCACCATGCGCGACGCGGTGCTGCTGGGTGCCGCCCAGGCGATGGCGCTCATCCCCGGCGTCTCCCGCAGCGGCGCGACGATCTCGATGGGCCGCTTCCTCGGCTACGAGCGCGAGGCGGCGACGCGCTACGCGTTCCTCCTCGCCATCCCGGCGGTCGTGGGTGCGGGCCTCTTCCAGCTGCCGGAGATCCCGGGCGGTGACAACGCCTACGGCTGGGGGCCGACGCTCGTCGGCACGATCGTGTCCTTCCTCGTCGGGTATGCCGCGATCGCCTGGTTGCTGAGGTATGTCAGCACGCGCTCGTACACGCCGTTCGTCATCTACCGGGTCCTGCTCGGGTCGGCGACGCTCATCCTCCTCACGGCCGGGGTGCTGTCGGCCTGAGCTGCTCCGGCCAGCGTGCTGTCGGCCCGAGCCGCGTGCGACTTCCGGATGACGCGGAACCCGACTCGCGACGGATGTGCCGGCCGGCGGTCATGGAGCAGGGTCGAGGAATGGCAGTTCAGGGGTTCGAGCTCACCCGGTCCGGGTACACCCACCGGCTCGAGGTCGCAGAGAAGGGCATCAGCCGGGAGTACGTCTGGACCGTCGACGGCGTCGAGGTCGCGCGCCGGACGACGAAGGACGACCGGGTGAAGATCACTCCCCAGCGCGACTCGCGCGCCACGCCCGCTCACCCCGGTGCTCGCGGGCGGATCGAGGTTCGGGCCGGGCTGCTCGGGGTGACCCGCGCGACGCGGATCGTCGACGCCGTCGAGATCGACATGGTCCCGGACCCGGGGACGAAGGCGGCACGTCGCGAGGAGCGGATCCGCGCCCGCCCCCGCACCCACATCGTGCTGCACACGACGGCGGCACTGGCGAAGGTGCTCATCCCCGTCCTGCTCGCCAGCCTGGCCCTGTCGTGGACACCGGACATCGACCTGCCGACGGTCCCGACGCCGAGCGTCGACCTGCCGGACCTGCCGTCGATCCCGTGGCCCGACTGGGACCTGCCGGACATCCCCTGGCCGAACCTGCCGGAGTGGCTGAAGACCATCGTCGAGGTGGTGTCGAAGTTCGTTGTCCCGGTCGCGCTGGCGTGCCTGATCGCCATGCGTGAGGTGCGGCGGCGGCGCGAGCAGGACGCCCGCCGCGCGGAGGCCAGCCGGACGGGCCGGTCGACGCAGGGTGAGTCGCGACCGTCTGGTCAGGTCCAGAGCGGGCGGACCCAGGTGAGCGACGACGGACCGACGGACGTGCAATAGGGGGCTCGGACCGGCGGGCGCCGACGACCTCGTGCTCAGCTGTGCTGGTCGGCGCTGTGCTCTGCCGCCCATCGCACGTCCGTCGGTCCGCACTGACCACGAAAGGCGCGCGAACGGCATACGGAGCGAGCCGGTTGCCGTTTGCACTCTCGGGGTGAGAGTGCCAATAATGGCGTTAGCACTCTCACCCCGAGAGTGACAATTCCTGGCCAGACCGGTGAGGGTCGGCACGCGCGCATGACCTGAGGCGCGCTCGTCGGCTCGTCCGTCGCGGGCGCCGCCTGGCCGACACCTTCGATTCGCGTGGGAGGAACCACCCGAATGGCCAAGATCATCGCTTTCGATGAAGAGGCTCGCCGCGGGCTCGAGCGGGGCATGAACACCCTCGCCGACGCAGTCCGCGTCACCCTGGGTCCGAAGGGCCGCAACGTCGTGCTGGAGAAGAAGTGGGGCGCCCCCACGATCACCAACGACGGTGTGTCCATCGCCAAGGAGATCGAGCTCGACGACCCCTACGAGAAGATCGGCGCCGAGCTGGTCAAGGAGGTCGCCAAGAAGACCGACGACGTCGCCGGTGACGGCACGACGACGGCCACCGTCCTCGCCCAGGCCCTCGTCAAGGAGGGTCTGCGCAACGTCGCCGCCGGGGCGAACCCGATGGCGCTCAAGCGTGGGATCGAGAAGGCCACCGCGGCCGTCTCCGACCAGCTGCTCGCCAACGCCAAGGACGTCGAGACCAAGGAGCAGATCGCTGCCACGGCCTCGATCTCCGCTGCTGACCCCCAGATCGGCGAGATGATCGCCGAGGCCATGGACAAGGTCGGCAAGGAAGGCGTCATCACCGTCGAGGAGTCCAACACCTTCGGCCTCGAGCTCGAGCTCACCGAGGGCATGCGCTTCGACAAGGGCTACATCAGCCACTACTTCGTCACCGACCCCGAGCGCATGGAGGCCGTCCTCGACGACCCGTACGTGCTCGTCGTCAACTCCAAGATCGGCTCGATCAAGGACCTGCTGCCCCTCCTCGAGAAGGTCATGCAGTCCGGCAAGCCGCTCCTCATCATCGCCGAGGACGTCGAGGGCGAGGCCCTGTCGACGCTCGTCGTCAACAAGATCCGCGGCACGTTCAAGTCGGTCGCCGTCAAGGCCCCCGGCTTCGGCGACCGTCGCAAGGCCATGCTCGCCGACATCGCCATCCTCACCGGTGGCCAGGTCATCTCCGAGGAGGTCGGCCTCAAGCTCGACACCGCCGAGCTCGACCTGCTCGGCAAGGCGCGCAAGGTCGTCGTGACCAAGGACGAGACGACCATCGTCGAGGGTGCGGGCGACGCCGACCAGATCCAGGGTCGGGTCAACCAGATCCGCGCCGAGATCGAGAAGTCGGACTCCGACTACGACCGCGAGAAGCTCCAGGAGCGCCTCGCCAAGCTCGCCGGCGGCGTCGCCGTCATCAAGGCGGGTGCGGCCACCGAGGTCGAGCTCAAGGAGCGCAAGCACCGCATCGAGGACGCCGTGCGCAACGCCAAGGCCGCCGTCGAGGAGGGCATCGTCGCCGGTGGTGGCGTCGCCCTGCTCCAGGCGGGCAAGGACGTCTTCGACAAGCTCGAGGTCGAGGGTGACGAGGCGACCGGCGCCAACATCGTGAAGGTCGCGATCGAGGCTCCGCTCAAGCAGATCGCCGTCAACGCCGGCCTCGAGGGCGGCGTCGTCGCGGAGAAGGTGTCGAGCCTTCCCTCCGGCGATGGCCTCAACGCCGCGACCGGTGAGTACGTCGACATGATCAAGGCCGGCATCATCGACCCGGCCAAGGTCACGCGCTCGGCGCTGCAGAACGCCGCGTCGATCGCCGCGCTGTTCCTCACCACCGAGGCCGTCATCGCCGACAAGCCCGAGAAGGCCGCTCCGGCCATGCCGGGTGGCGGCGACGAGATGGGCGGCATGGGCTTCTGATCCCACGCCGGCCACACGGCATACGCGAAAGGCGGTCTCCCCGAGGGGAGGCCGCCTTTCGTCTGCCCTGCGCGTATGCCGGCCGCGCGCCTCGCGCGCATGGTCCGACGGCGGGTTGTCTGGTTTCTTTGACATGTGTGGCGATGCCGTGCCATGCTGTTCATGTCAAACAAACCAGACACTCGGGAGGTTTCGCATCATGCCTGACACCACCGTCGTCCGCACGTCCTGCGACCGCTGGACGGCCATCGTCATCATCGGCATCGTCCTGAGCCTGGCGCTCGGCGTCATGGTGTTCGTGACGTCGCCGACCGACGAACGTGCCCTTGCCGCAACGGTTTTCGTGCTCCTGTGCGGGCCACTGTTCTTCGCGGGGGCGTGGGCGCTCATCCCGGACCCGGATGCCGCCGACCCGGTGACCCACGCCGAGGACACCGTGGAACGGGCCTGGGCGCAGCGTGCCGGGTTCGGTGCGTTCACCAACCTCGTGGCGGTGATGGGCCTCGCGGCGCTCGCGCAGTACGCGATGGGGATGCGGGCGCTCCCGGTGCCGGTCTTCCTCGTCCTCGGGTTGCTCAGCTTCGGGGTGCGCTACCTCGTGGCGTCGCGTCGGCCGCTCTGATGCGCAACACCCTCAAGGAGCTGCGCGAGGCGGCGGCGATGTCGCAGCAGGAGTGCGCCGACCGGCTCGGCGTGACCCGGCAGACCGTCATCTCGATCGAGAAGGGGCACTTCGACCCGAGGCTTTCCCTCGCGTTCCGGATCGCCGCGACGTTCGACACCTCCGTCGACAAGGTCTTCACGCCCGACGAATGACGGCCTGGGTGTGCGGGGGCCCGTGTGTGCGGACTGCGGTGTTCAGGGAGCGTTCAGGGTCGCCTCGGGGGTGAACCCGAGCGCGGCGTAGGCCGCCCGCGCCCTAGCGTGGTCGCCATGACCACCGACGTCGTGCCCGAACGTTCCGACAGCTCCACACCGAGCGTCACCGCCCCCGACGGGCAGGCGCGCCGGCGCGTCGCGGCCCGGGTGACCGACCTCGTCAAGACCTACGGCTCGGGCGACACCGCCGTCCGCGCCCTCGACGGGGTGAGCCTCGACATCGCGGCAGGGGAGTTCACCGCGATCATGGGGCCGTCGGGCTCCGGCAAGTCGACGCTCATGCACTGCGCCGCCGGTTTGGACTCGGTGACGAGCGGAGTCGTCAAGCTCGGACGCGTGGACCTGACCGCGTTGCGCGAGAAGGACCTCACGAAGGTGCGCCGCGACTACATCGGCTTCATCTTCCAGTCGTTCAACCTCATCCCGACGCTCAGCGCGCAGGAGAACATCGTCCTGCCGCTGTCGATCGCCGGTCGCAAGCCGGACCCGGAGTGGTTCGACACCGTCATCGACACGGTGGGGCTGCGCGACCGGCTGACCCACCGGCCCGGTGAGCTGTCCGGTGGCCAGCAGCAGCGCGTCGCGTGTGCACGAGCGTTGGTGAGCCGGCCGGCGGTCATCTTCGCGGATGAGCCCACGGGCAACCTCGACTCGACGTCCGGCGCCGAGGTGCTGGCGTTCCTGCGGCGCTCGGTCGACGAGTTCGGGCAGACGATCGTCATGGTCACCCACGACCCGGGTGCGGCGAGCTGGACCGACCGCGTCGTCTTCCTCGCCGACGGCCAGATCGTCACCGAGCTGCGCGAGCCGACGCCGGACCTGATCCTCGAGACGATGAAGAGCCTGGACGCGCGGGAGGTGCGGGGCGCGCAGGGCGAGGCGGACGGCATACCCACGCGCGGCATACCCACGAGCTCGCGGGAGGCGCGGGGCGCGCACGGCCACGCGGACGACATGGCCGCGCGCGGCATACCCACGACGGCGCGCGACGCGCGCGAGCAGGACTGAGCCGCCATGCTGCGCGCCAGCTGGAAGAGCCTCATGGCCCGCAAGCTGCGGCTGTTCATGAGCGCCTTCGCGATCATCCTCGGCGTCGCGTTCGTCGCGGGGTCGTTCGTCTTCACCGACACCCTCGGCAAGAGCTTCGACTCGATCATGTCGAGCTCGGTTGGGGACGTCGTCGTGCGTCCGGCCGGTGGCACCGACGTCGATCCCGAGTCCCAGCCGTCCACCGCGTCGCTGCCCGCCTCCCTCGTCACCGAGCTCGAGGACACCCCCGGCGCCGCGCGGGTCGACGGGAACATCACGAGCTTCGGCACCTTCGTCGTGTCGAAGCAGGGCAAGCTCGTCGGCGGCTACGGTCCACCCGGCATCGCCCTCAACCACACCGGCGGACCCGCGGCCAAGGGCGTCGAGCCGCTCACGATCGTCAGCGGCCGGTGGCCGAGTGCCGCCGGTGAGGTCGTCCTCGACGAACGCACCGCCGAGAAGGGTGGCTACCTCGTCGGCGAGACCGTCCCTCTCGTGAGCGCGGGCGAGCAGCCCCGGTTCGAGGCCCGGCTCGTCGGAATCGCCCGGAGCAGCGGCGGGCTCAACGGGGCGAGCCTGTCGATCTTCGACACCGAGCAGGCGCAGCAACTCTTCACCCAGGGCGCCGACACGTTCACCGACATCTGGGTCACGGCCGAGCCGGGCACGAGTCAGGCGGACTTGCGCGACGCCGTCGCCGCGCAGCTGCCCGACGGCGTCGAAGCCGTCACCGGTGACGCGGCAGCGGAGGCCGCCGCGAGCGACATCCAGGAAGCCCTCGGGTTCATCACCACCTTCTTGCTCGTGTTCGCCGGCGTCGCCCTCGTCGTGGGGTCGTTCCTCATCGTCAACACGTTCAGCATCTTGGTGGCGCAGCGGTCCCGGGAGCTCGCGCTCTTCCGGGCGCTCGGTTCGACGCGTCGACAGGTGGCGCGTTCGGTGCTGTTCGAGGCGACCGCGATCGGCCTCGTCGGGTCGGCGATCGGGCTGGGCCTCGGCATCCTCCTCGCGATGCTCATCCGCGTCCTCTTCGGCCGGTTCGGGTTGGACCTCAGCTCGCAGTCCCTCGTCGTCGCCCCTCGAACGATCCTCGTCTCGCTCGCGGTGGGCCTCGTCGTGACCCTCGTCGCGGCATACCTTCCGGCACGCAAGGCGGGCAAGGTGCCGCCCGTCGCGGCGATGCGCGATGACGCGCTCCTCGCCGAGAGCGGCATGCGCGGACGGGCGCTGCTCGGAACCCTGCTCACCGTGGCCGGCGCGGGGCTGCTCGGGACGGGGCTCTTCGCGGACGTGCCGAACGAGACGTACTGGATCGGAGCGGGCATCCTCGGCGTCGTCCTCGGGGTTGCGCTCGTCAGCCCCTTCGTGGGCCGACCGGTCGTGGGAGGCATCGGCTGGGTGTATCGGCGCCTCTTCGGCGCGGTGGGGCTCATGGCCGAGCAGAATGCAATCCGTAACCCGCGGCGCACCGGGGCGACCGCATCGGCGCTGATGATCGGCGTGACGCTCGTGTCGATGATGTCCGTCCTCGGCGCGAGTGCGAAGACGAGCATCGACGCGGCCATCGACAAGGGCTTCACGGCCGACTACGTCGTCTCGAGCGCGATCGGTATGCCGTTCTCCGGCGAGGTTGCGAAGGAGCTCGCCGGCGTGGACGGGGTGTCGCGCGTGTCCGCGCTGACGTTCGACCGGCTCGCCGTGGGCGGGACGCAGGCGAGTGCGCTGGCGCTCGAGCCGGACAAGGTCGACATGATCGGGGACCGGGTCATGGTCGAGGGCGACATCGCCGACCTGACGTCGACGACCGTCTCCGTGTCGAAGGAGGAGGCGGCGGCGCGGTCGCTGCGCGTCGGGTCGACCGTCGAGCTGACGCGGGGTGGGACGACGAAACCCTTCCGGGTCAGTGCGATCCACGACGAGTCGACGATCATCGGATCCGACGTCGTCCTGAGCCGCGCCGGGCTGACGAGTCTTGGGGCGCCGAACACCGATGCCTACGTCTTCGTCGAACGGGACTCCGGGCGGAGCGAGGCGAGCGTCGGGCGTGCCCTCGATGCCGCGATCGCCGACCTGCCCGTCGTGACCGTCAAGGACAAGTCCGAGTACGCCGACGAGCAGGGCGGGATGATCAACCAGATGCTCTACCTCATCTATGCGTTGCTCGGGCTGGCCGTCGTCATCGCGATCCTCGGCATCATCAACACGCTCGCGCTGTCGGTCATCGAACGGACCCGGGAGATCGGGCTGCTGCGAGCGGTCGGCCTGAGCCGTCGCCAGCTCAAGCGAATGCTGCGTCTGGAGTCGATCGTCATCGCCCTGCTCGGCGCGACCCTGGGTGTCGTCCTCGGGGTGGCGTTCGGCGTGGCGCTGCAACGCTCGCTTGCCGACGACGGGATCGAGCTGCTCGCCGTGCCGTGGCCACAGCTGGTGTTCTTCGTCGGGCTCGCCGGAGTGGTCGGCGTGCTCGCGGCCTGGTGGCCAGGATGGCGGGCCTCGAAGCTCGACATCCTGCGCGCCGTCACGACGGAGTGAGACGTCGTGACCGTGGGGCGAGGGGCACCGCGACCTGTGGGCGCGGGGCGCCGCGAACCTCGGGCCGCCCGGTCACGTGCTGACCCCTCCATCAGCACGCGTGCGGGCGGCCCGTGGAGTCACGAGAACATGCGGGTGTTGTTCGCCTCGGTCTCGGCGTACTGCGCGCCGGCTGCGCCGAGCACCTGACCGATGGAGGCAAGTGAGCTCTGCACCTGGCGCTGGGTGCCCTGCCACTGCGTGACGACGCCATGGAACTGGGTGGCGGCGCCGCCCTTCCACGCGTCCTGGAGGGCGGTGAGTCGCGAGAGCATCTGCGCGACCTGCGCCTCGATCTCGTTGCTGATGCGGGCGATGTCACCGGAGGCGGCGGTGATGCGCTCGGTGTCCACCTGGAACTGGGCTGCCATGTCGGTCCCCTTCGTGTCCGGCCGCACCTCGTGCGCGACCTCTGACGATGACGGTAGGGAAGATCCCGAATTCGGCCGCGGAGTTTTCCACAGGTATGCCGGCCCGCGCAGAGCGTGGGACCCGCGCGCGCCTTCGGTGCGCCCATCCCGCCTGCCTGCGGTTGAGCTGGCGTCGGGCGCGTGGCCCTCGCTTCCTGTGGTTGGCCGTGGTGGGCCCTTGGCGTCCGCGAGCCGTCCCAGGGCGGGGTCCGGTCGCGCTCTCAGGGGCTGTGTGAAGGGCTCTGTCAGTGGTGGCTGCTTCACTGTTCCCATGGACGCGATGGAGCAGCTGGAGGGGTCGCCGGGGGCGGCTCTGGGTGCTGTGTTGCGTTCTGCGAGTGGGGTTTTGGCTGATGTTGGGTCGGTGGTGTCGT
>NZ_PVTI01000013.1 GCF_003002895.1 Knoellia remsis | reverse complement strand
ACGCCGAGGCGGTCCGGTCGATCCCGGCGGGCAAGCGTGCCGTGGACTACATCTCCGCCGGCGGCGACATCCTGCTCACGGGAGACGCTGCATCGGTCGGGCCGATGGTCGACGCGCTCGCCGAGAAGGCCCGCGCCGACGAGAAGTTCGCCACGCTCGTCGAGACGTCGGTACTGCGCGTCGTCGCCCTCAAGGAGCGGATGGGCCTCATCGACTGCGGCTGACCGCGGCGGACGCCTCAGGTGGCTGGGCGTCAGGTGGCTGGGCGTCAGGTGGCTGGGCGTCAGGTGGCTGGGCGTCAGGCGCTGATCCGGGTCACCGGCATCGACGAGTCGGCCGGCAGGTCGAGGCGCGAGGCGTTCCTGCCCTTGAGCACCATCTGCGCTCCCAGCGCCGCCACCATCGCGCCGTTGTCGGTGCACAGTCCCGGTCGCGGCACGCGCAGCTCGATGCCGGCGTCGTCGCAGCGCTGCTGCGCCATGGCGCGCAGCCGGGAGTTCGCCGCGACACCACCGCCGATCTGGAGGTGGTCGGCGCCGTTCTCGCGGCAGGCGAGCACCGCCTTGCGGGTGAGGACGTCGACGACGGCCTCCTGGAACGACGCGGCGACGTCGGCCACGGGCACCGTCTCCCCCGCGGCCTCCTTGGCCTGCACCCAGCGGGACACGGCCGTCTTGAGCCCGGAGAAGGAGAAGTCGAACCGGTGCCGCTCCATGTCGCGTCCGGTCGTCAGCCCGCGCGGGAAGTCGATGACGATCTCACCGTCGCGCGCCGCCTTGTCGATGTGCGGACCGCCGGGGAACGGCAGCCCGAGGACACGGGCGACCTTGTCGAAGGCCTCCCCCGCGGCGTCGTCGATGGTGGAGCCGAGGCTGTGGATCTCGTGGGTCACGTCCGGGACGAGCAGCAGGGACGAGTGACCGCCCGAGACGAGCAGCGCCATCGTCGGCTCCGGCAGCGGGCCGTGCTCGACGATGTCGACCGCGACGTGCGATGCGAGGTGGTTGACGCCGTAGAGGGGCTTCCCGAGCGCGAGCGCCAGCGCCTTGGCCGACGCGACGCCGACCATGAGGGAACCCGCGAGGCCCGGGCCTGACGTCACCGAGATCGCGTCGAGGTCCCGCAGCTCGACCCCGGCCTCGCGGCAGGCGCGCTCGATCGTCGGCACCATCTCCTCGAGGTGGGCGCGGCTCGCGACCTCGGGCACGACGCCGCCGAAGCGGGCGTGGTTGTCAACGCTGCTGGCGACGGCGTCGACGAGCAGCTCTTCGCCGCGGACGATCCCGACACCGGTCTCGTCACACGAGGTCTCGATGCCCAGGACGAGGGGTCGTTCTGGCCTCATGAGTGGGCTCCGTTCTCCCCCAACAGCTTCCGCATGACAATGGCGTCAACGTTGCCGGGTTGGTAGTAGTTCCGTCGGGTCGTGATGACGTCGTAGCCGCGCCGCTCGTAGAGCGCGCGGGCGGGCTGGTTGTCGGCGCGCACCTCCAGCATCATCGCCTCCGCGCCGCCGCGTGTGGCGCGCGACTCGAGCTCGGCGAGCAGGTCGCCGCCGAGGCCGCTCCCACGACTGTCGGGCGTCACGGCGATGGTCATGAGGTCGGCGGTCGTGCCGCCGTGGTCGACCCCTCCGTATGCCGCGATCGCGCCGTCGCGCTCGGCGACGACGTAGTCCCGGCGCGGACGGCCGGCGAGCTCTGCCCACCAGGAGGCCTCGGACCAGGCGTCGTCGGGGAAGGCCTCGGCCTCGAGCCGGGCCAGGGTCGGGATGTCCGTCCAGGCCAGAGCCCGCAGCGTGGGGGCGCTCATGGGCGGAGCAGCTCGTCGGGCCGCCACACCCGCAGCCCGGGGAACCGGGCGAAGTCGGAGTCGTACGACACCACGTCGGCACGGTGCTCGATCGCGATGGCAGCCAGGTGAGCGTCGGGCACGAGATTGCCCCCGGATCCCGCCACTTCCAGGAGGCGGCTGAGCACGTCGAGGTGCTGCGGCGTCGGGCCCACAAGCCGGGCACCAGGCATCCCGAGCCATTCACGGACCTGTTCGCAGCTCTCGGTCACCGTGAGCGCCGACGGGAAAAGGCCCGCCTTGGTGCCTATCCGGACGAACGCGGTGATGCTCGACCACGTGAACCCAATCACGTCAGCGCCCACAAGCGACCGGTCCAGCCATTGCCGCGACGCCGCGTAGTCCGCACTGTCCGTATTATGGCATACAGAAGGACGTTCGCGTCGACGACCTTCACTTCCGCAGCCGCATCTTCCGGATGATCTCCTCATCCTCGAGCTCGCCGGCGAGCTGGAGGGCCTTGTCGAGGTTCACCGTGGGCACGCCCATCGACCGCGCGCGCGTCACTGACGTGGGGACCTGTCGGGCATCAGGGGCACCCGCGCGGATCGCGTCGTTGAGAGCCACCTTGAACGAGACGCCCCGCTCCTCCATGAGCCGGCGCACCAAGGACTCGGTGTCCGGGTCCAAGGTCACCGTCGTGCGCATGGTGACAGCATAGCATCACGAATGGTGATGCCTTGCTGTCAACTACGTCTTCGGGCCTTGGCGCTCCGACGTCGTCAGCGCGTCGGGGCGGCGCAGGTAGAGCGGCTCGACGGGCATGTCCTCACCGGCCGAAATACGTTGTGCCGCAAGCCTGCCCAGTACTGCGGCGTCGACGTCGAGGACCGGCACCTGGGTGGGGAACAGCTCCAGGTAGAGCATCGGCCCGCGCCCCGCCGTCGGCAGCGCGCGCACCTCCTCGGGGAGCTCCGCCGGCCGGTCCACGGCCGGGTCGGTGAGCCGCTCCACGGAACGCGCGCGGACGGCATACCGCGCCCAGTAGACCTCCTTGCGCCGGGCGTCGGTCGCGACGAGCAGCTCGCCGTCGACCATCGGCGCCGCCTGCTCGGCGAGGACATCGAGACTGGGCACGCCGTGGACGGGGATGTCGAGCGCGTGCGCCATCGTGATGCCGGTGACGATGCCGACACGCAGGCCCGTGAACGGTCCGGGACCCACGCCCACGACGACGTCGGTGAGGTCCTCGGGACGGCGGTCGGCGGCGGTCAGGCACCGCTGGATGAGCGGGGCGACCCACTCGGTGTGGGCGCGAGCGTCGATGTGCGACTCCTGAGCCAGCGCCGACGTGCCGTCGTGCAGCGCCACGGTGATCGCGGACGTCGAGGTGTCGATGGCGAGGATCAGCACGGGACCCCATCCTTCCAGCGGCGCCCGTGGCCGGTGACGGTGGCGGTGCGGACCTCGGTGTCGGGATCGGCCTCGAGGACGACCTCGAGACGGTCGTCGGAGAGGTCCTCGGCGAGCCCGTGACCCCACTCGACGACGGTGACGCTCTGCTCGAGGTCGGTGTCGAGGTCGAGGTCGTCGAGCTCGGCGAGCCCGCTCAGGCGGTAGGCGTCGACATGGACGAGGGCGGGCCCGCCGGCGAGCGAGGGGTGGACCCGGGCGATGACGAACGTGGGCGACGTGATCGGGCCACGGACGCCGAGCCCTTCGGCCAGGCCCTGGGTGAACGTCGTCTTGCCGGCTCCGAGGCCGCCGGTGAGGATGACGAGGTCACCGGCGCGCAGCGCGTTCGCCAGCGTCGCGCCGAAGGCCTGCGTGTCCTCGGCGGTGCGCAGCTCGCGGGCCGTCACGAGCCAGCCTTCCGCGGTCCGTTCTTCGTCTTCGACGGGCGGGCCGTGGTGGAGTCTGCCTTGGTGCGGGCGGCCTTGGTGCGGGCGGCCTTGACCTTGCGGCCCTTGGCGATGTCGGTGATGGTGCGCTTGGTCTTCCTGCCCGTCGTGCCGCGCCCCGTGCGGGCCGTCGCCTCCGCGGCCGCGGACCTCGCCTCGGCACGGTCGAGCAGCGCGAGGATCTGTCCGGTGACGAGCTCGGGGTGCTCAAGCATGATGAGGTGGCCAGCGTCGCGGACGACGACGAACTCGGCCTCGGGCAGGCGTTCGGCGATGAGCTCACTGCGGTCGAGCGGGGTGAGCTTGTCACCCTCACCGCACAGGACAAGTGCGTCCTTGTCGGCGAACGCCGCGAGCGTGTCGATCTCGTCGTGGTCGCGCAGGACCGGGATGAACGCCGCCATCACCTCGAACGGCGTCGCGAGGATGATGTCCGCGGCGAAGCGCACGAGCTCCTCGCTCACGGGGGAGTCGAAGCCGTAGAAGTCGATGACGGCGTCCTCGACCCGGCGCCCCGCCTTGCGCACGGGCGAGAGCCAGCGTTGCGTCGGGGCGAGGCGGCTGAGCAGGCGGGGAGCGCCCTGACCGATGGCGCGCCCGACGAGCGGTCCGAGCCCGAGGTCGGTGATGCCGTCGCCGGCAGCCGCGGTGGCCAGGAGGGCGACGGCCACGACGCGCTCCTTGACGAGGTCGGCGTGGTGGCGGGCGAGGGCCATCGTCGTCATGCCGCCCATGGAGTGCCCGACGAGGGCGACCGGGCCCTCCGGAGCGGCGGCGTCGATCACGGCACGGAGGTCATCTGCGAGCTGCTCCATCGTGAGCTGGCCCAGATCCGAGGCTTCCGAGCGACCGTGGTTGCGCTGGTCCCAGAGAACGACGCGGTAGCCCGCCTTGACGAGAGCCCGTCGCTGGAAGATCCACGACCGCAGGCTCAGGGTGTAGCCGTGGGTGAGCACGACCGTGGGCAGCGCCGGGTCCGGCTCGGCTGGCTCGTCGACCTCGACGTGGAGCTGGACGCCGTCGGCGGCGACGACCGTCAGCTCCTTGCCGGCCGTATGGGTGAAGCCACCCTCCGGGTCGAGGACCCCGAGCCGGCGCCGGTCCGCGGCCACGCGGTCGGCCTTGACTCCTGCGGCAGCGGCACCGACGGCCGCTGCGGCGGCGGCTCCAAGCCCGACCGCCGTGCTGACGCGGCCCATCAGGCGCCGCCCCCGACGCCCGCGCCGCCGACGAACACCCGCGGCAACCGGTTCGAGATGCGCGTGACGATCTCGTAGTTGATCGTCCCAACCGTCGCCGCCCAGTCCTGCGCCGTCGGCTCCCCGTCACCGCCACGGCCGAGGACGACGACCTCGTCACCGGCACGGCCGGCATACGAGGGACCGAGGTCGACGACGAACTGGTCCATGCACACGCGGCCCGCGATGGTGAGCCGCTCGCCGCCGATCTGCACGGGTCCGACACTGCTCGCGTGCCGCGGGATGCCGTCGGCGTAGCCCAGCGGGACGAGGCCGAGGACGGTGTCGCGTGGCGTCGTGTACTCGTGGCCGTAGCTCACCCCCTGGCCAGCAGGGGCGTCCTTGACGAGGGCGAGCCGCGCGGTGAGGCGCATCGCCTCACGCAGCCCGAAGGCCTCCGGGGCACCCAGGTCCGGGACCGGCGAGAGTCCGTAGACCGCGAGGCCCGGGCGGACGAGGTCGAAGTGCGCGTCCGGATTCGTCAGTGTCGCAGCGGAGTTCGCGAGGTGGCGCAACTGTGGACGTATGCCGGCCCGCTCGAGCTCCGCGGTCGCCTCGACGAACCGTTCGCGCTGGGCGAGGACGGTCGGGTGCTGCGGGGCGTCGGCGAGAGCGAAGTGCGACCAGACACCGACGACCTCGACTGCTCCTTCGGCGACGGCCGGGCCGAGGGCGGCGACGAGGTCGGTCCACCCGGTGCCGAGGGCGCCGTTGCGGGCGAGGCCGGTGTCGACCTTCGCGTGGATGCGGGCGGTGCGGCCCCGGTCGCGGGCAGCGGCGACGACCTCGTCGAGGGCCCAGGGCGCGGACACGGAGACGTCGAGGTCGGCGTCGATCGCGGCGCCGAAGTCGGCACCCGGCGGGTACAGCCAGGTGAGCGCTCGGGTCGTCACGCCGGCGCGGCGGAGCTCGAGGGCCTCGGTGAGCTGGGCGACGCCGAGCCATGTCGCGCCACCGGCGACGGCGGCACGCGCGGCCGGGACGAGGCCGTGCCCGTAGGCGTCGGCCTTGACGACGGCCATGACCTCGGCGTTCGTCGCGCGGCGGTCGAGCTCGCGCACGTTGTCCCGGATCGCGTCGAGGTCGACGCTCACCCACGCGGACACACCCTCGGGGGGCGCGGCGGGGTCGGTGACGACGGGCGCGGTCGGCTGGCTCATGGGAGCACCAAGTCTAGGTGCGCGCGGGTAACCGGCGCGCGAGCAGGTACCCGTGGTCACCCATCACGGTGGCTCATCCACGCGCATCGTGGCGCCCTGTCTCGAGGAGGCCTCGGCGTGGCGGGAGCGGGCCTGGACCGCCCCTCCCACAGCAGCCACGATCATGGCCAGCCCGACCGCTGTCCAGTCGATCGTCGCGGGCACGAGAGCGTCCACGGCGTAACCGACGGCGACGGACAATCCGATGCCCAGAGCCATGGCAGGGAGCGGGTGGCGTTGCCGACGGGTCGCTACGGCGACCCCACTCATGATGAAGAAGACCGACAGCAGGGCAACCATCAGCGTCGGCCAGTGACTCGTCACGCGCAACTCCCACCGTCCCGCCTTGGGGTGACGTCAACGTACCGCGCAGCCAAGGACACGCCACCACCGATACCAACAGCGACCTCCTCGACAATGCGTCGAGGAGGTCGCTATGCCGGACTGGAACGGCTAGGTGCGGCTGGTCGCTGAGACTCCGGCGCCAGCGCGACGCCTCAGGAGAATAACGAGCGGTGCGATCCACCCGATCGCCGGGAGGAGCGATGCGACCAGGGCAATCACGGCGCCCCCATCGCCACGGGTGGCTTTGACCAGATAGATTGCCAGCAACACCCCCGCGGCCCACAGGACGGCGAACAGGCCCTCAATTGGTGATATGGCGAACATCAGTCAATCGACCACTTTCTGATAAACGTTCCGTATCCGTTGACGCGAAAGCCCTGCACGCCATTAACCTCCTGGATTCCCGCCTTGATCACGGTCCAGTTAGTCCGGCATGTAATGGTGCCGTCGGAATTGTTCGTGTACGAAGGCCAGTAACTGATCTGACGACCCGGGACGAGGTTTGTGTACGAACCCTGACAGTACTCAATGCCATAGGCTCGCGCACCACTTGTCTGGTACTGGGCGGTTGTCTGTACCGAGGCGTATGTTACGCCCAAGAACGTCCACCACTGTTTGTACCAGCTGTTGCGGGTACCGGCCATGGCCGAGGCCTGCTGCACATCGGTCGGGTTGGCGCTCTCCGACGTGGCCACGCGGGTTGCCGCCCCAGGGTACTTCTTCGCGACCGCTGCCTCCCGACCAGGGACGGCGAAATCTGGGTCCGAGACAACCTCGACGCTTCGGCGTTGTTCTGCCTCTGACAGGGCCATAAACTTGGCGCGCTCTGACGGGTTCAACCGCTCGATGATTTGGGCGCGCGTGACCGTTGTTCCCTCCGGACCAGTCGAGGTGTCAGCCAGACCCGAGGCGCTGGCCGTTTGAGCCGCGAGGCCGAGGAGGCAGGCGATGGCGCCGAGAACTGCGATCAACGTTCTCCGAAATCCGTTCATGAGTTTCCCCTGCTGTTGCTCCGCCAGCGTCATTGCCAGCGGATGGTTCCTTGATACTTCCCCCCGGGCAGCAACCGTCAAACGGAGAGAGGAGAGTTCACCTTGCGTTCACTTCTGCGCCTCCACAGAGCGCCCGTAGCATCTCAGCGGCGAGCCAGGAGATGCGCCACGGCGTCCGGTATGCCGTGCGCGACCCTGAGTGCCCGCACCGGGCCTCCGCGTCCGGTCCGGTCCGCGGCGACCCCGTGTACGAGGGCACCCAGCGCCCCCGCCTCGGCGGCGGGCACCCCGGCAGCGAGCAGCATCCCGACCAGCCCCGCGAGGACATCGCCCGCCCCAGCCGTCGCGAGCCACGAGGGAGCATCGGACTGCGACCACACCGAGACATCGGAATCAGGCGAAACGACGACGGTCGTCGCCCCCTTGAGCAGGACCGTCATGCCGGTGCGCTCGGCGAGCAGGCGCGCATACCGCACCGGCTCCGCCTCGACGGCCGCGCGCTCGACCGTCGGCCGGTTGCGGGCGCGCGGAGTCGGTCCGAGACGGGTCAGCAGCCGGGCCAGCTCGCCCGCGTGCGGAGTGAGCAATGTCGCGCGGCCGCGGCGCGCCTCGACGACACCGTCGTCGACCAGTTCCAGTCCGCCAGCGTCTACGAGCACCGGCTCCTCACCAGCCAGCGCACGCCGGGCCACCTCGAGCTGCGCCCGCGCGTCGCGGCGCGTCGACGAGGTCTCGAGCCCAGGTCCGACGACCCAGGCCTGCACGCGCCCCTCCCCGATGACGGCCTCGGGCACGGCAGCCCGCACGAGCCCCACCGGGGTCGGGGTGCCGACATACCGCACCATTCCGGCACCAGCCTCGACGGCAGCGGTCACCGCGAGCACCGCTGCGCCCGTGTAGTTCTCGCCACCGGCAACGATGCCCAGCACACCGCGCGAGTACTTGTCGTCATCGGGCCCCGGCACCGGCCACCAGTCGGCCACGTCGTCGAACGTCAGCCGCCGCACCGACGGCTCGACGTCGAAGGTCAGCCCGATGTCGACGACGGTGAGGGCACCGCAGGCTTGTTCGGTCGGCGGGAGCAGGTGCACCGGCTTCGGCACCGAAAAAGTCACCGTTTCGTCGGCAAGCACCCCATCCGCGTCGAACACAGACCCATCCGCCGCCTGACCCGAGGGCACGTCCACGGCCACGACATGTGCGTCCTCGGCGATCGCCTCGACCCAGGCGACAGCGTGCTCGGGCAGCCCCGGACGCCCGCCCAGCCCGAGGATCCCGTCGACGACGATATCCGCCTCGGCGATGTCCTCGAGCGCCTCCGCACCGGAGACGATGACGACACCCGCCGCCCGCGCCGCCGCCAGGGCCTCCTCGTGGACGCGCCCCGGAACCACCGCGGCAGCGCACCGCAGCCCGGCGTCGGCGAGGTGCGCCACGGCATACAGCGCGTCGGCACCATTGTTGCCCCCGCCGACGAGCGCGACGACCGACTCGACCTCCAGCTGCGACGCCCGTGCCGCGACGACGTCCGCCAGCCCCTCGGCCGCGCGGGCCATGAGCTCCCCCGAGGCGAGCTCGGACTCGAGAGCCGCCTCCGCGGCATACACGTCCTCCGGCGACCACGCCTCGATCACGACAGCCCTCCCTCGGCGACCACGACGGCGGACGCGACGCCCGCGTCGTGCGACAGCGAGACATGGACGCGCTCGACGCCGAGCTCCTCAGCGCGGGACTGCACCGTCCCGGTCATGACGATGTGCGGCCGGCCGTCGTCGCGGCGCTCGACCGTGACGTCGGTCCAGGCCAGCCCTACCGGCGCCCCGAGTGCCTTCGCGAGCGCCTCCTTGGCCGCGAACCGCGCGGCCAGAGACCGCAGCGGCAGCTCCAGCTCGGCCGAGGTGAAGAGCCGCTCCCGCAGCCCCGGCGTCCGCTCCAGCGTCTCGGCGAACCGCGGGATGTCGACGACGTCGATCCCGGTGCCGACGATCATCCGCGCGCCCCGCTCGTCACCGTCGTCACCGGGCGCCGCTCACTCGACCGTGACGGACTTGGCGAGGTTGCGGGGCTGGTCGACGTCGAGGCCCTTGGCCGTCGACAGGTGCAGCGCGAAGACCTGCAGCGGCACGACCGTGAGCAGCGGCTGCAGCAGCGGCGACGACTTCGGCACCCGGATGACCTCGTCGGCGAACGGCACGACGTCCTCGTCACCCTCCTCCGCGATGACGAGCGTCCGCGCCCCGCGCGCCCGGATCTCCTGGATGTTGGAGACGACCTTCTTGTGCAGCTCGTGCGGGGTGTCCGGGCCGGGGACGACGATGAAGACCGGCTGGCCCGGCTCGATGAGCGCGATGGGACCGTGCTTGAGCTCGCCCGCGGCGAAGCCCTCTGCGTGGATGTAGGCGAGCTCCTTGAGCTTGAGCGCACCCTCCATCGCGATGGGGAAGCCGACGTTGCGCCCGAGGAAGAGCACCGAGCGCGTGTCGGCCATGAAGCGGGCGATCTCCTTGACCCGGTCCATGGTGCCGAGGAGCTCCTCGATCTTCGCGGGCATCTCGTGCAGCTCGCGCATGACCGCCTTGGCGTCGTCGGCGTAGGTGCCCCCACGCAGTTGGGCGAGGTAGAGACCGAGGATGTAGGACGCGGTGATCTGGGCGAGGAACGCCTTCGTCGACGCGACCGCGATCTCCGGGCCGGCGTGGGTGTAGAGCACCGCGTCGGACTCGCGCGGGATCGTCGAGCCGTGGGTGTTGCAGATGCTCAGGGTCAGCGCGCCGAGCTCGGTCGCGTGCTTGACCGCCATGAGCGTGTCCATCGTCTCGCCGGACTGGCTGATCGAGACGACGAGGGTGCGCTCGTTGACGATGGGGTCGCTGTAGCGGAACTCGTGGGCGAGGCTGACCTCGACGGGGATGCGGGTCCAGTGCTCGATGGCGTACTTCGCGACCGTTCCGGCGTATGCCGCGGTGCCGCACGCGACGATCGTGATGCGGTCGATGTTCGTGAGCTGCTCCTCGGAGATGCGCAGCTCATCGAGGACGAGCTCGCCGTCCTCCTTCGTGCGACCGAGCAGGGTGTCGCCGACGGCGTGCGGCTGCTCGTGGATCTCCTTCTCCATGAAGGTGTCGTAGCCGCCCTTCTCGGCGGCGGCGGCGTCCCACGTCACCTCGTAGGCCTTGCCCTCTGCGGGCGTGCCGTCGAAGTTGATGACCTCGTGCGACTCCGGGGTGATCGTGACGATCTGGTCCTGGCCCAGCTCGAGCGCGTGACGGGTGTGGCCGATGAAGGCCGCGACGTCGGAGCCGAGGAAGTTCTCGCCCTCGCCGAGCCCGACGACGAGCGGGCTGTTGCGGCGCGCGCCGACGACGACACCGGGCTGGTCGGCGTGGACGGCGAGGAGGGTGAACGCGCCCTCGAGGCGGTTCACGACCTGGCGCATCGCCGTCGTGAGGTCTCCGGTCTCGTCGAAGGCCCGACCGACGAGCTTGGCCGCGACCTCGGTGTCGGTCTCGCTGTCAAACTCGACGCCTTCGGCGAGGAGGTCCTTCTTCAGCGCGTGGAAGTTCTCGATGATGCCGTTGTGGATGAGGGCGAGCTTCCCGTCCTTGCCACCACGGTGCGGGTGCGCGTTGCCGTCGGTCGGGCCGCCGTGGGTCGCCCAGCGCGTGTGGCCGATGGCCGTGCGCGAGGCGTCGAGCGGGTGCTCGGCGAGGGCACCGCGCAGGTTCTCGAGCTTTCCCGCGCGCTTCTCCGCCTCGACTCCCTCGTCAGTGACGAGGGCGATGCCGGCCGAGTCGTAGCCGCGGTACTCCAGGCGGGCCAGACCCTCCATGACGACGGCCTCGGCCCGATCATCCATGGCCGTACCGACGTATCCGACGATTCCACACATGCGCGCAAGCGTAATGCGTCGCACGTGGTGGACCGAACCACGCGCGGGCACGCTTCAGGTGCGTTCTCGAACACGGTATGCCGTCCGCTCACCGTCCGTGGGCCACAATGGCCGGCGTGCCTGCCACCCCAGCCGTGCCGCCCGTGGGCCCGGACCCTGCGACCCCGCTGCCCTCGCCGTGGCTGGACTTCACCCGCGAGGACTGGGCTGCCCGGCGCAACAACCACCCGCTGAGCCTCACCCCCGACGAGATCGCCCGGGTGAGCGGCCTCGGGGACCGCGTCGACCTGCGTGAGGTCGAGGAGGTCTACCTCCCGCTGTCCCGACTGCTGTCGTTCTACGTCAACGCGACCGCCGGTCTGCACAGGGTCACGACGGACTTCCTCGGCGAGCGCCCGGCCAAGGTTCCCTTCGTCATCGGCATCGCCGGCTCGGTCGCCGTCGGCAAGTCGACGACCGCTCGCATCCTGCGCGAGCTGCTGCTGCGCTGGCCGCAGTCACCACGCGTCGACCTCATCACCACCGACGGTTTCCTCCGCCCCAATGCCGAGCTCGAAGCGCGAGGACTGTTGCAGCGCAAGGGTTTTCCCGAGTCGTATGACCGCCGGGCGCTGTTGCGCTTCGTCGCGGACGTCAAGTCCGGCAAACCGCACGTCGAGGCGCCGGTGTACTCCCACCTGACCTACGACATCGTCGAGGGCGAGTCGGTCGTCGTCGACCAGCCGGACGTGCTCATCGTCGAGGGGCTCAACGTCCTGCAGCCGGCGACGGTCCGCTCGGAACAGCGTGCCCGGCAGGTGCTGTCGGACTACTTCGACTTCTCGGTCTACGTCGACGCCCCCGTCGAGCAGCTGCGTGAGTGGTACGTCGAGCGGTTCCTGCGCCTGCGCGAGACCGCGTTCGCGTCACCGGAGTCGTACTTCCACCGGTATGCCGCGCTGACCGACTCCGAGGCCCGCGAGACCGCTGCCGGTATCTGGCAGCGCATCAACGAGCCCAACCTGGTCAAGAACGTCGAGCCGACGCGCGATCGCGCGACACTCGTCCTGCGCAAGGGCCCCGACCACGCCGTGACCCACATCCGCCTACGCCGGTTGTGACGGGCGGACCGTGACGAGAGTGCGATCAAGGACAGGGAGCGAAGTGCTCGTGGGGCGGCCCCACTGGAGCCAACGCTTCGCCGTGGGCATCTGGGGTCCCATCCTGCTAGCAGTCGGCGTCGTCGTATTCGTCAAGTGTGAGTGGTGGGGCGCCCCCCTGGCTGCCTTCTCGCTGTACATGCTCGCGGATCTGTGGCGCAAGGTCGCCGTGACGCCGACGACGCTCACTGCCCAGGGGAGAATCACCCGAAAGACGGTGGCACTCGCCGATATCGAGGACGCCGGAGTTTCGCCGATGAGCATCATCTGGGTCCAACCACGGGACCAGCGCGCCTTCGACCTCCGCATGGTGTCGCAGTACGGCAAGGCGGGAGCCGTCGGCGTCGCGGACTTCGCACCCCGCCTCGAGGAGCTGGTCAGGGCCGCCGGAGGCTCCGCCTCGCTCGACCTCGACCACAAACGGCCGCACCCCGAGGGCACGCACCCGACGTTCAGCGCCTGACTGGGCGGGGGACGCGTGATGAGTTGTCCCTTCCTGCGTGAGTCGTCCCCTCATGCGTGAGTCGTCCCCTCATGAAGGGACAACTCGCTACGGAAGGGACGACTCACCACTGCCCCCACCCGGCGGGGAGGCTCAGTACCAGTGCGGGAAGCGGTTGTTCCAGAAGTCCAGCGCGTTGCAGGGCGAGCCGTAGGACTTGTCGATGTACCACAGGCCCCACTTGATCTGGGTGATCGGGTTCGTGCGGTAGTCGTCCCCGAACTTCGCCATCTTGCTGGCGGGCAGGCTCTGCGGGATGCCGTACGCACCTGACGAGGGGTTCTCGGCGGTGTAGCGCCACGCGCTCTCGCCCTCCCAGAGCTGGCTGAGGCAGCTCCACTGGCCATCACCCCAGCCGTAGTCGCTGAGCATCGCGCGGGCGGCAGAGCGCGGGTCCTCCTTGGCGTTGTTGATCGCCGACTCGCGAGCCTTGTCGCGGGCGACCTTCTCGGCAGCGGCCTTGCGCGCCTTCGCGATCGCCTCGGCCTTCGCCTTGGCAGCAGCGGCCTCCGCCTCGGCCTTGGCCTTGGCGGCAGCGGCCTCTGCCTCGGCCTTGGCCTTCGCGGCAGCCTGGGCCTTGGCGTCGAGCACCGCACGCTGGGCGTTGGCCCCGGAACGGTCGTTGGAGATCCGGGCACTGTCGGCGGCACTCTGCTCGGCGGAGTCGCTGGCCTGCAGGAGAGCGGCGCGGCTGAGGGACAGCGGCTCGGACTCGGCGACCGCGTCCGTGGCGTTGACGCCGACGGCGCCGGTGGCGACGAGCGTCAGCGCCATCCCCGCAGTGACGGCGGGGCGCCGCGCGACGCCCACGGCCTGCGCGAGGGGAGCCTCGGCCGGACGTGCGTGGCGACCACGGTGACGGCCCCGGTACCTGCTCATGCGATGCGTTCCTTCTCCAGACAAGGGACAGCCCGGCTGCGTGGTGCAGACCGGGCTGCGTTACCAAATCGAGACCAACCTACGGCATGGCCCGCGAATGGACAAACGCGGGGGTGGGCGACCCACCCAGTGGGCCCGGGCACTCGGGACCACGGCATGCGGTATGCCGGCCGCGCGCGGTGCGCGGCCGGCATACCGAACGCTGGGCGTGGGTCGTCAGGCCTCGCCGTGCTCGGACTCGAGCAGGTCGGTGACGAGTGCCGCGATCGGCGAGCGCTCGCTGCGGGTCAGGGTGACGTGCGCGAAGAGCGGGTGGCCCTTGAGCTTCTCGATGACTGCGGCAACCCCGTCGTGCCGTCCGACGCGCAGGTTGTCGCGCTGGGCGACGTCGTGGGTCATGACGACCTTGGAGTTCTGGCCGATGCGTGAGAGCACGGTGAGCAGGACGTTGCGCTCGAGAGACTGCGCCTCGTCGACGATGACGAACGCGTCGTGCAGCGAGCGTCCCCGGATGTGCGTCAGCGGCAGCACCTCGAGCATGCCGCGGTCGAGGACCTCCTCGACGACCTCACGCGACACGAGCGCCGAGAGGGTGTCGAAGACCGCCTGCCCCCACGGGTTCATCTTCTCCTGCTCCGAGCCCGGGAGGTAGCCGAGCTCTTGGCCGCCCACGGCATACAGCGGGCGGAAGACGACGACCTTGCGCTGGGTGCGGCGCTCCATGACCGCCTCGAGGCCGGCGCACAGCGCGAGGGCGGACTTGCCTGTGCCGGCGCGGCCGCCGAGGCTGATGATGCCGATGTCGGGGTCGAGGAGCAGGTCGAGGGCGATGCGCTGCTCGGCGCTGCGGCCGTGGAGGCCGAAGGCGTCGCGGTCGCCCTTGACGAGCCGGACCTGCTTGTCGGCGCCGACCCGGCCCAGACCGCTGCCGCGCGGCGACAGGAGCTTGAGTCCGGTGTGGCACGGCAGCTCGGCGGCACCGAGGTGCTCGAGGCGACCGTTCTCGTAGAGCGTGTCCATCTCCTCGGTCGTCACCTCGACCTCGGCCATGCCCGTCCAGCCGGAGTCGACGGCGAGCTCGGCGCGGTACTCCTGTGCCTCGAGGCCGCAGGCCGACGCCTTGACCCGCATCGGCAGGTCCTTGCTCACGACGGTGACGACGTGGCCCTCGTTGGCGAGGTTGCGGGCAACCGACAGGATGCGGGTGTCGTTGTCGCCGAGGCGGAAGCCGGCCGGCAGCGAGCTCGGGTCGGTGTGGTTGAGCTCGACCCGCAGGGTGCCGCCCTCGTCGCCGACGGGGACCGGGGCGTCGAGCCGGCCGGCCTTGATGCGCAGGTCGTCGAGGAGCCGCAGGGCGGTGCGGGCGAAGTAGCCGAGCTCGGGGTGGTGGCGCTTGGCCTCGAGCTCGGTGACGACGACGACGGGGAGGACAACCTCGTGCTCGGCGAACCGGAGGATCGCGCGCGGGTCGGAGAGCAGGACCGAGGTGTCCAGGACGTAGGTGCGACCTGTCGGAGCGGAGGGCTTCGGTTTCGTGGCTGCTTTCCTGCGGGCGGCGCGCTGCCGGGAGCTCCCGGCGGTGGTCGGGGCGGTGGAAGCGGTCGAACGCGAGGTGGTGGCCACGGCAGATCTCCTAGGCGCGCACGGTGTGGTGCGCTGGCTCGAAGGTGCGGATCCCGGTCGGCCCTCTGCCACGAGCAGGGAGCCGGGACCGGTCCCTCCTCCGGAGCGAGGTCTGCTCCATGTGTCGGGCCTCCCGAACGCACCAGGGTGGTGCGTCACTGCCGAACCTACGTCCGGCCCGCGCTCGGCTGTCACGGATGTGTGGCGGCGTGTCGAGGTGTTCCGAGGAGTTCACTGTCACGACATGTGACTCATGTGACTGGTGGTGCAGGTGGGCATGTCGCGCCATCCCAGCTTTGCGCACGCAGAGCATGGGACCCGCCGCCCCTGCCAGGAGGTTGCGTGAGGTGCAACTACCGAAGTCGCACCTCGCGCAAGGTTCCTGCATGGGGCGGGAAAGTATGCCGGCCGCGCGTCTCAGGCGCCGAAGCGGCGGTGCCGTTCGCCGTACGCCCGCAGCGCCCGGAGGAAGTCGACCTTGCGGAAGTCCGGCCAGTACGCCTCGCAGAAGTAGAACTCCGAGTGCGCGCTCTGCCACAGCAGGAAGCCCCCGAGCCGCTGCTCCCCCGAGGTCCGGATGACGAGGTCCGGGTCCGGCTGACCCTTGGTGTAGAGGTGCTCGGCGATGTGCTCGACGTCGAGGATCTCGGCGAGCTCCTCGATCGTCGTGCCCCTGCCCGCGTGTTCGAGGAGGAGCGAGCGCACGGCGTCGGCGATCTCGCGACGGCCGCCGTAGCCGACGGCGACGTTGACGAGCATCCCGTCGACGTCGGCGGTGCGGGCCGCTGCGGCCATGAGGCGCTCGCGGGTCACGTCGGGCAGCAGCGACAGAGCGCCCACCGGGTGCAGGCGCCAGCGGCCGGTGCCAGCGAGGGCGTCGACGGCCCGCTCGATGATGCCGAGGAGAGGGCGCAGCTCCGCCTCGTCACGAGCGAGGTTGTCGGTGGAGAGCAGCCACAGGGTGACGACCTCGACGCCGACCTCCTCGCACCACGTCAGGAGGTTGGCGATGTTGTCCGCGCCGGCTTGGTGTCCCTCACTCGTGCCGGCACCGCGCGCCTTCGCCCAGCGCCGGTTGCCGTCGAGCATGACACCGACGTGCCGGGGCACGGAGTCGGCGCTCAGGTGCTTCGCGAGACGACGCTCGTATGCCGTGTAGAGCGGGTTGCTGAGCGCCATGCGGGTCACCGTACCGCCGGGATCGTGCCGATGACGTGGGGGCCACGTGGAGGACGAGTGTGATGCGGAACGTCCGCACGCGGCATACCGGAACCTACGGGAACGTAGGTATCGTTGAGGGATCATGACGAAGAGCCCGACCGACCCCTCCGTCGACACGCTCGAGGAGCGCGTCGACGCCGTCATGGACGCCGTCAAGCCGAAGCTGCGCGGCTGGCTGCACCTCGGGATGGCCCCCGTCGCGTTCGTCGGCGGGCTCGTCCTCGTCGTCCTCGGCGACACCGTCCAGGCCCGCGCCGCGGCGGCGGTCTTCACCCTGACGGCGGTGCTGCTCTTCGCGATGTCCGCGGTCTACCACCGGGGGACGTGGTCACCCCGCTGGGGCGCGGTCCTGCGCCGCATCGACCACTCGAACATCTTCCTCATCATCGCCGGCAGCTACACGCCGTTCGCGCTGATCCTCCCCCGCGACCAGGGCCGCACGTTGCTCATCCTCGTGTGGACGGGCGCGATCCTCGGGGTGATCTTCCGGCTCCTGTGGATCCACGCTCCGCGCTGGCTCTACGTCCCCGTCTACGTGGGGCTCGGGTCAGTGGCGATCTTCTTCCTCGGGCCGCTGCTGCGTCACGCCGGTCCTGCGGTCATGACGCTCGTCGTCACCGGCGGCGTCCTCTACACGCTCGGCGCCATCGTCTACGGCATCAAGCGCCCCAACCCGTCCCCGCGCTGGTTCGGGTTCCACGAGATCTTCCACGCCCTGACGATCCTGGCGTTCGTCACGCACTACATCGCCGCGTCGATCGTCCTCTACCAGCGCGTCTGACCCGGCTGCGGCCTCCTCCTCGGCCTGACGGTTGCGGTAGGACATCCGGCGCAGCCGCGAGTTCATGTTGCGCATGAGGAACCACAGGCACGCGATGAGGAAGACGAACGACACGAACGCCCACATGCCCGGCGCCGCCTGCTGGCTCGGCGTCAGCTGGTCGGGGTTGACGACCGACGGAGACAGGGACGGGGACGGTGTGGGAGTCGGCGACACCGCGGACGGCACGGTGGCGAGCCACGTCAGGTTCGAGATGAGGGTCATGACTGGCGCTCCTTGCGGGCGTCGAGGGCGAGGGTGAGGGTGCCGGACGTGGCGAGCGCGTCGGCCTCGGCAGCGTCCTCGGGAAGGCCGGCGAAGAGGTCGTCCTCGCCCTCCACGATCGGCACGTACGACATCGCCGCCTCGTAGTCCTCCCACGGCCAGACGCGAGCCTGCTCCTCCCGGGAGACCTTGAAGAAGTTGCCGTCGGGGTCGACCTGAGTCGCGTGCGCGAGGAGCGCGGCGTCGCGACGGTCGAACCACGCGTCGGCCTTGATGCGCGTGGTGACCGTGCGCTCCCGCTCCGGCGGCCAGTTCTCCAACCACGCCTCATACGGGCTCTCCTCACCGAGCGCGGTGAGGGCGTCGTGGAAGGCAACCACGCGGCCGCGGCTGAAGGTCTGGTTGTAGTAGATCTTCAGCGGCTGCCACGGCTCACCGGCGGTGGGGTATGCCGTGGGGTCGCCAGCCGCGACGAAGGCCGCCATCGAGACGTCGTGCGTCATGATGTGGTCGGGGTGGGGGTAGCCGCCGTTCTCGTCGTAGGTCGTCATGACGTGCGGACGGAAGCGGCGGATCTCGCGGACCAGGGCCTCGGTCGTGACGTCGAGCGGCTCGAGTGCGAAGCAGCCGTCCGGCAGCGGCGGCAGCGGATCCCCTTCGGGCAGACCGGAGTCGACGAACCCGAGCCAGCTGTGCTGGACGCCGAGGATCTCCTGCGCGCGCTTCATCTCGTCCCTGCGGACCTGGGCGATGTCGCGCAGGATGTGCGGGTCGTCGGCGAGGTTGGGGTTGAGGATGTCGCCGCGCTCGCCGCCGGTGCACGAGACGACGAGGACGTCGTGCCCCTCGTCGACGTACTTCGCCATGACCGCTGCGCCCTTGCTCGACTCGTCGTCGGGGTGCGCATGAACACACATGAGGCGGAGTCGTTCTGCCACGGAGAGGTTCCTTGCGTTCGGGTGGTCGCGGCCGCCGGTCGGACACGCGCGACAATGGGACTGGATCCATCTTCGCACCCCTCCATCCGAGGGGGGACGAGCCCTCTCACCCGGACACCCCACCGACAAGGACCTCCTCGATGCCGCTCCCGCGCCCCGCCCCCGGAACGACGCGCTGGTGGGTCATCGGTGGCGTGCTCACGGCGATCGCCCTCACCTACATGACGTGGTTCGCCTTCTCCGAGGCCAACGCGCTCAAGGCCACGGTCACCGACTACAAGGTCCTCTCGGACTCGCAGATCCGGCTCGGCTACGACGTCACCCGCCCGGACGGGTCGGCGGTGAGCTGCACCCTCGAGGCCCAGGACGTCCGGCACGGCCGCGTCGGCACCCTGACGGACGACGTGCCCGCCGGTCCGAAGACCGTGCACCGCGAGGTCACCGTCCGCACGAGCGCACGGGCGGTCACCGGTGTCGTCGCCTCGTGCGACCGCCCCTCCTCCCACTGATTGCCCGTTCTGGTCACGGCGACGGCGTGCATGACGACGTGCACATGCGAGCCGCCGTTGTTATCCTTGTGCTTTGCACCGCACGGGTCTGGGGCCCGCCGAAGCCAGAATCGGCTTTCGGCCCCGGACCCTTTCACGTAGGACCATCCCCTCGCGTCACCGGCCGTTGCCGTATGCCGCGGGGGCACCCAAGGAGTGACATTTCGTGAGCGAGACCGCTGTCAAGGCGAGCTACCTGACCCAGGAGGCGTACGACCGCCTCAAGGCCGAGCTCGAGGAGCTCTCGGGCCCGGGCCGCACCGACATCGCGCGCAAGATCGAAGCCGCGCGCGAGGAGGGCGATCTCAAGGAGAACGGCGGCTACCACGCGGCGCGCGAGGAGCAGGGCAAGATGGAGGCGCGCATCCGCCAGCTCACCCAGCTGCTCGACAACGCCATCATCGGCGAGACGCCCAAGGACGACGGCGTCGTCGAGCCGGGCATGGTCGTCACGGCCGAGATCTTCGGCGACGAGGAGACCTTCCTGCTCGGTTCGCGCGAGATCGCCGACGGCAGCCTGCAGGTCTACAGCGAGCAGTCCCCGATCGGCGCTGCCGTCAACGGCAAGAAGGCCGGCGACACCGCGAGCTACGAGGCCCCCAACGGCAAGCAGATCGAGGTCAAGATCCTCTCGGCGAAGCCCTACTCAGGCTGACGCGAGCACCCGTTGTGCTCTTGGGGAGCACACCGCGAAGGTCCGGACGGAAACTTTCCGTCCGGACCTTCGCGCTTCCCTCCGGAGGACGGCGGCCTCGCCACTCCTGGGCCGCCGTCAGTGGTCGAGCTGGGACTCCGGCTCGATGACCGTGTAGCCCTTGGAGCGCATGCCGTCGAGGACGCGCTGCTGGTGATCCGGTCCGCGGGTCTCGAGGCGCAGGGCGATCTCGACCTCGTCGACGTTGATCTCGGGGCCGGTGCGGATGTGCTCGATTTCGAGGATGTTCGCGTCGGCGGCGGCGCAGTCGGCGAGGATCGCGGCGAGCGACCCGGGGGTGTCCGGCACCCGGACCGAGAAGGTGAGGTAGCGCCCGGCCGCGACCATGCCGTGGCGGATGATCCGCATCATGAGCAGCGGGTCGATGTTGCCGCCGGACAGCACGGCGACCACGGGCCCGTCGAGCTGCACACTGCCGGCGTTGTCGAGGAGCCAGCCCGCAGCAGAGGCTCCTGCGGGCTCGACGACGAGCTTGGCCCGCTCCAACAGGAAGAGGAGTGCACGCGACATCCCACCCTCGCTCACCGTCTCGACGCTGTCGACGAGGTCGCGCACGATCGGGAAGGTCACGTCACCGGGGAGCCCGACGGCGATGCCGTCGGCCATGGTCGCCATCCGTTCAGCGGCCACCGGGTGCCCCGCGGCGAGCGAGGTCGGGTATGCCGCGGCCTGCTCCGCCTGGACGCCAATGATCCGCACGTCGGGCTTGAGCTCGCGCACGGCGAGGGCGATGCCCGCGAGGAGACCACCCCCACCGAGGCCGACGACGATCGTGCGCACGTCGGGGCACTGTTCGAGGATCTCGAGGCCACACGTCGCTTGACCGGTGACGATGTCGGTGTGGTCGAAGGGGTGGATGAGGATCGCACCGGTCTGCTCTGCCCAGGCACGGGCGTGGACGAGGCTCTGGTCGAGCGTCTCCCCCACCTGTTCGATCGTCGCACCGTAGGCCTTGGTCGCCTGCACCTTGGGCATGGGAGCGCGCACCGGCATGTAGACCTTGACGTCGATACCGAGCATCTGGCCCGCCAGCGCAACGCCCTGGGCGTGGTTGCCGGCGCTCGCCGCGACGACGCCGCGCGCCTTCTCCTCAGGGGTGAGGCGCGACATCCGCGTGTAGGCGCCGCGGATCTTGAACGACCCGGCGCGCTGGAGGTTCTCGCACTTGAGGAAGACGTCGCTGCCGACGCGCTGGGAGAGGCCGCGGTTGTACTCCATGGGTGTCGGAGCGATGACGGTCGAAAGCAGGTCGGCGGCGGCGCGGATCTCGGCCACCGTCACCTGTGACGGCGTGGATGTCATGGTGCGAAGGCTAGCCCCGTGCCAGCACGGCCCCGACGGCGATGGCGCGGATCCCGCGCCGTGCCGCAGAAAGTACTGCGTCACCGCGCGCAAACTGCGTCGGAGAGCGAGAGTCAGCAGACGGCGAGCGCAGGCCAGCAGCTCAGGGAACGGCGGGCCGGCTCGTGGGAGCCGAGGACTTCGCGGCAGTCGCGAGGCGCGCGATGACGGGGTCGACCTTGTCAGGGCCACCGCGCAGCACGATGAGCGCGCGGGCAGCCGACACCTGGTCGGGGCTCACCTTGATGCTGCGCTGGCTCATGACCACCCTCCTCAAAGTCCGTCCCCATCATCTCCCATCGCCGAGCTGTGTCCCTCGCCTTCATGCCTCGAGTCGCGGAGTCTTCGGCGGGTCGAAGCATGAAGGACGATCGGAACGACTTCGCCAAGTCGGACTCAGTCGGTGGTGCGGGCGTTGAAGGCGCGCAGCGCGAGCGGCGCGACGACCAGCGTGATCGCGAGCGACCAGATGAGCGTCGCGAGCTCCGGGTGGTGCAGCGGCCACGGCGCATCGGCCCGGACCGGGATCCCGGCGATGCCCCAGTTGTCGCGCATGGCCTGCGCCAGCGAGCTGATCGGGTTCCACTCCGCGATGGTCCGCAGCCACGCCGGCATGACGTCGGTCCGGGCGAAGGCGTTGGAGAGGAACGTGATCGGGAAGATCGTCGTGAACATCAGTCCGTTGACCGCCTCGATGGAGCGCATCGCCGAGCCGACGAGGATGCCCACCCAGATCATCGCGAACCCGAAGAGCAGGAGCAGCCCGTAGGCGAGCAGTCCCTTCGCGATGCCCTCGTTGATCCGCCAGCCGATGAAGAGGCCGGTCACGGACATCACGGCGACGCCGATGCTCGAGTGGATGATGGCCGAGAGGCTGCGGGAGATGAGGATCGACGACCGCTGGATCGGCAGCGATCGCAGGCGGTCAACCATGCCCTTGCCGATGTCGGTGTTGAGCCCGATGGCGACGATGAACGAGCTGAACGCAATCGTCTGCGCCATGATCCCGGGCAGCAGCCACGCCTTGTAGTCGACACCGGGGATCTGGATCGAGCCGCCGAAGACGAAGGCGAAGAGCAGCACGAACATGATCGGCTGGATCGTGACGTCGGTGAGCATCTCGGGCTGACGCTTGATGTGCGTGAGGTTGCGTCGCACGAGCGTGAGGACCTGGCGGACCATGCCCGCACCCTGCGGCTTCGGCGCGGACCGCTCGACGGCGATGGCTTCCGTGGCGGCGCTCATGCCGTCACCTCTTCCTGGTTGCTGGACTCTTCGGCCTTGTGCCCGGTGAGTGCGAGGAACACGTCGTCGAGGCTCGGCCGCTGCATGCCGAGGTCGTCGACATCGATGCCCGCCGACTCGAGGTCGGCCGCGATGCGCGCCAACGCGGACACGTCGCCACCGGGGGCGGTGAGCTTGCGCGCGTCGGCGTCGACGTGGACGTCACCGGCGACGACACCCCTCAGCAGGTCGGCGGCGCGCTCGACCTCGTCGTGACGCGACACGGTGACGACGAGGCTCGCTGCCCCGGACTGGTTCTTCAGCTGGAGCGGAGTGCCCTCGGCGATGATCCGGCCGTGGTCGATGACGACGAGCCGGTCGGCGAGCTGGTCGGCCTCGTCGAGGTACTGGGTCGTGAGGAGCAGCGTCGTCCCGTCACGGACGAGGTCGCGCAGCACGTCCCACAGCTCGACACGGCTGCGCGGGTCGAGCCCCGTCGTCGGTTCGTCGAGGAAGAGCACCGCGGGATGCGCGATGAGGCTCACCGCGAGGTCGATGCGGCGTCGCATGCCGCCGGAGTACTCCTTGACGATCTTGTCGCCCGCGTCGGTGAGCGAGAACCGCTCGAGCAGCTCGTCGGTGCGCGTGCGGACGAACCTGCGGTCCAGGCCGTAGAGGTCGCCGATGAGACGAAGGTTCTCGCGGCCGGTGAGCAGGTCGTCGACGGTCGCTGCCTGGGCGGTGAGCCCCATCGAGGCGCGCACCGCTTCGGGTTCGGCGACGACGTCATGGCCGGCGACGCGGGCCGACCCGCTCGTCGGAGTCGCCAACGTCGTCATCATCCGCACCGTCGTCGTCTTGCCGGCACCGTTGGGGCCGAGCAGCCCGAAGACGGTGCCCTGCGGCACCTCGAAGCTCACCCCGTCGACCGCGGTGAAGTCACCGAACTTCTTGACGAGGTCGACGGCCTCGATGACCGGCGCGCTCACGAGTTCATCCCGCGGCAGAGGCAGAAGGGGTGACCGGCCGGGTCGAGGTAGACCTTGAAGCCTCCCGACTCGGCGGGCTGGTGCTCGTGCACGGTCGCACCCGCGGCGAGCACGGCCGGCTCGGCGTCCGCGATGACCGGGACGGCGAAATCCAGATGGAACTGCTGGGGGTGCTCACCGCCGGGCCAGGTCGGCGGGACCCAGTCGTCGATGCGCTGGAACGCCAGCGTCGCGCGGCCGTCGGGTCGCTCCGGCGCAACGCCGCCTCCGGGCGGGACGAGGGTGGCCCAATCGCGGTCGGAGCCCTCCTCGAGCTCCCAGCCGAGCACCTCGCCATAGAACCGGGCGAGAGCGAGGGCGTCGGGACAGTCGAGGACGACGAGGTCGAGGACGGGACGGACAGGGGGTCGAGCGGGGTCTGCACTCATGACGACAACCCTAGGAGCGGCCACCGACACTGCCCACCCCTTTTATCCCGAGAGACCTCGGGCCAGCGTGGCCGCCAACGCTCGGGCTGCCTCCGGGTGAGCCTCCGCGAGCAACCCGCACGCGAAGAGCACGTATGCCGTGTCGACGCCTCGCGTCGCGGCCGCCGGAACCGTCCAGCCGCCTCCGTGATCGCCCGCCACCGCGCCGAGCACGATCTCCTGCAGCGACGCCGGACCGTGCCGCAGCACCCCACCGGACCCGAGCACGAGCCCGACGTCCGCCAGCGGACGGGGCCGCTCCCCCGCCGCCCGAGGCCGCCCGTGCCGGCGCACAGCGACGACCGCGGCCACCGTGGCCAGCTCCGCCTCCCACTCCCACTCCTGCTCCGACGACGCCCGGTGGTCGATCTCGACGGCGACCCGCGCGGCATACGACACAGCACCGTCCGACAACGACAGCGACTCGCGCGCCGCCGCCTCGACGATCCCGAGCGCATTCCAGCGCATGCCGAGGTCGGCCTCGACGGTGCGCTCCTGCCACAGCGTCCCCGCCACATCGCGCTCGATCGTCGCGTCCTCGCCCTGAGGACGCAGCACGGAGTAGACGTCGGTCGTCGCGCCGCCGATGTCGACGACGAGCACGTCCTCGCCGCGGACGTCGGCCAGCACCTCCACCCCGCGCAGCACTGCGTCGGGTGTCGCCGCGCGAACGAGATCGGCAAAACCCCTGCGGGACAAGCCTTTCCCGCCGATGACATGCTCGAGGAAGACACCGCGGATCGCCCCGCGCGCCGCATCAGGCGCGATGACGCCGATCCGCGGGAGGACGTTGCTCGTCACCACGTACCGGTGCCCGGTCGCGGCAAGCTCCGCGGCCACCTCCGAGGCAGCGTCGGCGTTCCCCGCCACCACGACCGGCGCCTTCACCTTCGCTCGAGCAAGCCGAGAACCGTTGTGTCGCAACACATCCGAGTTCCCACCGTCCGTCCCGCCGACGAGCAGCACGACATCCGGCGACGCCGCGCGGAGCTCGCGCACCCCGTCCCCGGACAGCGGTCCGGCGGACACGTGCACGACCCGCCCACCGGCGGACAGCGCCACCCGGTGCCCAGCCTCTGCCGTCACCTCGCGCTCGTAGCCGACGACCGCGACCCGCAGCCCGCCACCCGCGGACGAGCACACGAGCGTCGAGGCGACGTCACCGTGGGACGCGAGCGCACGGCATACCGAATCCACCCCGTCCATGACGTCGCTGGTGACGGTCGTCGGCGACGACGCCGCACCCACGAGAGAGCCCGAATCGGCCTCCACGAGAACGCCTTTGGTCCAGGTCGACCCGACGTCGACGCACGCGATGAGCGACACGGGACGACTCAGGTGAGCCGGTCGAGCGCCTGCTTCAGGTCCGCGATGAGGTCGTCGACGTCCTCGATGCCGACCGAGAGGCGGATGAGGTCGGCCGGAACCTCGAGCTCGGTCCCCGCGACGGACGCGTGCGTCATGCGGCCCGGGTGCTCGATGAGCGACTCGACGCCGCCGAGGGACTCACCGAGCGTCCACAGCTGCGTCTCGGCGCACACCTTGACCGCGACGTCCTCGCCACCCTTGACGCGGAACGCGACCATGCCGCCGAAGCGCTTCATCTGCCGCTTCGCGACCTCGTGGCCGGGGTGCTCGGGCAGGCCGGGGTAGATGACCTCGGTGACGCCGTCGTGGCCCTGGAGGAACTCGACGACCTTCTCGGCGTTGTCGCAGTGCCGGTCCATCCGCACCGCGAGCGTCTTGAGGCCGCGCTGCACGACCCATGAGTCGAACGGGCCCGCGATGGCGCCCATCGAGTTCTGGTGGAACGCGATCCGGTCCGCGGCGGGCTCGTCGTCGAACCACGGGACCGTGACGCCCTCGGCCACGACGACCGCGCCGCCGACGACGTCGGAGTGTCCGCCGCAGTACTTCGTCGTCGAGTGCATGACGATGTCGGCGCCGAGCGCGAGCGGCTGCTGGAGGTAGGGCGAGGCGAAGGTGTTGTCGACGACGAGCAGGGCACCCGCATCGTGCGCGACCTGCGCGAGCGCCTCGATGTCGGCGATGCCGAGCAGGGGGTTCGTCGGCGTCTCGACCCAGATCACGCGTGTCTTCCCCGGCTGGATCGCGGCGCGCACGGCCTCGGTGTCGGGGATGGCAGCGATGGTGTGCTCGACGCCCCACGGCTTCAGGACGCGGTTGAAGAGGCGGTAGGTGCCGCCGTAGGCGTCGGACGGCACGACGACGTGGTCGCCGGGCGCGAGCAGCGCGCGCAGGATCGTGTCCTCGGCGGCGAGCCCGGACGCGAACGCGAACCCGCGCTCGCCACCCTCGAGCGAGGCGAACCCGGTCTCGAGCGCGGTCCGGGTCGGGTTGGCGCTGCGGCTGTACTCGTAGCCGCCGCGGAAGCCGCCGATGCCGTCCTGCTTGTACGTCGACACCTGGTAGATCGGGGTGACGACCGCGCCCGTCGTGGGGTCCGGGTCCTGGCCGGCGTGGATGGCGCGGGACGAGAAGCCGAGGCCCTGGACACTGCTCGAGTCGGTCATGGGGTCAGCGTATGCCGCCCGCTCGCCTGCCCGTGCCCGGCACCCGCGCGGCCGATCAGGTTCATGAATACCCGCAGGTCAGGCTGGGTATGGTGCAGGGAGAAGCCCGCTGACCAGGCGGGACGTCTCGACTTCCCCAGGAGGGAACCATGCCAGGCACTCTCGGCATCATCGGTTGGATCATCATCGGCGGCCTCGCCGGCTGGATCGCCAGCAAGGTCATGAAGACCGATGCGGAGCAGGGCGTTCTGCTCAACATCATCGTCGGCATCGTCGGCGCCTTCATCGGTGGCTTCCTGCTGAGCCTGCTCGGCGTCGACACCGACGGCGCGGGACTGATCTTCACGTTCCTCACCGCCATCGCGGGCGCATGCCTGCTGATCTTCGGCGTCAAGGCGCTCACGGGCGGTCGCTCGCGCGTCTGACCCCGCCGTCGCCAGTGCGCCCGTCCACCGCGTGTGGGCGGGCGCACTGTCGTGAGCGCCCCGTTGCTGCTCCCACGGGGAATCATTGCCTCGACCCGGGCATTGCACTGAACAGCAGGTCCGCAGCCCCCTCACCGAAGGAGTCCCGATGTTCGGCTCGCGCGCCAAGACGACGATGCCCACCGCGGAGGAGGCGCTGCGCGGTCGGGACACCCGACCGTTCACCGTGCCGACCACGCACGAGGTGCTTGGCACGCCGCTCGAGGGTCCGTGGCCGGAGGGCACCGAGGTGCTCTACGTCGCGATGGGCTGCTTCTGGGGTGCCGAGCGCATCTTCTGGAAGCTCCCCGGTGTCGTGACGACGGCCGCCGGCTACATGGGCGGCTACACGCCGAACCCGACCTACGAGGAGACGTGCACCGGCCGCACCGGCCACGCCGAGACCGTCCTCGTCGCCTACGACCCGACGCAGACCACCCCCGAGCTCCTCCTCAAGGCCTTCTGGGAGAACCACGACCCCACGCAGGGCAACCGCCAGGGCAACGACATCGGCACGGCATACCGCTCCGCGATCTTCTGGACCACCCCGGAGCAGGAGCGGGCCGCGCGCGCGACCCGCGAGGCCTTCCAGGGTGAGGTGACGCGCGTCGGTGGCGGCGAGATCACGACCCAGCTCGCGTCCGCCGACGAGGTGGGCCCGTTCTACTACGCGGAGGACTACCACCAGCAGTACCTGCACAAGAACCCGAACGGCTACTGCAACCACGGCCCGAACGGTCTGACCTGCCCCGTCGGCGTCGCGAACCTGCCCGCGCAGACCGACATCGTCCCGCCCGCCTGATCCAATGAAGCGCCCTACGGGCGCGCCATCTCGTATGCCGTCCGCGCGCCTCGCGTGGCACAGTGCGGTCCCATGACCTCCACCTTCTCGGTGAAGCCGACGCTCGAAGGCGAGCTCGTGACCCTGCGCCCGATCCGCGCCGAGGACGCCGACCTCATCGACGCGATCATCCGCGCCGACGACGAGATCGCGCGGCTGACGGGATCGGTGGGGTCAAGGGACGAGCAGCCCGAGGGCATGCCGCTGGAGCGACTGCGCGAGATCTACGGGGAGTGGGCGGAGGCCGAGGACCGGCTCGTCCTCGGCGTCGTCGACCGGGCGAGTGGCGACCTCGTCGGCGAGGTGGTGCTGGCCGGGTGGGACGAGGCGAACCGGTCGTGCTGGTTCCGGACCCTCATCGGGGCCGCGGGTCGCGGGCGGGGCCTCGGCACGGAGGCGACCCGCCTCATCGTCGACCACGGGTTCCGCGAGCTCGGGCTGCACCGGATCACGCTCGAGGTCTATGACTTCAACCCGCGGGCGCGGCACGTCTACGAGAAGGTCGGGTTCGTCCACGAGGGAACGGGGCGCGACGCGCTGCTCTTCGACGGCGCGTGGGTCGACGTGCACTACATGGCGATGCTCGAGTCCGACCCGCGTGCCTGAACCAGCAGGGTCCGTTCAGAGGGCCTTGCTGATCGTGAGGACCAGGCCGATGAGTGCGGCGGTGAGGATGGCTGCGAACCCGGCGATGCGCAGCGGCGCGCCGACCTTCCAGTGATCCCGTGGGCCCGGCGCCTCGAACCCGGGGTGGGAGCCGACGTCCGAGCTGCCCGGTGGGCCACCGAAGCCGCCCTTGATCCCGGGCGTGGGCTTGGCGCCGCGCATCTGCAGGAAGCCGACGACGAGCAGGAGCACGCCGACCACGGCGAGGACGACGACGAGCCACCACCAACCAGTCATGCGTGCCAGCGTGCCACGGCCCGGGCGCGGGGCGGGGGTTCGGCGCCCGTCCAATCCGCGCGCAGGTCAGTGCGCCGGCACGGTGCCCAGCACGTCTCAGATGCCCGCGGCGACCTCGGTGCCCTGGCGGATGGCACGCTTCGCGTCGAGCTCGGCCGCGACGTCGGCGCCACCGATGACGTGCACCGGCAGACCGCTGCCGGCCAGCTCGTCGGCGAGGGTGCGCACCGACTCCTGACCGGTGCAGAGCACGACGGTGTCGACGGGGATGAGCCGCGTCGTCGGCACGGCAGCCGCGTCCGGCACGTCCTTCCGCCGGCGCCTGAGCGGCAGCCTTGACGGCTTGTCCACCGCCGGCGGAGCGATCGTCACGTGCAGCCCCGCGTCGTCGATCCGGTCATAGGTGACGCCGATGACCTGCTCGACTCCCTTGGCGCGCAACGATGCCCGGTGCACCCAGCCGGTCGTCTTGCCGAGTCCCTTGCCGATCGACGAGGACTTGCGCTGCAGCAGGACGACCTCATGCTTCGGGGTCTCGACCTCGGACTTCGCCAACCCACCTCGCGTCGTCGCCGGGTCGCCGACGCCCCATTCGGAGCGCCACAGGTCGAGGTCGAGGGTCGCTGACGGCTGCCCGGTGAGGAACTCGCTCACGTCGACCCCGATCCCGCCGGCGCCGATGACGGCCACGCGCGGGCCGGCCTCGCGCTCCCCGCGAACGAGCTCGGCATACGTCATGACCGAGGGGTGGTCGACGCCGTCGATGTCGGGGATGCGGGGCTCGACACCGGTCGCGACGACGACCTCGTCGAACCCACCGTCGCGCAGGTCCTGAGCAGACACCCGCTGCGACAGGTGCAGCCGCACCCCCGTCACCTCGACGCGGCGGCGGAAGTAGCGGATCGACTCGGCGAACTCCTCCTTGCCCGGGATGCGCTGCGCGATGGCGAACTGCCCGCCGATGTCGTCAGCCGCCTCGAAGAGGTCGACAGTGTGCCCGCGCTCGGCCAGCGTTGTGGCACAGGCCAACCCGGCCGGTCCGGCACCGACGACGGCCACCTTCTTGGCCGCCCGCGTCGGGCCGAGCACGAGCTCGGTCTCGTATGCCGCGCGCGGGTTGAGCAGGCACGTCGCTCGCTTGTGCTTGAAGGTGTGGTCGAGGCAGGCCTGGTTGCACGCGATGCAGGTGTTGATCTCGTCGACCCGCGACTCGGCGGCCTTCCTGACCCAGTCCGGGTCGGCGAGGAACGGCCGCGCGAGCGAGACGAGGTCGGCGTCCCCGGCGGCGAGGATGCCCTCGGCCACCTCGGGCATGTTGATCCGGTTCGTCGCGATGACCGGCAGCGACGTCTCGGACTTCAGTCGGGCGGCATACGACGCGAAGGCGGCGCGGGGCACGGAGGTGACGATCGTCGGGACGCGCGCCTCGTGCCAGCCGATGCCGAGGTTGAGCACCGACGCTCCGGCGGCCTCGACCTCGCGGGCGAGCGCCGCGACCTCGTCCCACGTCTGGCCGTCGGGCACGAGGTCGATGGCGGAGATGCGGTAGATGACGAGGAAGTCCGCCCCGACCTCCTCGCGGATGCGGCGGACGATCTCAACGGCGAACCGGCGGCGCTTCTCCGGCGTGCCGCCCCAGGCGTCGGTGCGTTTGTTGGTGCGGGGCGCGAGGAACTGGTTGATGAGGTAGCCCTCGGAGCCCATGACCTCGACCCCGTCGTACCCGGCCTCTCGGGCGAGCCGGGCGGAGCGGACGAACGCGTCAATGGTGCGTTCGACGCCTCGTGCGGTGAGGGCGCGCGGCCGGAACCTCGAGATCGGGCTCTTGATCGACGACGGCGCGACGCACCACGGCGTGTACGCGTAACGGCCGGCATGCAGCAGCTGGAGCGCGACGCGGCCACCCGCTGCGTGGACGGCGTCGGTGATGACGCGGTGCTGGCGCGCCTCGCGCGCAGTCGTGAGCTTGGACGCGAGAGGGAGGAGCGTGCCCTCGATGTTCGGCGCGAAGCCCCCGGTGACGATGAGTGCCGCGCCGCCGCGGGCCCGCTCGGCGAAGAACTCGGCGAGCTTCGGGAAGTCGCGCGCCCGGTCCTCGAGGCCCGTGTGCATCGACCCCATGACGACGCGGTTCTTCAGGGTCAGGTGGCCGAGGTCGAGCGGGGCGAGGAGGTTCGGGAAGCTCACTACTCGAGGGTAGGGACCGGGCTCGGCGATGCCCAGCCGCCCCGGTGTGGCCTTGCGCACCCCCACGGGGTGGCGCGCCTGCTCTGATCTTGCGTCGTCCTCTGGACCAGGGCGGCCCAAAGGACGACGCAAGATCAGAGCGCTACGAGCGCCGGGGTCCGCCGTGTCCCGCGCACCCCCGCGCCGCGGGTCAGTTGCGGGAGATGGCCTGGACGACGTCGCCCGTCTTCTCGTTCGGCAGCTCGCGGGCGAGGTCGGCCTGGCTGATGATGCCGACGAGCTCGTCGCCGTCGAGGACGGGGACGCGGCGAATCTGGTTGTCGGAGAACGCCTTCGACACGGTCGCCACGTCGTCGTCGGGGCCGACGCTGACGACCGTGCCCGACGAGATCTCGTCGACGCGGGTGGAGAGCGGGTCCTTGCCCTCGGCGATGGCCTTCACGACGATGTCGCGGTCGGTGACGACGCCCGAGAGCGTGCCGTCCTCGGCGCGCACCGGCATCGAGCCGACGTTGCTCGTCTTGAGCGCCTGCGCGGCGACGTCGAGGGTATCCGTGCCGTTGAGGTACTCGGCGGGGCTGGTCATGAGATCGCGTGCAGTGGTCATGCGGGGTGCTCACTCCTTGCTCGTGGCGGCCCGATGGGCCCCGGTGGGGCGGCCGGGCGGCCGCCTGCGTCCACCTCGCCCTCGACGCTAACGCGTCGGACGCACCCACGGTGGCCTGCTGCCTGATCGTTCGCTGTGAGCGCGCCGACGCCCCTCGCCCGGTCGCGGCTCAGCGCAGCACGCGCGCCACCGTCCACGCGATGAGCTCGGCCATCTGCGCGGGCGACCCCTGCGGACGCATGACGTAGGAGAGGACAAGACGGACGAGCACGTCGATGAGACCGTGCAGCCGCGTGTCGTCGAGGCCGTGGTCGTATGCCGCGACGCGCCCTTCGACGACCGTCACCGCCGCGTCCGCAAGCGAGTCCGCCCGTGTCGTGAGCAGCGGCAGCAGCTCGGTGTCGGCGCCGTGGTCGGCGAGCAGGATGGCGCGCATCAGCTCGTTGCTCTCGGCGCGCTCGAAGACGTTGCGGCAGGCGATCTCTGCCGCGGCGACGAGCTCGTCGCGGTCACTCCCTCCCCCACTCGACGCTGCCGCACCCCCACCGGCAGGCCGCTCGTCGAACCCGGCGTTGACCGCCTCGAGGAAGTGCCCGAGCTCCCACAGCACGAGAGCCTGGGCCAGCTCGGGTTTCGCACCGACCTCGTTGTACACGGTCTGCCGGCTCACGCCGACCCGGTCCGCGAGCCGGCTCATCGTCACCGCCGCCCACCCGTCGGCGACAGTGAGCTCGGCGGCCGCCTCGACGATGCGCTCGCGCAGCGGCGTCGAGGATCGGGGCGACCGCGCGGCAGCTGCCGGCGACGAGGACGCGGACGAGGACGGACTCACCGATCCATCATGCAACCTGCGGATCCACCGCCACGAAGTCGACCTTCTCGCGTACCCCGCAGTCCGGGCAGCACCAGTCGTCGGGAATCTGCGACCACGCCGTGCCGGCGGCGAAACCCTCGCGCTCCTCCCCCGCGACGACGTCGTAGGTGTAGCCACACCCGGGACAGCGGGCGGCGAGGATCTCCTCGACAGTCGGCGCACCGGCATACCCGCCCTCACCGGGCCCGGCACCCACGAGCGACCGCACCGGCGGCGGGTACTGCGCGAGCAGCCGCTCGCGCTTGCGTGGCGAGAGGTTCGCTCGCGAGAGGTCACCGTCGAAGTGCCGCAGCACACGCGGGTCCATCACGCGGCGCCACACGAAGGGGACGAGCGCGAGGACGATCATCCCGGCATACCCCGTCGGCAGGACCGGCGACTCCTCGAAGTCGCGCAACGTCTGGTAGCGCCGCGTCGGGTTCGCGTGGTGGTCGCTGTGCCGCTGCAGGTGGTAGAGCAGGACGTTGGTCGCGATGTTGTTGGAGTTCCACGAGTGCGACGGGTCGACCCGCTCGTAGCGCGACTTCTCTCCGTAGGCGACACGCTGGCGCAGCATCCCGTAGTGCTCCATGTAGTTGACGACCTCGAGCAGGGTGAAGCCGACCACGGCCTGGATGACAAGGTAGGGCAGGATCCCCCAGCCCAGCCAGAGCAGCAGCGCGCCCCAGAGCACCGCCGACATGAGCCAGGCGTTGAGGACGTCGTTCGAGAGACGGAACGGGTGCTGCTTGCGGCGGGCGATGCGGCGGGCCTCGAGGCCCCATGCACTCTTCAGAGAGCCCCACACCGTGCGCGGCCAGAACTGGTAGAAGTTCTCGCCGACCCGCGACGACGCCGGGTCCTCGGGCGTCGCGACGCGCACGTGGTGCCCGCGGTTGTGCTCGATGTAGAAGTGCCCGTAGAAGCTCTGCGCGAGCGCGATCTTGCTCAGCCAGCGCTCGTTGGCCTCCCGCTTGTGGCCGAGCTCGTGCGCGGTGTTGATGCCGATGCCACCGATGCAGCCGATCGAGACGGCGAGCCCGACCTTGTCGAGGACGGTTAGCCCGGAGATCGCGTCGGTCCCGATGATCCACATCGCCCCGACGAAGCCGGCGTACTGGATCGGCAGGTAGGCGTAGGTGATCCAGCGGTAGTAGCGATCCTTCTCGAGCGCCTCGATGACGTCGTCGGGCGGGTTGGAGCGGTCGAGCCCGGCGACGAGGTCGATGGCCGGGACGATGCCGAGGACGACGATCGGCCCGAGCCAGAACCAGACCTTCCAGCCGGTCAGCTCGTACATCCCGATGCCGAGGAACGCCAGCGACGGCACGACGAGCCCGATGAGCCAGAGGTAGCGCTTCTTGTCGGTCCACTGCTGCGTCGAACCCTGCGGGACAGTCGCGTTCGCGCCTGTGTCGGTGCCTGCGTTCGCGGTCATGGTCGGCCTCCTTGCCGGGCGGGCCGCCACGACCCGCTTTACAAATCACTATGACTTGTAAAGTGCGCCGTGGCAAGGGCCCATGTCGTTTTGCTCCTGGGGAGCACAACGAGAGGGTCCGGAGGGAAACTTTCCCTCCGGACCCTCAGAGTTCCGTCCGCTCGGGCCTCGACGAGCCCAGCGCGCCTCAGTCGACGAGGTGTGCCAGGAGGTCGGCCCGAGTGAGGACGCCGACCGGCTTGCCGTCCTCGATGACGAGCACCGCGTCGGCGGTCTCGAGCTCGTGGCGTGCGGTCGCGACCGGCTCCCCGGCGCCGACGAGCGGCAGCCCGACCCCCATGTGCTTCTCGACGGAGTCGGACAGGTGCGCCTTGCCGACGAAGAGCAGCTCGAGCAGGTCGCGCTCGCTCACGGCGCCGGCGACTTCGCCGGTCATGACGGGCGGCTCGGCCTTGACGACGGGCATCTGCGAGACGCCGTACTCGCGCAGGATCTCGATGGCGTCGCGGATCGTCTCGTTCGGGTGGGTGTGCACGAGCGCCGGCATGTCGCCGGACTTGGCCCGCAGCACCGTCCCGACCGTCGCGTCCTCGTCGGAGGTCATGAACCCGTAGGAGCTCATCCAGTCGTCGCTGAAGATCTTGCCCATGTAGCCCCGGCCCGAGTCCGGCAGGAGCACGACGAGGACGTCGTCCTTGGTGAGGTCCTTGGCGACCTCGAGCGCGGCGACGACCGCCATCCCGCACGAGCCACCGACGAGCAGCCCTTCCTCGCGGGCGAGCCGACGGGTCATCGCGAAAGAGTCCGCGTCGGACACGGCGACGATGCGGTCGACGACCTCGGGGTCGTAGGCGCTCGGCCAGAAGTCCTCACCGACACCCTCGACGAGGTAGGGCCGGCCGCTGCCGCCGGAGTACACCGAGCCCTCCGGGTCGGCCCCGACGATCTGGACGCGGCCACCGTCGGACTCGGGCCGGTCGGCCGACACCTCGCGCAGGTAGCGGCCGGTGCCGGTGATCGTGCCGCCGGTGCCGATGCCGGTGACGAAGTGGGTGATCCGGCCGTCGGTGTCGGCCCAGATCTCCGGGCCCGTCGTCTCGTAATGGCTGGCCGGGCCGTTGCTGTTGGAGTACTGGTCCGGCTTCCACGCGCCCGGCGTCTCGCGGACGAGCCGGTCCGAGACGGAGTAGTACGAGTCCGGGTGGTCCGGCGCGACGGCGGTCGGGCAGACGACGACCTCGGCGCCGTAGGCCTTGAGCACGTTGCGCTTGTCCTCGCCCACCTTGTCCGGGCAGACGAAGATGCACGTGTATCCCTTGCGCTGCGCGACGAGCGCGAGCCCGACCCCGGTGTTGCCGCTCGTCGGCTCGACGATGACTCCGCCGGGCTTGAGCTCGCCGGAGGCCTCGGCCGCCTCGACCATCTTGAGCGCGATGCGGTCCTTCACCGAGCCGCCGGGGTTCAGGTACTCGATCTTGGCGAGGACGGTGGCCTCGATGCCGTCGGTGACCGAGTTCAGCTTGACGAGGGGGGTGTTGCCGACGAGGTCGGAGATGTGCTCGGCGTACTTCATGCCTCCAGTCTCGCATCGTTCGCGGGAGCCGTATGCCGCCCGCCCACCGGATGCGTATGCCGCGCCCGCGTCGTCCGTATGCCGCCCGCCCGGGAACGTGGGTCACCTCGCCGGGCGTTAGCGTGTCAGGAGCGACGAAGGAGGCGAAGGACCGGCCATGGGACGGGCACGACGGGCACGCAAGATCGCGGCGACCGCGGCATACGGAGGCGGCGGTCTCGCGACGGCGGCGGCTGCGCTGGGCGCGGCGGGCTACGGGCTCATCAAGGCCGAGGCGCACGTCGCGCGACGTCTCGTCGGCACCCCCTTCGACACCTCTCCGGACGACAACGGCACCTACGGCGCCGGACCCGGCGATCCCATCGAGATCCTCGTCATCGGCGACTCCACGGCGGCTGGAATGGGGGTGCGTCGGCCGCACGAGACGATCGGCGCGATCATCGCGAGCGGCGTGAGCGCGCTCATGGGGCGGCCAGTGCACCTGACCAACCGGGCCGTCGTCGGCGCCGAGTCGAGCGACCTCGAGCGCCAGCTCGCGAACGGACTCGAGACGATCACCCGCCCCGACGTCGTCGTCATCCTCATCGGCGCCAACGACGTCACGCACCGCATCGACCGGGCGACGGCCGTGCGACACCTCGAGGTGACCGTGCGCCGGATCCGCGCGCTGGGCAGCGAGGTCGTCGTCGGCACCTGCCCCGACCTCGGCACCGTCGAGCCGCTCGCCCAGCCGCTGCGCCTGCTCGCCCGCCGCTGGAGCCGCGACCTCGCCGCCGCCCAGACCATCGCGGTCGTCGAGGCCGGCGGGCGCACGGTCTCGCTCGGTGACCTGCTGGGCGAGGAGTTCGCCGCGTCGCCGGCGACGATGTTCAGCGAGGACCGCTTCCACCCGTCGGCCGCCGGGTATGCCCGCGCGGCCGCGGCGCTGCTGCCGTCCGTGTGCGCCGCGCTCGGCGTCTGGGGCCAGGACACCGCGGACCGCCCGCCCGAGGCCCGGCGGGGCGAGGGTGTCGGGCCGGTCGCGGTCGCAGCCGGTCAGGCCGTGCGCGACGCCGGTAGCGAGGTGGCTCCGACCGAGGTCGGCGGCCAGGCCCGGGGCCCGCGGGGTCGGTGGGCGGTGCTGCTGCGCCGCCAGCACGACGCCGTGCCCGCCGCGCGCGACCCCAAGGCTGACGCGGAGCCGGCCGACGCGGCGGGCGCCCCCGAGCCCACCTGAGCACGCCCCCGCCGCTGCCAGCCCCCTCGCCCCACCGAGTGTCGACTCACTCAGGGCAGGGCGCGGCGCAGCGCGGCGAGCCGGGTCACGAGGTCCGGCACACCGGCCACGGCCGCGTCCCACGCGAGCACCCGCAGCTGGTCCATCAGCACACTCGGCCCCAGGTCCGGGACGGCGCTCCCCGGCGCCGTGGCTGCAGCCAGCTCGTCGACGAGGGCGCGCACGTCCCCGGACGCGCCGAGCGCGCGGTCCACGGGCAGCTCACGCCACCTGCGGACCACGCGCTCGAGCTCCCGGTCGATGTCCTCGGGAAGGTGCTGCACGTGATGCGGCTCGGTCACTCGCGCATGCGCGCGAAGAGCCGCAGGAACTCGATGTAGAGCCACACGACGGTGACGATGAGGCCGTGCGCGAGCAGCCAGCTGTACTTCTGCGGCGCGCCGGTCGCGATGGCCCGGTCGATCATGTCGAAGTCGAGCGCGAGCGACACCGACGCGAGGCCGACGGCGAAGACCGAGATGGCGATGCCCAACGGGCCGTCGCCGCCGAAGCCGAACTGCGGCGCACCGGGGAAGAACATGGCGTAGAGGAAGTTCACCACCGCGAAGATCGCGTAGCCGAAGATCATCATCGTCACGATGCGACGGAACTTGTCGGTGACCTTGATCAGACCGCTCTTGTACGCCAAGAACATGCCGATGAAGGTCGCCGCCGTGGCGACGGCCGCGGTCGCGACCACACCGGGCCACCGCTCCTCGAACACCTGCGAGACCGCACCGACGAAGAGGCCCTCGAGGACGGCATACCCCACGATGAGCGGCACGCTCAGCGTCTTCTTGAAGGCGATCACGAGACCGAGCACGAGCGTGCCGATCATGCCGCCCATCCACAGCATGAAGCCGAGCTCCGGGCTCCGCATCGCGACGATCCACCCCACCGCGCCGAAGCCGAGGACGAGCGCGAAGAGCCCGAGGGTCTTCATGATGACGTCGTCCATCGTCACCCGACCGGTCTGCACCGGGCCGGCGGACGGCTGGTTGTACATGTCCTGGAGCTGCTGCTGGCTGCCCCACTGGTCGGCCATCCCCTGCTGGGCGTAGGAGACGTTCATCGGGTTGTTCGGGTTCGCACCGCCCTGGCGACCGGGCTCCTGGAACGCGGCGTAGCCGGACTGGGCGTCCTGCTCGAGTCGGTTGAAGGCCGGGTTGCTGGCCATCGTGTCCTCCGTGGTGTCTGGCGCGGCGGCGTTCCGCCACGTCGTCACCCCATTCAACCGTGAAAGTGCCTCGGAACGTTCCCGAATCCTCGCCGAGCACGGTCACCTGTGGACAACGATCGCGAGCGTGGCACCCCACACGGTGCCCCCGACGGGAGTCGAACCCGCACCGGGAGCGATTTTAAGTCGCCTGCCTCTGCCAGTTGGGCCACGGGGGCGCGTTCAGTATGCCGTCCGCCTCACCTTTCCCGCCCCATGCGAGAACCTTGGGTGAGGTGCGGCTTCCGTCGTCGCACCTCACCCAAGGTTCCGCTCCCTCACCTCGACGGGCTCGTCGTCGGGGTGGGAGGCGCCGAGGCCCCTGAACCCGGCGCGCTCGGGGTCGCCGTCGGTGTGGCCGACGGCGAGCTCGTGGGGGTGGGAGTGACCGTGGGCGAGGCCGACGGTGACGCGGACGGTCCCGGGGACTCATTCACCTCCGGTACCGGCCCGGGCAGTGGCTGGATCGCCATGGGCGGGCGCCAGCCGTAGCCCTCGACGGTCTCCCACCCGGTCCGGGTGCCCCAGCGCAGCGGGAACACGTCCCTGGGCACCCGCAGCTCGCCGGTCGTCGGGTCGCGCAGCGGGTCGAGCTCCTCGGGCCCGCTCGACACCTCGACGAACTCGGGGCTCACGACGAGCGGTCTGCCGAGCTGGTCGAAGAGCCGTATGCCGTCGAGGCGCCGCCCGGTCTCGTCGTAGCCGTAGACATTCGTCACCGGCTGACCGTCGAGCACGAGCCCCGGTGTCGTCGGCGACGATCCCTCGTAGACCGTCTCGACGTACGAGTCGCGGTCGGAGAAGGCGACGAGGGCAAACGGAATCAGGATGATCGCGATGAGGTTGCCGATGACCCGCACCGGGCCGACCCAGTCACCCGTGAGCGCACCCCGCCGGGCCATGATCCCCAGCGCCACGGAGATCGCGGCGAAGAGCACTCCAAACGCAACGATGGACCGTCCGACGACCAGCGCCGGGATGACGGCGAAGGCGAAGCCGCGCACTGCCCACCAGATCGGGCGCAGGTCGCTCAGCCACGGAGCGACGCCCAGCACGTGGTCGCGTCGGCCCGCCCACCACTCCGAAAGCCGTTCTGCCGCAGGCGGTTTCGGGAGGTCCTCCACCACGCGCGGAGGCAGGCCGGCCGCGGAACGCAGCTCCGCGGCATACGTCTCCGGATCACCCAGGCGGTCCCGCAGGGTGCCCTCCCCCGGCTCGGCGAGCCGCTCCGCGAGGTCGGCCTCCATCCCGGTCGTGAACTCCTCGACATCCTCCGGCGGCAGGTCGGCGAGGGCCGCGCGAACCTGCGCGACGTAGTCCCGGACCTCCGCGCCCGTGGCCTTGACCGTGTCGTTCATGCCTTCACCCCTGCCTCGTCGAGCAGGCCGGCCATCGTCTGCGCGAAGGCGGCCCACGTCTTGCCCTGGCTGGCCAAGGCCTCGCGACCCTGGGCGTTGATGCCGTAGTACTTCCGGTGCGGCCCCTCGTCGCTCGGCACGACGTAGGACGTGAGCGCTCCCGCGCTGTAGAGCCGTCGCAGGGTGCCGTAAACCGAGGCGTCACCGACGTCCTCGAGCCCGGCCGCCCGCAACCGGCGGACCACGTCGTACCCGTAGCCGTCCTCGCGGGCGACGACGGAGAGCACGGCGAGGTCGAGGACCCCCTTGACGAGCTGGGTCGCGTCCACGGACACCTCCTGGTTCCTCGCGCCACCGGAATGTGACGCACGATGCACACTACTACGCATTCCGCATTACTGCGGACAGAACATGACCGGCGTGTCGGCACGAGTGGAACGCTCACAAACGGGCAAGGACACCGATAGGCTCTGGAAATTCCCTGACCAACGAAGGACAGACGACGCGCGCATGAGCACCACGGACGAAGTGCCCACCACGACCCCGCGCCGCCGCGGGCCCAAGAAGGGGACGCCGCGTGCGCCCCGGATGAAGCGCGAGGAACGCGAGCGTCAGCTCCTCGACGTCGCGGAGCGGGTCTTCGCCGACAACAGCTACCAGGCGACGACGATGGAGCTCATCGCCTCGGAGGCGGGGATCACCAAGCCCGTCATCTACGACCACTTCCGGTCCAAGGACCAGCTGCTCGTCGCCGTCGTCGCACGCGCCCGTGAGGAGCTGCTGGACTCGACCTCGGAGGCGCTGGACGCCGTGCCGTCCTCGGCTCCCATCGAGGAGTACTTCCGCGCCGGCGTGCGGGCGTTCATGGAGTTCTTCGAGCGACGCCGGGGCAGCTTCCGCGTCTACATGCAGGAGGCCGCGGTGGCCGCCGTTGCCGGTGCGGACATCGAGAACCTGCGCCAGGAGCAGGCGCGCGAGATCGCCGAGCGGTTCGGCGACATCCCCCAGGTCGCCGGCTACCCGATGATGATCCGCGAGGCGATGGCCGAGATCATGATCGCCACGAACGAGCGCGTCGCCAGCTGGCGGCTGCGCAACCCCGACATCGACCTCGACACCGCGGTGGAGATCGTCATGGCGGTGCTGTGGAACGGCTTCCGCTCCTACACCGAGGGTGACGTGCCGCAGGTGGACCTCACCCCGCGCTGAGCCCCACGTGGCGCGGGGTCACACGCCGTGGGTCACTCGCCGGAGGTCACGCGATGCTGAGCGCGATCCCGTCGAGGATGTCGTGCTCCGACGTGACCACCTGCGCGTCCGGCGACCGCTCGATCACGCGGCCGAGCACCTCGTGCCAGACGAGCGCGCCCGCGCCGATGACGTCGACGCGTCCGGGATGCATGAACCCGTATGCCGCCCGCTCGCCTCGCGTGGCCCGCAACAGCTCCTGCGCGGCGTCGCGGTGCTGCTGTGGGGTGAGCCGGGCGAGGTGGATCCGCTCCGGCTCGTAGGACGAAAGGCCCAGTGCGAGAGCGGTGTTCGTCGTGATGCTGCCGGCGAGTCCGACGACGGTGGCGATGCCCGACAGGTCGACCACCTCCTCGGCGCTGTCGAGCGCCGCGGCGACATCGGCGGTCGCGGCCGCGATCTCGGCGTCGCTGGGCGGGTCGCCCTCGAGGTGGCGCTCGGTCATCCGGACGCAGCCGACGTCGACGGAGCGCGAGCTCTCGACGTGGGTGGTCCCCCGGACGAGCTCGGTCGACCCGCCGCCGAGGTCGACGACGAGGTAGGGCCCGGGGATGCCGGCTGCGACGAGGTCGCCGTTCGCACCCGAGAAGGACAGCTGCGCCTCGACGTCACCCGAGACGACCTCGGGCGAGACCTCGAACCCGGCCGCCGCGAACGCCGCCTCGACACCGGACACGAACTCCCCGGCGTTGCGGGCGTCGCGCGACGCGGACGTGGCGACGAAACGCACCCGTGACGCACCCAGCTCACGGCACTGGACGGCATACGCGCTCGCTTGGGTGAGGGTGCGCTGCATGGCGCCGGGGTCGATGACCCCGGTGCGATCGACGCCGTACCCGAGGCGGACGATCTCGGTGCGGCGCAGGACGTCGGTGAGCCGGCCGTCCTCGTCGATGTCGGCGACGAGGAGGCGGATCGAGTTCGTGCCGCAGTCGATGGCGCCGACACGGGTCACGAGCGCTGCTCCTCGGCTGGATCCGACTGTCCGGCAGGGGATTTCGCAGGATCCATGAGCTCGGTGCACGGGTGCACGGTCCACCAGTCCGGCAGCATCGCGAGCGCCTCGTCACCGAGCGGGTTGACCCCGGGCCCGACGGCGAGCGAGTGGGCGACGAGGACGTGGAGGCACTTGACGCGGTTCGGCATGCCGCCGGCGCTGATGCCGTCGATCTCCTCGACCTTGCCGAGCTCGGCGCGGCGGGCGAGGTAGTCGTCGTGCGCCGCGGCGTAGCGCTCGGCGAGGTCGGCGTCCTGCTGCAGGCGATCGGTCATCTCGCGCATGACGCCCTCGGACTCGAGGGTGCTGATGGCACCGGTGAGGCGGGGGCAGGTCGCGTAGAACGACGTGGGGAACGGCGTGCCGTCGGGCAGGCGCGGCAGGGTGCGCAGGACGTCGGGCTCGCCGCACGGGCAGCGGTGCGCGACCTCGACGACGCCTCGGGGCACGCGCCCGAGCTGACGCTCGACGGCGTCGAGGTCCTCCTGCGCGACGTCCTCGGGTGTCACGGGCGGGCGGACGTTGTCGGTCACCGGCGCTGGTTGGCGGGCACGTCGGCCGCCTGCATCGAGGACCAGATCGTGTCGTACCACGGCTGGTCGGGGTCGCCGGCCCGGGCGACGGCGTCGGAGCGCTCGGACGCCTTGGGCTCGAGGACGGTGTAGGACTTCTCGCCGACCTTGACGAACTTCAGCCGCGTGCGCGCCTGCTGCTCGACATAGGCCGGGTCCTCCCAGCGGGCCTGCTCCTTCTGGAGCTCCTTGACCGTGGACTCCTGCTGAGCGACCTTCTCGCGCAGGGCCCCGATGTCGGAGCGCTGTTTGAGGTAGGCGTTCAGTGTCGGCGCCACGAGCACGACGAGGAAGAGCAGGACGCCGCCGAGCGCAACGCGGCGCACGGTGCGACGGTTGGACTTCGCCGCCGCGAGACGCTCGCGCCAACCGTTCGCGGAAACCGACCGGGAGGCCGTGCCCGCCGAGCTCGACGCGGTCGCCGAGCTCGACGCGGTCGAGCTCTCCTGGCGGCGCGTCCGGGCGCGCGGGGCCGGACGCGACGACGCAGGGCGTCGTGGCGACGACCCCGGTCCGCGACTCGTCCCGCGCGCCATACCGCTCAGCCCTTCGCCGTGTCGTCGGCAGTCGTGGGCGCAGCGCCCGAAGCGCCTGCCGCGAAGCGCGGGAAGGCGGCGGCACCGGCATACTCCGCGGCGTCGTCGAGCTCCTCCTCGATGCGCAGGAGCTGGTTGTACTTCGCGACGCGCTCGGAGCGCGCGGGGGCGCCGGTCTTGATCTGGCCGCAGTTCGTCGCGACGGCGAGGTCGGCGATCGTCGTGTCCTCGGTCTCGCCGGAGCGGTGGCTCATCATGCAGCGGAACCCGGCGCGCTGGGCCATCTCGACGGCGTCGAGAGTCTCGGTCAGGGTGCCGATCTGGTTGACCTTGACGAGGAGGGCGTTGGCCGTGCCGGACTCGATGCCGCGGGCGAGACGCTCGGGGTTGGTGACGAAGAGGTCGTCCCCGACGAGCTGGACGCGATCGCCGAGGCGGTCGGTCATCGCCTTCCAGCCGTCCCAGTCGTCCTCGTTGAGCGGGTCCTCGATGGAGACGAGGGGGTAGGAGTCGACGAGGTCGGCGTAGTAGTCGACCATCTCGTCGGCGCTCTTGCTCACACCCTCGAAGGCGTAGGACCCGTCCTCGAAGAACTCGCTGGCCGCGACATCGAGGGCGAGGGCGATCTGCTCGCCCGGGGTGTAGCCGGCCTTCTCGATGGCCTCGAGGATGAGGTCGAGGGCGGCGCGGTTGGAGTCGAGGTTCGGGGCGAAGCCGCCCTCGTCGCCGAGGCCGGTGGCCAGGCCCTTCTCCTTGAGGACGGCCTTGAGGGCGTGGTAGACCTCCGTGCCCCAGCGCAGCGCCTCGCGGAAGGTCTCGGCGCCGATGGGCGCGATCATGAACTCCTGGATGTCGACGTTGGAGTCGGCGTGCGACCCGCCGTTGAGGATGTTCATCATCGGCACCGGCAGGACGCGCGCGTTCGGGCCGCCGACGTAGCGGAAGAGCGGCAGGCTCGCGGACTCGGCGGCGGCCTTCGCGACGGCGAGGCTCACGCCGAGGATGGCATTGGCGCCGATCTTCTCCTTGTTCTTGGAGCCGTCGATGGCGAGCATCTCGGCGTCGACGAGGCGCTGGTCGTGCGCCTCGAAGCCGAGGAGCTTGGGGCCGAGCTCGTCGATGACGGCGTCGACGGCCTTCTCGACGCCCTTGCCGAGGTAGCGGTTCTTGTCGCCGTCACGACGCTCGACCGCCTCGAAGGCGCCGGTGGACGCGCCGCTGGGGACGGCCGCGCGGGCGATGACGCCGTCGTCGAGGGCGACCTCGACCTCGACGGTGGGGTTGCCTCGTGAGTCGAGGATCTCGCGCGCGCCGACGGCGTCGATGCTGGCCACTGGTGCTCCTGAAGTCGTGGGAGAACTGTCGGCACCGAGCCTAACGGCAGCGTACGGCGAGGCGACCGACCGACTCACGCACCGGCATACCCACTGTCAGGTCACGGGCATATCCCTGACAGGTCCCCTCCAGCGCTTGCACAGAACGGTTCGCGAACCGCCGGCTCACTCCCAGACCGGATCGATCCGGTCTGCGAGCAACGGGGTGGTTGGCGAACCGCTGTGGGTATGCCGTCCGTGGGTATGCCGTCCGCGCGCGTTCCATGGTGCGCCCACCTTCGGCGCCCCTCACCTCACGCGGCGGCCAGCTCGCGGCCGACGCGGGCCAGGAGCCGCTCGGGGTGCCGCAGGTCCGCCCAGGTCACCCGGATGACGCGGTAGCCGGCGTCGCGCAGCCGCTCCTCACGCTTCTTCTCGCGCATGAGCTCGAGCTTGCCCTCGGCCCCCTCGTACTTCACCGCACCGTCGAACTCGTCGACGACGCGATCGCCGACGAGGAAGTCGACCCGGCCGATCGTCCCTTCGCCGTCCTCGATCCAGACCTGGGAACGCACCATCGCGCCACTGCGCTGAAGGATCAGCCTCGTCAGCGTCTCCCCGGGTGACTCGGCACTGGGGTCGGCAGCTTCGATGGCGGCCCGGGCGCTGCCGATGCCGTACCGCACCCCGGGCAGGGCGAGCGCCGCCCTCAGGGCCTCGCGGGTCACGAGCCTGCGCTTCAGCGCCGCGTCCATGGCGACGACTCCGGCTTCGAAACCACTCGCCGCCGCCGTCAGCACGCAGGCGTCCGCGACGGGGACGACGCGAGGGCCATCGGCGGCACCGGCGTGTTCCAGCTGCTCCGCCGTGGCGACGTGAACGTGAAGCCCCGACCGGATCTTGCTCGCCTTCATGGGCGCCACGACATCGACGAGGTCGGTGTCGACGTCGTGGAGCGGCAGGCCGTGCAGAGCGAGTGCGGCGTGGTGCGAGGCGACCCATTCGGGGTGGGCGAGCAGGAGGCCCTTCACCGTGAGGACATAGCGCTCGTGGCCGTTCGCCGCTGCCCAGCGGCCCGTCGTGACGAGCACGCCGGGCCGGATGCGGTGCAGCTGCTTCGCCCGGACGGCCGCGCGCGCCACGGCCGGTGAGATGTGCCTCGCGGCCAGGTGGGCGCGCACCACCAGCCCGTCGTTCTCACGGGCCAGTCGGGCCAACGACGGCGCGAGCATCGCCGTGGCTGGGCGAGAGCTCGCCGCCGGGCTGTGGTTCGCCGCCGGGCTGTGGTTCGTCATGGCGGCAGCGTGCCCGAAATCGCCGCCGACGACGCCGGGTTATCCACAGCGGCAGGCGACGTGCCCCGGATCGGCGGCTGGCCGGCATACGAGCACAAGAGGTTCGCGAACCACGGGCATACTCGCAAACCGGATCGATCCGGCTGCCGAGCAAGGCGATGGTTCGCGAACCGCCTTGTGCAGAGCCCGTCGACAGGCCCCCGCGAGAAGCGGGCGCGTCAGAGGGCGGCGTGGGCGACGGCGATGGCGGTGCCGACGCGGGCGTTGTTGCGGACGAGCGCGAGGTTCGTCTCGAGCGAGCGGCCGTCGGACAGCTCGACGATCCGGCCCAACAGATAGGGCGTGATGTCCTTGCCCGTGACGCCGAGCCGGTCCGCGTCGGCGAGTGCCTGCGCTATGACGCCGTCGATGTCCTCGCGCGCCATCTCGTCCTCGACCGGCACGGGGTTGGCGATGGAGATGCCGGTGCCGAGGCCGAGGTCGAGCTGGGCCTTGACGAGCCGCGCCGCCTCCTCGGGGGTGTCGACCCGCATCGGCACGGCCACGCCGGACGAACGCGAGAAGAACGACGGGAAGTCGTCGGTGCCGTAGCCGACGACCGGAACCTCGAGCGTCTCGAGCATCTCGAGGGTGCGGGCGATGTCGAGGATCGACTTCACGCCGGCGCTGATGACGGCGACGGGTGTGCGCGACAGCTCGGTGAGGTCCGCGGAGACGTCCATCGTGTTCTCGCCGCCCTGGTGCACTCCCCCGAGGCCGCCGGTGACGAAGATCCGTATGCCGGCCAGCGCGGCGATGCGCATCGTGCTCGCCACCGTGGTCGCACCGTTGACGCCGGTCGCCACGACGTGGGCGATGTCGCGGACGCTCACCTTGCGGATGCCCTGGTCGGCGCCGAACAGCTCGAGCTCGTCATCGGAGAGCCCGACGGTGGGGCGGCCGTTGAGGATGGCGATCGTCGCGGGCACGGCGCCGCCGTCGCGGACGATCTGTTCGACCTCGCGGGCCATGCCGACGTTCGCCGGGTAGGGCATTCCGTGGCTGATGATCGTCGACTCGAGGGCGACGACGGGACGGCCGTCGGCGAGCGCTTCGCGCACCTCGGGGGCGAGGCTGAGCATCGGGTGCGGGGTGACGGTCGCGACGGGAGGGGTGGTCATGCGGGCAGCTCCTGGGTTGCGGGGTGGTCGGGAGTGAGGTGGGCCGCGACGAGGGCGGCGGTGAGGTCGGCGCGGACGGTCTCGGTGGAGGCGACGGTGAGGGCGGCGACGACCTGCCCGAACCGGGCCGCGGCCACCGGGTCCTCGCCCTGAAGCAGGGCGTGGACGTAGCCCGCGGTCATCGCGTCCCCAGCCCCGGTGACGTCCTCGACCACGGCCTCGGGGGCGTCGACGAGGACGACGCGGGATGCTGCGCCGTCGTCACCGGCGATGGAGAGCAGGCTTCCGCGGATGCCGCGGCGCACCCACACGTGGTCGACACCGCGCTCGTGGAGTGCGCGGGCGGCGGCCACCACCTCGGCCGGGTCGTCGCCGTCAGTCACGGGCGAACCGACCAGCGCGGCGAGCTCGTCGACGTTGGGAGTGACCGTGTGCACCGGAGCGGAGCCGTCGAGGGCGGGCGCGGTGTCGGTGGCCTTGGCGACGGACACCGGCTCGAAGAACGCCGGCACCCTCGCGTCGGCCGCGGCCCTCAGCAGCCAGCGCAGCACGTCGGCGCCGAGGTTGGCGTCGACGACGAGCGCCTCGACCCCGGCGAGCAGCTGCGGCACCCCGCCGAGGTCGGCGACCGTCAACTCGTCGGTGGCGCGCATGTCGGCGACGGCGACGAGCAGGTCACCGGCGTCGTCGAGGACAGCGGAGTACGTCCCGGTCGGGTGCGGCGACGTCACGAGGTGCCGGCACTGGACGCCCGCGGCCTCGGTGCGCGCGATGACGGTCCGACCGGCAAGGTCGTCACCGATGGGGGCCACGAGTGACGTGGGCGTGCCGAGCCGGGCGAGGTTCTCGGCGATGTTGCGCCCCACTCCCCCGACCGTTGAGGTCGACGTGCCGGGGTTGCTCGACCCCATGACGACCGGCACCGAGATCCGCACCTTCGCATCGAGGACGGCTCCGCCGACGACGAGGACGGACCCGCCCTCGGGGCGCACGACGTAGCCGCGGCCGAGGATCGCGCCCTTGCGGGTGAGGTTCGACAGGGCGACGGACACGGCCGCGCGGGTACTGCCGATGCGGGCCGCGAGGCCGGCCGCGTCGAGGAGCGGTTCGGCGCGCAGCAGGGCGAGGATCTCCTGCTCCTGCGGCGTCAGCTTCACATAGGAGATTTAAGCGTCACTTGATATATCAAGTCAACTGCCGTTGGCGGTGTAGAACTCGGCGACCTCGAAGTCGCCGCTGTCATTGAGGAAGAGCACCACCGCGGTGAACGGCTCGATCCCGTCGTCGACCCGGCACACGGTCGTGATGTCAGCGGTCACTCGAGGCGTGTCGGGGCAGCTCACGTCGACGTAGTACCCGTCGCTCATCTCGGTCACCGCGTCGGAGAGCACCGGCCCGGGCACCCGCCCGCTGGCGTCGGGGTCGACCTGACCGGTCCACTCCGCGGCGTAGTCCTGCGGGGTCTCCCACGGCATCGGGTAGCCCATCGCGAACCACATCACCATCGCGAGGAGGGTGGTCATGATCGCACCCCCGAGCGCGCCCAACCCGGCCGCGAGCCACGGGTTGAACCCCCTCGACGGCGGCTGACCGCCGGGCGCACCTCCGTATGCCGCCGGGCCGCCATACGGGTAGGGCGCACCGTGGGCGGGCGCAGCGGCATACGGTCCGGGCTGGCCGCTGGGAGGCGGGAAGGACGAGGACACGCAGGTCTCCTGGGGATGATCGGTGGGAGGCAGGGCTCAGCCTCCCATCCCGCGGGCACCACGTCCTGACGAACCGCACTTCGTGACGAAGCCGAGACGCCAGCCCCCTCGAGAGCGCAGCCCGACACCCGTCAGCGCACCCCCGCGCATCCCGGTGCCGTCATTCGAAGAGGTCGGCCACGCTGAAGCTGCCACTGTCTCCCCGGAAGACGACGACAACCCGCAGGTCCATGAAGCCGTCGGTGCCGGTGCAGATGGCCGTCACGTCGGTCGCGACCTTCGGGGTCGCGGGACAGGTCATGTCCTCGTACCACCCGGAGTCCATGAGGGCCTGTGCCAACGCCTCACCGCTCACCGATCCGTCGGCCGCGACGTCGACCCGGCTCGGGCTCGTCATCGGCCCGTCCACGGGCCCGAACGCGCCGAAGCCGAGGACCATGAAGAAGAGCATCGGCAGCAGCCACGCGAGCAGGACCCCGAGGAGCCCTCCGATGACGACGCCGAGGCCACCGGCGAGCCACAGGTTCATGCCTGCGGCCCGTGGCGCTGGCATCGGGCTCGTTCCGAAGGCGGATGACGCACCGTATGCCGCGGACGCACCATACGGTGATGGCGCACCGTATGCCGCGGGCGCACCGTACGACGTCGGCGCACCGACAGCGGGTGGGCCGGCATACGGACCGGACTGACCGGCATACGGATCGGGGTGAGCACTGGGAGGCGGGAAGGACGCGGACACGGGGACTCCTGACGAGCGCGCGGGGACGGCAGCGGCTCAGCGTCCCACTCGGCGGGCCGCGTGTCCCGCGGAACGGCGATTCGTGACGACACCGAGAGCGAGCCGACCCGACCCACCCGAGCTGCCGCTCAGCGCAGGCCGGCGGCCTTCTCCTCGGCCTTGATCCGCGCCCACGCGGCCTCGACATCTTCAGGGGTGGAGGCGTCGCCGTCGGCGAAGACGTGCGGGTGGCGGCGGACGAGCTTGTCGACGAGACCACCGGCGACGTCGTCGATGTCGAACCGCTCGCCCTCCTCCGCGGCGTCCTCGGCGACGCGCGCGTGGAAGAGCACCTGGAGCAGGACGTCCCCGAGCTCTTCAGCGAGGTGGCTGCGATCCCCGGACTCGATGGCCTCGACCGTCTCGGCGGCCTCCTCGGTGAGGTACTTCGCCAGCGACTCATGGGTTTGCTTCGCGTCCCACGGGCAGCCACCGGGCGAGCGCAGCCGGTCCATGACGGCGACGGCGTCGAGCAGCCGGGCGCCGGGCGGGTCCCAGGAGCCAACGACGACCTCGACCTCGGGCGGCGTCTCGAGGCGGGAGACCTCCGAGGCGATGGCGTCGGTGAGCCCCGGGTCGCCGTCGGCGGAGCCGAGCCAGACGACGTCGACGCCGGCGGCCGCCCGGTCCACGAGCAGGCGGGCGAGGTCGGCCGCCGCGGGCTCCTCCCCGACGGCCTCCACGTCGAGCCCGGCCTCGACCACGGCCGCGGCCGCCGGCTCGTCGGCCGCACGGCAGAACCGGCCCGTCGACGACTCGATGACCTGCCATGCGCTGCGGGACATCAGCCCGGGGGCGACCCGCGGGCTCGTCACGAGCAGGGCGAGCCGACCCGTCGTCATCGCTCGGCCGTGGTCACCGCTCGACCGTCGTCACTGCGGCGGCGCGAGCTGGGGCGAGGGCGACTCGGACGGCACGATCCAGTTCGGGGTGTCCGGGGTCACGGCGAGGTTGGCCGGGTCGTACTCGCCGTAGCGTGGGTTGACCGACACGTCGAGGCCGCGCAGCGTCTCGACGAGCGCCTGGCCCGACTCCTGGGTGAGCTTCATCCGGCTGAGGTCGGCCTGGACGAGCTGGACAGTCTCCGGCGCGGGCGTCTCCTGGAGCTGGGCGAGCTGGGCGCGGGCCGCGGACTCGCTCTGCGGCTGGCCCGCCTTCTTGGCCGCCTCGATCATGTAGGGCGCCTGGATGAGCAGGCTGAGCGTCGTCGACGGCGTCAGCGGCTGCTGCATCTGCCCCTCGAAGGCGGTGTTGATCTGGTCGGTCGCGACCTGCACCTGCTCGTTGGTGATGACGCGGCCGTCGACCTTCGCGGCGGTCTGGGCGGAGGTCGTCCCCGAGCAGGCACCCAGAGTGAGGGCACCCGCGAGCGCAAGCGCGGCATACGGTGCCTTGAACGCCTTGGAAGGCTTGGACGCCCGGACGGCCATCACTGGGGGTTCCCTTCGATCATCGGGTGGGCGTCGTCACCGTGGACGTCGCCACCTTGGCTGCTTCGCCGACATTGTCCATGACGACGCTGCGGATCACGCTACCGGCCCACTCGAGGACGTCGCGGTTGCGCAGTGGCTGGCCGCCGACGCGGGCGGTCATCGGGCGCGGCACGAGCATGACGCCGAGCGCGTCCTTGATGATCGCGCCGGGGTGGAGGCGCTTCAGACGCAGCTCCTGGCTCTCGCGCAGCTCGACCGGCCCGAAGCGGACGTTCGTGCCCTGCACCGAGATGTCGCGTATGCCGGCCGCGCGCGCCACGGTGCGCAGCCGCGCCACCTCGATGAGGTTCCGGACCGGCTCGGGCGGTGCGCCGTAGCGGTCGGTGAGCTCGGCCTCGATCTCGGCGAGCTGGCCCTCGTCGGCGACGGTGGCGAGCTTCTTGTATGCCTCGAGCCGCAGCCGCTCCCCCGGCACGTAGTCGTGCGGCAGGTGGGCGTCGACGGGCAGCTCGATCTTGATCTCGCCCAGCTCCTCGTCAGCCTCACCCTTGAAGCTCGCGACGGCCTCGCCGACGAGCCGGACGTAGAGGTCGAACCCGACTCCCGCGATGTGGCCGGACTGCTCGCCACCGAGGAGGTTGCCGGCGCCGCGGATCTCGAGGTCCTTCATCGCGACCTGCATGCCGGCGCCGAGGTCGGTGTGGCTCGCGATCGTCTGCAGCCGGTCGTGCGCGGTCTCGGTCAGCGGCGTCTCGGGCGGGTAGAGGAAGTACGAGTAGGCCCGCTCGCGGCCGCGCCCGACGCGTCCGCGCAGCTGGTGCAGCTGGCTCAGGCCGAGCCGGTCGGCGCGTTCGACGATGAGGGTGTTGGCGTTGGAGATGTCGAGGCCGGTCTCGACGATCGTCGTGCAGACGAGGACGTCGAACCGCTTCTCCCAGAAGTCGACGACGACCTGCTCGAGCCGGTGCTCGCCCATCTTGCCGTGGGCGGTGGCGACCCTGGCCTCGGGCACGAGCTCGCGGATGCGGGCCGCAGCCTTCTCGATCGTCGACACCTTGTTGTGGATGTAGAAGACCTGTCCCTCGCGCAGCAGCTCGCGGCGGATCGCGGCGGTGATCTGCTTCTCCTCGTAGGCGCCGACGTAGGTGAGGACGGGGTGTCTTTCCTCGGGCGGCGTTGCGAGAGTGGACATTTCGCGTATGCCGGTCACGGCCATCTCGAGTGTGCGCGGGATCGGGGTCGCGGACATCGCGAGGACGTCGACGGCGGTGCGGAGCGTCTTGAGCTGCTCCTTGTGCTCGACACCGAAGCGCTGCTCCTCGTCGACGATGACGAGACCGAGGTCCTTGAACCGGATCTGGTCCGAGAGCAGGCGGTGGGTGCCGATGACGAGGTCGATGCTGCCGTCGGCGAGACCCTCGATGACCTGCTGGCTCTCCTTCGCGGTCTGGAACCGGCTCAGCGCCCTGACCGTCACCGGGAACGGCGCATACCGCTCGGTGAAGGTCTGCAGGTGCTGCTGGACGAGCAGGGTCGTCGGCACGAGGACGGCGACCTGCTTGCCGTCCTGGATGGCCTTGAACGCGGCGCGCACGGCGATCTCGGTCTTGCCGTAGCCGACGTCCCCGGCGAGGAGGCGGTCCATGGGGACCTCGCGCTCCATGTCGGCCTTGACCTCGTCGATCGAGCTGAGCTGGTCAGGCGTCTCGACGTAGGCGAAGGCGTCCTCGAGCTCGCGCTGCCACGGGGTGTCCCGGGCGAACGCGTGGCCCTTCGTCGCCATCCGCGCCGAGTAGAGCTGGATGAGCTCGGCGGCGATCTGCTTGACGTAGCGGCGGGCGCGGCTCTTGGTCTGCTTCCAGTCCGAGCCACCCATCTTGTTGAGGCTGGGCTGCTCGCCGCCGACGTAGCGGGTGACCTGGTCGAGCTGGTCGGTGGGGACGAAGAGCCGGTCCCCGGGCTGGCCACGCTTGGACGGGGCGTACTCGATGACGAGGTACTCGCGGGTCGCACCCTGCACGGTCCGTTGCATCATCTCGACGAACCGGCCGACGCCGTGCTGCTCGTGCACGACGAAGTCGCCGGGCGTGAGCTGGAGCGGGTCGACCTGGTTGCGCCGGCGCGACGGCATGCGCCGCATGTCCTTGGTCGAGGGCCCGGCGGACGGGGTGCCGGTGAGGTCGGTCTCGGTGAGCAGGGCGAGCCGGCTCGGCGGGTGGAGGAACCCACGGCCGAGCTGGGCCGTGGTGACGTGGACGACGCCGGGGGCGAAGCCCGCGTCGTCGGTGAGGTCGTCGTCGAGGCGGGCCGGGACCTCGGCCTCGCCGAGGACCTCGGCGATGCGCTTGGCCGACCCGGGGCCGTCGGTGGCGACGAGGACGCGCCAGCCGTCGTCGGTCCAGCCGCGCAGGTCGCTCGCCGCGGCCTCGATGTCCCCGCGGTATGCCGGGGGGTCCTGCGTGTCGGTCGCCACGACGTCGGCGTCGCTGTCGTTCGCGGTCTCGGTGTCGAGGGCGAACGGGGTGAGGTCCCACCATGCCCGGCCGGTCGTGCGGGCGTGGTCGCGCAGGTCGGCCATCGTCCAGAACGACGCCTGCCCGAGGACGCGTTCGAGGTCGATCGGGACGGCGTTGCCGGCGGCGGCGTTCGCCCACCCGGCGTCGAGGAACTCCTGGCTCGTCGCGACGAGGTCGTGGGCGCGGGTGCGGATGCGCTCGGGGTCGACGGCGACGACGGCCGCACCCTCGGGGAAGGAGTCGAGCAGCGACTCCATGCCGTCGACGAGGGCCGGGGCGAGGGACTCCATGCCCTCGACGGCGATGCCGGCGGCGAGCTTGTGCAGCAGGTCGGCGGCGCCGGGCAGCTGCTCGGCGAGGGCGGCGGCACGGTCGCGGACGGTGTCGGTGAGCAGCACCTCCCGGCACGGCGGCGCCCAGAGGCCGTGCTCGGCGACCTCGAGGCTGCGCTGGTCGGCGACCTTGAACCAGCGCACCTCCTCGACGGTGTCGCCCCAGAACTCGATGCGGAGCGGGTGCTCCTCGGTCGGGGGGAAGACGTCGAGGATGCCGCCACGGACGGCGAACTCGCCGCGTCGCTCGACGAGGTCGGTGCGGCTGTAGGCGGCGTTCACGAGGGCTTCGACGACCTCGTCGAGGTCGTGCTCCTCACCGGCCTTCAGCGAGACCGGGGTGAGGTCGCCGAGGCCGGTGGCGATGGGCTGCAGGACGGCGCGCACGGGTGCGACGACGACGGAGAGCCGGCCGTGGGCGGCGTCGTCCTCGCTGCTCGGGGCCGGGTGGGCGAGCCGGCGCAGGACGGCGAGGCGACGGCCGACGGTGTCCGAGCGCGGGCTGAGCCGCTCGTGCGGCAGCGTCTCCCAGCTCGGGAAGTCGGCGACGGTGTCGGGGTCGAGGACGCAGCCGAGCGCCGCGGTGAGGTCCTCGGCCTCACGGCTCGTCGCGGTGACGACGAGGAGCGGCAGCCGCTCGGGCGCGGTGGCGAGGAGGCGCTGCACGGCGGCAGCGAGGAGCACCGGCCGGGCGCCCGCGCTGACCGAGACGTCGAGCGAGGGCGTGCCGGGACCGGTGGCGGTCTCGAGAAGGGAGCGGATCGCGGGGTCGGCGCCGAACGTGTCGATGACAGCGCCGAGCGGCGGAAGGTGCAGCGTGGGCATCACCACCAAGTCTAGGTCTGCCCACCGACGGTCAGGCTCGACCCCAACGCGCGCCTCCCTGCGAGCCCGGGCCGCCTCCGGAGTGGCACTGCTCTTTCATCGTCTATGACGGATAAGTACTCATACGTACCTATCCGTCATAGACGATGAAAGGGTGGTGTTCGACCGTGGGTCAGCGCTCGCCGGCCGGCGCGTGGAAGCGCTGCTGCGCGTCGAGCAGGCCGCGCGTCACGAGCATCTCGACCGCGTCGGCGGCGTCACCGAGGAGGAAGGGCAGCTCCTTGCGCTCGGTCGGCGAGAAGTCCTTGAGCACGTAGTCCGCAGCGTCCTGGCGACCCGGCGGACGACCGATGCCGACCCGCACCCGCAGATAGTCACGAGTCCCCAGCGACTTCGAGATCGAGCGCAGCCCGTTGTGACCGCCCTCTCCCCCGCCGAGCTTGAGCCGCACGTCGCCGGCCGGGATGTCGAGCTCGTCATGGACGACGACGAGCCGGTCGGGCTCCACCGAGAAGAACCCCATGAGCGCCTTCACCGGGCCGCCCGACTCGTTCATGTAGCTGTGCGGTACGGCGATCACCGCCGGCGGCCCGGGCACCCCACCGGGTCCCATCCCGATGCGCACCTGAGCCGCCGACGCCCGCGCCTTGTGCGCGCGCAACGTGCTGCTCGTCCGCGACGCGAGCTCATCGACGACCATCGCCCCGACGTTGTGGCGGTTGCCGGCATACGTCGGCCCCGGGTTCCCCAAACCGACCACCATCCACGTCTCACTCACGAGGGACGAGTATGCCGCGCGCCCGGCCGACATCCACCACCGATGGCCGGTCTCCTCTGTCCGCCTTTCCCTCTAGAGTCCGCCGTCATGGACTGCTACGACTGCGCGACCTGTACGGGGGACGACGACCTTGCCTCCTTCATCGCGGGCCCCGATGAGTGGCGTCCACGTCTGGTCCGAACCTGCCCAGACTGCTCGCACCTGCTGCTGCGCCACCAGCTGGGGCTGCTTCGCGCCACAGGTGTCGCCGTCAACGCCCTGCCATTCCGGATCGGCGTGCGGTACGAGGACTGGGGCGTCAAACCGCCGCGCAGCAGGTCACACCTGCGCGCGGTGAGCGATGACTGACAGGCGCGCGGACGGCATACGAGAAAAGGCCGCAGGCCCGGACCCCCCACGGGGACCGGGCCTGCTGGACCGAACGAGCTTGCGGCTCAGGCGTCCTCGGACTTCTCCTCGGAGTCGCCCTCGCTCTCGCCACCCTCGGCGTCGCCCTCGCCCTCGGCCTCGGCAGCCTCGGCGGCCTCCTCGTCCGACTCGTCGTGCTCGATGCCGGCCTCGGCCTCGGCCTCGGCGAGCTCGGCCTCCAGGGCCTCCTCGGAGATCTGCTGGGTGATGTTGACGACGAGCAGCTCCGCGTCGGAGACGAGCGTCGAACCGGACGGCAGCTCGACCTCGCTCGCGAGGATCTGCGTGCCGGCCTCGAGGCCCTCGACCGAGACGGTGAGCGACTCGGGGATGTTCGTGGCCTCGGCCTCGACCTGCAGGGTCGGGTTGTCGACGGTGACGACGGTCTCCGGACCGGCCTCGCCCTCGACGTGGACGGGGACGTCGACGGTGACCTTCTCGCCGCGGCGGACGATGACGAGGTCGATGTGCTCGATGACCGGCTTGATCGGGTCGCGCTGGACGTCCTTGGCGAGAGCCATCTGCTCGTCGCCGTCGAGGACGATCGTGAGGAGCGCGTTGGGGTTCTTCAGCGCCATCATCGCGTCGTGCCCGATGAGGGTGATGTGGACGGGCTCGGCGCCGTGGCCGTACATGACCGCGGGGATCTTGTGGTCGCGGCGGATCTTGCGGGCCGCGCCCTTGCCGAACTGGGTGCGGGCCTCGGCCTGCAGCTTGATGGTCTCAGTGGCCACGGGAGATTCTCCTGGGAAGGTTGCGAACTCGAAGGATGGCGCCGTGGGGGTGGCGCGGTGCGGTGGCCTCGACGCGGGACACGGCACGGACAGCGCGCGGGCCCGCGGACCCTGGTCGGGTCGCGACACCACCGCGTCGATCACGGACGAGCGTGGCCCTCACTGGCCGGTGCAGCGTCCCTCGCCGAGGCAACCCCGAGAGTCTAGGCGACGGGGTGCGTGGCTGACCAATCGGCCGGTATGCCGTCCGCTCCCGTGCCGTCGCCCGCTGCGGTGCCGTCGTGGGCGCCATCGCGAGTCGCGTCCGCCGGCACGTCGTCGTCGGGGCGCTCGCCCATCCGGACGGCGACGACGCCGCCGAGGATGAGCAGTCCGCCGACGAGCTGGACGAGGCCGGGCAGCTCGCCGAGCAGCACCCACGCGATGAGGATGGCGAAGAGCACCTCGGAGAGGCCGACGAAGCTCGCGACGGTCGCCCCGACGAGACGCGTGCCGATGACCCCGACGCCGTAGGCGATGGCGGCCGCGACGAGGGCGAGCTCGGCGACAGGCACCCACCAAGGGACGAAGGCTCCGGCGACGACGACCCGCGTCGAGGAGGTGGCGTAGTCGATGAGCCCGGTCGCGCTCGCGGCGACGAGGGCGACGGCGCCGACGGTGAGGCCGAGCCCGGCGAGCGCGAGGGGCGGCAGCGACTCCTCGTGTTCGTGGGCCGAGGTGACGTAGTAGGTCGCGAGGCCCACGGCCGCGAGCAGACCCCAGACGACGCCGACCCAGGAGATCTCGACCCCGGAGAAGACGTCGAGGACGAGCACCAGCCCGGCGACCGACAGCCCGACCCCGACGAGGGTCAGCCGCGAGGGCCGGCGACCGTGGACGGCCCAGAGCCAGCCGACGACGACCACGATCCCGAGGTACTCGAGCAGCAGTGCGACCGCGACCGACAGCGTCTCGACGGCGTTGAAGTACGCGAACTGGCAGCCGGCGACGGCGACGAGTCCGAAGGCGGCGACCTGTCCGAGGTTGCCGCGGCTGCGGGTGAGGAGGTGCCAGCGGCCGCGCAGCGACCACAGCGCGATGGGCAGCATGACGAGGGCCGCGCCGGCGACGCGCCACGTCACGACGCCACCGGGGGTCCAGCCGGTCGCGAGCAGCGCCTTGGCGAAGGCACCGGACGAGCCGAACGCCGCCGACGAGACCACGACGAGGACGAGCCCGAGCGCCAGGGTGCGCGGGTCACGCGAGGCACGCTGCGGCATACGGAATCTCCCTTGCACATCCAGAAACACGTCAGGGGTAAAATGTGTTCACACCCCTTACATGCCTCACGCTAGGGCCGCGACCTGTCAGGAGTCAAGATGGTTTTTGCCCATGACACCGAGCTGTCGCTGCAGTACGCCGCGGCGCTCATCAACACCGCGCCCGGCCACGGCGACTCGACGCAGGAGGACCTGCCGACGGTGCAGTCCCTCGTCGACCACCTCGACGCGTGGGAGTGGAGCGGCGGCCGTCCCCGCACGCGTGCCGAGCTGGACGAGGTGCACGCCCTGCGTCCGCGCCTGCAGGAGCTGTGGTCGCGCGACGTCGAGGGCCTCGTCGCCGGCGTCAACGAGCTGCTCGCCGAGCACCACGCCCTCCCCCGGCTCGTCCGCCACGACGACCTCGACTGGCACATCCACGCGACCGACGACGACGACCCGATCGCGCGGCGGATGGCGGTCGAGGCGGCGATGGCGTTCATCGACCTCATCCGCGCCGGCGAGACCGAGCGGCTGCGGGTGTGCGCCGCCGACGACTGCGACGACGTCGTCATCGACCTGAGCCGGAACCGCAGCCGCCGCTACTGCGACGGGACGTGCGCCAACAAGGCGCACGTCGCGGCATACCGGGACCGCCAAGGCCGCCGCGCCCGCAGCTCCTAGGCGCGGCCGCCGAAGAGGCTCGTCACCGAGCCGTCCTCGAAGACCTCCTTGATCGCGGCGCTGATGAGCGGCGCGATCGAGAGCACGGTCAGGCCCTCGAACTCGTTCTCCGGCGCGATCGGCAGCGTGTTCGTCACGATGACCTCGCGGGCGGCGCAGTCGATGAGGCGCTGCTTCGCCGGCGGCGACAGGATGGCGTGCGTCGCGGCGATGACGACGTCCTTGGCGCCGGCCTCCATGATCGCGTCGGCGGCCTTGGTGATGGTGCCGGCCGTGTCGATCATGTCGTCGACGAGGATGCAGACCCGGCCGGCGACGTCACCGACGACGCGGTTCGCGACGGTCTGGTTCGGCTGGTTGATGTCGCGGGTCTTGTGGATGAACGCCAGCGGCACGCCGCCGAGGCGCTTCGACCACTGCTCGGCGACCTTGATCCGGCCGGCGTCGGGCGAGACGACGGCGAGGTCCTGGTCGCCGTACTTCGCGGACACGTACTCCGAGAGGACCGGCTGCGCCATGAGGTGGTCGACCGGCCCGTCGAAGAAGCCCTGGATCTGGTCGGTGTGCAGGTCGACCGCGATGAGCCGGTCGGCACCCGCGGCCTTGAACATGTCGGCGACGAGGCGGGCCGAGATCGGCTCCCGACCGCGGTGCTTCTTGTCCTGGCGCGCGTAGCCGTAGAACGGCATGACGACGGTGATCCGCTTGGCGCTGGCCCGCTTGAGGGCGTCGATCATGATGAGGTGCTCCATGATCGCCTCGTTGATCGGCGCCGCATGGCTCTGGATGACGAACGCGTCCGAGCCGCGCACCGACTCCTCGTAGCGGACGTAGATCTCGCCGTTGGCGAAGTTGTAGGCGCTCGTCGGCACGAGCTCGGTCCCGATGAGCGCGGCGACCTCCTGCGCGAGCCCGGGGTGGCTGCGCCCCGAGAAGACCATGAGCTGTTTCTTGGGCTTCTTGCGGATGTTGGCTGACTTCGGCCGGTCCGCCTTGGAGTCCTTCACGCTCAGGCCCTTCCCTGCTCGTCGCCGTGGGTGGTGGGTTCCGTTGCGGCAGTGTCGGTATGCCGTGTGCCCGCCTCCGTGGCCGCCTGCGCCGCAGCCTCGGTCTTCGTTCCTGCGCGGGCACGGGCGACCCAGCCGTCGACGTTCTTCTGGCGCCCGCGGGCGACGGCGATCTGGCCCGGCTCGACGTCGCCGGTCAGGGTGCTGCCGGCGGCGACGTAGGCGCCGTCGGCGATGTCGACCGGGGCGACGATGACGGTGTCGGAGCCGACGAAGGAGTGCTTGCCGACGGTGGTGTGGTGTTTCGCGACACCGTCGTAGTTGGCGAAGATCGTGCCGGCACCGATGTTGGCGCCCTCCCCGATGGTGACATCACCGGCATACGTCAGGTGCGGAACCTTGGCACCGTCACCGATCTGCGCATTCTTGGTCTCGACGAAGCCGCCGATCTTGCCCTTCGCGCCGAGGACGGTGCCGGGACGGAGGTAGGAGAACGGGCCGACGCTCGCCTCGGGGCCGATCTCGGCGAGGTTGGCCTCGGTGCGCTTGACCTCGGCGCGCTCGCCGACCTCGGTGTCGGTGAGGGTCGTGTCGGGGCCGATGGTGGCGCCGGCACCGATCGTCGTCGCACCGAGGAGCTGGGTGTTCGGGAGGATCGTCGCGTCGCGGCCGATGGTGACGTCGACGTCGATCCACGTCGTCGCCGGGTCGACGATGGTGACGCCCTCGCGCATCCAGCGCTCGGTGTTGCGTCGGTTCAGCTCGCGGCCGAGCGTGGCGAGCTGGACCCGGTCGTTGACGCCCTCGGTCTGCCAGAGGTCGTCGATGAGGTGGGCGCCCACGGGCCGGCCGGCCTCGCGGGCGATGCCGAGGACGTCGGTGAGGTACTTCTCGCCCTGCGCGTTGTCGGTCCCGACCCGGCCGAGCGCCTCGCGGAGCACGGCCGCGTCGAAGGCGTAGATGCCCGAGTTGATCTCGGTGATCGCGCGCTGTTCCTCGGTGGCGTCCTTCTGCTCCACGATGCCGGCGACGGCGCCATCGGTGTCACGGATGATCCGGCCGTAGCCTTGCGGGTTGTCGAGGTTCGCGGTGATGACGGTCGCGGCACTGCCCGAACCCTCGTGGCGGGCTATGAGGTCGACGAGGGTGGCGCCGGTCAGGAGGGGGACGTCGCCGTACGTCACGAGGACGGTGCCCGAGAGGTCGGTCGGCAGGGCGTCGAGGGCGCACTCCGTGGCGCGGCCGGTGCCCTTGACCTCGTCCTGGTCGGCGATCGTCGCCGCCGGGTCGATCTCGGCGACGTGCGCGGCGACGAGCTCACGTTCGTGACGCACGACGACGGCGAGATGCTGGGGGTTCGTGGCGCGGGCGGCGGCCAGCGCGTGGCCGACGAGGCTGCGTCCGCCGATGCGGTGGAGGACCTTGGGGGTGGCGGACTTCATCCGCGTTCCCTCGCCGGCGGCGAGGATGATGACAGCAGCGGGCCGGGCAGTGGTCACGAGCGGGGCTCCCGAGGGTGGCGGGCGGCGTACTGCGTCACTCTACCGACGCCGTTCGGGGGGCGGTGCGCGCCTCTGGCCCCTATCGTGGGCGTCGCACGGGGAAGCGGCATCCGGCGGTCGGGTGCTGGGCACGGGCCCCGGGAGGCTCCATGGATGCGGCACGGCCGAGAGTGCGGGTGCACGTCGTCGGGATCGACGACGACCACCGCATGCTGCTCGCGCGCCGACCCCGGACGCGCATGTGGACCCTGCCGTGGAGCTACCTGAAGACCGGCGAAGACCCGACGGTTCGGGTGCGCGAGATGGTGCATGAGACCGGCGCGCTGCCGGCTCACCCACGCATCCTCGGCGTGGAGAGCACGACCCAGTACGGCGACCACCTCCTCGACCTGACCTTCCACACGACCGCGAAGCGGATCTGGAAGGCGACACCTGACGAGGCGTCCGCACTGTGGTGGAGCCTCGACGAGATCAGCTCGCTCGAGCTCACCAAAGAGGTGCGCAGCGCCCTGGTCCACGCCTGGCCCCAACACTGGCCCCATCTCTGAGGTCTCCCGACCGACGGGACGTCTCAGCGGCCGCGCGCCATGGTTCGTCACCGGCCTGCACGACACGGTTCGCGAACCGTCCCGTCCTTCGCAGGCCGGATCGATCCGGACTTCGATCAAGGCCGTGGTTCGCGAACCGCATCGGGTCAGCGCCGGGCACCCGCCAGCTCGGCCTGCTTGGCGGCGAGTGTCGGCCGGTGTTCGGGTCGCGCGACAGTGAGCAGGTCGGCGAGCAGCTCGTCGATGCGCCGGGGCACCTGGATGTCGTCGGCGCCGTAGTGCGCGATCTCGTCGAGCGCGAGGTCGAGCAGGTCCGCGAACGGCAGCGGTCGGTCCACGACCCGCACGACACCGGACCCGTCGAGGATGAGCGGGGACACGTCAGGCCGCTGCACCGCCGCTCGCAGCAGCCGGTGCAGCTCGTCAAGCACTTGGACGGCCGTCGTCGGGTCGTTGATCCCCGGTGAGAGAGCGCGCTCGGCGATGTCGACGAGCTGCCTCACCCCGAACTGCGGGTCCTGCGCGACGGTGCGGGTGCGGCCCAGCGTGATCGCGTCGTGAACCGCGTCGGCGAGCGCTTCCACGTCCGGCGCTCCCCCGCCGGGTCCACGATGGACTCGGGCGATCGGCTGGTCCTCGAAGACGACGTCACCGGGCCGGAACGTCAGCTCGACGACGACGCCGGCCTTCTCCGCGGCGCGCACGATCGCGCCCAGCTCGACGCGCTCGACGATGCCGTGCCGGTCGCGTGCCGAGATGGCGTATGGCCGCTCGTCCGGCTCCCAGCTCGCTTGCGGCTCGTCGTCGGTGTCGTCCGGCCAGCCGTCACCGAGCTCGGCAGCCGTCGTCCGCTGGATGCGGTCGATCGTCCGGTCGACCTGGATGGACTGGGTGATGTGGTGGATGAACGCGAAGAAGAGCGCGACGCTCGCGAGCACGAGGACGAAGGCGAACGTCACCGACAGCTGCGGAACGAACTCGGGGCCGTCGTCGCCGCCGCGCACCGACCGGAGAACGACGAGCGCGAAGAGGAACGAGGAGGTGAAGACACCGAGCGTCACCTGCACGATGCGGCTGCGCAGGAAGTCGCCGAGCAGTCGCGGGGTGAACTGGCTGCTCGCGAGCTGCATGACGACCATCGTGATCGAGAAGACGAGGCCGGTCACCGAGATCATCGCCGACGCGATGGTGCCGAGCAGGCTGCGCGCCGAGCCGGCGTTGCCGTTGAAGAGGAAGGTCTGGTCGAGCAGCAGGCGCCGGTCGACCTCGGGCAGGACCAGCGAGAGGGCGAAGGCCGCGGCGCAGATCACCGACGGCAGCACCCAGAACGGCTGCCAGATCCGGCCCCACCAGCCGATGGTCGTCGGGTCGCCGAGCGGTCCGACGGCTCGACGCGGTTCGCGGGAGTCGGAGGGTGCACTCACCACCCCATGATTACTGAGGCCGCCGATGAGCGCATGAATGCGGCGGCTCAGTCGTCGATCGTTCCACGGTCGTGACCGCACTCGCCGGGATGGGCCTCATCACGGTCTGCGCGGCACCGGGGCCGGCCCTGGCCCGCGCCTCGGGTGGTGGGTTCTTGGACGTTCATGATGACGCCGTTGAGAACCTTCAGGAGCCTTCTCCCTGTGATTTCAGAAGCTGAGAGACACGCTGGGGGGTTACCCCGAGAACCGCGGCGACCTCCCTCCCCTTGTAGCCCGCAGCGACGAGGTCCGCGACAGCCTCCCGCGACCGCTGCGCCGTGATGCGCTGCGCCTTCTCCATCTCCTTCACGGACTGCTTCAACAGACGTACCTTCTTGCCCAACCGATCCGGAAGCGCCGGAACTACCGCCACCTCAACCTCGGACTCGGGCACCCCCGTCACGAACGAGATTGCCTCACGTGCGTGCTCCTCAGCTTGTCCGAGCGAACGCACTTGCGACACCGCGCCAGGAGCGTCCGCAGACGTGAGGAGCCACCACTCCCCGCGCTTCTCTGCCCGCACCGTATAGGTCTTCACTTCCGCCACCATCCTTCTCCGAGCGCGGGTTCCAACTGTTTGAAGATCGTCTCGGCGAACAGGTTCGGCACGTCCTTCGACGAGCGGGACATGTCGTGGCCGTGTCCCCGACCCGTATGCCGGTGTGATTCGTCAGTTCATACAGCTCACACGAGATGCCTTGCGCCTTGGCCGCCTTGCGGATCTTCTTGATCACGTCGTTGCGCTTCACAACGTATGTCCATCCCTACTTGATGGCAAGCATAAAGGAGGGGTAGACAATTTCAGCAGCTGCCCTTCCGATGCCAACCACCACCGCGGGTACGCTCCCCTGGCCCGGTGCCGGCGTCCAGCCCGAGGCGCCGAGCTGTGGATGGCGCCGCGGAGACGAGCGGGCTGTGGATGACGGGTGAGCACGAGACGGGGCGGGATCGTCACTGAGACCGGATGGGTACGCGAATGGGTACACCCGGCACCGGGTCACACCCGGTCCGACCCCCCTGCCGCTGCCGACGTGCAGGTCAGGGCGGTATCACTGCTCCCCGGGTAGGAGTCGAACCTACGTCGCTAGTCCTGATTCAAAGTCAGGCGGGCCCTGCCGGCAGACCAACCGGGGAACGATGCGCCCGCGGCGAGCGGACGGCATACCTCCGAAAGGGTAGTTGACCCCACACCCGGCCCCGCCCACCGCGGAGGGCGACCCCATGCCCGACAGGGCAGAATGGCCGGGTGAGTCGAGACGAGGCGACGCCGAAGACACCGAAGGTGCGCACGCCGCGGGGGCGGATGACCGGGGCGCAGCGGCGCGAGCAGCTGATCGGGATCGGGCGCTCGCTCTTCGCAAACCGCGGTTACGAGGCGACGACGGTCGAGGAGATCGCGAGCGTCGCCGGGGTGTCGAAACCCGTTGTGTACGAACACTTCGGGGGCAAGGAGGGCCTGTATGCCGTCGTCGTCGACCGCGAGATCCAGTCCCTCCTCGGGGCGATCACCGGCGCGCTGACGAGCGAAGGCGGATCGCGGGCACTGCTCGAGCGCGCGGCGATGGCGCTGCTCGACTACATCGAGGGCTCGACCGACGGCTTCAGGATCCTCGTGCGGGACTCTCCGCCGGTGCAGCAGACGGGGACGTTCGCCTCGCTCATGTCGGATGTCGCGTCGCAGGTCGAGCACCTGCTCGCGGCGCAGTTCACGAACCGCAAGCTCGACCCGAAGCAGGCGCCGATGTATGCGCAGATGCTCGTCGGGATGGTCGCACTCACCGGGCAGTGGTGGCTGGAGAACCCCAAGGCGAAGAAGCGCGACGTCGCCGCGGCCCTGGTCAACCTCGCGTGGAACGGCCTCACCGGCCTCGAGGCCAAGCCGGAGATCACGAACGCCTGACCCGCCCCGGGCGAGCCTCGGGGTGAGCGCGGTCAGCCCTCGAGGTCGGGGGTGCGGCGCAGCCACCACTCGCCGAGGGCGACGTGCATCGTCAGCGCGAGCCAGAACGCCAGACCGAAGCCGGTGTGCCCCGGCGCCATGTCGTCGGTCCCGCCGCCGGTCGCGACGCGCAGCCCGATGAACAGCCCGACCCAGATGCGGATCGTGCCGATGCCGACGCCGACGGCGAAGGCCCGGATCATCCAGCGCCGGTGCTGCGCCACCCGACCGGCACGGATCGCCCGGAACGCCAGCAGCAGGCACACGACGAACCACGTCCCGAAGATCAGCGCGGCAGCCGCCTCGAGTCCCCCACCCCACGGGTGCAGCAGGCCGAACACGACGGCGAACACCCCACTGGCGACACCGCACGCCACGAGCACGCGACCCAGTCGCCGGTGCAGCGTGTAGTGCCGCGTCCGGAAGCGCCGGCTCAACTGCAGCGGTGCCCCGAGGAGGTAGACCACGCCGAGACCGATGTGCAGGTATGCCGTCCAGGGGTTCTCGACATAGCGCACCGCGAAGTCGTTGTCGGTCTGGGTGCCGGCGAGGATGTGCGGCCAGTCGGTGACGACGCGGATCGCCGCGAACACGAGGACGATCGCCAGCAGCACGCCGACGCCGACAGCGACAGCGCGCACGCCGGGAGGCTGGACCTCGTGCCCGGGGCTGGACATGCGACCACACTCCCACGCGCGGCGGGCGTGCGGGGTCAGACCGTGAAGTCGAGCTTGGGACCTTCGACCTGCTGGAACTCGACCCGGTTGCCCACGGGGTCGTCGGTGTGGAACCGCTGCACGCCGGGGATCGCGTGGTCCCAGCGCACCTCGCTGCCGGCACCGGCAACGGCCGCGGCCAGCGCCGACACGTCGTCGACGCCGAAGCACGGGTGCGCCTTGCGCGCGGGCACGAAGCCGTCCTCGACGCCGCAGTGCAGCTCCTGCTCCCCCGCCGAGAACCACACTCCACCGCGCGCGGCGAGGACTGGCGGCTTGGGGATCTCGGGCATCCCGCAGACGACGCCATAGAAGTGGCGCAGCAGGTCCTCGGATCCGGCCGGACAGGCGAGCTGGACGTGGTGCAGGCCGAGAATCGTCACGGTTGTTATCCTTCGCCGGTCGCGGTGTCGGTATGGGCTGCCCGGTCACCATCGCTCGTCGGCGCACCGTTTGCAGCATCGCCGGTTGCCTTGTGCGCCACCGCGAACACGCGGCGGAACGGGAAGAGCACCCCGACCTCGGTGCGCGGGTACGCCTCGGCGAGCGCGGCGGCATACGGCTCGAGGAAGGCGTCGCGTTCCTCCCCCTCGGGCAGGAGGTCGAGCACGGGCCGCAGCCCGGTCGCGCTCACCCAGTCGAGGACGGGGTTCTCGGAGTCACCGGCCGGGTCGAGGACGTGGGCATAGACGGTCTCCCAGGCGTCGACGGTCGTGCCGAGGCGGTGCAACAGCGTGAGGTAGGTGCGCGGCTCCCCCACCGCCGGCACCTCGAGTGCGGCGAGGAGCTCGTTGGCGCGCCCATGCCCGGACGCCGTCTCGCGCATGAGGGCGTGGCTCGGGGCGTCGAAGTTGTTCGGCACCTGGAGGGCGAACCACCCACCGGGCGCGAGCGCGCCGATCCACGTCTCGAGCAGGTCGAGGTGGCCGGGAACCCACTGCAGGGTCGAGTTCGTGATGATGACGTCCGGCGCGTCCCCGAGGGACGCGGGGTCCCACTCCTTGAGGTCGGCCTGGACCCACTCGACGCGGTCCGTGGTGTCGAGCGCGCGGGCCGCCTCGAGCATCGACTCGGCGGAGTCCACGCCGACGATGCGCGCGTCCGGCCACAGCTCGGCGAGGGTCAGGGTCGCAGGACCGTTGCCGCAGCCGAGGTCGACGACGAGCCGCGGGTCGTCGGTGTGCACCTGGGCGACGAGGTCGGCGAAGGGGCGGGAGCGTTGGTCCCCGAACTTCGCGTATGCCGTGGGGTCCCAGCTGGGTTGTGCCCGCATCCTGCGCTCCTTCTGCCGTGGCATGACCGTCGCCGTGCACTCTTCCCGGGATTTATCTTGATGTCAAGATACTTGATGGGAGTACCATCGCCCCATGCCCGAGGATGATGTCGACCGTATCGTCTCGGCGTGGCGCCGGGAACGTCCCGACCTCGACGTCAGCCCACTCGAGATCCTCAGCCGCGTCTCGCGCCTCGCGCGCCGGCTCGACCTCGCCCGCGGCGCCGCGTTCAGCGAGCACGGGCTCGACGGCTGGGAGTTCGACGTGCTCTCGGCGCTGCGCCGCGCCGGCGCGCCCTACGAGCTCTCGCCCGGCCAGCTCGTCGCCGAGACCCTCGTGACGAGCGGGACGATGACGAACCGGGTCGACCGGCTCCTCCAGCGCGGCTTCGTCGAGCGCCACCCCGACCCACGCGACCGCCGCGGCGTCCTCGTCCGGCTCACCAAGGACGGCATCCGCGCCGTCGACAACGCCCTCGACGACCTGCTCGGCCACGAGCGCGAGCTGCTCGCCGAGCTACCGACCGCCGAGCGCGCCGACCTCGCCGGGCGGTTGCGCACCCTGCTCGCACCCTTCGAACAACCCGGCCAGCAGGGCGGCTAGGAGACCACCTCGGCGGCTTCGAGCCACTCGAGCTCGAGCGCCTCGCGCTCGTCGACGATCGCCCGCAGCTCGGTGTTCAGCTCGAGCACTCGCGCGTGGTCGCTCACGTGCTCGGCCATGTCGGCGTGGATGCGCTCCTCCCGCGTGGCCAGTCGGGACAGCTGCTTCTCGACCCGGGCCATCGTCTTGCGCGCCTCGCGCTGCTCGGCCGGACTGGCCGTGGGCGTTGCTGCAGCCGTCGAGCCGCCCGAGTCCGTATGCCGTTGCGCGCCAACGGATTTCGCGCCACCCTTGCTACCGGGCGCCACAGCGGGAGGTGCGCTCGCGGCATACGCGGGCGTGGTGGTGGCGCGCAGGCGCAGGTACTCCTCGACGCCACCGGGGAGGTCTCGCACCCGCCCGTCCCCGAGGAGCGCGACCTGCCGGTCGGCGATGCGCTCGAGGAGGTAGCGGTCATGCGAGACGACGACGAGGGTGCCCGCCCAGCCGTCGAGGACGTCCTCGAGGGCGGTGAGGGTCTCGATGTCGAGGTCGTTCGTCGGCTCGTCGAGGAGCAGCACGTTGGGCTCGTCCATGAGGATGCGCAGGACCTGGAGCCGTCGCCGTTCGCCGCCGGAGAGGTCGCCGACGCGGGTCTGCTGGCGCGGGCCAGGGAAGCCGAGGCGCTTCGCGAGCTGGGACGCCGACACCTCGCGTCCGCCGAGGACGGTGACCTTGCGGACCTCCTCGACGGCGTCGATGACGCGGCGGTCGCGCAGCCGGTCGAGCTCGCGCACCTCCTGCGTGAGGTGCCCGATGCGGACCGTCACGCCCTCCTTGCGCTTGCCGGAGGACAACGGCACCTCGCCCGCGAGGACACGCAGCAGGGTCGACTTGCCCGAGCCGTTGACGCCGACGACGCCGATCCGCTCGCCCGGTGCGAGATGCCAGGTGACGCGGTCGAGCAGGGTGCGCCCCGGCTCGCCCGCCGACTCCCCCACGACGACCGACGCGTCGTGCAGGTCGACGACGTCCTTGCCGAGCCGGCTCGTCGCGAACGCCATGAGCTCGACGTCGTTGCGCGGCGGCGGCACGTCCTCGATGAGCGCGTTGGCGGCCTCGATGCGGAACTTCGGCTTCGACGTGCGCGCCGGTGCACCGCGGCGCAGCCACGCGAGCTCCTTGCGGAGCAAGTTGTTGCGCCGTTCGGCGGTGACGCGCGCCATCCGCTCGCGCTCGGCCTTGGCGAGGACGTATGCCGCGTAGCCGCCGTCGAACGCGTTCACCTCACCATCGACGACCTCCCACGTCCGAGTGGCGACGGCGTCGAGGAACCAGCGGTCGTGGGTGATCGTCACGAGCGCGTTGTCGGGACGCGACCGGTGGCGGACGAGGTGCTCGGCCAGCCAGGCGACGCCCTCGACGTCGAGGTGGTTCGTCGGCTCGTCGAGGAGGAGCACGTCGGGGTCGTCGACGAGCAGCTTGGCGAGGGCGAGGCGGCGGCGCTCGCCACCGGACTTGCCGGCGACGGTCGCGTCGAGGCCGCCCATCGCGGGCGCGTCGATGCCACCGAGGAGGCCGGTGAGGACGTCGCGGATGCGGGCGTCACCGGCCCACACGTGGTCGGGTCGGTCTCCGACGACGACCTCACGGACCGTGACCTCGGGGTCGAGGGTGTCGGCCTGGCTGAGCATGCCGACGGTGGCCCCGCCGAGTCGGGCGACCCGGCCGCTGTCGACGGAGCGGTCGCCCGCAAGGACGCGCAGCAACGTCGTCTTGCCGCCGCCGTTGCGGCCGACGACACCGATGCGGTCACCGCCGGCGACGCCGAGCGAGACGCCGTCGAGCACCTGGGTGGTGCCGAGCGCGAGGGCGGCGCGCTCGACGGAGATGAGTACCGCCACTAGTCGACTCGGGCCGGGATGACGTGGGCGCCGTGGACCGGGCCGACGGCCTTGCGGACCTCACGCGCCGTACCGGTCGCGGTGAGGGCGACGGTGAGGTCGATCGCCGCCTCGACGTCCTCGACGAGGAACGCGACCGTCGGGCCCGACCCGGACACGATGCCGCCGAGGGCGCCGAACTCCATGCCGCTCTCCAGGACCTCGCCGAGCTCGGGGCGCAGCGAGATCGCCGCGGCCTCGAGGTCGTTGGTGAGCTGGGCCGCGAGCGCCCGCGGGTCGCCGGAGCGCAGCGCGCTCATGAGCTCGGTGCTCGGCGTCGGCTCCGGCACGGGTGCGGATCCTCGCAGCCGGTCGCACTCGGCATACACCTCGGGCGTCGACAGGCCGATGTCGCTGATCGCGAAGACCCAGTGGAAGTTGCCCCGGGCCAGCACCGGCGCGAGCCGTTCCCCGCGCCCGCTGCCGACCGCGGTGCCCCCGCGGATGAGGAACGGCACGTCGGAACCCAGCTCCGCGGCATACTCCTCGAGCTCCTCGGACGACAGGCCGAGGGACCACATCCGGTCACAGGCGACGAGCGCCGCGGCCGCGTCGGCCGAACCGCCGGCCATGCCGCCCGCGACGGGGATGGTCTTGGCGATGGTGATGTGCACGGGCGCGTCGAGGCCGATCTCGTCGTGGAGGAGGCGGGCGGCGCGCATCGCGAGGTTGGAGTCGTCGGTCGGGACCGAGTCGGTGCCCGCACCGCTCACCGTGCAGCCCCAGTCGTCGTCGAGGGCGACAGTGACGTCGTCGTGCAGGTTCACCGCCTGGTAGACCGTCGAGAGGCTGTGGAAGCCGTCGTCGCGCAGCGGACCGACGAGAAGCTCGAGGTTGACCTTGGCCGGGACGCGCACCGTGACGGGCGCAGGGTCCGAGTGGGCCGAGGTCATGGCGCCACCCTAGTCATGCCGGGCAGTCGCAACGGCGTCGGCGATGGCTGCGAACTGCCGCACGTCGAGCTGCTCACCGCGGGTGCGCGGGTCGATGCCGGCCGCGACGAGCGCCGCTTCGGCCGCCGCGGCGGAGCCGGCCCAGGACGCGAGCGCGGCCCTGAGGGTCTTGCGGCGCTGGGCGAACGCGGCGTCGATGCAGGCGAAGACGTCCTCGCGGGTGGCCGTCGTGTCCGGCGGCGTGCGGCGGACAAGGGAGACGAGCCCGGAGTCGACGTTCGGGACCGGCCAGAAGACCGAGCGGGAGACGTTGCCGGCGAGGGCGACGTCGGCGTACCAGGCCGCCTTGACGCTCGGGACGCCGTAGACCTTGGAGCCGGGCTTCGCGGCGAGCCGCTCGGCGACCTCGAGCTGGACCATGACGAGGATCCGCTCGATGCTCGGGAACCGCTCGAGGAAGCTCAGGACGACCGGGACGGAGACGTTGTAGGGCAGGTTCGCGACGAGGGCGGTCGGGGCCTCGCCGGGCAGCTCGGTGACGCGCAGGGCGTCGGCCTGGACGACGGTGAGCCGGTCGGCGACGGCCGGGGCGACGGTCTGCACCGTCTCGGGGAGGGCCGCAGCGAGGGTGGGGTCGACCTCGACGGCGGTGACGTGCCGGGCGACGGGGAGCAGGGCAAGGGTGAGCGACCCGAGGCCGGGGCCGACCTCAACGACGACATCATCCGCACCGATGCCGGAGACGCGCACGATGCGCTCGACGGTGTTGCCGTCGATGACGAAGTTCTGCCCCCACGTCTTCGTCGGGCGGATCCCGAGGCGCGCCGCGAGCTCGCGGATCTGGGCGGCGCCGAGGAGCCCGGTGGTCGACATGGGCGACAGCCTATGCACGGAGACGCACGAAGGCCGTGCCCCCACCGTGGGTGGGAAGGCACGGCCTTCGGTGTGCCGTCCGGTGAGGACGGCGCGCGGGTCACGCGGGGTGCGTCACGCGGCGTGCGCGCAGCCCCACGGCTGGAGGCCACGGTCGGCGTAGACGCGGTTCGCGACGGTGATCTGCTCGGCCCGCGACGCGAGGTCGGCGCGCTGGGCGAAGTCGCCACCGCCGGCACCGAGCCACGTCCGGTAGTCGAACTGCAGGCCGCCGTAGTAACCGTTGCCGGTGTTGATCGACCAGTTGCCACCGGACTCGCACTGGGCGATGCGGTCCCACATGTCGGCGCGCGCCAGGTTGATCCCGGCGCCGGAGGAGCTGCCGCTGTCGGACGGCGCGGGCGCGCTGGACGTCGACCGGGGCGCCGGAGCCGGCTTGGGAGCGGGGCGCTCCTTGGTGCCGACGGCGACGACCTTGGCGACGGGCTGGGCGGTGACCTTCTCGGAGAGGACCTTCTCCGCGGTGACCTTGCCGTCGACGACGGTGCGGCTCACGGTGACGGCCTTGGAGCCGGCCTTGCCCTCGGTGACCGTCTTGCGGGTGCCCTCGTAGAGCGAGGCGTCCTTCTTGGTCGTCGTGGTGAACGGGATGGCGACGGTCTTGACCGCGTTGCCCGTGCTCACCCGCTGGACGGCGATCGCGAGGCCGTTCTTCAGCGGCGTCGTCGCGGCCGGAGTGACCTTGTCGTCGCGGTCGTAGCTGACCTTGAGCTCCTTGAGCACGTCGGCGACGGTGGCGCTCGTCGAGGTGCTCGACAGCTTCTTCTTGTCGACGCTGACGGTGACGGTCTTGGGGGTCGTCAGCGCGAGGGAGAGGCCCTGGCGGCCGATGGCCTGCGAGCGCGACGCGGACAGCTTGGCGTTGCTCGCGGCGCGGATGCCGAGGTCACGCAGAGCGGCGTCGACGGTGGTGGCCGTCGTCCAGTACTCCTTGGTGACACCGTCGACGGTGACCGTGAGCTTGCGTCCGTAACGGACGGAGATCTTGTCGCCGTCCGAGATCTTGGTGTCCACGGACGGGACGACCTCGTCGTGCTCGCCGAGGGTGATGCCCTTCTTCTCGAGGGCGTCGCCGACGGTCGAACCGAAGACGTGCAGGGAGGAGGACTTGCCGTCGACGCTGAGGGCGACGGACTTGTCGAGGGCGGCGACGCCGAAGGATCCGGCGGCCACGGTGAGTGCCGCAGCACCCTGGGCAGCGAGGCGCAGGGGACGAGAAATCAAGAGTGCTCCGATGATCGAACTCCCCGGACACCAGGTGCGGGCGAGCGTCCTCAGGGGTGGACGGCCGGGACCCCTCAGGGGTGGGGCCCCGACAACGAGGAAGCGAGGTCCGTCCGGCGTGAGCCGGCGTCCTCGCCCCTGTTTCGCCCGGAGCCCAGCTCCGGCCAACTCCACCACCCTGACCCGAAATCCGGCAAAGGTCAAATTTCGATAACGGTGACGTGGCCCACGAGTGTCCCCGATGCGTGACTCATGTGACGGGCGTGACGCCTGTGCCCCGCCCGGTCACCAGGGGTCCCGGTCACCAGGGGCCGTAGACGCGTTTCGAGTTCTCCGACAGCGCCTCGCACAGCGTGGGAACGGCGACCCCGAGCACGCCCGCCATGACCCGGACCGTGAGCGGGACGAGGTGTGGGGCGTTGATCGCGCCGCGGTGCGGATGCGGCGTGAGGTAGGGCGCGTCGGTCTCGACCAGCACCCGGTCGAGCGGCGTCACGGACAGCGCGTCGCGCAGCGCGTGCGCGTTCTTGAACGTCACGGTGCCCGCGAAGGAGAGGTGGTAGCCCTTGTCGACGCACTCCTGCGCCATCGCGACGTCACCCGAAAAGCAGTGCAGCACAGTGGTTTCCGGCGCGCCCTCCTCGTCGAGGATGCGCAGCACGTCGGCGTGGGCATCGCGGTCGTGGATCTGCAGCGCCTTGTCGAGACGCTTGGCGAGGTCGATGTGCCAGCGGAAGCTGTCCTGCTGCACGCCCTGCCCCTCCGGACCGGTGCGGAAGTAGTCGAGCCCCGTCTCGCCGACGACGCGCACGCGCGGGTGCCGGGCCAGCTCCTCGATCTCCGTGTATGCCGCGTCGAGACTTCCCTTCTCGGCCAACCCGGGCACCTCGTTGGGGTGGAGGGCCACGCCACCCAGCATCCCGGCATACCGGTCGACCATCTCGACGGTCTGACGCGCGGCCTCGAGGTCGCAGCCGATCTGGACCACCCGGTCCACCCCGACGGACGCGGCCCGCTCGAGCAGGTCCGCCACGTCGACCGCCACACCCTCACGCTCGATGTCGAGGTGGGTGTGGTTGTCGACGACAGGGATCGGCAGCGGGTCCGGCAGGTCCGGGACGACGCTGCGCGTCGGGGTGCTCGAGGTGCTCATCGTGGCGGGGCCTCAGGCCTGCTCGAGTCGGGCCAGCTCCTCGTCGACGACGGACTCGTCGAGCTTGGCGAAGACGCCCGTCGGCTTGGCGATCGGCGTCCCGACGACGACCGGGCGCGACTCCCAGCGCGGCGTGGCGGAGTAGTCGCCGGTGATGATCGGGTAGGTCCGGTCGCTGTCGGAGTCGAGCCCGTGGACGTCCTCGATGCGCGGCATGGGCATGAACTCGCCCTCGCCGCCGAGGAACGCGTGCACCCGGTTCGACGCGTGCGGCAGGAACGGCGCGAGGATCGTGTTGAGGTCGCTCACGCACTGCACCAGCGTGTGCAGCACCGTCGCGAGCCGCTCCCGCTCGCCCTCACCCTTGAGCCGGAACGGCTCGGTGTCGGCGACGTACTTGTTGACGTCCCCCACGGCCCGCATCGCCTCGGCGATCGCGGCCTTGACCCGCTGCTTGCCGAGCAGGTCGCCGACGGTGTCGAACGCCGTGAGGGTGGCGGCACGCACGGCCTCGTCGACGGGCTCGAGCGGGCCCGGCTGCGGGATCTCACCGAAGTTCTTCGCGACCATCGCACCGGCGCGGTTGACGAGGTTGCCCCAGCCGGCGACGAGCTCGGAGTTGTTGCGCTGCACGAACTCGGCCCAGGTGAAGTTGCTGTCCTGGTTCTCGGGGCCCGCGGCGCAGATGAAGTACCGGATCGCGTCGGGCCCGTAGCGGTCGAGGACGTCACGGATGAGGATGACGACGCTGCGCGACGTCGAGAACTGCTTGCCCTCCATCGTGAGGTACTCGCTGCTCACGACCTCGGTCGGCAGGTTCAGCACCCCGAACTCACCGGGCTCACCACCCTTGGCGCCGCGACCGGCGTACGCGAGCAGCTCCGCCGGCCAGATCTGGCTGTGGAAGGTGATGTTGTCCTTGCCCATGAAGTAGTAGGACAGCGCTTCGGGGTCGTTCCACCAGGTGCGCCAGCGGTCGTCGTCGCCGAGCCGGCGGGCCCACTCGATGGACGCCGAGAGGTAGCCGATGACGGCGTCGAACCAGACGTAGAGCCGCTTGTCGGGGTAGCGCGTCGCGAGCTCGCCCGGCAGCGGGATGCCCCAGTCGATGTCGCGGGTCATCGCGCGCGGACGGATCTCGTCGAGGATGTTGAGGCTGAACTTGATGACGTTGGGCCGCCACGTGCCGCTGGCTTCGCGTCCTTCGAGCCACTCACGCAGCGCGTCGGCGAGCGCGGGCAGGTCGAGGAACCAGTGCTCGGTCTCGGTGAAGTTCGGCGTGGCGCCGGTGACCTTGCTCCTGGGGTCGATGAGGTCGGACGGCTCGAGCTGGTTGCCGCAGTTGTCGCACTGGTCGCCGCGGGCCTCGGTGTAGCCGCAGATCGGACAGGTGCCCTCGATGTAGCGGTCGGGCAGGGTGCGGCCGGTGCTCGGCTCGAGCGCGACGAGCTGGCTCTGGACGATGAAGTAGCCGTTGTCGAGGCAGCGGGTGAACAGCTCCTGGACGACCTGCTCGTGGTTGACCGTGGTCGTGCGGGTGTAGAGGTCGTAGGAGCAGCCGAGGTCGGCGAGCTCGCTGGCGATGATCGCGTGGTTGGTGTCGACGAACTCCTGCGGCGTGACGCCCGCCTTGTCCGCGAGGACGAGGATCGGGGTGCCGTGCTCGTCGCTGCCGCTGACCATGAGCACGTCGTGGCCAGCCATCCGCATGTAGCGGCTGAAGACGTCCGAGGGCACGCCGAACCCGGCGACGTGGCCGAGGTGGCGCGGCCCGTTGGCGTAGGGCCAGGCGACAGCGCTGAGGATTGTGCTCACCCGTGAATCCTAGGCGGGCGACGCAAACGGGTTCCTGCCCGATCCGGCTCGCGAGCCGCACACGTGCTCGTGAGCCGGATCGATCCGGCTGACGAACGAGCCGACGGCTCGCGAGCCGGATTGAGTATGCCGTCCGCGTGAGTATGCCGTTCGCGCGCCGCGCGTAATTCGCTCGCCGAGGCGGTCGGCCACCTGTCACGCTTCTCCGCGCCCGCTGCCGTCCGGACGCGGGCGGCACAACACCACCACGGCGCCCTAGGAGGTGCGCGATGAAGCAGATCACCCCCCGGCTCATGAACTGGGCCTCCATCCTCGAAGACTCGACCAAGGAGCAGGCCCAGCGCACCTCGGAGCTGCCCTTCGTGTTCCCGCACCTCGCGCTCATGCCCGATGCCCACCTCGGACTGGGTGCGACCGTCGGCTCGGTCATCCCGACCGAGCGGGCGATCATCCCGGCTGCCGTGGGCGTCGACATCGGCTGCGGCATGATCGCGGTGCGAACCCAGTTCGTGCGCGACGACCTGGGTGACCGGTCGCTGACGCCCCTGCGGGAGGCCGTCGAGCGGGCCATCCCGCTCTCGGCGGGTGCCGCCAACCGCAAGGTCGTCGCGACCGCAGAGCCCCGGGTCGCCGAGCTCGAGGCGCTGGCCGTCGACGCCGGCTTCGACCCCGACCAGCGGGCCGCCCGGTGGCGGGTGCAGCTGGGGACCCTGGGCTCGGGCAACCACTTCGCCGAGTTCAGCCTCGATGAGCAGGACCGGGTCTGGGCGTTCCTGCACTCCGGGTCCCGGGGCGTGGGTAACAAGATCGCGCAGCACCACATCGCGATCGCTCGCCGCCTCATGGACCGGTACTGGATCTCGCTCCCCGACAAGGACCTCGCCTACCTCGTCGAGGGGACGGACGAGTTCTGGGCCTACATCCGCGAGCTCCGGTGGGCGCAGCACTACGCCCTGCTCAACCGGGACGAGATGATGGACCGGATGCTGCGGCAGCTCGGCGAGTTCCTCGGGACGGCCGTGCAGGAGCAGGAGCGGGTCAACTGCCACCACAACTTCACCCAGGAGGAGAAGCACTGGGGCAAGAAGGTGTGGGTCTCGCGGAAGGGCGCCATCGAGGCGCGGGAGGGCCAGCCCGGCCTCATCCCCGGTTCGATGGGCACGCGGTCCTACGTCGTCGAGGGTCTCGGCAACCGTGTGTCCCTCAACTCGGCACCGCACGGTGCGGGGCGGCAGTTCTCACGGAGCGCAGCCCGGCGGAAGTTCAGCCGGGACGAGCTGCGTGAGGCGATGGTCGGCATCGAGTACAAGGACTCGGAGGCCTTCGTCGACGAGATCCCGGGCGCCTACAAGGACATCGACCAGGTCATGGCCGACGCCGCCGACCTCGTCAGGGTCCGGCACACGCTGCGGCAGGTCGTCAACGTCAAGGGCGACTGAGCGCGCCTGGTCAGGCACGGTATGCCGTGTGGTCCCCATTGCGGGACCACACGGCATACCTGCATGTGCCGTCGGCGTCACCGAGGGCGGACGGTGAGGATCTGGGACATCGTCCCGAAGGGGCCGGTCTCGTCGTGCAGCACCGACGACGTCAGGCCGACGCCGGACGACCCGAACGAGACGCTCGTGTCGAAGCCGAGCCACTCCCCCGCCGGCTCACGGTAGACGTGCGCCGTGAGGTCGAGGTTGGGGAAGTGCACCTCCTGCGGGCTCTCGCGCACCGTCATGCCGTTCGCGATGTCGAACAGCCCTGCGGCGCGGGCGAGCTCGCTCACAGGCTCGTCGGCGAGCGGCACGTCGGAGCGCACCCAGAACGCCGCTCGCCCGGGCTCGACCTGAGCGCGCCGCAGCTCGACCGACGCGATGAAGCCTCCCGGCCAGACCGTGGTCGGGTCCCATGCAGGCGTCTCGTCCGGAGCCGGTATGCCGGCCAGCGGGCTTCCGCTCACCGCTGCGGTGTCGCGCGTGGCGAGGAGCCACGCCCGCAACGAGACGGCGGGACGGCCCCCGTGGGACAGGACGGCCTCGACGAGCTCGATGGTGCGCCCGGGTCGCAGCACCCGGACCTCGGCCTCGCAGGGTTCCATCGGCAGAGTGCCGAGGATGTCCCACGACAACCGCCCGAGGACGAGCCCGTCGTCTCGGCGGGAGTCACGGTCGGCCTCGACGGCGTGGGCGAGGACGCCGAGCGCCGGGGCGACGTGCTGTTCGTCGAGGTTCCATGCGCCCTGCACGTGCTCGGTCGGCTCCCACGTCGACTCACCGATGCGCCGGAAGTAGCTCATCGCCCCATCGTCGGTGCTGACGTCGCGGAACCCGCAAACGGGGGTCTCATCGAGTAGACATGACCTCGACACAGGTGCCCGCCACGCCAGCCACGGCGAGCACGGACAAGGAGGTCGAGATGCTGGCCGCACTCACGGGCATGGGGCTCTCCGCCGCGGCGGGGCTCAACGCCTACATCCCGTTCATGATCGTCGCGCTCATGGCGCGGTTCACCGACGTCATCACGCTGCCCGAGGGGTTCTCGTGGATCGAGTCGCCGTGGGCGATCGGCGTGGGCGCGGTGCTCCTCCTCACGGAGGTCGTGCTCGACAAGATCCCGGCGATCGACACGGTCAACGACACGATCCAGACCTTCATCCGGCCGAGCATGGGCGGGCTCATCTTCGCGGCGACCAACGCGGCGGACAACCTCGACCAGTCCGCGTTCATGAAGGACAACCCGTGGATCGGCGTCGTCCTCGGCATCGTCGTCTCGGGCCTGGTCCACACGGGCAAGATGGCCGCCCGACCCGCGATCAACGCCGGCACCTTGGGCGCCGGGGCACCGGTCGTCTCGACCGCGGAGGACGCGGGCTCGATCGGGCTCTCGCTCGTCGCGATCTTCATCCCCATCCTCGTCATCGTCGCGCTCATCGCCCTCGCCTGGCTGCTCGTGTGGATGTGGCTCAAGGTCCGCAGGTGGCGCAAGCGGCGCGACGCCCACTACGGCGAGCGGACGGCATACCGAACCCCCTGAGACCCATCTCGTTCGTCGCATCGTGCCCGCGCGGGCACGACATCGAGCGACGGGGACGAGAGGTCAGCGGCTCTCGTGGAATCCGCGGACGAGGACCGCGATCGCGGTGCGCACGAACGGTTCCCGCTGCGCGGCCGGCAGGCGCGTCGCCGAGGCGAGGACTCCCTCGATGGCGGCGACGGCGGCGGGAGCGGCCACATCGGCGTCAGTGCGTCCGCTCGCGACGACGATGCGGCTCACGAGCGTCACGATGCCGGTGCGCCACACCTCGAAGACCTCGAGCAGTGGGGGCCGACGGGGCGCCTCGAGGGCGAGCTCGGCGAGGGCGCGCAGAACCGCCGGGCGCCGCAGCCAGCGCAGGGCGAGGTCGGTGACCTCGGTCGCCAGCGCGTCGGGGTCGTCGGCGTGGTCGGTGGCGCTCGAGGTGAGGGCGTCGACGTCACGCGTCAGTTGGTCCCGGACGTGCTCGGCCAGGCCGATGAGCAGGGCCTCGCGCGAGCGGAAGTAGGCCGAGCACGTGCCCTCCGGCAGTCCCGCCTCCGCATCGACCGCCCGGTGGGTCAGGCCGCGCATGCCCGCGTCCGACAGCACGGAGACGGCGGCATCGAGCAGCTCGGCTCGCCGCCCGCCGCCCGTGGCACGGAGGGTGGGCTCGGTGGTCTGCGTCGTTGCCATCCAGCCCATTGTGCCCTGCAGGGAGGAGGCGGAGTTGGCGCACCGACTTCTACAGGTGTAGTATTCTTTCTACAGACGTAGAAGAAAGGACACGCCATGGGACCTCTCACCGGCCTCGCCACCATCACCACTGCCCTGCTCGTCCTCACCGTCGTCGCCGGCATCGCCGTCGTCGCCCTCACCGCTTGGGCCGTCACCGACATCCGCCGCAGCCGGGCCACCGGCGTCGCCACGTCCGACAGCACCGTGTCGCAGGCTCCGGTCGCCGCCACCACCGCAGCGTCGACCCGTCAGCTGCGCCCCGTCGGCAGCCACTGATCCCGAGCTGAACCCACTCCGGACGCCTCGGCGCGAGTCACACCTCGCGCTCAGGCACACCGGGCAGGATGTGGCGCATGCGGCGCCGGCACCTCACCGAGACATGGCTCGTCCTCGGTGTCTCCCTCGGCGCGTCCGCCGTGTGGGCGGTGCTCTCGTTGCTCCGCAAGCTCACCGCCGGTCAGCCCCTCGGCGAGCAGACGACCGCGATGAACTCGGCGGTCACACCCGACCGGCCGTGGCTCGACCTCGCCTACCAGCTCGCCCAGATCGGTCTTGCCCTCGTCCCGGTCGCGCTCGCGCTCCATCTGCTGACGCGCGACGACCCGCGCGCCCGGTTCGGCATGGGCGCCGACTTCACCAAGCCGTGGCAGGACCTCTGGCGCGGCGTCCTGCTCACCGCCGTGATCGGCATCCCCGGCCTCGGCCTCTACTTCGTCGCGCGCGGCCTCGACCTCAACACGACCATCGCCGCGGCGAACCTCGGCGAGACGTGGTGGGCCCTGCCCGTCCTCGTCCTCGCTTCGGTGCAGAACGCCGTGCTCGAGGAGGTCGTCATGGTCGGCTACCTCTTCAAGCGCTGGGGGCAGGCCGGCTGGTCGACGTGGCGAATCATGCTGACCTCAGCGGTGATTCGCGGCACCTACCACCTCTACCAGGGCTTCGGCGGGTTCGTCGGCAACGTCGTCATGGGGCTGGTCTTCGGCTGGCTCTACACCCGCACGAAACGGGTCGGACCCCTCGTCGTCGCGCACACCCTGCTCGACGTCGTCGCCTTCGTCGGCTACGCGCTGCTCAAGGACCGCGTCGGCTGGCTCTAGGTGAGGAAGTCGCGCAGGACGACGGCCTCGTTGTGGGTCTCGTCGCGGGCGCCGTAGAGCAGCGTGACCCGTTCGTGTTGCTCCCAGATCTCGCGTGCCTCCGGGAGTGCGGGGTTGTCGTCGAGCTCGGCCCGATAGCGTTTCGCGAACTCCTCGAACCGCTCCGGTACGTGCCCGAACCAGCGCCGCAGCTCGGTGCTCGGGGCAAGGTCTTTCGCCCACGCGTCGAGGGCCGCCTTCTGCTTGCTCACCCCACGCGGCCACAACCGGTCGACGAGCACGCGGTAGCCGTCGCTCTCGGCCGCGGGCTCGTAGATGCGTTTCGTGACGTACGTCGTCATCGACCCAGACTGACAGACACACGGCGACCACACCGGTGAGCGGGCGCGGTCAGGCCCCAGCCCGGGTCACTGCGGCGGCTCGATGATGGAGTCGGCGGACGGGGCAGCGACCGGCTTGGCTGCGTTCCACTCCGAGAACGTCATCTCGCCCGGCTCGTCCTTGGGTGCCGTGAGCTTGATCAGGGTGGCCTTGCCGTCGGCGGTCACGACCATGCTGGCGCCGCCACCGCCCACCCGGTCCGAGAGGGTGTAGGCCTTCTGGCCGTCGACGGTCGTCTCCTCGACCTTGGAGTTCGCGCTCTCGAGAGCGGACATGTCCTCCGCGAAGATCTCGTCGAGCAGCCCCTTGAGCGTCATGTCGCCCATCTCCTTGGCCTCGGCGGCCGGGACGAGGACGTACTTGCCGTCGAGCATCTTCGCGGCCTCGGCGCCCGCCTGGGTGGTCCAGAACGTCGTGTCGCCGGTCATGTAGTTCTTGCCGCCGACGGTGAGGATCGTGGCCTCACCCTCGCCGCCCATCCCCATCGTGAGGGCCTGGTTGGTCCCGTCGAGCGTGCCGGCGAGGTCGATGCTCATCTGCTTGCCCTCGTCGGTGACCGACCCGACGACCCGACCGCTCTTGGCGGCCAGGGCGGTGGCCTTGGCCTGCTTGACGAGCTCGGCGCCGCTGGGCTTCTTCGGCGCCTCGGCGGTCTTCGCGGGGCTGCCCGCCGAGCCTCCGGCGGTGTCGCCGGAGTCGGAGGAGCCACAGCCGGCGAGAGCCAGCGCGGCGACGACAGGAACGATGCCGGCTCGAAGGACGCGGCGGGAGGACATGGACATGATCGGCAAACCCCTCGTGAGGCGCGGCGGTGCGCCCCATGCGCCCACCATCGAGCGGACCCTAGCGCCCCACACCGGACCGGCGCTCAGGAAATGACCCGACCGGAAGGTCACGTTCCGGACACAGCCGAGCGGGCGGCATACCGACGGATTCCTTCGGTATGCCGCCCGCTCACCTTCGGTGCGGTGCTCGCCTCAGCGGCTGTGCCGCATCGCGGTGCGCAGGTCGAAGTTCAGCTGGCTGATGACGTCCTGCGGGATGCCCTTGGGGCAGGCGGTGGAGCACTCGCCGATGTTGGTGCAGCCGCCGAAGCCCTCGTGGTCGTGCTGGTTGACCATGGCCACGACGCGGGCGTCGCGCTCCGGCTGCCCCTGCGGCAGCTCCCCGAGGTGGACGACCTTGGACGCGGTGAAGAGCATCGCGCTCGCGTTGGGGCACGCCGCGACGCAGGCGCCGCAGCCGATGCACTCGGCGGCCATGAAGGCGCGGTCAGCGTTGTCCTTGGGGACGGGCGTGGCGTGCGCGTCGGGGGCGGCACCGGTGTTGGCCGAGATGTAGCCGCCGGCCTGGATGATGCGGTCGAACGCGCTGCGGTTGACGACGAGGTCCTTGATGACCGGGAACGCGTTGGCGCGCCACGGCTCGACGGTGATCGTCTGCCCATCCTTGAAGGAGCGCATGTGCAGCTGGCAGGTCGTCGTGCGCTCGGGTCCGTGGGCGTGGCCGGAGATCATCAGGCCGCACATGCCGCAGATGCCTTCGCGACAGTCACTGTCGAACGCGATCGGCTCCTCGCCCTTGGCGTTGAGCTGCTCGTTGAGGACGTCGAGCATCTCGAGGAAGCTCATGTCCGGGCTGATGTCGGACACCTCGTAGGTGACGAAGCCGCCCTTGTCGGCGGGTCCGGCCTGACGCCAGATCTTGAGGGTCAGGTTCATGAGGTCGCTCATTACTTGTAGCTCCGCTGCTTCAGCTCGATGAAGTCGTAGACGAGGTCTTCCTTGTGCAGGACGGGTGCGCCCATGCCGGCGCCCACCTGCTCGACCGCGACGTCCTCGGGGTCGGTGAGGGTGTCGGGGGTGAACTCCCACGCGGCGACGTAGGCGAACTCGTCGTCGTGACGCAGTGCCTCGCCGTCCTCGGTCTGGGACTCGGACCGGAAGTGGCCACCGCAGGACTCGCGCCGGTGCAGGGCGTCGATGCACATGAGCTCGCCGAGCTCGAGGAAGTCGGCGACGCGGCCGGCCTTCTCGAGCGACTGGTTGAGCGTGTCGGCGGCGCCGAGGACGCGGACGTTGCGCCAGAACTCGGCGCGCAGGCCGCGGATGAGGTCGATCGCCTTGCGCAGGCCCTCCTCGTTGCGCTCCATGCCGCAGTACTCCCACATGATGTTGCCGAGCTCGCGGTGGAAGCTGTCGACGCTGCGCTCGCCGTTGATCGCGAGCAGTCGTTCGGTGCGCTCCTCGACGAGGCGGCGGGCCTCGACGACGGCCGGGCTGTCCTCGGTGAGCTCGTTCTTCGGAGCGGTGGCGAGGTAGTCGCGGATCGTGTTGGGGAGGACGAAGTAGCCGTCGGCGAGGCCCTGCATGAGGGCGGAGGCGCCGAGACGGTTCGCGCCGTGGTCGGAGAAGTTCGCCTCACCGGCGACGAAGAGGCCCGGGATCGTCGACTGCAGGTCGTAGTCGACCCAGAGGCCACCCATCGTGTAGTGCACGGCGGGGTAGATCCGCATCGGCACCTTGTACGGGTCCTCGCCGGTGATGCGGGCGTACATGTCGAAGAGGTTGCCGTACTTCGCGCGGACCGCGTCCTCGCCGAGGCGCTTGATCGCGTCGGCGAAGTCGAGGTAGACGCCGCGGCGGAAGTCGCCGACGACCGGGCCGACGCCGCGGCCCTCGTCGCAGACGTTCTTGGCCTGGCGCGAGGCGATGTCGCGGGGCACGAGGTTGCCGAAGGAGGGGTAGATCCGCTCGAGGTAGTAGTCGCGGTCCTCCTCGGGGATGTCGCGCGGGTCCTTGTCGGCGTCCTCGCGGCGCTTGGGCACCCAGATACGGCCGTCGTTGCGCAGCGACTCGGACATGAGGGTGAGCTTCGACTGGTGCTCGCCGGAGACGGGGATGCACGTCGGGTGGATCTGCGTGTAGCAGGGGTTGCCGAAGTAGGCGCCCTTGCGGTGGGCGCGCCAGCCGGCGGTGACGTTGGAGCCCATGGCGTTCGTCGAGAGGAAGAAGACGTTGCCGTAGCCGCCGGACGCGAGGACGACCGCGTCGGCGAGGTGGGTCTCGATCTCGCCGGTGACGAGGTCCCGCACGATGATCCCGCGCGCGCGGCGGTCCTCACCCTCACCATCGACGATGAGCTCGAGCATCTCGTGTCGGGTGAACTGCTCGACCGTGCCGGCGGCGACCTGCCGCTCGAGTGCCTGGTAGGCGCCGATGAGGAGCTGCTGACCCGTCTGGCCCCGCGCATAGAACGTGCGCGACACCTGCACGCCACCGAAGGAGCGGTTGTCGAGCAGGCCGCCGTACTCGCGGGCGAACGGCACGCCCTGGGCGACGCACTGGTCGATGATGTTCGCGCTCACCTCGGCGAGGCGGTAGACGTTGGTCTCGCGGGAGCGGTAGTCACCACCCTTGACGGTGTCGTAGAAGAGGCGCTGGATCGAGTCGCCGTCCTCCTTGTAGTTCTTCGCGGCGTTGATGCCACCCTGCGCCGCGATGGAGTGCGCGCGTCGCGGGGAGTCCTGGAAGCAGAACGACTTCACGTGGTAGCCGGCCTCGCCGAGCGTCGCCGCGGCCGCGCCACCGGCGAGCCCGGTGCCGACGATGATGACCGACATCTTGCGACGGTTCGCCGGGTTGACGAGGGCGGCCTCGAACTTGCGGGTCGTCCACTTCTTGTCGATCGGTCCCTCGGGCGCCTTGGCGTCCGCGATCGGGGCGCCGACGGTGTAGAGGCCCTCGACGAGCTTCGTGGAGTTCTCAGTCATGCGAGTCACCTTGGTGTCGTTGCGAGTGAAAAGCGTTGTGCCGTATGCCGTCCGCGCGCCTGCGCACGTCAGTCGCCGATGAGCCCGAAGGCGATGGCCAGCGGCGGGATGAGGAAGCCGACGACGACGACGGTCGCGAGGACCCACCCGACGAGCTTGGCCCGGGCGTGCGCGGCCGGGGTGGAGGTCCAGCCGAGGGTCTGCTGGGCGCTGTAGGCGCCGTGCTTGAGGTGCATGAACAGCGCCACCATGGCGGCGACGTAGATGAGCACCATCCACCAGACCTGGAAGGTCGCGACGACGAGCTGGTAGGGGTTGTTGAGGATGTCCGGCCCCTGCTTGTGAGGGTTCGGGGAGATCTTCGGGACCGTGAAGTTGAGCAGGTGCCACACGATGAAGACCAGGAGGAAGGTCCCGCCCCAGCGCATCCACTTCGCCGTCGCCACCGTCTTCACCGCGTCGTACTTGACGCGGCGCGCGGAGTCCGCGCGGCTCCACAGCGTGTACGCGGCATACGCATGGCCGATGATCGAGAGGATCAGGACCACCCGGATGATCCACAGCAGGCCGGCATACGGCAGCATCGGCTCGCCGATGGTGCGGAGGTGCTCGGCGTAGCTGTTGAACGCCTCCTCCCCCTGCAGGGCCTTGAGGTTGCCGTAGGCGTGGAGGAGCAGGTAGCCGACGAAGATCAGACCGGTCACTGCCATGAGCAGCTTGAGGGCGACTGTCGTGCTCCGCGCCGTGGTCCCGCGTGGGGAGAGCGTCGTCGTGGGCATGACCGAAAGGTACCGCGCGCTCCGGCGCCGAACACGCTCAGGCAGACCTAACTCACGTGTGAGATATGCACGTTACCCATCCGTAGGTCGACGCGTGGGGTGCCGATGGCTGCTGGTGAGCATGCCGTATGCCGTCCGCTCGGCCGCGTGGGCACGACGACCCGTTCCGGCTCGCGAACTACGGCGTCACTCGTATGCCGGATCGATCCGGCTTGCGAGTCACTGGACGGCTCGCGAGCCGTTTCGTGCAGGGCGCACCGGGATCGAGGGCCGGGGGGTCAGCGGGAGGCGGCGAGGACGGCGTCGTAGAGCGCCTTCTTCGAGAGCCCTGTCGCGGAGGCGACATCGGCGCACACGTCCTTGAGCCGCTCCCCTGCCGCGACCCGGTCGCGTATGCCGGCCAGCTGGCTCTCGACGTCGCTCACCTGGGCGTCGGCGCCGGCGACGACGAGGGTGATCTCGCCCCGGGGGTCGTCGGAGGCCCAGGCGACGAGCTCGACGAGCGAGCCGCGGCGCACCTCCTCGTAGGTCTTCGTCAGCTCGCGGCACACGGCGGCCCGCCTGTCACCACCGAACGCCTCCTCCATCGCCGCGAGGGTCTTCGCGACCCGGTGCGGCGCCTCGAAGAAGACCATCGTCCGGTGCTCGTCCGCCAGCGCGACCAGCGCCCGGGCCCGCTCGCCCGGCTTGCGTGGCAGGAAGCCCTCGAAGCAGAACCGGTCGACCGGCAGCCCTGACACGGCGAGCGCCATGAGCACCGCCGACGGCCCGGGGACGCAGGTCACCCGGGCGTCGATCCCGATCGCGGCACTCACGAGGCGGTACCCCGGGTCCGAGACGGACGGCATACCGGCGTCCGTGACGACGAGGACACGCGCCCCCTCGCGAAGTCTCTCCACGAGATCCGCGGTCCGGGACGCCTCGTTGTGCTCGTGGTAGCTCACGACCGACCCGCGCGGCGAGACGTCGAGCGCCTGGCAGAGCCGGCGGAGGCGGCGGGTGTCCTCGGCCGCGATGACGTCGGCGGTGGCGAGCTCGTCGGCGAGGCGGGGCGCGGCGTCGCGCGGGTCGCCGATCGGGGTCGCGGCCAGCACGAGGACGCCGGGGTCGGTCATGGGCGCTATTGTCCCCGACGGGGGCGGTGATGACCGGCCTCGGGGCGAGCCGATCGGGCCTCGCGCCAGTGGGATGACCTGATGTGGAAGGGGAGATCGAACATGCGCAAGTTCGGAGCGTTGGCGATCGCGGCCGTCATCGGCTTGACCGGCTGCGGTGGTGGCGGGGTCGGCGTCGCGAACGATGGAGGCGCCAAGGCCGCGGAACTCGGGGTGGGGGACACCACCGATCTCGGCGACCTGGTGTCCTCCATGAAGGTCGACCTGACCCTCGACAGCGTTGACTCGGAGTTCCAGTGCCCGGAGCCACCGTACGACGCCGAGCCCAACCAAAGGTACGTGCGGTTCAACGTGACACTCGCCCCGAAGGACGGGAAGAAGACCGGTCCTCTCTCGTCGTTCGAGTGGGTCGCCGTCGACAAGGCCGGGACGGAGTCGAAGGTCGACTGGCGGGTTGCGCAGCTGTGCGTTCCCCCGAAAGAACAGGTGCCGCTGGGGTTCACGGATGACAAGCCGGTCAAAGGCAGCCTCATCTTCCCGGTCCCGGCGGGCACGACGGCGGTCATCGGCCGAGTTCCGTGGATCGACCCGCAGCCTTCGTTGACCTTGAAGGTTTCCTGAGCCGCGGCACAGGTCGCCTTGCCTACGATGGGCCGGTGACCCGGACCGACGAGCTGCGCGAACGCCTGCTCGGGACCCGTCCCACGGACCGGCTCTGGGGGTGGGTCGGTCCGCTCCTCGTCGCCGCGATCGGCGGGTTCCTCCGGTTCTGGCAGCTCGGCCGGCCGGACTCCCTCGTCTTCGACGAGACCTACTACGTCAAGCAGGGCTGGTCGCTCATCCGCTTCGGCGTCGAGATGCGCGTCGAGGGCAAGAACGAGGACGCCGACAAGCTCTGGAACTCCGGCAACGTCGACGTGTTCTCGAACCAGCCGGACATGATGGCGCACCCGCCCGTCGGCAAGTGGGTCATCGGCGCCGGCGAGTGGCTCTTCGGCGGGCCGACGAACCCCTTCGCATGGCGGGTCGCCGTCGCCCTGCTCGGGACGCTGTCGATCCTCATCCTCGCGCGGGTGGCGCGGCGGATGTTCGGGTCGACGCTCCTCGGCTGCATCGCGGGCCTGCTGCTGGCGGTCGAGGGCACCCACCTCGTCATGTCGCGCACGGGGATCCTCGACATCATCGTGAGCTTCTTCGCCCTCGTCGCGTTCGCGTGTCTCGTCGTCGACCGCGACCGCTCCCGCGAACGGCTCGCGCAGTGGGCCGGGAGCCGCAGCGAGACCGGCACGGACGGCATACGGACTCTGACGCGCGGACCGTGGCTCGGGGCGCGGCCGTGGCGGTGGGCCGCGGGGGTGGCGCTCGGTCTGTGCATCGGGACGAAGTGGTCGGGGCTGTTCTTCCTCGCGGTGTTCGGGCTGATGACGGTGCTGTGGGACCTCGGCGCGCGGCGGGCCGCGGGGATCCGGCCGTGGTGGCGCGAGGGGCTGCTCAAGGACGGGCCGTATGCGTTCGCGCAGCTCGTCGTGACGTCGGCCGTCGTCTATGTCGTGTCGTGGACCGGGTGGTTCCTGACCGACCGCGGCTACCACCGGCAGTGGGACACCTTCAACCCCGGGCAGGGCATCCAGTGGCTGCCGCCGGTGCTGCGCAACTGGGTGAAGTACCACCAGGACATGTGGCAGTTCAACACCACCCTGACGACGCCACACTCGTACCAGTCGAACCCGTGGGGCTGGATGATCCAGGCCCGGCCGACGTCGTTCTTCTACGAGGGGACGAAGCGGGGCGAGGGGTCGTGCACCGTCGACTCGTGTTCGGCCGCGGTGACGACGATCGGCACGGTGTCGGTGTGGTGGGTCGGCATCGTCGCGCTGCTCGTGTGCCTCTTCTGCTGGATCGCGCGCCGCGACTGGCGGGCCGGGGCCGCACTGGCGGGAGTCGTCGCGGGGTACGGGCCGTGGTTCATGTATCAGGAGCGGACGATCTTCTCGTTCTACTCCGTGGCGTTCGAGCCGTATGTCGTGCTGGCGATCGTCTTCTGCCTTGGGCTCGTGTTGGGTGGGCGTGGCGCGTCGGTGTCGCGGCGGCGGTGGGGGGCCGTGGTCGTCGGCGGCTACGTCCTCGTGACGATCGCGCTGTTCGCGTGGTTCTACCCGATCTACACGGGCGCGGTCGTGCCGTATGAGCAGTGGCACCGACTCATGTGGTTCCCCTCCTGGATCTGAGCCGCACCGCACTGTCAGCCCTGCGGCATACGGTGTGAGACATGTTCCTCCTCGGTGACGACGGGCGGCTGGTGCTGAGCCCGAGCGACCTGCGGCTCGCATCGCAGTGCGAGTTCGCGCTCGTGCGCGAGCTCGACATCACCCTCGGGCGCGCGCCGTCGATGTCCGAGCCCGACGAGGCGATGATGGCCCGGCTCAAGGAGCTCGGCGACCAGCACGAGCAGCGCGAGCTGCTCCGTCTCTCCGCGGCATACCCCTCTCGCGTGGTGGGCATGTCGCGACCGGCGCACGACCTCGCCTCGCTCACCGCTGCGCATGCGGAGACCCTCGCGACGCTGCGCGGTGGCGCGGCCGACGTCGTGGCGCAGGCGACCTTCTTCGACGGCGGGTTCCTCGGGTTCGCCGACTTCCTCGAGCGCACCGACGACGGCTGGCTCGTCAGCGACACCAAGCTCGCCCGGCATGCCTCGGTGCCGGCCTTGCTGCAGATCGCCGCGTATGCCGCCCAGCTGCGGTCTGCGGACATCCCCACCGCGCCGGTGGCCCGCCTCGTGCTCGGCAGTGGGCTGAGCACGGACCACCTGCTCGACGACATCCTCCCGGTGTATGCGGCGCGGCGGGAGCGGCTCGAGTCGGTGCTGGCCGAGCACGCCGCGGGGTCGGAGCCGGCCGCGTGGGGTGACCCGCGCTGGCTGGCGTGCGGGCGCTGCGAGGTGTGCGAGGTCGAGGCCGAGACGGCGCGGGACGTCTTGCTGGTCGCCGGTGTGCGACTGCCCCAGCGACGGCGGCTCATGGACGCCGGGGTGAACACGATCGAGGCGCTGGCGACGCGCACCGATCCGGTTCCCGACGTGCGCGAGTCGGTGCTGGCCCGGTTGCGTGAGCAGGCCCGGCTGCAGCTCGTCCAGGAGGCCGACCCGGACGCCCGTGTCGTCGCCGAGGTCGTGTCCGCGGAGGCGCTGCGGGCCATGCCCGCACCGAGCGAGGGCGACGTCTTCTTCGACTTCGAGGGCGACCCGCTGTGGCGCGAACGCGGTTCGCACGACTGGGGACTGGAGTACCTCTTCGGGCTCGTCACCGTCGACGGTGTCGACGTCGCGGGCGGGGAGAAGCCGCCGTTCACGACGTTCTGGGCGCACGACCGCGAGCAGGAGAAGCAGGCCCTCATCGACTTCGTCGCGTGGCTGCACGAGCGCCGCGAGCGGTGGCCGGACCTGCACGTCTACCACTACGCGCCCTACGAGAAGTCGGCGTTGCTCCGGCTCGCTGCTCGGCACGGGGTGTGCGAGGACGACATCGACCAGTTCCTGCGCGAGGGCGTCTTCGTCGACCTGTATGCCCTGGTGCGCGCGGGCATCCGCGTCTCGCAGCGCTCGTACTCGATCAAGAAGCTCGAGCCGCTCTACATGGGTGCGCGCGAGGCCGGCGTCGCCAAGGGCGACGACTCGATCGTCGCCTACCACCGCTTCGTCATCGCCACCGAGCTGGGCGACGAGGCGTCGGCCCGGCGCGAGATCACCGACATCGCGAACTACAACGAGGAGGACTGCGTCTCGACGCTGCTGCTCCGCAACTGGCTGCTGGCCCGGCGGGACGAGGTCGCGGACGGCGAGAGCGGGGCGAACGGCGCGACGGCGGCGCCCGAGCAAGGTGACGGGTCTGCGCCCAGCACCCCGGCGTCGACGGTCAACGATGCACGGCTCGCCCTCATGCAGCTCGAGGCCCAGCTCAAGGCGCACCTCGAGGGCATCAAGCCACAGGACCGCACGGCCGAGCAACAGACCATCGCCATGGTCGCGGCGACACTCCTCTTCCACGCGCGCGAGGACAAGCCGTTCTGGTGGAAGCACTTCGACCGCCTGCGCCTTCCGGTGTCCGAGTGGATGAACGAGCCCGGGGTGTTCATCGTGAAGGGCGCGGAGGTCGTCGATGAATGGCACCGGGACACCCCCAAGCAGCGGCCCCGGCGCACCATCGTCGTGACTGGTGAGGCCCTGGGCGGGGTGCCCCTGGAGCCGGGTGCCGACGTTGCCGCGGTCTATGCCGCTCCCCCGCCTGCGGGCGTCGAGGTCCAGCCGGGCCATCTCAACGCCAAGTCACCCTCGGGTGTCAAGGTCATCGGCGTCGAGGACGTCGCGTCACCGGACAACCACATCCACCAACGGCTCACCCTGGAAGAGCTCATGCCCAAGGACGGGACCGAGCACGACCTCGCCCCCGTGGGACTCGTCCCCAGCAAGATCGTGCCGAGCACGTCGATCGAGGCGGCGCTGCAACGCTTGGGCGAGCGCGTCCAAGGCGCGTTTCCCGCGTTGCCGCAGTCCGCGGGGGTCGACGTGCTGCTGCGCCGGTCGCCGCGGCTCCGGTCGGGGGGTGCGCTGCCCGAGGTCGGTGAGGGGGACGACCGGTTCGTGCGGGCGATCGAGTCGGCGCTGCTCGACCTCGACGGCTCCGCGCTCTCGGTGCAGGGGCCGCCGGGGACGGGCAAGACGCACGTCGCCTCGCAGGTCATCGCGTCGCTGGTGCGTGACCATGGGTGGCGGGTCGGGGTGTGCGCCCAGTCGCACGCCGCGATCGAGAACGTCCTCGACGCGGTCGTCCGCGCGGGTCTCGCTCCGGAACAGGTCGGCAAGGCCGTGAAGGAACCAGGTGTGTCGACGGCGTGGACGGAGCTGGCCAAGGCCGACGACCTCGCCGGGTTCGCCGCCGATCAGGAGGGTGGCTACGTCATCGGCGGCACCGCCTGGGACCTCACGAACCCCAAGCGGGTTCAGCCGGGCCAGCTCGACCTGCTCGTCATCGACGAGGCCGGGCAGTACTCGCTCGCGAAGACGCTCGCCGTCGCCGAGTCCGCGGACCGACTGCTCCTCCTCGGCGACCCGCAGCAGCTGCCGCAGGTGTCGCAGGGGACCCACCCCGAGCCGGTCGACGACTCGGCCCTCGGCTGGGTCATCCGCGCCGAGCGCGAGGACGAGAGCGTCCTACCGGCGTCGCACGGCTACTTCCTCGAGACGACGTGGCGGATGCATCCCGCGCTCACCGAACCGGTGTCGCGCCTGGCGTATGCCGGCCGGCTGCGTTCGCACGAGGACCGGACGGCGAAGCGTTCGCTCGACGGCGTCGACCCCGGCCTGCACGTCCGGCTCGTCGAGCACCGCGACCGGTCGCAGTGGTCTCCCGAGGAGGCCGACGTCGTGGTCGATCTCGTGCGCTCGCACCTCGGCCTGTCGTGGCAGGTGTCCCCGGACGCGGCCGCGCGGCCTCTCGAGGAGTCCGACATCCTCGTCATCACGCCCTACAACGCGCAGGTCGGCACCCTGCGCGCGGCACTCGACACTGCGGGCTTCCTCGACGTCGCGGTCGGCACGGTCGACAAGTTCCAGGGCCGCGAGGCGGCGGTGGCGATCCTGTCGATGGCCGCGTCGGCGCACGCGGACGTGCCGCGTGGGATCGGCTTCCTCCTCGACCGGCACCGGCTCAACGTCGCGATCTCTCGAGCCCAGCACGCCGCCTACGTCGTGCGCTCGGCCGTGCTCACCGACTTCGCACCGCGGACCCCCGACGAGCTCATCGCGCTGGGTGCCTTCCTCGGGCTGTGCGAGCGTGCCGTCTCGACGCAGACCGTCACCCCAGCCTGACGACTGATGGCCAGTTGCCGCACTGACGGCGCTGAGTCGTCCCTTTCCTGGTCAGTCGCCCTTCGCGTGGTGAGTCGCCCCAGCATGAGGGGACGACTCACGCACTGAGGGACGAGTCACCGCGCCAGTCGCCC
>NZ_PVTI01000012.1 GCF_003002895.1 Knoellia remsis | reverse complement strand
CCATCTATGACCGGCAGCTCCTTGGCCGGGCGACCGGCACCGACCACCCGATCCCCGCACCCGATCCCGGAGGACAACCATGACCGCTTCCGTATCCACGACGACCACGCTGCGCCGACGCCGTGGCCTGACCGAGGAAGCCGCCACTGCCGCCGTCGACACCGCCTGCCGACGCCTTCGGCTACCGACAATCCGCGCGGTGGTCGAGGAGGCCGTCGCGGCCGCGACCAAGGACCAGCTCACCTACTCCGGATTCCTCGCCGAACTCCTGTTGGCCGAGGTCGACGACCGCGACCGCCGCTCCACCGCCCGCCGCGTCAAGATCGCCGGGTTCCCTCGCGAGAAGTACCTCGAGGACTTCGACCACGACGCCAACCCCAACATCAACCCCGCCCTCGTGCACACCCTCGCTGCCGGGGACTGGATCCGCCGCGGTGAGCCCCTCTGCCTGATCGGGGACTCCGGTACCGGCAAGAGCCACCTGCTCATCGCGCTCGGGACCGCCGCGGCGATGAAGGGATACCGGGTCAAGTACACCCTCGCCACGAGGCTGGTGAACGAGCTCGTCGAAGCCGCCGACGACAAGACCCTCACCAAGACGATCAACCGGTACGGCCGGGTCGACCTGCTCATCATCGACGAACTCGGCTACATGAGCCTGGACACCCGCGGCGCCGAGCTCCTCTTCCAGGTCCTGACTGAACGCGAAGAGAAGAACAGCATCGCGATCGCCTCCAACGAGTCGTTCGCCGGGTGGACCAAGACCTTCACCGACCCCCGCCTGTGCGCCGCGATCGTCGACCGCCTCACCTACGGCGGCACCATCATCGAAACCGGCACCAGCAGCTACCGCCTCAACCACACGCGCGCTGCTCGCTGACCTCAAGGATCGGTCATTATCTGGGCATGACCGAACGAGCTGGCCCGACCGAGGCGCAGGTCGCCGCGCTCGACGGCGCTGTCGCCGAACTGCTCGACCAGGGCATTATCGCGGGCTGGGTGGCCATTCAGACCGAACACTTCCGCAACCTGTTCCTCAGCAAGCAGCTGGGCTGCTGGCTCCTGTTCACATGGGCCGACGGATCGATCGAGATCGAAGAGGACTACCCGCCCTACGCGCTCGTGCCCGAGCTCTTGGCAGGCACCTTCACCGACGAGGACCGAAGCGCCAACTATCAAGTCGTGTGGGTCGCCGACGACCGCCGTGGCGACGCCTGGCAACGCTACGGAATCCACGAGTCACCAGGCCACTACATGGGTCTCGCTGCCAAGCAGCGCAAGCCGCGATAGCCGGCTCTCGACTTTCCGCGGGGTGGGGCCGAATCAAGCCGTCACCCTGGGGCCGGCCCGGGTTGACATAGACATTGAGTGGACCTCCGAGACGACGCGCGGTCACCGTCGTCGCGCTTGGTCACCCAGTCCTCTCCGTCTTTGTAGACGCTGTAGTCAGGCAGGCTTCTCACCTCCTTCGATGCTCATCGTCGGATCAGTTGGTGCGTGGAAGCGTGCTTGCTCGCCGGTCGTCGTATAGGCAGGACGCCTTCGGGGAGGTCTTCGTTGATGGAGGTGTCGAGGTCCCAGTTCAGCCAGGTCCGCACGTATCGAACGTCGAGGCCGAGAGCGTCCGCCGCGCTGTGAGCACCAAGGTCGGCGCGAGAAAGTGCCTGTTCTAACCAGACGGCCTGTTCGTGGCTTACAGCGACTGGCTCGCTCGTGTTCCACTTCCTTGCGCTGATCTGCTTGTACAAACTTCGTGCGTGCTGATCGTCGATGAGCCCTAACTGTCGCAGTCGTACGACGAGCATCTTGATCGCTACTCCCCAAATCTCCTTCAGCCTGGTGAGGGTGCTGAGGGTCACTCGACCGCCGAGCCTGTCCAAGTCGCTAAGTAACGGCTCTGCGGGCGCGAGAAAAGCGCCAGCGAACCGATGGGCTTGCTGTTCCACGAGGCGCGCCTGAGGCGCTGTTGACGGGGGTGGGGTCGTTGCATGCAACGCCAAGTGTCCGAGCTCATGGGCGACGGTGAACCGCTGGCGATCGCCGGATGGGCTAACGAGCCCACTCTGGTCAAGTCGCGGACGGCTTGCACGGATAACGGGTATCCCATCAACTCGCATGGACAAACCTAGGTGGCGACCCAACTCGTCATCCATGGGAAGCACGACGACACCTAGGCGTTCGGCCCGTCGGATGCAGTTGCCGACAACGTCATCGGACTGGAGGCCGGCTGCTGACCGTACGTCTCTCGCGAACTCCTCGATGGCGTGGTCGTCGTTGAGGTCGTCGTCAAACGTGGGTAGGAGCTCGGGGAGCCGTTTGAGCCGTAGTGATTCGATGGCCTCGACGGCCACTTCGGTGTCGGCGACGTATCGGTCGACGGCCTTCTTTGAAGCGTCGGCATACGCCCGTAGCCATGGCCGGGTTGTGATTGGTTGACGACTAGGACGGACGAGGTATTCAGGTGCGCACCCCAGCGAATCTGCCACTCGTTGGAGGCTGTCGCTGTCGAGTCCGTGGCGGCCGTGCTCGATCATGGACACCAGCCCGGTCGCAACCGCTGCCGTCTCCGAGAGTTGTGCCTGGCTCCACGAGTTGACGAGGCGCAGTCGCTGAATGCGCTGGCCGGTGTCCGCGGGATCGCTGAACACGGTGCCCTTCTCTGTGTCGGGTGATTTCGGACGTGAGAACTGTTTGGTCTTCAAGCCGTGCCAGACTCTTCTTCGCCGAGGGAGTCGTCGTCCCAAGGCAGGCCCTCGTTGGTGCCGCCGAAGGCACCGGGTTCGGTGGGAGGAGCCCCAGGCAGCATGTACGCGTGCCCCAGGATTAGTTCGCCTGGGCTGCCGTCGACATAGTCGCGAACCTCCGCCGCGAAGAGGTGCTCGATCTGATTGTCCAGGTTGAGCGTGTAGCCGAGGACCCACGGCTCCTCTGTGAACAGGGAGTCTGTGTCCGTCTTCATGATGCTGTCGCTGCTCGAGAGGATCCGGAACCCGCCCTCACTGACTTCCGCCGTGCGCACTCGGTAGCAGCGGTGGTATGTCCGGTCAAGACTCTCGAGGGAGTAACTGCCCCCTTCGCCGGGCACGACGTCGAGGCCCACATGGCTGGCCGCGATGGTCACGGCTTGGCGCATGAGTGCTCGGGCTAATCCAGACCGGGGGCGTTGCCCATCCTTGAAGCTGGGATCGTGCTCGAGGGCATCGCCGATGTGGTGGCCCCGCTCGTCGAACACCTCGCGAATCCAGAAAGCGACCAACTGAAGTCGACCGACTTCTTCGGGCGAGAGATGTGACATACGCATGAGGATATTCTCCTCTTCGTCACATTGGCAAGTGGGCGCGCCGCGTCGGGCTGAACGTGTGGCTGCTGGTCGCGATGTCGATCGAACCTGAGTAGGGCGCAAACCCTCAATTACGTACCCCTGCCCCGATGACGGTGGTCCTCCCGCTCCGCAGGTCGAGATCCTGGAGTGGCTCGGTCGGGCTGAGATCATCCCGGAGCCAAGTCGGGACGCGACGGTCCTGGTAGCCGATCGGGTCGGCGACGGCCCAGTCGAGTTCCCACTTCTCGAGATGGGGCCACTGATGGCCGTCTTCGTAGCGCAGGAGCGTGTGCTGGAGGCAACGGCCGAGACTGCCGCGCAGGTCCATGATCGAGGTGGGCCCGGGGATGACGTGGTCTAGGTATCCGACGATCTCGACGTCGGGTGCATAGCTGGCGAGCCAGCCGGCGCGATGGGTGTGTTCGCTGCCGATCTCGCCGGCGGCGAGCGTGGCGGCCAGGACGTTGAGATCGCGCGTCGGGTAGGTCGGCTCATCTCCGAGGGCCCACGCTGGGCGCGTTTCGATGCGCCTCACGCCCGGTCTCGCTGCCCTTCAAGGCGGATGCCAGACGAGCGGCTCGTCGGGTGGTTTCCCCAGTGCTGCCGCCGCAGCCGCGATCATCTCGTCGGGTGCGGGCCCGCCTGGCTGTCGCCCCTCGGACAGGGGTGCTGGGGCGAACTGGATCTCGCTGCCGGTATAGAGCGTCCAGAGCCTCGCGCCGAACCCGCGACGGTCTTCTCGTGTCGCGTCGGGCAAGAGCCGCCGGCCTTGGGCTTGTATTGCCGCGGGTTGGGCGGTGATGCGTCGGCGTTCGTAGTCGATTGGAGGCGAATCGGCGTGGAGCAGCTCGAAGAGGCGGCTGATCGCTTGGACGTAGGTGGGCCAGTGCCCGGCCTTGTCGATGGCGTGCCAGTGCCGGGCGCCGGTGCTGGCGCAGTGGGCGGGCATGCCGAGGTTGACGGCGATGAGTCGCCAACCGCGGTCGCTGGCGAAGCGGGCCAGCGCGATCGCGGCGAAGGCGCGTCCGAGCGGGGTGTCGACGCCGTGGCGGTCGTCGAGTTCCGCTGAGCCGAGCGTGATGGATCCGGGCCAGAGGGTGCTGGGGATTGACGACATCGGCAGATCCGGGAGGCACGCCGCTGGCGTGAGCGGCGTCGTCGTGGCTCGCCAGGCTTGGGGGTAGCAGGGGGCTGGCGTTCCGATGCGGAACTTCAGTTCGGCGCCCACGGTGAGCTGACCTTGATGCTGCTGGAGCGAGATTGCGGTCAGCAAGCCGTTGCGTGGCCGCTGTTGCACGTGGAACAGCGGGCCAATGGGAGCAACGCCTTCTTGGGCGTTGAAGCCGCGCACTTCCGCGGCGACGGAGGCGGCGTCGCGCAGCGAGGGCTGGGTGAGCAGGAGGTGCGCGACCTGTAGGCCATGCTCCTCCGCGAAACGGATGTCGGAGATCTTCGGGTCGAGGGTGTTCTCGGTGATGATCTCCGCTGCTGCCTCGTATGCCGTCGCGGCAGGGACATGGAAGCCGGCGACGACTACCTGCTCCTCGCGCGAGGCAGCGGCGATGAGCGTCCAAAGCCACTCCTGAGCGCCCAGTAGGTCGGGGTGCGCCTCCACGGTCGGGGTCTCGCTCAGCTGGGTGCCGCACCGTGCGCGGTATCGCTTGCCGGTGGAGGTGTCGATGAAGTCGTGGCAGGCGGTCGGGCTGCCGTCGTGGGCGAGCCAGGTGGGTTTGGCGAAGGGCGCGGCGTGGCAGTAGGGGCATCGCCACTCCAGCAGAACGCCGTGGTTGAGGCAGGCGAGGTGGTAGGGGTGCTGCCATGTCTCGGCCCATTGTCCGGTTTCGGCGAGGCAGCGGGGGCAGAAGCGGCTGGATCGGGTCCAGCGTTGGCTGCGGCGGCACCGAATGTCGGACCAGTAGTGCGCGTCGAGCCGGTCGAGCGAGGCCCCGATGACGGAGCAGCGGGCGGCTTGCTGAGGCGGGTCGAGCCCGGCCCGGGCGAAGCCAGTCGGGTCTGCCTCGACCATGGCCGGCAGGTCAGGCTGTGCCTGGCTGCGGTGGTCGATGCCGAGTTCGGCCAGGACGCCGGTGACCGTGATGCCGTAGCGATGAGCAAGCCGCCGCAGCCATCCGGCGAGCGACTCATCGTCTCCTCGGGGGACGTAGATGGGCCAGCGGTAGATGTCATACCCACCGACGATCGTCCGCAGTGCTCGCGGTCCAGCCACCGCCGATGGCCGGACGGGGTCAGCCCACGGCTGCAGCACTGGTCTCGGAGGCATTGTCGGCGACAGACATGGACAGGACGTCGGCCGTGATGTCCTCGATCCCGGTGGCGACAGCGACGTGGCACGCGTGCTCGAGCAGACCGGTCAGTGAGCCGATGCGACCCTGTGTGCGGCGGAACAGCTCCCGGGCGTGCCGGGTGAGGACATCGGGCGGGGCGTCGGCCAGCAGGAGCTGTGACTGCAGGGCAGCAAGCAGGTCGACCCAGGCCCGGAATCCGGCGTCGGTCGAGAGCGTGAACGGGGCCACAGCGCAGCGTGTGGTCCGACGACCCATCTGGGCCACCTCAACGGACTTGGGATTCCCTTGCGTGCCTTCGGTGAAGAAGCGCCGCCCCAGCAGGCCCACCCCCGTGTACATGAACGTCACCGGTAGAGCGTTGGCCAACCCCTTCAGGTGGTTGGCGACCGCCTTGCCGTCACGGTGGCTGTAGTCAACGAAGTGAAGGTCGTCGATGATGATCAGACGGGTCTCGCCAGTGGTGACGGCGTCGACGACCAGGGCGACCAGATCGGCCTTGGTGTCTCGGGAGCCGGCTGGGTGCCGGTAGAACTTGAGGATCTGCTTGTTCAGGTCCTTGAGCGTGGTTGCGCTCCGGAGCGGCACGTAGACGACCGGCAACCGTTGGGATCCGGTATCGGTCGTCGGCCCATACCGCCGGTAGATACGCCGGTGGAAGTCCCTGCCGTAGCGGGTGGCGATGGTGGTCTTGCCCAGTGCCGGTTCAGAGTCGATGACCACGGCTCCGCGGAGTCGGTCGCCGTCGCGATGGTTGCCAGCCATGACCTGGTCGATGACGGAGTAGGCCGCCGCGACCTGAGTGGTGCGGACGGCGGCGGGGTTGGCGTGCCACACCGCACGCGCTGCGTTGTAGTCCTCCAAAGCGTCGTCCGACAGCGCGCCCATTTCATCTCGCGACAGGGACGGCAGGGGGTCGCGCGGGCCAGAGTTGACGAAGGCGTCCCAGCCGACCTTGTCGGCCAGCACGTAGGACTGGCGATCGTTGGTGCGAAGCCAGGCGGCCCACGGATTGGTCACTGCTCCCCCGGTCAGTCGTCGAGTAGGTCGAAGCCGCCGGCGTCGGGCTGGGCGGCGTAGTAGCGCTCGAACACCTCATCCAGGTCGTCGGGATGTTCTTGAGGGCGGTGTTCCTGGCGTCGGCTCAGCAGGTCGATCACTCCAGGCAACGAGGCCCGTTCCTCGGGTTTGACGTCGGAATCGGGCTCGAACGAGCTGGGCATGCTGGCGATGCGGATCGCTAGGTTGCGTTCCCGACGGCCCATCACTTCCTCACGTGTCCATCGGGCGAGCAGATCCTCGACGGCTTGCTGCGGGTCGACGTGCCGGTTTTCTCGGATGGTCAGTCGCCGCGTGTAGTCGGCGGCGTCCTTGCTGAATGGGGCGTTGATTCCCACGGCGAGACGCCATTCCAAGGGATGCCAAGCGTCGTTGGCCGGGTCCCGGAAGTAGACGGTCCGGATGTCGTCGACGTCGACCAGGATCGGCCACTTCCCTGGGTGAGTTCCCCCGTAGTTCGAGCGGTGTCCTCGGTACGGGTTGAGGGCGGGCCCGTCGTAGCGACGGGTGTCGATGTCCACGCCGTAGTGGTTGATCTTGCGCCACTGGACCTCCATGAGCTCGTAGCGCAGGTCTTCGCGCGTTGGGAGTCGCAGCAGGCCGGAGACCTCGATGCCGCGGTTGAACATCTCCTGGGGCGAGAGGTCCACGCCGGGTAGGCGTGGGTCCCGCAATCCCTTGTGTGCCTTGACGTGGTAGACGTCGCCGACCCACTCCCTGATCAGCTGCTCAAGCTCGGTGACGAAGTAGAACGCGCCCTTCTCCACGTCCTTGCCGCGGGAAGCGATGTTCGGCCCCTTGTATCCGCTGAGCTTGTCCAGCAGTGATTGGCGTAGCGTCCGGAAGAACCGCTCGAGGACGGGCTTGTCTGTCGGTTTGTCGGGGATCGCGGGCTGGACTGAGATTCCGAGTCGACGGCAGGAACCGAGCGTGTGCTCGGACATATAGACGTTGCCGTGGTCGATGACGATGGTGTCGGGAAGGACCCCGATCGACCCGAGGACCACGTTCTCGGGAACACCGGCGTAGGGGCCAGTTGGCGCGCTGGGCTCCCGGCCCCACTGCTGCGGAGTCAGGCACTGGAGGAGGACACTGGCCACATCCGCGGACTTCGCTGCCACCGGCCGCAGGCGGATTCCCTTGATCGAGCGGTCAAAGAGGTCCATCGCCACCGTCAGCTCGGTGTTGACCCAGCGCATGGTCACCGGCTCCATCGCGAAGACGTCGAGCTTGTATCCATCCATCAGGACGTATTCGCCTGGCCGGGTCGGGCGAAGCTGACCGAGGACTCCCTGGGGCCGCTTCGCGACGGATCGACGCCGGGGTGCGTCGCTGAACGTGTACTTGCCCGCGTCGAGCTCGACGACTCGCCGATACGCCACTGCCCGGGTCGGTGGCTTTCCGTCGGGCACCTCGCGCAGGAACGCCTTCGTTGCCCGGCTGATGACCGTCTGCTTCGACGGTGTCGACCGGTTGACGTATTCGTGCAGGATCGCGACGCACGCCTCGTCCCAGCGCGGATCCACGCTACGCCGGGTCTCTTGGAGAACACGTTCGTCGATCAAACCCTCCGGACCGAGGTGCTGGAAACGGCGCAGCCTGCGCTGGACGGTACGGATGGAAACGCCGAGATCATCGGCCGCCCGCCGGATGGCAATTGCTTGCTCATCCAACGCGGACTCCAACAGGACGCTGAAGACGGTCACCTCCCGCTCGAGGCTGGACCTCTTCTTGCTCGACAGACTTGCCCAGGCGACGTTGCGCGGGAGGGGCAGCCCGTCGGGGTCCGGTTGGTGCCCGGACTCGGCGGGACTTGCAGTGTCGATCAGCTCTGCCACGGTCACCGTGCGATACCGTCCGTCGCCGGCGTTCAGCCTCACCGTGGTCGCGTCGACCTCGCACACCGACCACGCCTCCCCGTCGAACCAGAGCCGGCTGCCGACGCGGACCTCAAGAACAGCGTTGTTCGTCATGGACCTCTCGAATCGTCCGGATCTCGGTGCTCATATCGATCGGCTGATCGAGCGCGACCTGCCACGTCTGCTTCCAGAGCAGCGCGATGAGCGCCGCCCGCAGGGTGGCACTGGAGTGGGGTGACCGAGATGCCTCGGCCAGGGCTGCACCGAGAGTGCGTCCAGGACGACCTGCACGGGCCAGCGTGGCCATCGCGTCGGAATCGACGAACCGGGCGCGACGTCCCTGGGCGAGGAAGCGGACGTTCGTCAGTTCGATCGGATCCGCGCCCGACCAGATCGAGTACCTCCAGCCGCGTACGGCCAGCAATCGTCCAGTCCAGTCGAGAACCACCGCGACATCGGGCTTGTCCAACATGTCGGCAGGCTTGACGTCGACGACCTCCACAGTTCCGTTGCGATGAAGCAGCAGGTAGTCCGGCACGTGTCGACGTAGCGCATCGCCGTCGCGACCGGAGATGCCGAATGGCTGGCTCGCGATGGCCACCACGTCACGGTCGAAGTCGGCAAGCATCAGCCGGTCGCGCTCCAGCAGGCTCTCGTAGCCCACGTGGTCTCCCACTGTGGCGGACCACCACCAACCTGGGTAGTGCCCCATCCCCGCATAGGAGGGGAAGGACCGAACCGGTAGTCCCCGGGCCACCTCCGCCGACGGAGCCAAGTTCAGCGTCGTGATCACGTCCTGGCCCATGAAGGACGTGTACCGGAACTCGACCATCCGCTCGCGCGGCTGCGTGGCCACCAGACCAGCGTCCACCCGCGCGACAAGTTAGCGAGACAACGACACGCCTGCGACAAGAAAGTGAGACAACGACAAGTAGATCGAGAACCTACAACCCGGTTCGTTGGAAAAGTTGGGCCGACCCGGAACAACTCGGCCGTTCCCAGAGTTGAGTCAAGTGAACGCAAGTTTGGAGCGTGCGGCGCGCACGCGGCATACCTCTCTCGGTGAGGTTGCCGGGCTGGGCCGACGGTCCTAACTTGAGTGTCAGGAACTCAATCCAACCCCAATCAAGGAGACACACATGGCCCGTGCAGTCGGCATCGACCTCGGAACCACCAACTCTGCTGTCGCCGTCCTCGAGGGCGGCGAGCCCACGATCATCGCGAACGCCGAAGGCGGTCGCACCACCCCGTCCGTCGTCGCCTTCGCCAAGAACGGCGAGGTCCTCGTCGGCGAGATCGCCAAGCGTCAGGCGGTGACCAACGCCGACCGCACCATCCGCTCCGTCAAGCGCCACATGGGCACCGACTGGAAGAGCGAGGACGTCGACGGCAAGCAGTACACCGCGCAGGAGATCAGCGCCCGCACGCTGCAGAAGCTCAAGCGCGACGCCGAGTCCTACCTCGGTGAGCCCGTCACCGACGCGGTCATCACCGTCCCGGCCTACTTCGACGACGCCGAGCGCCAGGCCACCAAGGAGGCCGGTGAGATCGCGGGCCTCAACGTCCTGCGCATCGTCAACGAGCCCACCGCGGCGGCCCTCGCCTACGGCCTCGACAAGGGCAAGGAGGACGAGCTCATCCTCGTCTTCGACCTCGGTGGCGGCACCTTCGACGTCTCCCTCCTCGAGGTCGGCAAGGACCCCGAGGACGGCTTCTCCACCATCCAGGTCAAGGCCACGAGCGGTGACAACCAGCTCGGTGGTGACGACTGGGACGAGCGGATCGTCCAGCACCTGCTCACGACGGTGAAGAACAACACCGGCGTCGACCTGTCCAAGGACAAGATCGCCATGCAGCGTCTGCGCGACGCGGCGGAGCAGGCCAAGAAGGAGCTGTCGTCCGCGACGAGCACGAACATCTCGCTCCAGTACCTCTCGATGAGCGACAACGGGCCGATCCACCTCGACGAGACGCTGACCCGCGCCCAGTTCGAGCAGATGACCAAGGACCTGCTCGACCGCACGAAGAAGCCCTTCGAGAACGTCATCAAGGACGCGGGCATCAAGCTGTCCGACATCGACCACGTCGTCCTCGTCGGTGGCTCGACCCGGATGCCGGCCGTGACCGAGCTCGTCAAGGAGCTCACCGGTGGCAAGGAGCCGAACAAGGGCGTCAACCCGGACGAGGTCGTCGCTCTCGGCGCCGCGCTCCAGGCCGGTGTCCTCAAGGGTGAGCGCAAGGACGTCCTCCTCATCGACGTCACGCCGCTCTCGCTCGGCATCGAGACCAAGGGTGGGCTCTTCACCAAGCTCATCGAGCGCAACACCGCCATCCCGACGAAGCGCTCCGAGGTCTTCTCGACCGCCGAGGACAACCAGCCGTCCGTGCTGATCCAGGTCTTCCAGGGTGAGCGCGAGATCGCGCAGCAGAACAAGGCCCTCGGCACGTTCGAGCTGTCCGGCATCGCTCCCGCCCCGCGTGGCGTCCCGCAGATCGAGGTCACCTTCGACATCGACGCCAACGGCATCGTCCACGTGACGGCCAAGGACCGCGGCACCGGCAAGGAGCAGAAGATCACCATCTCGGGCGGCAGCGCGCTGTCCAAGGAGGAGATCGACCGCATGGTCAAGGACGCCGAGCAGCACGCGGACGAGGACAAGAAGCGTCGCGAGGAGCTCGAGACCAAGAACATGGCCGAGTCGCTCGTCTTCTCCACCGAGAAGTTCCTCAGCGAGTCCGGAGACAAGCTCAGCGACGACCAGCGCAAGCCGGTCGACGACGCCCTCTCCGCGCTCAAGGACGCGATCAAGCCGGAGTCCGACGCCTCGGTCGAGGACATCAAGGCCAAGGTCGACACCCTCAACGAGGAGTCCCAGAAGATGGGTGCGGCGATGTATGCCGCGCAGGCCGAGTCCGACGCGGCCGGCACCTCGGGTGACGGGTCGGCTTCCGGCACCGAGTCCGCGCAGGACGCCCCGGCGAGTGATGACGATGTCGTCGACGCCGAGGTCGTCGAGGACGACGACGACAAGGACAGCAAGTGACCGACCCCCGTATCCCTGGTGACGACGAGATCGTCGACGCCGAGGTGGTCGAGGACGGCGAGTCCGCCGACGACGCGGTGAACGCGATCAACACCGAGTCGGTCAACGACGGTGAGGAGGTGGCCCCGGGCAAGGGTTCCGGGGCCACCGCCCCCGCCGCCGGCGCGGCGGCCGGCGCCACCTCGGGTGGCTCCGGCGCAGCGACCAGTGGCGGCACCGCGGCCGGCGGCGAGCACCCGGACACGGCGCTCGCGGCCCAGCGGCTCGACGACCTCCAGCGGCTCAACGCGGAGTACGTCAACTACAAGCGCCGCGTCGACCGTGATCGGGCGGCCGTGCAGGAGCGGGCCGTGCGCGACGTCCTCGAGACGCTGCTGCCGGTGCTCGATGACATCCACGCCGCTCGCCAGCACGGAGACCTCGCGGGTGGACCGTTCGCGGCCATCGCCGACAAGCTCGAGACGAGCCTCAACCGCTTCGGCCTCACCCGATTCGGTGAGGTCGGGGAGCCGTTCGACCCGATGCAGCACGAGGCGCTCATGCACGCCGCGTGGGACGCGTCCAACCCGGCGCTGCCCAGTGACGCGACCACGACGACGGTCGTCCAGGTGCTCCAGCCCGGCTACCGCACGGGTGAGCAGGTGATGCGCCCCGCGCGCGTCGCCGTTGCGGACCCCGAGTGACCCGGGCCAGCATCACGAAACCCGTTGCACCGCAACGGAACCCGTATGACGCGCCAGCGCAGCGGCATACGCAGAACACATCCGACGAGAGGAGGCGCTGATGGCGAGCCAGGACTGGTTCGAGAAGGACTTCTACGCGACCCTCGGCGTCCCTCAGGACGCCGACGCGGACCAGATCAAGAAGGCCTACCGCAAGCTCGCGCGCAAGCACCACCCGGACAAGAACCCGGGGGATGCCGCCGCCGAGCAGAAGTTCAAGGACATCGGTGAGGCCAACGCCGTCCTGTCCGACCCCGCCCAGCGCGAGGAGTACGACGCCATGCGCCAGATGGCCCGTGGCGGTGCCCGCTTCACCGCGGGTGCCGGCGGTCCCGGCGGCGGCGCGGGCGGCTTCGAGGACATCTTCAGCGCGTTCGGCGGCGGTGGTGGCGGGTCGCGCGTCCGGTTCGACACCGGCGGCGGGTCGCCCTACGGCGGCTACGGCGAGGACGCCGACATCAACGACATCCTGTCGCAGATGTTCGGTGGCTCTGCGGGCGGCGGTGCGTATGCCGGTGGCGGACAACGTGGGTATGCCGGCTACGGCGCCCCGCGCGGACCGCGCAAGGGTGCCGACGTCGAGGCCGCGACGAGCCTGCCGTTCCGCGACGCGGTCGAGGGTTCGACGGTGTCGCTGCGCACGGCGGAGGGTCGCACGATCAACGCGCGGATCCCCGCCGGAGTCAAGGACGGCCAGAAGATCCGGCTGCGCGGCAAGGGCCAGCCGGGTGAGCCGGGAGCCGCTGCCGGCGATCTGCTCCTCACCGTGTCGGTGCTGCCGCACCCCGTCTTCGGGCGGGAGGGCAACGACCTCACGGTCGAGCTGCCGGTGACCTTCGCCGAGGCGACGCTCGGGGCGACCGTTCCCGTGCCGACCCTCGACGGTGGCTCGGTCAAGGTCCGCATCGCTCCCGGCACGCCCAGCGGGCGAGTCCTGCGGGTCAAGGGGCGTGGCGTCAAGGGCAAGAAGAGCACCGGCAACCTGCTGGCCAAGGTGCACGTCGTCGTCCCGGAGACGTTGTCCGACAAGGCTCGTGAGGCCGTCGAGACGCTGCGCACCGAGGCCGGCGACGCCGACCCCAGGGCGGAGCTGGCGGAGAAGGCCAAGGCCTGACATGGCCGTCCGCGACGGTCGACGCAGCACGAGCGAGAACGCGCCGCGGCCGGATGATGAGGCTCCCGTCTTCGTCATCTCGGTCGCGGCCGAGCTCGCCGGGATGCACGCGCAGACGTTGCGGCAGTACGACCGGCTCGGGCTCGTCACGCCGTCGCGGACCCGCGGTGGCGGGCGCCGCTACTCGGCCCGTGACGTCGAGCGGCTCCGCGAGGTGCAACGCCTCTCCCAGGAGGAGGGCGTCTCCCTCGCCGGGATCGCCCGCATCCTCGAGCTCGAGAACCAGGTGAGTGCTTTGCGCAGCCGCGTCGCCGAGCTCACCGCGGAGGTGGGTCGGCTCGACGGGGCGGTGGCCGGCGGCTCGCGGATCTTCTCCGCGGGGCCCGGTGGCGAGATCCGGGTCGGTCGCCTCGGTGAGCGGCCCCGTCGCCGTATGCCGGGTGGCTCCGCCTCGCAGGCCCTCGTCCTCTGGCGCCCCTGAGAGGTGAACGGAATCGGCAATCAGTGCCGACGTGTTGCTGGTTCGGTGCGGATGGGGGCGAACGGATTCGGCAGTCAGTGCCGACTTATTGCGCACAGTTCGCCGACGGATGCGAACTGTGCGCAATAAGTCGGGTAGGGGCGCCGGGGCTGGGCAACCAGTCGGAGGGGCGGGACGCGCGGGGCGGGTGCGGTGGGAGCGCGTGGTGGGGTGGGAGCGCGTGGTGAGCGGACGGCATACTGGCGAACCGTGACCGAGCACCTGCTTCTCTTCCCCGACCGTGAGGTCGCCGAGCGCATCGGCGACGAGCTCGCCGACGAGGGCTTCACCGAGGTCCGGGTCGTCCGCGTCGCCAACGCGGGTGAAGACGACGCCGAGGACGCCGAGTGGGGCGTGCACGTCATCGAGGACAACGTCGCCGACCCGACCGGCCCCGTCGCCTCCGGGCTGCGCGACCGCTTCCAGGCGCTCGCCGAGGAGCACGACGGCTGGTACGACCCGCGCAGCGACTGAGCACTCCCGCGAGGTTGCCGTCCGTGACCGGTTCGTGACACGGCCCACCCGCGTTGTCATGCGGTGACGCCGCAGAAATGTCCAGTCGACTCTGTCCACCGGACAAGGGGGACAGGACTCTGCGGGACCGTTCTCGCGCACCCCGCTTCTGGGTCTAGCATCGGGCGCACCGGGGCCGCCGTGGTCCCCGGGAGCAGAACGTGACAAGGAGACGATGTGGTCGACGCGACGCCCCGCGCACCCATCCTCGAGATGGTCGGGATCACCAAGACGTTCCCCGGCGTCAAGGCGCTGTCCGACGTGACCCTCACCGTCCGCCGCGGTGACGTGCACGCCATCGTCGGTGAGAACGGCGCCGGCAAGTCGACGCTGATGAAGGTCCTCTCCGGCGTCCACCCGCACGGGTCCTACGACGGCACGATTCGCTACAACGGCCAGGACGTCGCCTTCGGCAGCATCCGCGACTCCGAGCACGCGGGCATCGTCATCATCCACCAGGAGCTCGCACTCATCCCCGAGCTGTCCATCGCCGAGAACATCTTCCTCGGCAACGAGGAGACCCGGCGCGGAGCCATCGACTGGGTCAAGACCAACAACAAGGCCCGCGAGCTGCTCGCCCGGGTCGGCCTGCGCGAGGACCCCGAGACCCCGATCAAGAACATCGGCGTCGGCAAGCAGCAGCTCGTCGAGATCGCCAAGGCGTTGTCCAAGGACGTCCAGCTGCTCATCCTCGACGAGCCGACCGCCGCGCTCAACGAAGAGGACTCCCAGCACCTGCTCGACCTCATCCGCGGCCTGCGCGAGCGCGGCATCACGAGCATCATGATCAGCCACAAGCTGAACGAGATCGAGGCAATCGCCGACGCGATCACGATCATCCGCGACGGCCGGACCGTCGAGACCCTCGACATCCGTGAGGGCGCCGTCGACGAGGACCGCATCATCCGCGGCATGGTCGGCCGCTCGCTCGAGTCGCGCTTCCCCGACCACACCCCGGACATTGGCGAGACGATGTTCGAGATCTCGGGCTGGACCGTCGCCCACCCGCAGGTCCCCGAGCGGCTCGTCGCGAAGCAGTCCGAGTTCTTCGTCCGCCGCGGCGAGATCGTCGGGTTCGCCGGCCTCATGGGTTCGGGCCGCACCGAGCTGATGCGCTCGATCTTCGGGCACTCCTACGGCACCTGGCTCGGCGGCACGATGACGCTCAACGGCAAGCGCGTCGACCTGCGCTCCGTGCCCGCGGCCATCGACGCCGGCATCGGCTACGTCACCGAGGACCGCAAGGTGCTCGGCCTCAACCTCCTCGACGACGTCAAGACGACGACGGTCTCGGCCAAGCTCAAGAAGATCGCCCGCAACCTCGTCATCGACCGGCGCGCCGAGCACACGGCGGCCGAGGACTACCGGCAGGCCCTGCGCACCAAGACACCGAGCGTCGACTACGGCGTCGCGAAGCTCTCGGGCGGCAACCAGCAGAAGGTCGTCCTGGCCAAGTGGCTCTTCACCGACCCCGACCTGCTCATCCTCGACGAGCCCACGCGCGGCATCGACGTCGGCGCGAAGTACGAGATCTACGGGATCATCCAGCGCCTCGCGAACCAGGGGAAGGGCGTCATCGTCGTCAGCTCCGAGCTGCCCGAGCTGCTCGGGCTCAGCGACCGCATCTACACGATCAGCGAGGGCCGCATCACCGGCGTCCTCGACAAGAACGAAGCCGACCAGGAGTCGCTCATGCGGCTCATGACCCAGACGAGCTCCAGCGGCTCGATCCCTGCCCCGACCCCGGAGGACGTCGCATGAACAAGCTCAAGGAGATCTTCGGGGGAGACATCCGCCAGTTCGGGATGATCTTCGCCCTCGTCTTCCTGCTGGTCTTCTTCGAGGTGGCGACGGGCGGCCTGGTGCTCGACCCCGGCAACGTCATCAACATCTTCCAAGGCAACAGCTACATCCTCGTCATGGCGATCGGGATGGTGCTCGTCATCATCGCCGGCCACATCGACCTCTCGGTCGGTTCGGTCGCGGCCTTCGCCGGCATCGTCGTCGCCATCGCCATGCGGGACTGGGGCATCCCGTGGTGGGCGGGCATCCTGCTCGGCCTCGTCATCGGCGCCCTCGTCGGCGCCTGGCAGGGCTTCTGGGTCGCCGTCGTCGGCATCCCCGCCTTCATCGTCACCCTCGCGGGAATGCTCATCTTCCGCGGCGCGAACCAGTACGTCGGCAAGTCGCTCACCATCCCCGTGCCCGAGCAGTTCCAGATGATCGGCGCCGGATACCTGCCCGAGGTCGGGCCACGCACGGGCTACAACAACCTCACGCTGCTCATCGGCATCGCCCTCTGTGCCGCCATCGTCTTCGGCGCCCTCCGCAACCGCCGCAACCAGCGCAAGATCGGCGCGGACGTCGAGAGCGGCACCGTCCTCGGCATCCGGCTCGCGCTCATCTGCGCCGCGATCCTCGCGGTGATCCTCACGATGGCCTCGGGCCGCCGTGGCACGTCGCTGCCGATCTCGGCGCTCATCCTCGGTGCGCTCGTCCTGCTCTACGGGTTCCTCTCGACGCGCACGATCATCGGCCGGCACATCTACGCCGTCGGTGGCAACCGGCACGCCGCCGAGCTCTCCGGTGTCCGCTCCAAGCGGGTCAACTTCCTCGTCATGATGAACATGTCGGTGCTCGCGGCCCTCGCCGGGATGATGTTCGTCGCCCGGTCCAACGCCTCCGGGCCGTTCGACGGGGTCGGCTGGGAGCTCGACGCCATCGCGGCCGTCTTCATCGGTGGCGCCGCCGTCACCGGTGGCGTCGGCACCGTCGTCGGGGCCGTCATCGGTGGCCTCGTCATGGCCGTCCTCAACAACGGACTGCAGCTCCTCGGTGTCGGCGCCGACTGGACGCAGATCATCAAGGGTCTCGTCCTGCTCGCCGCCGTCGCCTTCGACGTCTACAACAAGAGCCAGGGGCGCCGGTCCATCACCGGCCTCCTCATGCAGAACTTCGGCCGCCGCTCCACGGAGGAGACGACCGAGAAGGTGGGCCAGGAGTCCTGACGGCCCGCCCGTCATCGACCACGCCAGCCCGCCACCACAGGTGACCCGCCCGCCCGGGTGAGTCACGGCATACGAAGGAAAAGAGTCACATGCGCACCCTCACCAAGATGATGGCCGTCTCCGCCGTCACGGCTCTCGCGCTGACCGGCTGCGGCCGGGCCGACGAGGGCAGCACCGACACCGGCTCCGGCGGCGAGTCCGCGGCCGCCGGCTTCCCCGCGGACTCCACGATCGGGGTCTCCCTCCCGCAGAAGACCTCCGAGAACTGGGTTCTCGCCGAGCAGCTCTTCAAGGACGGGCTCAGCGAGGCCGGCTTCAAGGCCGACGTCCAGTTCGCCAACGGCGGTGTCGGTGAACAGCAGAACCAGCTCCAGTCCATGGTGACCAAGGGCGCCAAGGTCGTCGTCGTCGGCGCCATCGACGGCAGCCAGCTCGGCACCCAGCTCAAGGCCGCCAAGGACTCCGGCGCGACGGTCATCGCCTACGACCGCCTGCTCCTCAACACCGACGCGGTCGACTACTACGTCGCCTACGACAACTTCAAGGTCGGCGAGCTCCAGGGTCAGGCCCTCCTCGACGGCATGAAGGCCAAGAAGCCCAACGGCCCCTACAACATCGAGCTCTTCGCCGGCTCGCCCGACGACGCCAACGCGAAGGTCTTCTTCGACGGCGCCATGAAGGTGCTCCAGCCGAAGATCGACGACGGCACCCTCAAGGTCGTCTCCGGCCAGACGCAGTTCACCCAGGCCGTGACCCAGGGCTGGAAGGCCGAGAACGCGCAGAAGCGCATGGACACCCTCATGTCGGGCTCGTACTCCTCGACCCCGATCGACGGCGTCCTCTCGCCGAACGACACCCTCGCCCGCGCGATCATGACGTCGGTCAAGGCCGCCGGCAAGCCGCTCCCCGTCGTCACCGGCCAGGACTCCGAGGTCGAGTCGGTCAAGTCGATCATGGCCGGTGAGCAGTACTCGACGATCAACAAGGACACCCGCAACCTCGTCAAGGCCACCATCGACATGGTCAAGGCGCTGCAAAAGGGTGAGAAGCCGACCGTCAACGACACCGAGCAGTACGACAACGGCGTCAAGGTCGTCCCGGCCAACCTCCTCGAGCCGGTCATCGTGACCAAGGAGAACGCCAAGGAGGCCTACGCCAACGACCCGACCCTGTCCAAGCTCACCCAGTGAGCTGACGACCCCGTCGGACCGGTCTCGGCCCCGTCACCGTTCGCGGTGACGGGGCCGAACTGCGTTGTGCCGTATGCCGTTTCGCAGCGTTCCGTATGCCGTTCCGCGCGCGTTCCGTATGCCGGCCGCGCGCGGTGAGCGGGCGGCATACCGACTCAATCGCCAGCCCCGGGTCAGCCCGGGTCAGCCCTTGTCGGCCCCGGCGGTGAGGCCCTCGGTGAGGGCGCGCTCGGCGATCGAGTAGAGCACGATGATCGGCACGGTGAGGATGACCGAGCCGGCCATGAGGACCGTCTTGGGGACCTCGATGCCGTTGGAGAGCTGGGCGAGGCCGAGCGAGACGGTCCAGCGCTCCGGCTGCGCGGCGAGGAAGAGCAGCGCGAAGAGGAACTCGTTCCACGCGATCATGAAGACGTAGAGCCCGGTGGAGAGGATCGACGGCATCGCGAGCGGCAGGGTGATGTGCCGCATCGTGGCGAACCGGCCTGCGCCGTCGATCTCCGCGGCCTCCTCGACGGTCTCCGGGATCGTCTCGAAGTAGGTGCGCAGCATGTAGATCGAGACGGGGATCGTCTGCACGACGTAGACGAGCATGAGCCCGACGAGCGAGGACTGCAGCCCGACCTTCGCGAACGCGATGAACAGCGGCACCGCGAGGACGATCGTCGGGAAGAGGTAGACCGACAGGAAGAGCGCACTCACGGTGCGCCGGCCCATGAACGGCAGCCGCGCGACGGCATACGCACCCGGGATCGAGATGAGCAGGGTGATGACCATGCACGCGGTGGCGACGATCGCGGAGTTGCGCAGGAAGAGGCCGAAGCCCTGCCCCTCGTTCTCGGTCGACGCGAGGACGGTGCGGTAGGTCTCGGTCGTGAGCTGCTGCCCCGCGACCCAGATACGGCCCGGGTCGAGCAGGAGCGACTCGATGGGCACGAAGCTCAGCATGAGCATGTAGTAGAAGGGGAAGACGGCCGCGACCGTGAGGACGGCGAGGACGACCCAGCGCACCAGTGACCAGGCACGACGGTCGGACGAGGCATGTGTCGTGGTCATGACCGCTGCTCCTGTCGACGGAGGATCCGGTGGTAGAGCCCGAGCGCGACGGCGAGGAAGAGCGCGAGCATGATTGCCTGCGCGGCGGCGCCGCCGACATCGAACCGGCCGGTGAGGGTGTCGTAGACGCGGACCGCGACGACCTCGGTACCGGCGCCTCCGCCGGTGAGGAGGTAGACGTCGTCGAACTTGTTGAACGTCATGATGAGTCGCAGCACGCAGAGCAGCGCGATGACGGGCAGCAGCTGCGGCAGGACGATGTAGCGGTAGCGCTGCCACGTCGACGCGCCGTCCATGACCGCGGCCTCCTCGGTGTCGTGCGACACGGTGAGCAGCCGCGCGGTGAGGAAGAGGAACGCGAACGGGAAGTAGCGCCAGATCTCGAACGCGATGACGGTCGCCATCGCCCACGGCGCCTGCCCAAGGAAGTCGATCGGCCGGTCCATGCCGAGCCGCTGACCCCAGACGTTGACGATGCCGAACTGCGGGTTGAGCATCATCTCCCACGTGAACGCAACCGCGACGACGGGCGCGACATAGGGGAGCAGCATGAGCGCCCGCAGCACCCCGCGACCCGGGAACGGCCGCCGCAGCGCGAGTGCCGCCCCGAGCCCGACGAGGATCGAGCCGGCCGTCGAGAGCACGGAGTAGACGACGGTGTTCCACAGCGCCTGCCAGAAGCCGGGACCGGTGAAGACGCGGCGGAAGTTCTCGAGGGTGAGGTTGTCGAACGGCCCGGCGTCGCGCAGGTCGATGAGCCGCAGGTCCTGGAAGGCGAGGACGAGGTTCCACAGCACCGGGATGACGATGACCGCGACGACGATGACGACGGTCGGCAGCACCATCGCGATCCCGTCACGGTTGTCGCGCTTGGTGCGGGTGCGCGGGTTCGGGGTGGCGCCGGTGTCGGTCGCCGTGACGGGGGTGGTGGCGGTCATCGCAGCGACCTCTGGATCTCGACGACGGCGTCCTGGGTGGAGGCCGCGGTGGCGCGGGGGGTCTCGCCGGTGGCGAGCGCGGCGAGCCCCTTGGGGACGACCAGCTCGGCGACGACGGGACCGAGGAGCTGGCCCTGCCCCTGGGGGATGGCCCAGCGCTGGATGCGGGTGGTGGCGTCCGCGATCTGTTGCAGCGTCTGCGCGGGATAGACCTCGTTGAGCGGCTTCTTCTCGTCGACGCCGGCGGGCAGGGTCGGCCACAGGTCGGTGAACTTCTGCGGGTCGGACTCGTCACCGGTGCGCACGGGGTACTTGCCCTCGGGTGCGATGGCGAGGGCGTCGGCATACCCGTCCGACATCATGAACTGCACGTAGTCGCCGGTGGCGCGGTCGGACCCGGTGAGGACGGCCCACGACGCGATCTCGCCGTAGCCGGTCGGCTCGCTCGAGTCCGGCCCGGTGAACGCCGACACGATGCCGGAGTTCTTGGCGAGCCAGGTCTTGTCGCCCTGGCACTGCTGGCACGTCGGCAGCGCGTCATTGCGCAGCCCGGCCATCTCGTCGAGGACGAACGTCGACCAGATGAGCATCGCCGACTGCCCGGCGAAGTACGTCGCGCGCGTCGAGTCGACGCTCTGGGTGCCGTCGGGGGAGCGCTGCGTCGCCAGCTCGCCATAGAGGTCGTATGCCGCTGCGCACGGTTGCGAGTCCAGCGTCACCTGCCCGTCGTCCCCGACGAGCTGGCACCCGTTGCCGAGGGCGAGGGCCTCGAAGGTCTGCTGGGTGAAGGGGTCGCCCGGGTCGGTGGCGAGGGTGATGCCGAAGACGTTCTTCGTCGTGAGCTCCTGCGCTGCGCGGCGAATCGTGTCGTAGGTCGTGGGCGCCTCGAGCCCGGCGGCGTCGACGAGGTCCTTGCGGTAGACGAGGACCTGCACCCATGCGTCCGACGGGACAGCGAGCTGGGTGTCGCCGTCCCGGGTGAGCTCGAGGGCGTTGTCCGCGAACGTCTCCGTCCCAAGCGCGTCGACGACACGACCGGGCGCGGCCGTGTCGAGGAGCTCGAGTCCCTGGAGCTGGCGGACGAGCGCGAGCGGCGCCCCGGCGATGACGTCCGGGAGCGTGCCCGAGACGGCGGCCGACGCGAGGAGCGACGGGACCTGGTTCTCCTGGACGGCGACCTGCTCGACCTTCGTGCCGGTCTGCTCGGTCCAGCGGGCCGCGATCTTCTCGGCCGCGGCGATCCGGTCGGGCTGGCTGTCGAGGTTCCAGACGGTGACCGTGTCGGGGTCGTTGGCCGGTCCCTGCGAGCATGCCCCGAGCAGGGCTCCCGCGACGACGGCGGCCCCGATCGTGGCGGCGATCCTGGACCTCGACCGGGTACTGCTGCGGTGTGATGTGTGGCGCTGACCTGCGGACATGCCGATCCTCCTCCCTGTGCTGGGACACCATCCGCCGAGAACCGCTTCTCCGCAACCCCCCAGTGCGTGAAGTCGCTCGCTGGGTAGGCTCGCCCGATGAGCACCAGGCACATCGTCGTCATGGGCGTCTCCGGTAGCGGCAAGACGACCATCGCCCGCGGCATCGCCGACGCGTCGAGCCTGCGGCTGACCTTCGCCGAGGCCGACGAGTTCCATCCCAAGGCCAACATCGAGAAGATGGAGTCCGGAGTGCCGCTCACCGACGAGGACCGCTGGCCGTGGCTACGGGCGCTGCGCGACTGGATGGTCGAGCGGGCCGCTGCGGGGGAGTCGACGATCATCACCTGCTCGGCGCTGAAGCGGACCTATCGCGACCTGCTGCGCGAGGGGCCGCCGTCCCTCGACTTCGTCCACCTCGACGGTCCGGCCGAGGTCATCCGCGAACGCATGAGTGGTCGCAAGGGGCACTTCATGCCGCCCGAACTGCTCCAGTCGCAGATCGACACCCTCGAGCCGCTCGGTCCGGACGAGTCGGGGGTCGTCCTCGACGTGCGCAAGTCCCCCGAGGAGCTGGTGAGCGAAGCGGTCCGGCGCCTCGCGCTGTGAGGCGCGCGACCGGCATACGGTCGCGGTTCTTCATCGGTATGCCGGCCGCTCGCCACCGGGGTCACGCAGAGTTCGCCGGGTGGTCACCTCGCTGACCGAGCGGGGGCGGGTCGCGCGTGGCAGCGTCGAGGCATGACCACACGTCGAGTCCTCGCCACCTGTCTCACTGCTGCCGTCGTCGCTCCGGCGCTCGCGGTCGCGGGCCCTGCCGCCGCGGCCCCGCCCGAGCCGACCGGCCCGAAGGTGCTGCCGCAGAAGACCCAGTTCGACCTGCAGGCCCACCGTGGCGGCATCGGGCTCACGACGGAGAGCACGCTCGAGGCCTTCGCGACGGCGCTCGACCTCGGGGTGAGCACCCTCGAGCTCGACACGCAGGTGACCGAGGACGAGAAGGTGATCGTGACGCACGACCGTCAGGTGAGCGCCCAGAAGTGCGTCGACACGGCGCCGGCGTTCGCGGGCGACCCCGAGTTCCCGTATGTCGGGGACTACATCACCAACCTCACGCTGGCCCAGGTGAAGACGCTCAACTGCGGCTACCAGCAGCTTGCGGGGTTCCCGGAGCAGGAGGTCGTCGAGGGGGCGCGGATGCCCGAGCTGCGTGACGTGCTGGCGCTCGTCGCGGAGCGCAAGGCGCGGCAGGTCATGCTCAACATCGAGACCAAGGTCGAGGCGGGTGCGCCCGAACAGACCGCTCCCAGAACGCTTTTCGTGCGGCGCGTCTTCGAGGAGATCCGGGCCAGCGGGCTCGAGAAGCAGGTGACGATCCAGTCCTTCGACTGGGGTGCGCTCATGCAGATGCACCGGCTTGCACCGTCGTGGCCGCTCGTCGCGCTGACGAACTACGACTTCCTCCAGGTCGGCAAGCCGGGCGCGTCGCCGTGGCTCGGCGGCATCGATGCCGACGACTTCGGTGGCGACTTCGTGGCGGCTGCCGACTCGATCGAGGGCGTCACGACGCTGTCGCCGAACTACGGGTTCCCGCAGAACGGCACGGTCGGTCAGCCCGGGTTCCGGTTCTATGCCACGGCCGAGATGGTCGACGCCGCCCACGCGCGAGGGCTCAAGGTCGTGCCGTGGACCGTCGACGACCCGGCGACGGTGGAGGCGCTGCTCGACGCGGGGGTCGACGGGCTCATCACGAACTACCCGGACCGGCTGCGGGCGATCATGGCCGAGCGTGGCATGCGCCTCCCCAAGCCCTACCCCGCCCGCTGACACTGGCGCCCGCTGACACTGGCGACTTATTGCGCAGGGTTCGCGTGGGTGATGCGATCTGTGCGCAATCAGTGCGACTTATTGCGCAGGGTTCGCGTGGGTGGTGCGATCTGTGCGCAATCAGTGGTGTCTTCTTGCGCAGGGTTCGCGTCGGGGGTGCGAACTGTGCGCAATCAGTGGTGACTTCTTGCGCAGGGTTCGCGTGGGTGGTGCGAACTGTGCGCAATCAGTGGGGTTGGCGGGCGCGGGCCTGACGGCGGGCGAGGCGCTTCATGCCGTCGGCCGGGCGGATCGGCTCGGGCCACTTCGGCTGGGCGAGGTCGCCCTCCGAGCGACCGGTGAGCCGGCGCCGCACGAGCGGTGCGACCTCGGTGCGCAGGAAGAACGTCTCCTCCTGGACCGCGCGCCGCCACCCACGCGGCTGCCACTCGTCGAGCTCGCGCACCTTGAGGGTGTGCGGGATGCCGAGCTCGCGCAGCACGAACGCGGCCATCCGCTTGTGCCCATGCCGGTTCATGTGGATCTTGTCGGGCGCCCAGAGCCGGCGGTCGTCGTACTCGCGCATGAGGGTGTGGTCGAGCAGGGTCGCGCCGTGCGTCGCGGCGAGGTCGCGAACGGCGTCGTTGAAGGTGAGCACCCGACGGCGCAGCGGCTCGAGGAGGGCCGTCGTCCGGGTGTCGAAGGCCGTGAACACGAGCACGTGGGCGCCACTGTCGACGAGTCGCTTCAGCGCGAGCTCGTAGCGACTCATGAGGGCTCCGATGTCCGAGCGCAACGAGAGGATGTCGTTGCCGCCGGCGTAGAACGAGATGTGGGTGGGCGTGAGCGCCAGCGCGTCGTCGAGCTGCTCGTCGACCACCTGGTCGAGCACCTTGGAGCGGATCGCGAAGTTCGCGTACTCCCACGCGGGATCGGCCCGGCCGAGCTGTCGGGCCATGCGGTCCGCCCACCCGCGGAACCCGTTGGGGTAGTGCAGGTTCGGGTCGCCGACCCCTTCGGTGAAGGAGTCGCCGACGGCGACGAAGCGTCCGGGCTGCATGAGCACATGGTGGTCACGACTCCTGTGCGGCTCAACGCCGGGTGCGCCCCGTCGCCGGGAGTTCGCCCAGTCGTCCCGAACACGTCAACGCACCGTTACTGCGGACGGGAGCGGACGGCATACGGTCCGGTCGTGGCCCGGTTCGTCGCCCTCGGCGACTCGCTCACCGAAGGAGTCGGTGACCCCCACCCGGCGTGGCCCAACGGGCTGCGCGGCTGGGCCGACCTCGTCGCGGCCCGCCTCGCGGCACTCGACGCGACGTCGGACTACGCCAACCTCGCACTGCGCGGCAAGACGGCCCGCGACGTCGCGGCTGAGCAGCTGCCGACGGCCCTGGAGCTGCGGCCGGACGTCGTCACCGTGTGGGCCGGCGGGAACGACATCCTGCGACCGGTGATGCGCCTCGACGACGTGCTCGCCCCGCTCGACGAGGTGCTGGCGCATCTCGCGGCGGTCGCGACGGTCGTGGTCTTCACCGGGTTCGAGGTGAGTGGGTCGCCCGTCCTGCGGCCGGTGCGGGCCCGGGTGCGAGCGCTCAACGCCGGGCTGCGCGAGATGGCGGCGCACCACGGTGCGGTCGTCGCGGACGTGTCCGGCCGCCAGACCTGGCAGGACACCCGGCTGTGGGCGGCCGACCGCGTGCACCCCTCGGCCCTCGGTCACCTGCGCCTCGCGTCGGAGGTCTCCCAGCTCCTCGGCCTCGCTGCATCGTCCGAGCCCCCGCCCCTGGACCCGGTGCCGCGTCGTCGGCCGGCGCGGTTGCTCGCGGACGAGGTCGAGTGGTGGCGGGTGCACGCCGCCCCGCACATCGCTCGCTGGGCGACTCGCGCGTCCCGCCGTGAGCACGTCGCGCCGAAGTGGGCGGTGCCGGTCCGCCCCGCCGAGTCGCTGCCGTGGACCGGGTCAGATCACGTGTCACCGGCGTGTTCAGCGAACCCACGCTGAACTCTCATGGTCAGGCGGCATGATGAGCCGGTGCCCACACCTGAGAGTCGGCGTCCCGAGCCCGTGCGACGCCGGTCGGCCGACCCGCGCAATGGCCGGTTCTATGGCCTGACGGCTCTGAGCACGCTGCTGCCCGGCGCCGGCCTGATCCCGACCCGGCGGCGGCCCTTCGGTGTGCTCCTGCTCCTGTCGTCGGCGCTCGTCGTGCTGCTGGCGCTGTTCTATGCGTGGCGCAAGGGCCTCCTCGGTGCAGCCCTCGACCTCGCCGTGCGCCCGACCCTGCTCATCGCCCTCCTCGTCATCGTCGTCGTCGGAGCGATCCTGTGGTGCCTCGGCATCCTGCTCACCGCGCGCGAGACCGACCACGAGGGACCGGGTGGTCGCTGGCGCAGCCTGTTCGCCATCGCCTGCTGCCTGGTCGTGCTGGCCCCGGCGGCCAAGGCCGTGCAATACCTCACGATCCAGCGCGACGTGGTGAGCGTGCTCACCGGTGACGCCGACGAGTCCGACGCCAACGAGTGGGCCGGGCAACCGCGGGTGAACGTCCTGCTGCTCGGGTCCGATGCCGGCTCCGACCGCATCGGGGTCCGCACCGACTCGATGATGGTCGCGAGCATCGACACCACGACCGGGGACACCGTGCTCTTCGGGCTTCCGCGCAACCTCGAGCGCGTGCCCATCCCGGCGAGCAACCCGCTCTCGCAGCTGTGGCCCAACGGCTACGACTGCGGTGACGAGTGCCTCCTCAACGGGATCTGGACGCTGGCCACGGACAACCCGGACCTCTTCCCCGGTGAGGACAACCCCGGCCTGCGCTCGACGCGCGACGTCATCGGCGAGATCCTCGGGCTCGACATCGACCGGACCCTCGTCGTCGACCTCAAGGGGTTCGAGGCGCTCGTCAACGCCATGGGGGGGGTCGAGGTCAACGTCCAGGAGCGCGTGTGCATGGACTGTCAGCTCAGGAACGGGCGGATCATCTTTTCCAACGACGAGGAGAAGTGGATCGAGCCGGGTCGCCAGCGCCTCGACGGCAAGAAGGCGCTCTGGTATGCCCGCTCGCGCGCCGGCAGCGACGACTTCAGCCGGATGCGCCGGCAACGGTGCGTCACGGGCGCCATTCTCTCGCAGGCGAACCCGGCCGAGCTGTTGAAGAACTACCCAGCCCTGGCGGAGGTGGTCAAGAACAACGTCACCGTCGACATCCCGACCTCGGAGCTGCCTGCCTGGGCTGATCTCGTCGGCACGATCCAGGAAAAGGGCACGATCCGCAGCCTGCCGATCACGAACAAGGTCGTCGACGTCACCGATCCCGACTTCGACGAGATCCGCGAGCTCGTCCAGTCGGCCATCGACCCGCAGCCGACCACGCCGGCGTCGCCCAGCCCCTCGGAGAGCACGGAATACCCGTCGGAGGAGCCCACCGAGGAGCCGACGGACGAGCCGTCGAGCCCGACGCCGACCGCGCCCACGGACGAGGTCCAGGACCTCGCCGCCACCTGCTGAGGCGCGCGGTCCCACGCGCCGCGCGGGCCGGCATACGGCTCAAGAAGCGCGGGTCCCGCGCTCTGCGTGGCCGGCATACGGCCAACAAAAGCCAACAAAAGTAGTCCACGACTCGAAGTTGAGCGGAATGCGCTCAACTTTGGCGTTGTTGTCTCCAGTAGACCAATCGTCCACGACAGGAGAACATCAACCGTATGGAGCTGAAGCCGACCGCCAAGGTCGCCGAGGCGCTCGCGCTCGCGCAGCGCGAGGCGCAGCAGAACGGCAACCCCGAGATCACCCCCGACCACATCACGAGCTCGCTCATCCGGCTCGACACCCCGCAGGCCGATGCCTTGCTGCAGGCCGCCGGCACCGGTGCCCAGCATGTGCTGTCCCAGGCCGATGCGCGCATCCGAACCCTGCCCGCGACCTCCGGTGCCGCCCAGGCGCCGACCTTCGGCCGTGCGGCTCTCGCCGTGCTGCAGCAGGCGGACACCCTGATGCGCGCTCGCGGCGACTCCTTCCTCGCCGTCGACCTGCTGCTGCTCGCGCTCGCCGAGACCGGCAACCTCGCCGCCGTCGAGAAGCGCGGCGCCGCCGACATGGAGGCCGCGATCAACGCGGCTCGCGGTGGTCGCAAGGTCGAGAGCGAGACCCCCGCCGAGGGCGGTGAGGGCCTCGAGAAGTACGGCACCGACCTCACCGACGCCGCCCGCGAGGGCAAGCTCGACCCCGTCATCGGCCGCGACTCGGAGATTCGCCGCGTCGTCCAGGTCCTGTCGCGTCGCACGAAGAACAACCCCGTCCTCATCGGCGAGCCCGGCGTCGGCAAGACCGCCGTCGTCGAGGGCCTCGCCCAGCGCATCGTCGACGGCGACGTGCCCGAGTCCCTGCGCGACAAGCGGCTCATCAGCCTCGACCTCGGCGCCATGGTCGCCGGTGCGAAGTACCGCGGCGAGTTCGAGGAGCGCCTCAAGGAGGTCCTCGAGGAGATCAAGGCCAGCGACGGCCAGATCGTCACGTTCATCGACGAGCTGCACACCGTCGTCGGCGCCGGTGCGTCCGGCGAGGGCGCCATGGACGCCGGCAACATGCTCAAGCCGATGCTCGCCCGCGGCGAGCTGCGGCTCGTCGGCGCGACCACCCTCGACGAGTTCCGGGAGCACATCGAGAAGGACCCCGCGCTCGAGCGGCGCTTCCAGCAGGTGCTCGTCCCCGAGCCGTCGGTCGAGGACACCATCGCGATCCTGCGCGGCCTCAAGGAGCGCTACGAGGCGCACCACAAGGTCGAGGTCGAGGACTCCGCGCTCGTCGCCGCGGCAAGCCTGTCCGACCGCTACATCAGCGGCCGCCAGCTGCCGGACAAGGCCATCGACCTCATCGACGAGGCGGCCTCGCGACTGCGCATGGAGATCGACTCCAGCCCCGTCGAGATCGACCAGCTCCGCCGCGCCGTCGACCGGCTCAAGATGGAGGAGCTGCACCTCGAGCGCGAGTCCGACGACGCCTCGGTCGAGCGGCTCGCGAAGCTGCGCGCCGACCTCGCCGACAAGAACGAGGAGCTCGCCTCGCTCACCGCCCGCTGGGAGGCGGAGAAGTCCGGGCTCAACCGGGTCGGCGACATCAAGGCCCAGATCGACGAGGCCCGCACCCGTCTCGAGAAGGCCCGCCGCGAGTACGACTTCGAGTCCGCGAGCCGGATCGAGTTCGGTGAGATCCCCGAGCTCGAGAAGACTCTCGCCGCCGCCAGCGAAGCCGAGAAGTCCAGCGGCTCCGGCAGTGGGGACGGCGACGACTCCGAGGGGCCGATGGTCAAGGACCGTGTCGGACCCGACGACATCGCCGAGGTCATCTCCGCGTGGACCGGCATCCCCGCCGGTCGCCTGCTCCAGGGCGAGACGGCCAAGCTCATGGCGATGGAGTCGATCATCGGTGCCCGCCTCATCGGCCAGGAGAAGGCGATCAATGCCGTCGCCGACGCCGTGCGCCGCAACCGGGCCGGCATCGCCGACCCGAACCGGCCGACCGGCAGCTTCCTCTTCCTCGGCCCGACCGGTGTCGGCAAGACCGAGCTGGCCAAGTCGCTCGCGGAGTTCCTCTTCGACGACGAACGCTCGATGGTCCGCATCGACATGTCGGAGTACTCCGAGCGGCACGCCGTCGCCCGGCTCATCGGTGCCCCTCCCGGCTACGTCGGACACGACGAGGGCGGCCAGCTCACCGAGGCGGTCCGCCGCCGGCCCTACTCGGTCGTCCTCTTCGACGAGATCGAGAAGGCCCACCCGGACACGTTCGACATCCTGCTGCAGGTGCTCGACGACGGCCGCCTCACCGACGGACAGGGCCGCACGGTCGACTTCCGCAACACGATCCTCGTCATGACGAGCAACCTCGGCAGCCAGTTCCTCATCGACCCGACGATGGAGCCGGACGCCAAGGAGGACGCGGTCATGGCGGCGGTGCGTTCGGCCTTCAAGCCGGAGTTCCTCAACCGGCTCGACGAGGTCATCATCTTCCAGCCGCTGTCGCAGGAGGAGCTCGCGCACATCGTCGACCTCCAGGTCCGCGCGCTCGAGTCGCGCCTGGCCGACCGCCGCATCACGCTTGACGTCACCGACGCCGCGCGCAAGTGGCTGGCCGACAAGGGCTACGACCCGGCATACGGCGCCCGTCCGCTGCGCCGCCTCGTCCAGAAGGAGATCGGCGACCGGCTGGCCCGCGCCATCCTCTCCGGTGAGGTGCGCGACGGGCAGGCCGTCACTGTCGACGTCGACGAGTCGGGGGACGGCCTCACCGTCCGCTGATCCGCACCTCGCGTCTCCCACCTCGCCCCTCGCGGTGCGCGACGCGCACGCAGAGCCGGTATGCCGTGGCGCGCCACGGCATACCGGCTCCGCTGCGTCGTGAGCCGGGTCTCGGACGAGGTGCGCCGGGACCGCGCTGACCGGCCAGTAGGGTGGCCGCATGCGACGACGCGCTCTGCTGGCCGGTGTGACGGTCGCCGCCCTCCTCGTCTCCGGCTGTTCCGGGGGAGGGGGAGCGGACGACGCCCAGGCCGACCCCAAGGCCGCCCTCGCGGCGGCGAAGACGGCCTTCGACGGGGCGAAGTTCGTCAACCTCACCCTCACGAGCAGCGGTGTGCCGCAGGCGGAGAACGGCGTCACCGGAGCCCAGGGCGTCGGCGAGATCAACCCGACCGAGCCGAAGTTCAAGGGCACCGTCACCGCGACGATCAAGGGCGTCGGCGGGTCGGCCGAGGTCATCACCATCGGCGACGACGCGTGGATGAAGTTCTTCACGCCGGACTACAACCCCATCGACCTCTCGACCCTCGGGGCACCCAACCCGTCGAAGTTCTTCGACCCGGGGACCGGCGTCTCGCAGCTGCTCGTGGAGACCGCGAACCCCACGGCGGGAGACAAGATCCGCGACGGAGCGGTCGTCGTGCAGCAGTACTCCGGCACCCTCCCGGGCGCTCGCATCAAGGAGCTGTTCAGCCTCGGCGACGGCACCGGCGAGTTCCGGGTGACGTGGGGGATCGGGCAGGACGACACGGTCCAGAGGGCCGAGCTGACCGGGCCGTTCTTCACCGGCGCGACGTCCACCTACACGCTGCGCCTCAAGGACTACGGGACGCCGGTTGAGATCACCCGCCCCTAGGGCACTGCTGGCGACCGCCTCGGTCGCCGTCGCGCTCGCGGCCGCCGACACCTACGTCGTCGTCCTCGCCCTCACCGACATGATGGCCGGCGTCGGTCTCGGGATCGACTCGCTCCAGCGGGCCACACCGATCGTCTCGGGCTTCCTCCTCGGCTACATCGCGGTGCTGCCGCTCATCGGCCGGCTCGCGGATCTCGTGGCGCGCCAAAGGGTTCTGCTCGGGTGCCTCGCCGTCTTCGTCATCGGGTCGGCGATCACCGCGCTGGCCGTCGAGCTACCGGTCCTCGTCGCCGGGCGAGTGATCCAGGGCGTCGGCGGTGGTGGGCTCGTGCCGGCGACGCTCGCGATCGTCGCGCAGCTGTGGTCACGGGACCGGCGGGGGACTCCGCTGGGTGTCGTCGGTGCAGTGCAGGAGCTCGGCTCGGTGCTCGGTCCCGTGCTGGGTGCCGCGGTCCTCGCCGTGGCGGACTGGCGGGCGATCTTCTGGCTCAATGCGGTTCTCGGGGTGGCGCTCGCTGCCGCCGTGGTGGTCGTCGGTGGCGGTATGCCGTCCCGGCCGCGTGCGCTGCCCGCGCTCCTTGCGCTCCTGGCCGTCGGCGCGGGGTGGCTCGCGCTCGCGGCCCCCGCGGTGCTGGCGACGTCGGTGACCTGGGGTGTGCCGTTCGTGCCGTTCGGTGGGTCGACGTCGCGACTGGCGACGCCGATCGGGGTGGTGGCGGTGGTGCTGGCGGTCGCGGCCGTCGGAGCGTGGCTGTGGTCGGGTCGTGAGGTGCTGCGGCGCGCGGACCTGCTCGGCGCGCTCCTCCTCGGTGGTGCGCTGGGGTGCATCGTCCTGACGTTCGCCGCGTCGGACCCCGAGAAGGAGGTCGTCGGGCCACTCGGGTTCGCCTTGCTGCCGGTCGCGGTCGTGCTCGCCGTGCTCTACCTGCTGCACCACCGGCGGGCCCGCGATCCGCTCGTGCCGCGCGGTGTCGTCGTCGGGCGCACCCGGTGGGCGCTGCTCGTCTCGCTCTGCGTCGGCGTCGCGCTCGTCGCCGTCATCGTCGACGTGCCGCTCTTGGCCCGGCTCGTGCACACCGAGAGCGAGACGGTTGCGGCGTTCGTGCTCGTGCGGTTCCTCGTCGCGGTGCCGGTGGGGGCCCTGCTCGGCGGGTGGTCGCTGCGGTGGCTGGGCGACGGCCTCGTCAGTGGGGTCGGGCTGGCGCTGGCGGCCGTCGGGCTCGTCGCCATGTCGACGTGGGGGCGTGGGTCGCTCGACCACTGGTCGTCGACGGTCGTGCTCGCCCTCGTGGGGTTCGGCATCGGTCTCGCGCTGGCACCGGTCAACAACGCCGCCCTCGCCGACTCACCCGCCGACGCCCACGGCACGGCGAGCGCGCTCGTCGTCGTCGCCCGGATGATCGGCATGGTCGTCGGGCTCGCGTTGCTCACCGCGATCGGGCTGCACCAGTACTACGCCGCCATCGCCGCGCTGCCCGACCAGACCGACGGGCAGGCGCTGCTCGACGCGGCCGTCGTCCAGGTCGAGTGGGTCTTCCGGGGCGCCGCCGTCGCTGCCCTGGCCGGTGCGCTCGCCAGCCTCGCCCTCGGCCTCCGCCGCACCTCCCACTCACGCTGACCCATTGCGCACAGTTCGCGTCGGTGGTGCGACGTCTGCGCAATCAGTGGTGAGCTGCGACGACAGGTGGGTGGACCGACGGACGTGCAAAGAGGGCGACGCGGGCCGTGGTCGTGCGTGGCACAACGCCGCGTGCCCGGCTCAGCACACGTACTGCATGTCGGTCGGTCCGGTCCACATGGTCACGTGCGGTCGATGGCCTCGACGAGGGCGTCGACGACGACGTCGGTCGCCTCATAGGTGAGCATGTGTCCCTTGCCCGGCAGCACCGTCAGCTCCGAGCCGGGGATGCGCTCGTTGAGCGTGCGCGACCAGCGCACCGGCGTGAGCGAGTCCTTCGTGCCGACGATGACGCGGGTCGGCCGAGCCCCGACGGCCTCGAGCGATGCCAGCTCGTCGTGCGCCGCGAGCGAGTGGAAGTAGCGGCCCGTCGTCGCCATCTTCGTGCGGGTGATCTGGCGCGTCGCCTCGCGCACGCCGTCGCGAGGAGGGTTCTCCCCGAAGATCATTCGTCGGTGCATGGCCTTCGGCAGGGGCAGGCCCGGGAACGCCACCGGCGCCTTGGACGCGATGCCCATGAAGAACTTCTCGCCCGGCACCGGCTTGCGCCCGTCCATCGCCGCCGACGTCGCGACGAGCACCGTGCCACGCACCCGGTCCGCGTACGCGCTCGGGTGCTGACCGGCATACGCCATGATCGTCATCCCGCCCATGGAGTGGCCGCCGAGCACGAGCGGCCCCTCCGGCGCCACGGCCGCGATGACGGTGGCGAGGTCGTTGCCGAGCTCGCGGATCGGCTGGGCCTTGACCGATCCCCACGTCGAACGGCCGTGCCCGCGCTGGTCGTACGCGACGACGCGCACGTTGCGCTCGGCCTGGAGCGCACGGATGACCGGCTCCCAACTCTTGCGGCTCAACGTCCATCCGTGCGCGAGGACGACGGTCGGCGTGTCGTCCGCAGGGGTGCCCGGCGCGGCATACTCCGTCGCCGAGATCGTCGCGCCGCCCGCTGCCGGGATCGACAGGACGCGGCTCCATCCGGTGCTGCTCGTCGTGCTCATCAGTCCTCCACTTCGATGACGACGGGAGCGTGGTCGCTCGCGCCCTTGCCCTTGCGTTCCTCGCGGTCGATGGCCGCGCCGACGACGCGGGCGGCGAGCGGCGGCGACGCGAGGATGAAGTCGATCCGCATGCCGCGGCGCTTCTGGAACGCCAGCCGCTGGTAGTCCCAGTAGGTGTACGTGCCCGGCTCCGACGTGTGCGGGCGGACGACGTCCTCGACGCCCGCATCGAGCACGGCCTGGAAGGCGGCGCGCTCGGGCGGGCTCACGTGCGACTTGTCGAGGTAGTACTCCATCGACCACACGTCCTCGTCGCGCGGCGCGATGTTCCAGTCGCCCATGAGCGCGAACGGCCCGCCCTCGGCGGCCCACGCGGCGGTCTGGGCGCGCAGCTGCTCGAGCCACGCGAGCTTGTACTGCATGTGCGGGTCGTCGAGGTGCCGCCCGTTGGGGACGTAGACCGACCAGAGCCGTATGCCGCCCGCGGTCGCGCCGATGACCCTCGCCTCCGCGGCCGGCGGCTCACCCCACTGCGGCAGGTCGGGGAAGCCGCGGCTGACGTCCTCGAGCCCGACGCGGGAGGCGATCGCGACGCCGTTCCACTGGTTCAGGCCGTGGTGCGCCACGGCATACCCCATCGCCTCGAAGCGGTCGTGCGGGAACTGGTCCTCGCGCGACTTCGTCTCCTGGATGGCGAGGACGTCGACGTCGCTGCGCTGCAGCCACGCCTCGACCCGGTCGATCCGTGACCGGATGGAGTTGACGTTCCACGTGGCGATCCGCACCGGCCCAGCCTAGGTGACGACCCCGGGTAACTTCACGGGTCCGTCGGCCAGATCACGCTGGGCCGGTGCTCGCCCGGCGATGGGTCGCGTCAGCCTCAGCCTCGCCCGCAGGTCGCCGACAGCGCGGCGTCGATCGCCTCCATCGGGTTGTAGGAGACGCTGCCGTCGGTGTTGTACTCACGCCCCGTCCACCCGGCGCTCACCTGCCGGGTGCCGTCGAGCGAGGTCACCGCGTAGCTCAACGTCCCGAACGTCGCGCCGTCGTGGCCCCAGAGGAACTGCCCCGGCTCGCAGGGGTCGGGCATCCGGTAGACGCCGAGCCCGTAGTCGACGCGCACCGGCGAGCCCTGTGGGTCGACGGTGACCTGCACCGGCCGGGTCCGGCGCATCCGCTCGAACGTCGCCGGCTTCACGAGCCGGCCGGTGGCGAGCGCCTCGGTGAAGGCATTGAGGTCCTTCGTCGTCGACACCACCGCGCCCGCGGCGGCGAAGAGTTCGGGGTCGAACCCGTCGAGGTCGTAGGTCTGCCCGTCGGCCGTGATCGTGTCGACGAGCGCGGGCTTGGGCAGCCCCGTCTCGGTGAGGTATGCCGTGCCGGTCATCCCCGCGGGCCAGAAGACGTTGTCGCGCAACAGGTGTGCGAGCGGGGCACCGGTGGCGCGCTCGAGGAGCATGCCGAGCACGATGTAGCCGGTGTTGGAGTAGACGGCCTGCGTGCCCGGCTCGAACGTCCACGGCTGGGCGAGCGCGGCCTCGAGGACCTGCTCCGGCTCGTAGTCGGCTTCGAGAGCCTCGACCGCATCCGCCATCGTCGGCCCGTCCGTGTTGGCGGTCACCACGGGGAAGACGCCGTCGGGGATGCCCGACGAGTGCTGGAGCAGGTTTTCGATGGTCACCTCGTCGCCCCGGCCGGGGATGAGCCCGGGCCAGACGTCCTCGACGGTCGTGTCGAGGGACCAGGTGCCGTCCTCGACGAGCTGCATCGCGAGGGTCGCCACCATCATCTTGGTGTTGCTCGCGACGCGGAACGGGCTGTTCCTGCCGGCCGGCGGCCTCTCGCCCCACTGCCGGAGCCCGTCGGCCGCGCCGAGGGCGAACCGGTCGCGTTCGGCACGCACCGTCATTGCGACCGCACCGTCGGCGACGACACCGCGGACCGCCGCCGCGAGGTCACTGCGCTGGCCGCCCCGCAGTGCCTCGGGGCGCCCCGCTGAGGCGAGCGGTGCCGGCTGGGTGGCCTGCCGCAGGAAGGCTTTCGCGTCCGGACGCGGGTCGGCCGCGGCCGCAGACGTCGGTATGACGCTCGCGACCGTCATCGTCGTCAGTCCCGACGCGAGGACGGCGACGGTGGCGAGGGCTCGGCGGGCAGGTCGCTGGCGGCGTGCAGTCATGGATGCTCCCCTGGGTGAGTCGGCGAAGGTCGTGCGCTGGTGTCTCCACTCTGGCGACGTCGCGCCGGCAGCACCTCCCTCGCGCGACGGAACCGTGCGCCCGCCTCCCGACGGAGCCGCCGCCACTCCAGACCGGCTGACTGATTGCGCACAGTTTGCACGGGTGATGCGAACTGTGCGCAATCAGTCGTGCACCGGGGGGCACGTGGGTGGGCGCGGGTCCCACGGTCCGCGTGGGCCGGCATACGGGAAGGACGTCATACGGGAAGGCCGGCATACGGGACGGGACGGCATACGGGACGGGACGGTATACGGGACGAGCCGGCATACGGGAAGGACGGTATGCGGGAAGGTCGTGTTGGATGGCGATATGAGCACTGCACTGGTGACCGGGGCGACGGCCGGGATCGGCCGGGAGTTCGCCGTCCAGCTCGCGGCGCGCGGGCACGACCTCGTCCTCGTCGCGCGCGACACCGCCCGCCTCGACGAGCTCGCCGACCTGCTCGGGTCCGAGCACGGGATCGACGTCGAGGTGCTGACCGCCGACCTCACCGACCGCGCGGCGCTGACTCGGGTCGCGGAGCGCGTGGCTTCGGCCGACGACCCCGTCGACGTCCTCGTCAACAACGCGGGCTACTCCCTCAAGCAGCGCTTCCTCGACAACGACGTCGCCGCCGAGGAAGCCGTCTTCGACGTGCTTACCCGGGCTGTGCTGGTCCTCTCGCATACGGCCGGGCGGGCGATGCGGGAGCGCGGACGGGGGCAGATCATCAACGTGTCCTCGGTGGCGTCGTTCATCGCCTCGGGCACCTACAGCGCGTCGAAGTCGTGGGTGACGGTCTTCAGCGAGGGGCTGGCGTCCGAGCTCACCGGGACCGGGGTCGGCGTGACCGCGCTGTGCCCCGGCTTCACCCACACCGAGTTCCACGAGCGGGCCGACCTCGACATGACGCGCATGCCGGAGTTCATGTGGCTCGATGCCCCGCGGCTCGTCCGTGATGCGCTCGCGGACGCCGACAAGGGCAAGGTCGTCTCGGTGCCGGGTATGCAGTACAAGGCGATCGTGGGTGCGCTGCGGGTCCTGCCGCGGCCGCTCGTGCGTCGGCAGTCGCGCTCGGCGCACCGCCCGAGCGACTGACTGGGGCCCGCCGTCGACGGCGCTCAGGTGGTGCGGCCGGGCAGGGTCTCGCGGATCTGGGTGTAGGCCTCGGCATCGGGCGAGCCCTGGTCGCCGGTCTCCGCGATGACGTGCGCCGCGAGCACGTGCCCGGACTGCATGGCCGCCCCGGGACCGTGACCGGACAGTCTCGATGCGAGGTAGGCCGCCGCGAACGCGTCGCCCGCCCCCACGAGCTCGACGACGACGACGGGCACCGGTTCGCTCGTGGTCCAGGCACCGTCGGCCCAGACCGACGCCGGGTCGGGACCGTCCTTGACGACGATCTCGGGCACCTCCGGCAGGTGCTCGCGGACCTCCTCGCGGGTCTGGGCCCCCCACACCTCGGCCGCCTCGTCGAGCCCGACGAGGACGATGTCGCACCGTCGGGCGAGGGCTCGGAGCACCCGCCCCGCGTCGTCCGCGGGCCAGAGCGCGGGACGATGGTTGAGGTCGAAGGACACGGTCCACGAGCGCTCGGGAGCGGTCAACTGCTCGAGCCGGGCGAGGAACGACGGCGACACCGCCGCGGACACGCCGCTCACGTGGACGTGGCCGACGCCGTGGAGGTCGTCGTCGGTGAGCGGCCAGCTGCTCGTGGCGGCGGAGCCCGCCCGGTAGTAGTGGACGGCGCTGCCGTTGCCGGCGCCACCGACCCGCTGCTTGAAGTAGACGCCGGTGGGGTGGCCCGGCACCTCGTGCAGGCCGCTGTCGTCGACCCCCTCGCGCACGAGGGCGGCCCGGACGCGGTCCCCGAACGGGTCGTCCCCCACCGCACCCGCGAAGCGCACGTCCATCCCGAGCCGGGCCAGGTGCAGCGCCACGTTGAGCTCGGCCCCGGCCACGCCGACGTGCAGCTCGGCCGCCGTCTCGAGGTCGTCACCCGGGTGGGTCGAGAGCACGACGAGGGGTTCGCCGCAGCACAGGACGCGAGGCGCGGTCATCGCGCCGGCTCTCCACGACGGATCGCGTCACCGGCAGCGGCCAGGGCCTGGAGCAGCAGGCCCTGGCCCCACGGTTGTGCCCGATCGTCGCGAATCACGCTGTAGCCGAAGGGGATCAGCTGCAGGACCGTGCCCGCGCTGACCCGGGTGAGAACCCCGTCGTCGACCTGACCGAGCACGCCACGCAGGGCGCGCCACCCCGGCTCCGTGAAGCGGTCCGTCCCCAGTGGCGGCCCCGCGCGGAGCATCGCCGCCGCGACCCCGGCCGCCGCGGACGACTCGGCGATGCCGGCCGTCTCGGGGTGGCCGTCGACGAGCACGTCCCAGATCCCGTGCGCGGGCTGGGTCCTCGTGAGGGCGACGAGCTGCGCCTCGAGCCGCTGCGTCACCTCCTCGCGAGCGCCGGCGTCGACGAGGCCGGCGTCCACCTCGAGCGCCTCGACGAGCGCGAGGGCGGCCCAGGCGTTGGCCCGACCCCAGTGGCACGGGATCGCCTCACCGCGGTGCGTGCCGTGCACGAAGAGACCCGTCGCGTCCTGGAGGAGGGCGGCGTGGGCGAGGACCTGGTCGACGCCCTCGGCGACCAGCTCCCGGTCACGGCGGAGCTCCCCGAGACGCATGAGGAAGACCCCCACCATGACCATCGTGTCGGCCCAGACCCCGCCCGGCCAGTGCTCGATGGCGCCGTTCGGGTCGCGGGTCACCTCGGGTCGCAGCGTCCAGCTCCGGAGCCGGTCGAGGGCGGGGAGGTAGGCCGCGCGGTCGGCGTCCGCGACGAGCAGGCTCGCCGCCGCCCCCGGCGCGACCTCGTTGACGTGGTCGAGGAGGGCGGTCGGGTCGGCTGCCGGGTCGGCGAGGCGGGCGTCGTACCAGTCGACGACGGCCGCGGGCACCGGCTCGCCCCACGCGCGCGCCGAGCGCACGAGTCCGAGGAGGCACACGCCCTCGCCCCAGAACCACCGCCGCAGGCCGAGGCGCCACGTCGCGAGCGCGGTCTCGTCCGCCACGCGGTGCAGCGCCTCGGGAGTCGTCGCCGCGACCGTCCACGGCGCTCGCGGCGGCACGGAGAGCCGCGCGTTGTCGGTGTCCTCAGCCGCCATCGGTGCCGTCCACCCCTTCGTCGCGTATGCCGCTCGCGGGCGTTCGTCGTCGGCCCGCCACGGGGTCGATCTCGAGCAGGTGTCCGCCCCACGTCACCGAGACGAGGTCGTCGGCCGCCGCCACCCGGGTCGCGCGGTTGTCGAGGTGCGGTGGCGTCACGGGGACGCCGTCCGCGACATCCACGGGCCGGTCGTTCACGAGGAACGGTCCGTCCCAGGCGAGCTCGACCGGGGCGTCAGCGCTCGACGCGCTCGGCCCGACCCGGACCGCGGTGTCGCCGGGCCGCCACTCCAGCTCGGGGAGCCCGGCGACGAACGCGTCGAGCCCGTCCACCATCGCGTCGTCGGCGTGCACCGCGACGAGCAGGGGCGCCTGCCGCGGAAGCCAGCTCTGCCAGGCCTCGTCACCCGCGCGCACGGGCTCGAACCCGCCGGGGGTCGCGACCGCCACGAAGCCCTCGCCCTTGCGACCGACGAGCCAGTCGCCGTCGACGCGCCACTCGTCGAGACGAGCGGCGGGGAACCACAGGTGCACGTGTTCGGCGAGGGTGTCGCCGCGGTGCAGGGCGATGACGGTGCGGTCGTGCTGACGGACTCGCGGCAGGACACGGTGGCCGACCCATCCGCTGGGGCGAGTGTGCGAACCGTGGTTCACCGCAGCGGGATTCGTCGCCCACACCTGCACCGCGCCCGGCAGGGTGACGCCCCAGACGTGTTCCTGGAGGCCCGGCAGGCCGACGCGATAGTCCTGCACCGACGAGACCATGCCGCCGCGCCCGCGCCGGACGACGACGCGCGACGAGTAGCCGCGCGTGAGCAGGTCACGTTCCATTGCGTACTCACCGCGGTAGGACTGCGTGCCGGTCCAGTCGGCGTCCGGCTCGGAGGCGATCGCGCGGATCACCTCGGGGAGCGCGTATGCCGTGCTGGTCGCCAGCGCGGTGGCCGGCAGCGTGGCCTCGTTGAGGGCGCCCATGCCCCAGAGGGCCCACATGATGCCGGCCGTCTCCTCGAGACAGGACGCCCTGAGGGTCGGGGTGTAGCTGCGTCCGTGGGCCGACCCGTGCGTGCCGCGCCACGAGTTCGACGCGAGCGTGAGCAGGATCTTGTCGAGCAGCGCCTCGGCCCGTCGTCGCAGGTCGCCGTCCGCGGCGTGGTCGACGAGGGCGACGAGGGCGAGCGCGTCGATCGCCAGGTAGGCGTTGGAATCGAACTCGCTGAAGCCGGACGTCAGCTTGCGGTCGACCCAGGCCTTGGCGAGGTCACGTCCGTGGTCGGCGTGCTCGGCCCCGGTCCATCCGGTGTTGGTGAACTTGTCGCGCGAGAACGTCTCTCCCACAAGGGTTTCCGCGGTGTGCCACACCATCTGGTGGTTCTCGGTGAAGTAGCACATGGCGTCGGTGCCGGGCTGGTCGATCCAGTACTTGAAGTCGAGCAGGGCCTCGCGCACGGAGTCGCGCGTCCCCGGTGCCCAGCGCTCCGCGGGGACCCGGTGCCACAGCAGCATGAGCCCGACCGCCTCGAAGTCGGCACAGTCGGAGCGGCTCGTGATGAACCCCAGGGCCGGGGCGAGGGCGTCGGCGGTGACCACGACCCCGCTGGCCGATGGGTCGAGGGCGTGCTCGGCGAGTGCCCGCGCCGACCCGCCGCGGCCGGCTGCGTGCGTGAGCAGCTCGGTCCGCCACGTGTCCGGACCGGCCTCGGGCGAGTGGCGCTGCCGCCAGGGGAGGTGACCGACGAGCAGGTCGCGGCGTGAGCGGCACGCCGGGTCGTCGACGCGGACGGTGAGGCTGATCTCGCCGGTGCCGAGCATCGAGGCCTGCTCGCTGTCGGCGTCGCCGGCGACGAGCGGGACCGTGGCGACACCGGCGTCGTCGAAGGTGTGTGCCCCGACCTCGTGGCGGCCGGCGTGGACCCGGACGCGCAGCCCCGGCGGACCGTGCAGCGTCGCCGACCCGTCGGTCGCCTCCCACTGGCGCACCGTCACCGCGTCGAGGAGTCCTTCGGCGACGGCGTCCCGTGACTCGTCGGCGCCCGCCGACGGGATGACGACGCGCACCGGCAGGCCCTCGACGTGGACCGACACGGTCTGGCGCACCTCGCGCAGGGCGACGTTCCACGAGGCCACGACGAGATCGCTCGTCCCCGAGGGCAGCAGGGTCTCGACGACCTGCGTCCACGGTTGCATGTAGCCGAACTCCGGGTGTTCCAGCACCAGCTCCCCGCGCAGCCACACCCGCAGCGGACCGGTGCTGCGGACCACGAGGCGGCGCACCTCCGGCTGGTCCACCTCGAGCCGCGTCGCCGCGACGAACGCGCGGTACGTCGGCGTGTAGCAGAACGTCGACCGCTCCACGACACCGTCGTATGCCGTCCGGTGCCGTTCCCAGGTTCCCTGCAGCTCGCGCTCGGGCCCGCCCGCGGGTGACGATGACGCGGGGAACGGTGTGGGCCAACGGAAGTCGCCATCCTCCGAGAACTCGGGCGGCGACCACGGTGCGACCGGCAGCGAAGGCCCGACAACGGCATACAGGGCGTCCTTGACCGGTGCGACATCGGGACCGTTAGTGAGCCGCCACCGGCCCAGCCGGCCACCATCGTCCCAGGGTGAGCCGTCCGCGGGCACGACGGATCCGAGGTCGAGGCAGGGCGCCTCCCACACCGGCCCGACGAGCCAGTCGAGGACCGCGCCGTCGCGGCCGAGTCGGTGGACGGTGCGGTTGCCGCTCACGGTGGTGCGGTCTCCTGTCACTTCAGCCCCGTCTGGGCGATGCCGGTGAGGATGTGGCGCTGCAGCACGAGGAAGATGATGACGACGGGCAGGATCGTCAGCACGGACATCGCGAGCACGAGGTTGAACGGCACGACCTGCTGCCCGTTGAAGCGGGCCAGGGCCACGGGCAGCGTGTAGACGCTCTCGTCCTGGGCGACGATGAGCGGCCAGAGGAAGTCGTTCCAGCGCCAGATGATCGAGAAGATCGCGACCACGGCGAGGGCGGGGCGACACAGCGGCATGATGATCCGCCAGAAGATCCGCCACTCCGAGGCGCCGTCGATCCGGGCGGCCTCGATGAGGTCGTCGGGGATGGTCAGCATGTACTGGCGCAGGAGGAACACGCCCGTCGGGGTCGCGGCCGGCGGGATGATGAGGCCCCACAGCGAGTTGACGAGCCCGAGGTTCGCGACGACCTGGTAGACGGGGATGAGGATGACCTGCAGCGGGATCATGATCGTCGCGAGCGTCAGCAGGAAGAGCGCGTTGCGGCCCCGGAAGTTGTACTTCGCCAGGGCGAACGCCGCCATCGAGTTGATGAGCAGCGTCAGGGCCGTGGCGGCGACCGTGACGACGACGCTGTTCTTGAAGTACGTGAGGAAGCTGAAGCTCGTGAGCGCCTCGGTGTAGTTCGAGAACGTCGGGTCCTGCGGCAGGATCGTCGGCGGCCGCTGGGCCAGCTCGGAGGTGTCCTTGAAGGACGAGAGCACGGCCCACACGACGGGGATGAGCATGACGATCGCGCCGGCCACGAGGAGTGTGGCGCGGATGATGCTGCCGGTGCTCGGCGGCGTGCGGACCCCCGAGTTATCCGGGGACGCGGTCGAGGGTGCGGTCGGGGTCGCGGTGGTCACACGGCCTCCTGGCGTCGTCCGAGCAGGTAGTTGAGCAGCGTGATGCCGAAGATCGTCACGAAGAGGATGACCCCGGCCGCGCTCGCGAGGCCGTAGCGGATCGGCGACTCGAAGGCCTGCTCGTAGATGTACTGGACGATGAGCGTCGTCGAGCCGGTGGGCCCACCACCGGTGAGGGTGTAGATGAAGTCGAAGGCCTGGAACCCGGTGATCGTCGAGAGGATGAGCACGACGAGCATCGTGGGTCGCAGCAGGGGCAGGGTGATGAGCCGGATCGTCTGCCACGTGCTCGAGCCGTCGAGGCGGGCCGCCTCGTAGACGTTGCCGTCGATGCCCTGGAGGCCGGACAGCAGGATGAGCGCGTAGAAGCCGAGGTGGGTCCACACGCCGACGAGGACGGTGCAGGTCATCGCCAGCGTCGGGTCGATGAGCCAGCCGGGCTGCCCCAGGCCGATCGCCTCCGTGATGGTGTTGACGAGCCCCACCCGGCGCTCGAGCGCCCAACCCCAGATGAGGCCGACGACGACGGGGGAGAGGAGGACGGGCAGGAAGTAGGCCGCTCGCAGGACGCCACGGCCGCGCTGCTGTGCGTTGAGCAGGAGGGCGAGCGCCGTGGCCAGGACCATCGTCACGACGACGAAGGCGACGACGAAGACGACGGTGTGCCGGACGACCCCCCAGAACTCGTCGTCGCCGAGGATCCGGGTGTAGTTGCCCGTGCCCACGGGGGTGAAGGTGCGACCGTTGCGGCTGTCGTAGAACGAGATGTTGAAGCCGTTGATCGCCGGCCAGATCGTGAACACGAGGAAGACCAGCATGTTCGGCGCGACGAACAGCCATGGGGCCCAACGGTTGCGGGACCGGGCGGCAGTGGCTCGGGGCGGCGGTCCGGTGGGCGGGCGCCCCGTCTCGGGGGCGCCCGCGACCGCGGTCGTGGTGCTCACTTGCTGTCGGCGATGGCCTGGTCGATGCCGGCCTTGAGGTTCTTCGCCGTCGTCGCCGCGTCCTGCTGTCCCGCGACGGCCTTGGCGAACTCCTCGACGAGGACCGTCGCCGAGGCGCCGAACGCGGGCGAGGCGACCGCGTCGTAGGTGTCCTCCGGGGTCTCTCCCACGTCGGCGGTGAAGACCTCCATGTCGGCCTGCCGGTCGGGGTAGGTCACGCCCTTGCCCTCGATGAGGTCGTTACGGGTGGGCAGCCACATCGACGCGGCGTCCATCGTGGCCTGGGACTCCTTGGAGTTGAGGAACTGGACCAGGGCCGCAGCCATCTCGGGTTCCTTGGACTGGCTCAGGGCGACGGTGTACTTGCCGCCGGGGAAGCCACCGCAGCGCTCCGCGCAGGCGTTCGGGACGGCCTTCCAGCCGAACTTCGCCGCATCCGCGAACTGTGCCACTTGCCAGTTGCCGGAGATGTAGATCGGCGCCTGCTGGGCGAGGAAGATCTCGTTGGCGCCCTTGTACTTGCTGCCGGACTCGATCCAGAAGTCCTTGGGGATGGTGCCGTCCTCGATGAGCGTGACGAGACTGTCGATCGCCTTGGTGGCCTTGGCCTCGTCGAGGGTGTTCGTGAGGTCCTTGCCGACCATCGTCGTGCCGAACTGGCTGAGGATCGTCGAGAGCCGGTGGCCTGACTTGTCGATGGCGATGCCCGCCTCCGTCTTGTTCGCGGCCTGCACCTTCTTGGCCGCGGCCACCATCTCGTCCCAGGTCCACTTCGTCGGCACCGGGACCCCGGCCTTCTCGAAGAGGTCGGTGTTGACGAACGGCCCGTTCATCGTGAGGTCGTTGGGGACGGCGATGATCTTGTCGCCGTCCTTCATCGCCGTCGCCGGGCCGGCGAGGAACTGGTCGGCGTAGTCCGCGCCGACGACGCCGGAGAGGTCCATGAGCTCGTCCTTGAACGGCGCGAGGTCCGCGAGGCGCGCGACGTCCGGGGCGTTCCCTCCGGAGAGCCGCGCCTGCAGCGACTGCTGGAGGTCGGCGAACGGCACGATCTGGAGGTCGACCGTGCCGCCGGTCTTGCTCTCGAACTCCTTGAGCAGGGAGCGGGTGGCGGCCTCGTCCGGTCCGTCGGTGAAGTAGAGGTAGGTGATCTTCTTGCCCTTGAAGGAGCTGAGGTCGACCGAGCCGGAGGGCGCGGGCGCGTCGGCGCCGGAGCCCGACTCGCTCGTGCCGGGGGCGCAGGCGGCGAGGGTCGTCGCGAGGCTCACGGCGGCCAGGCCGCTGATGAGGGTGGAACGCATCGGGGTCACTCCTGAGGGTGTGGGCCGCCGACCGGAAGGGCTCTGGCGGCAACGGTGCCGTTGAGGCATAGTGGTCAGCGTTTCAGCCGCAAGGGAAGTCATTTCCGCTGGACGGGAAGGCGCCTCAGCGCTAGACGTCCGCCCGTCGCACGAGCCACCGACACCGAGGAGCCGCGCCGCATGTCCACCGACGTCCGCATCGCCACGCACCCCCACGAGTTCGCCGCGCTCACCCCCGACCAGCTGCGCGAGCGGTTCCTCGTCGAGGAGCTCTTCGCCGAGGGCGAGGTGCGCTGGATGCTCAGCCAGAGCGACCGGATCCTGCTCGGCGGCGCGCTGCCCGCGGGAGGGTCGCTCGACCTCGAGGCCCCACCGGAGATCCGCGCCAAGGGGACCCTGACGGACAGGCGGGAGCTCGGGGTCGTCTGCCTCTCCGGGTCGGGGACCGTCGCCGTCGACGGCGGCGAGTCGTATGCCGTGGACGCCGAGGACATCGTCTATGTCGGCCAGGGCAGTGGTCGGGTCACGCTGTCCGGGGACGCCGCGTTCTACCTCGTGAGCGCACCCGCGCACCTCGCCCACCCCACCACCCTGATCCGCAAGGCCGACGCGCAGGCCGTCGAGATCGGCGAGGAGGAGAAGGCGAGCCGGCGCACCCTGCGCAAGTACGTCCACGACCAGGGCGTCGCCTCGTGTGAGCTCGCCCTCGGCATCACGACGATCGAGCCCGGCAACGTCTGGAACACCATGCCGTGCCACACCCACGACCGACGCACCGAGTGCTACCTCTACTTCGACCTCCCCGAAGGCGAGCGGGTCGTCCACATCGCCGGACAGCCGGGCCGGACCAAGAGCATGATCGTGGCCGACCGCCAGGCCATCATCTCGCCGCCGTGGTCGGTCCACTTCGGTGCCGGCACCGCCTCCTACAAGTTCGTCTGGTCGACCGCCGGCGAGAACCTCGCCTACGACGACATGGACGCGGTCGCGACGACGGACCTGCGATGACGACCGACCCCGCCTGGCTCGAGGCGCAGTTCGGACTCGCCGGCCGCACCGCCCTGGTCACCGGGGCGCGCACCGGCATCGGTCGGGCCTGCGCCGTCGCGCTCGCCGCGGCAGGCGCGGACGTCGTCCTCTGGGGGCGCGAGGCCGGCGACGTGGACGAGGTGGCCGCTGAGGTGGAAGCGTTGGGGCGCAAGGCTTTTGGCGTCGCCGCCGATCTCGCCGATCGCGACGCGGTGCGTGAGCTCGCGACGCAAGTCGCCGACGAGCACCGGATCGACGTCCTCGTCAACAACGGCGGAACCATCCGCCGCAGCCCCGCGGCCGAGATGTCCATGGAGGACTGGGACCTCGTGCGGGCCGTGAACCTCGACTCCGTCTGGCTCCTCAGCCAGGTCCTCGGCGCGCGCATGGTCGAGCGCGGTGACGGTGCGGTGGTCACCATCGCCTCGCTCCTCTCCTTCCAGGGTGGGGTCACCGTTCCCGGGTATGCCGCGACCAAGCACGCCGTCGCCGGTCTCACCAAGGCCCTCGCGAACGAATGGGCCGCCTCGGGGGTCCGGGTCAACGCGGTGGCGCCGGGCTACGTCGAGACCAACAACACCGAGGCGCTGCGGGCGGACGAGGAACGCTTCGAGGCGATCTCGGGACGCATCCCCGCCGGGCGGTGGGCCAAGCCCGAGGACATCGCGCCAGCGGTGGTCTACCTCGCGAGCCCCGGCGCGGCATACGTCAACGGGCACGTGCTCACCGTCGACGGCGGATGGATGGCTCGATGACGCGAATGACCGCTCTGCAGAAGGCGATCGCCGTCACCGAGGCGCTCGCCCACGAGCGCCGGCTCAGCGACATCGCCCGTCACACCGGGCTGCCCGTCTCGACGGTGCACCGCATCCTGCAGGAGCTCGTCACCGCGGGCTGGGCGCGAGAGGAGGAGGGTCGGACCTACGTGCTCGGGGCACGGCTGCTGTCGCTGCCGTCGCGGACCACCGGGTCGGAGGACCTCGCCCGCCTCGCGCGGCCGCAACTGCGTCGGCTCTGCGAGGAGAGCGGCCGCACGGTGCACTTCGCGATGCTCGACGGCGACCAGCTCGTCTACGTCGACAAGCTCGAGGGAACCCGTGCCTACGCCATGCGCTCGCGGATCGGTATGACCCTGCCGTTGCACTGCACCGCCATCGGCAAGGCGGTCCTCGCCCAGCTGCCCGACGCCGAGGTCCGTCAGGTCGCCCGCCGGGCCGGCCTGCCCCCGCTGACCCCGCGCACGATGACCGACGCCACGGTCCTGTTGCGTCACCTCGCGAAGGTGCGCACCCGGTCCTTCGCTGTCGACGACGAGGAGAACGAGCCACACACCCGCTGCGTCGGAGCGGCTGTCGTCAACCACCGCGGGGAGCCGATCGGCGGTGTCTCGGTCTCGTCCCTCGCCTTCGACGTCACCGGGGCCGAGGTCGAGGAGCTCGGCTCCATGGTCGCTCGTACCGCGGCCGCGATCTCGACGGCCATCGGTGGTCCGGACAGTGCCCTGCCCCCCGGCCGCGCGGCCGAGGACGCCGGGTGACCGCGCCCGGCGGGGGGTCCCCGCTCGACCGGGCCCCGGTCATCCCCGTGGTGCAGCTCCCGGAGGACGTCGAGCCTGCACAGGCAGGCCGCGAGGTCGCCACAGCCCTTCTCGCGGGAGGGATCCCGGTCATCGAGATCACTCTGCGCAGTGAGGGCGCGCTCGCGGCGGTGACGGCGGTGCGCGAGCTCGTGCCCGACGTCCTCGTCGGCGCCGGCACCGTCCTCGACGTGGGCCAGCTCGAGGCGGCGGTGGAGGCCGGTGCGCAGTTCGTCGTCACCCCCGGCACGACCGCCGCCCTGCGGCAGGCACTCACGGACCTGCCCGTCCCGGCGCTGCCGGGCGCAGCGACCGTCTCCGAGGTCATGGCGCTACGGGACGCCGGCTTCGACGAGGTCAAGGTCTTCCCGGCCGAGCCCCTCGGCGGACCCGCGTTCGTGCGTTCGGTGCTCGCCCCGTTGCGCGAGGTGCGCGTCTGCCCGACGGGAGGCATCACGGCTGCCCGCGCCGCGGCATACCTGGAGATCGAGCGGGTGCCGTGTGTCGGCGGGTCGTGGCTCACGCCGGCCGAGCTGGTCCGGACCGGCGACTGGGCCGGGATCACCCGACGAGCGCAGCACGCGACCACGACCCTCGGGTCGGCCCTCGCGTCACCGGCGTCAGTCGAGCAGTGAGGTGTCCCTGGCCGCGGTGAGCTCGCCACCTGCGTCGCCGGTGTTCACCACTCCTGCCGGCTCGATGAGCATCGCACTGACGTCGCCGTCGGCGATGGGGCAGTGCTCCACACCCCTCGGGACGACGAAGAGCTGACCCGGTCCGAGCGTGACGTCGCCGTCGCGGAGCTGGATCGTGAGCCGCCCATCGATGACGAGGAAGAGCTCGTCGGTGTCCTCGTGGGTGTGCCACACGAACTCGCCCTTGAGCTTGACGAGCTTGATCTCGTAGTCGTTGAGCCGGGCCACCACCTTCGGCGACCAGTGGTCGGAGAACAGCGCGAGCTTGTCAGCGATGTCGACGACGGGCATGCGTCCAGCGTAGGTCGGAGGGGTCGGTAGATTCACGGGCGTGACTGACATCGCCGCCGACCGCGCCCGCCTGCTCGAGATCGTCAAGGACAAGGCCATCGTCCACGGCCGCGTCACCCTCTCCTCCGGCAAGGAGGCCGACTACTACGTCGACCTGCGCCGCATCACCCTCGACGGCGAGGCCAGCCCGCTCGTCGGGCGCGTCATGCGCGACCTCGCCCAGGATCTCGACTTCGACGCCGTCGGCGGTCTCACGCTCGGTGCCGACCCGGTCGCGACGTCGATGCTGCACGCCGCCGCGGCCGACGGCGAGCGGCTCGACGCGTTCGTCGTCCGCAAGGCCGGCAAGGCGCACGGACTCCAGCAGCGCATCGAGGGCCCGTCGATCGAGGGCCGCCGCGTCCTCGTCGTCGAGGACACCTCCACGACCGGCGCCTCCCCACTCGAGGCCGCGAAGGCCGCGCAGGAGGCCGGTGCGACGGTCGTCGCCGTCGCGACGATCGCCGACCGTTCCACCGGCGCCGCGCAGGTCTTCGCCGACGCCGGCCTCGAGTACCGCTACGTCTTCGGCCTCGAGGAGCTCGGCCTCGCCTGAGTCGAGGTCCATGCCCGGGCGCGCCTTCCGCGGCGCAGGTCGTGGCCCGGGGCGCACCCATGGAAGCGCCTCTCGCCCGGGTCTGCGCCCCTCGCGCGACCGGCGCAGAAGTGCGCGAGTGGCGCAGGGGGCAGGGCCGACCGGGTCCACGCACGCGCAAGGTGAGGGTGCGCGCATCCGCGAGCGGACGGCATACAGGGCCTAGGATCGCGGACGAGCCGTCACCGACAGGGGAGTCCTCATGATCACCGGCAGCATCCTGATCGTCGTCATCGTCGTCGTCGTCCTGCTCGCGCTCGTGGGCGTCGTCGTCGGGATGTACAACGGCCTCATCAAGCTGCGCAACATCGTGCAGGAGTCGTGGCGACAGATCGACGTCGAGCTGACCCGCCGGCACGACCTCATCGGCAACCTCGTCGAGACGGTCAAGGGCTACGCGGCCCACGAGCGAGGCACCCTCGAGGACGTCATGAAGGCCCGCTCGGCCGCGATGGCGCCGAACCAGTCGCCCGCGCAGCAGGCCGAGAGCGAGAACATCCTCAGCCAGGCGATGGGCCGGCTGCTCGCGGTGGCCGAGGCATACCCCGATCTCAAGGCGAACCAGAACTTCATGGCGCTGCAGGCCGAGCTGACCTCGACCGAGGACCGCATCGCGTCGGCCCGCCGCTACTACAACGCGACCGTGCGCGACCTCAACACCAAGGTCGAGACCGTGCCGACGAACTTCGTCGCGGGCATCTTCGGCATCAAGCAGGCGGAGTACTTCGAGGCCGTCGGGGAGCAGCGCGAGGCGCCCAAGGTCGACTTCGGCCAGCGCGACGCGACGATCCCGCCGCCGAGCGGCTACTCGACGCCGCAGACGCCGCAGACGCCGCCCGGCACTCAGTCGCCGGCGACGACTCCGGCAGCACCCGAAACGGCTCCGACCGCGCCCGGTGGCATGCCCCCGGAGGCCGCGCCACAGATGCCGCCGAACACCCCGAACGACCCGACCGCGCCCGGTGACGTCCCGCCGGGCGACGTGCCTCCCGCTCCGCCGGCACCTCCGGCGCCGCGCGCCTGAGCTGGGTCCGTATGCCGTTGCTCGCCGGCGCCCGGTCCGCCGTCTCCGCGCCGTGGGTCGCCGAGGTCTGGGTCGACCCCCAGTGGTACGAGTGCCAGAGCAGCCCCGACCGGCTGCCGGCGCCCACCCGACCGACGGTCGTCGAGCTGCGTGGGAGCCAGGTGCTCATCGGCCGGCACAGCGAGGCCAAGGCCGTCACGCCGCACATCGACTGCGGTGACGACGCGGGAGTGTCGCGCCGGCATGCGCAGCTGACCCGGCACGGCCTGGGCTGGGTCGTCGAGGACCTCGGCTCGGCCAACGGCACCTATGTCAGCTCGGCGATCGGCGACATTCCGGACGACCCCATCGTCGCGGGCCATCCGATCGACACCGGCGGCGTGCTCTATCTCGGGTCGTGGACCCGGATCGTGCTCCGCCGCGGCGCCCACTCCTGAGCCCGTATCACGAGGTTTGCTGACGATGTCTTGACCGACGGTCCACCCGCCGGTCACCGCTCCATCGGGAACCGGTCGATGGGGCTGCCTAGCGTCGGTGGCGTTCCTGCCGCCATCGTTGAGGAGTTCTCGCATGTCCCACCCGACCCGACGCACGACCCTGCTCGCCGGCCTCGCCGCAGGCGCCGTCGCAGCCGCACTCGCCGCCTCCCCCACCGCGACTGCCTCGCAGACCGCGACCGTCGCCGCCAACCCGGCCATCGACCGTGTCGTGGCCATCTCCATCGACGGACTGCGGCCGGACGCCATCACCTCGCTCGGCGCGAGCAAGGTTCCGAACCTCTACCGGATGATCAACGAGGGTGCCACGACCCTCAACGCTCGCACCATGGTCGAGCAGACGGTCACCCTCCCCAACCACACGTCGATGGTCACCGGCACGCGCATCGACAAGACGGCCGGCGGACACGGGGTCACGGTGAACTCCGACACCGGCACGACCGTCCAAGCGTCAGCGGGCCGCTACGTCAGCAGCATCTTCGACGTCGTCCACGACCGCGGCGGCCGGACCGGCCTCTATGTCGCCAAGGACAAGTTCAACGTCCTCGACCGCAGCTGGAATGCCACGAACGGCGCACCCGACACGACCGGCACCGACGAGGGCCGCGACAAGATCGACACCTACCGGCTCACGGACAGCCAGGGCGCGACGACGGCGCTCACCACCACGCTCGGCTCGACCTCGCCCGACACGTTCTCCTTCCTGCACATCGCCCTGCCGGACAGTGCCGGCCACTCCTACGGCTGGATGTCGTCGCGCTACCTCACCGCCGTAGAGCAGAGCGACGCGCTCCTCGGCCAGGTGCTCAAGACCATCGACGGCAACGCCGCGCGCAAGGCCGACACCGCTGTCGTCCTCACTGCCGACCACGGCGGCTCGGGCACGAGCCACAGCACGACGACGACGCGCGAGAACTACACGATCCCCTTCATGGTGTGGGGATCCGGCGTGGCGGCAGGCGCGGACCTCTACGCGCTCAACGGGACCAGCCGCGCCAACCCCGGCACGGCGAAGACGAGCTACTCCGGCACCCAGCCGGTACGCAACGGCGACCTCGCGAACCTCACGGCCGACCTGCTAGACCTGCCGAGCGTCCCGGGCAGCCAGTTCGACACGGCGCAGGACCTCACCGTCTTCCCCGCCGGCTGAGCCCAAGCGACACCTGGGCGGACAGACCCCGGGCCCACTGATCGGTGGACCCGGGGTCCGTCCGTCGGTCGGGGCGCGCGACTCGCCTGCGGCGGCACGCTGGCCGCATGACAGCGATCAGCATCAGGGGACTGGTCAAGACCTACGGTGCCACGCGGGCCGTCGACGGGCTCGACCTCGACATCGAGACCGGCGAGGTCTTCGCCCTCCTCGGGCCCAACGGCGCCGGCAAGTCGACAACGGTCGAGATCCTCGAGGGTTTCCGCGACCGGGACGCCGGGGAGGTGAGCGTCCTCGGCGCGGACCCCGCGCGCGCGGATCGCCTGTGGCGCAACCGGATCGGCATCGTCCTGCAGTCCTCGTCGGGCCTGGACCTGCTCACCCCGCGCGAGATCCTCACCTCAACCGCGAAGACGTATGCCGCCCCGCGCGCCGTCGACGATGTCGTCGCCGCCGTGGGCCTCGAGGAGAAGGCGGACTCGCGCATCGCCGGGCTGTCCGGTGGGCAGCGCCGTCGCCTCGACGTCGGGCTGGGCATCATCGGCCGGCCCGAGCTGGTCTTCCTCGACGAACCGACGACCGGCTTCGACCCGCAGGCTCGCCGTGACTTCTGGGGGCTCATCCGCGGCCTCGCCGCCGAGGGCACGACGATCCTGCTGACGACCCACTACCTCGACGAGGCCGAGCAGCTCGCCGACCGGGTCGGCGTCATCGCCGCAGGCAGGCTCCTCGCCCTCGACACCCCGGCCAACCTCGGCGGACGGGCGAGCGAGGAGGCCACGGTGACGTGGCTCGACGAGGCGAGCGGACGGCATACCGAAAAGACAAGCACCCCAACGGAACTCGTCACCAGACTGGCCGAGCAGTACCACGGCGAGGTGCCGGAGCTCGTCGTGAGCCGGCCCACGCTCGAGGACACCTACCTGCGCCTCATCGCCCCACACGTCGGACAGGGCAGTGAGCCGATCGCCGAGGAGGTGCCGGCATGAACGCGCTGGCGATCGGCCTCGACCGCACCCTGGTCGAGCTCAAGATGTACAGCCGTGAGAAGGAGGCCGTCTTCTTCGGGTTCCTCTTCCCCGTCCTCATGCTCGCGCTCTTCTCCATGATCTTCGGCGACGGTTTCACCGAGGGGAACGCCGCCGAGGACGGAGTGACGGCGGCGCGGTTCTTCCTCCCGGGCATGGCGGCTGCCGGAGTGATGCTCACGAGCTTCCAGACGATGGCGATGTCGGTCGCGACCGAGCGCGACGACGGGACGCTCAAGCGGCTACGGGCGACGCCGATGCCGCCCATGTCCTATTTCCTCGGCAAGGTGGGGCTCGTGGTGGTCACGTCGCTTGCGCAGTTCGCCCTGCTGCTCCTCGTGGCGCGTCTCGCCTTCGGCGTCGAGCTGCCGACGGACCCCGGCCGCTGGCTCACCTTCGCGTGGGTGTTCGTGCTCGGTGTCGCGGGTGGGACGGTGCTCGGCATCGCGTACTCGTCCATGGCGAGCTCGGCTCGCGCCATCGGTGCGCTCGTCATCGCGCCGACGCTCGTGCTGCAGTTCATCTCCGGCGTCTACTTCGCGTTCGCCGACCTGCCCGACTGGCTCAAGCAGGTCGCGTCGGTCTTCCCGCTGAAGTGGATCGCGCAGGGCATGCGGTCGGTGTTCTTCCCCGAGCAGTGGCAGCGCGCCGAGATGGCGGGCTCGTGGGAGCACGGTCGGACGGCGCTCGTGCTCGTCGCCTGGCTCGTCCTCGGGCTGCTCCTGTGCGCGCGAACCTTCCGCTGGACCAAGCGCGGCACGACATGATGTGTCCATGAGCGACGAGGAGGCCTGCACACCGCGCATCGGCCAGTCCTCGGTCGAGCTCGACGAGATGTGGCGGCGCCAGGTCGTGTGGTGGCACCTGCTCTTCGGGGTGCTGCTCGTCGCGACCCTCGTCGTCGTCGCGTTCGAGGCCGGCGAGCATCTGCTCTGGCAGGTCGTGTGTGTCGTCGGCATCGCTGCCGCCTATGGCATCTGGGGGTGGCGCGGCCTGGGAGACGAGAACCGCCGCGCAGCAATGACCTACGCCGTCGTCGCCTGGTCGCTCATGGTCGTGCTCACCGCTCTCGACGGGCCGGGCTCGGCCTGGGTGCTCACCTTCGGCCTCTTCCCGCAGACGTGGGCGAGCCTGCCCCGCAACCGTGCCGCCGTCACCGTCGTCGTCGCGATCATCGCCCTGGCGATCGCGCGGGTGTGGCAGGCGCCGCGCACCGAGGACGAGCTCGTCGGCATCGCCATCAGCACGATCATCATGCTCGTGCTGTCGGTGACTCTCGGCCTCTTCATCGACCGCGTCGTGCGCGAGGCCGACAGCCGCGCCCAGACGATCGACGAGCTCCATGCGACCCAGGCCAAGCTGGCCGCCGTCGAACGCGCCCAGGGGGTCGAGGAGGAGCGCAGCCGCCTCTCCCGCGAGATCCACGACACCCTCGCGCAGGGCTTCACCTCCGTCATCGCCCTGTCCCGCGCCGCGACCGCTGCCCTTGACCGCGACGACGCCGCCGCCGTCCGCGAGCGCCTGGCCATGATCGAGCGCACCGCCACCGACAACCTCGCCGAGGCCCGGGTCATCGTCGCCGAGCTCACCCCGGGTCACCTGCAGTCGCGCACCCTCGGTGAGGCGCTCACCCGGTTGGCCGAGACCGTGACGCGCGAAACCGGCATACGCGTCGACGCGGAGGTCGCCGGAGAGCCGGTGCCGCTCGGCGGCAACGCCGAGGTCGTCGTCCTCCGGGCGGCGCAGGAGGCGCTGTCGAACGTGCGACGGCACTCCGGTGCTCGCACCGCGCGGATCGTTCTCTCGTATGCCGCCCAGTCGGTCACGCTGTGCGTCACCGACGATGGTGGCGGGTTCGACCCCACTACTGCGACAACGGGATTCGGGCTCCACGGCCTGCGGGCACGTGCAGGCGAGGTCGGCGGAACCGTGTCGGTCACTCCCGGAGAACCCTGCGGCACCCGACTCGAGCTGGAGCTGTCCCGATGACCGCCACTGCGCCCGACCGCATCCGGATCCTCGTCGTCGACGACCACCCTGTCGTACGGGCCGGGATGGTCGCGCTGCTCGGTGAGGTCGACGGCTTCGACGTGGTGGGGGAGGCCGGCAACGGTGCGGAGGCGCTCGCGCTCGCGCCCCGGCTCGACCCGGACATCGTCCTCATGGACCTGCGGATGCCCGTCATGGACGGTGCCGAGGCGACGGCGCGGCTGCGGGACCAGCCGGGTGCGCCACAGGTGCTCGTCCTCACGACCTACGACACCGACGCCGACATCGTCCGGGCCGTCGAGGCCGGGGCGCGGGGCTACCTGCTCAAGGACACCGCGCCGACCGCCCTCGCCGAGGCGATCCGGCGGGCGGCCGCGGGCGAGACAGTGCTCGCCCCACCGGTCGCGGCGAAGCTGGCCGAACGGCTGCGGGCGCCGGCGCCGGTCGAGCTGACCCCGCGTGAGCTCGACGTGCTGCAGGCGGTGGCGCGCGGGCTGTCGAACGCGGAGGTCGGGCGTGAGCTCTTCATCGGCGAGGCCACGGTCAAGACGCACCTGCTGCGGATCTTCGCCAAGCTCGAGGTGACCGACCGCACGGGCGCCGTGACCGCGGCCTACAAGGCAGGGATCCTCAACCTCTGAGGTGACCAGCGGGGCCCGGTCACACGTCGCTGCCCGGCGGTGGCAGCAGCATCCAGTAGCCGTCGCGGGGAACGGCTCCCTCGGGGTGGTTCTTGAGGGTGCGCTTCTTGTAGGGCTGGAGGACGGCACGCAGCTCTTTGTCGAGCTCCTTCGCCTCCTCGGCGGTGAGCCAGAGGCGGCCGCGGCTCATCTGCGTGCGCTTGTCGGGAATGTCGTGGGCCAGTGTCCGGGCGGCCCGCTCGAGGCCCTGGCGGACCTCGTCCGCCCACGGCACGAGGAAGGTGCTGCTCGCCGCGACGCCGGCCGCGGCGTGCGCGGTGCCCGAGACGGTGATGTTGTCGGCGACGGCCCGCCATGGCCGCTCGCGACCGTCGCCACTGTCCTCGTCGCGCTCGACGATGCCCCACTTCTCCAGTGCTCTCAGGTGGTAACTCATCGCCGAGGGGGTGAGGTCGCACAGCCGCGCGGCCTCGGTCGCCGTGAGCACCTCTCCGTTGTAGAGCTCGTTGATGACGCGCTGCCGGGCGGGATGGGCGAGGGCGCGCAGGGCCTTCGGGTCATCGATGGTGAGGGTCGAACGTCGGCGACTGCGCGGCATACGGACAGGGTAGTTGACCGAGGGAGAACTGAAGCACTACCTTCACAACTATGAAGGAAGTGCTTCACGTATGGCGTGTGCGAGACGTCCGCCTCGCCGTGCCCGCGGCTGGGCTCTCCATCGCGGGCGACGCGATGGCGATGGTCGCGCTGTTGCTGCGGGTCCACGACTCCGGCGCCGGGCCGTATGCCGTGACGCTCCTGCTCGTGTGCTTCTCGCTGCCCGTCGTGGTCACGATGGGGCTCGCGGGGGAGGTGGCCGACCGGGGGGACCCTCGGCTCGTCTTCGGCCTCGGCCACGGCGCTCAGGTGACGGCGCTCGTGGGCCTCGCGCTCGTCGACGGGCTGGCCGAGACCTTCCTGCTCGTCCTGGTGCTGCAGACCGGCTTCGCGTTCACCAACCCGCTGTGGAGCTCGGTGCTGAGCCGGGCGGTCGGCGACGACCACGTCGGTCGGCTCGTGTCGATCCAGCAGGCCCTCGCCGCCGTGGCGTCCCCCGTCGGCGCCGGCGTCGGTGGTGTCCTCGTGGAGCTGCACGGCGACCGGGTCGTGTTCCTCGTCGACGCCGCGACGACCTTCGCGCTTCTCACGGCCGGCGTGCTCGTGCACAGTCGGCCGGCGCCCCATCCGAGCACTCCGGAACAGGCCGGGTCCAGGCGCTGGCTCAGCCTCGTCCCGCGCGCGGGCCTCACCGTCGTGCGCTCACACCGGGTCGTCTGGGTCCTCGTCCTCGCGCTGCTGCCCTTCGTCGTGACGCTCGAGAGCATGAACGCCGTCGAGGTCTTCCTCGCCCGCGACGCCGTCGGTGCGACGCAGTCGGAGTTCGGGTTCTGGCAGACGGCGACCGGGGCGGGTGCCTTCGTCGGTGCGGTGGCAGCGGGCTGGATGCGCCGTGACGACCTGCGGCTGCGCGCGATCGTCACCTGTCTCGCCGTCATGTCGCTGGCCCAGGTCGGTCAGGGCCTCGCGCCCAGCGTGACGTGGCTCTATGGCTGGGGTGCGACCCTCGGCCTGGCCAACGCCGTCAGCAACGCGTGTCTCTTCGCCGTCATCGTCCGCGCCGTCCCGGGTCACGAGCGGGGCAAGGCCTTGGCCTTCATCAACGGCATGGCCCGGACGTGCACCATGGCCGCCCTCGCACTCGGCGGACTGGCGGCGTCGACGCTGGGGCCGCGAGTGTCGTTCGTCGTCGCCGGGGGGCTCGGGTGCCTCGTCGCGGTGTGGGCCGGCCTCGCCCTGCACCGCGCCGGCGCCTTCACGCCCGCTGCCTCCACTCATGTCGGATTGTGGCTGACTCGGGCCCGGGGGATGCAGCCACAACTCGACACTGAGAACGTGTCAGCGTGCCACGATGACCGGCATGCCATGGCTGCTCCTCGCATCAGGTGCGACCGGCACGGTCCTCGGCGCGTTCCTCCGCGGTGAGGGCGTCGCCGGTCAGGCGCTGCTCGTGTTCGGGCTGGTGCTCCTCGCCGCAGGTGTCGGGCTCGCCTTCCGGCTGCGCGGCCGCACCCCCATGGCACAGACGACCCGCGGTCTCTGGGTCATCCTCACCGGCCTCGCGGTGGGGTGGGGACTGGGACTCGCCATCGGCACCGTCCCCCGGCTGGCGTCCGGCGACACCGACGAGCTCCTCGACCCCGCGGTCTTCCTCAGCGGTCTCGGCGCGATCTTCGGAGCCGGTGTCGGGCTGGCGGTCGTCATCGGCCTGCTCACCCGGCCGAAGGACTGACTGCGCGTACTCCAGGCCCTCAGAGGCGGTCGTCGCGCAGGTCGCGGGCGACCTCGGCGGTCTCCTCGAGCACCGTCTCAGCCGCCGTGTGCCCGCGCTTGGCCCGGATGACCTCGACGACCATCGGCAGCACCGACAGCGCGACGATGAGCAGGATCGCGGCCTCGAGGTTGTCCTTGATGACCGTGATGTTGCCGAGGAAGTAGCCGGCGAGCGTCAGCAGCGCCACCCAGAGCACCGCCCCGACCCCGGACCACACGAAGAAGTGCCGCCGCTCCATACGGCTCACTCCCGCGACGACGGTGATGTACGTCCGCACGATGGGCACGAACCGCCCGAGCACCAGCGCCTTCGCACCGTGCTTCTCGAAGAACTCGTGGGTCTGGTCGAAGTACTTCTTCTTGATGATCCGCCCGTCGCGCTCATAGAGCGGTGCACCGAGCAGCCGACCCAGCTCGTAGCCGACGACGTTGCCGAGGAATGCGGCCGCGGTCAGCGCGAGCAGCGCCACGACGAGGTTGACCTTGAGCTCGCCCCCGGCAATGAAGATGCCGACCGCGAAGAGCAGCGAGTCACCCGGCAGGATCGGGAAGAAGAGGCCGCACTCGACGAAGACGATCGCGAGCGAGATCCAGAAGAACGCGTTGCCGTACTGGTCGAAGAGCCACTGGGGGTCCATCCAGTCCGGTCCGAGCATCGGCATCATCACGGAGAGAGCGTATGCCGTCCCGCGCGGTGCGCGGCCCAGGCTCGCCTTCGTGCGGTGGGGCCTTGCGGTCGGGAAGGGCCGGGCGCACGGTGGAAGGGCAAAGCACTCCACCCCTGCAGGAGGCGTCATGCCCAAGGACACGACGGGCCAGGACGGGCCCGGACCGAGCGTCAAGGATCCCGAGCTCTACGAGGAGCTGCGCGAGGACGGTGCGAGCAAGGAGAAGGCTGCCCGCATCGCCAACGCGGCAGCGAAATCCGGTCGGTCGAAGGTCGGCGAACGCGGCGGTGAGGCCGAGAACTACGAGGACCGCACTGTCGACGAGCTGCGCGACCGGGCCAAGAAGCTCGGCATCGAGGGCCACTCGTCCATGTCCAAGGACGAGCTCATCGACGCCCTCCGCAACCACTAGGCACACATCTCCCCCCACTGATTGCGCACAGTTCGCGTGCGAGCGCCAGCGAGCATGCGAACTGTGCGCAATCAGTGGTTCGAAAAGACGACTGATTGCGCACAGTTCGCACACGTAGGTTGGGTCCGTGACTCAGGGCTCGGGCGGACACGCGACTGGTGCGGGGGACGGCGTCGTCGGTGTCGGGCCGTGGGAGGGGGCGTGGCCGGATGACGAGCGGCTTGAACCCGACCTGCTCCGTGAAGGCGACCGGCGCAACGTCGTCGACCGCTACCGCTACTGGCGGCACGACGCGATCGTCGCCGACCTCGACACGCGCCGGCACGCGTTCCACGTCGCCATCGAGAACTGGGAGCACGACTTCAACATCGGCTCCGTCGTGCGGACCGCCAACGCCATGGGCGCCGCCGCGTTCCACATCGTCGGCCGTCGCCGCTGGAACCGCCGTGGTGCGATGGTCACCGACCGCTACCAGCACGAGCACAACCACCCCACGGCAGGCGACCTCGCGACGTGGGCGCGCGCACGCGGCATACGGCTCATCGGGATCGACAACCTCCCCGGCAGCCGGCCGCTCGAGACCTATGACCTGCCGCGCGACGCAATGCTCGTGTTCGGGCAGGAGGGGCCGGGACTGTCGGAGGCGATGCGCGCCGAGTGCGAGGTGGTCCTGCACATCGAGCAGTTCGGGTCGACCCGGTCGATCAACGCCGGTGCGGCCGCGGCCATCGCCATGCATGCCTGGGTCCGGCGGCACGTCTTCGACCAAGGGGTGTGACGCAGGGGCGCGCCACGCGGGGGTCAGCCGTGGGTGATCCCCGGCGTCGTGACCGACTGCACGCGCACGTGCACCCGCAGTGGCTCATCGAGCACCCCCACCTCGGCGACCGCCGCGGCGACGGCGCGCTGGACGTCCGCGACCACCTCGCGCACCGGTCGGGTCCCGTCGAGCGCGACCTCGACCGTGGCCGTGCCCGTGTCCGCGTCGACGACGAGTCCGTAGCGCGCATACCGGTCCGGCGAACGACGCAGCCGGGCGTCGATGGCGCCGACCGTCGTGGCGATGCCGGGCTCGATCCCGCTGACGCCGGGGACGGCCGTGACGACGCCGACGAGACGGTCGCTCGTCGTCGGCTGCAGGGTGGGCTCGGCGGGGACCTGCGAGGGCACCTCGGCCGAGGTGTCGGGCGTCCCGGCGGCCGTCCGGTCGGTGGTCTGGTCGGCCGTCTCGTCAGCGCTCATGGAGGTCCTCGATGTGCACGTCGATGGCCGGGGCCGCGAGGGCGAGCTCGTCCTGGCACGCCGTCGCCACGGCGGTGCGCACGGCCTCGCCCAGCGCGGGCAGGTTCGGGGTCCGGGTGCTCGCGGAGATCCGGCAGGTGATGCGGTCCGGGCGTCCGCGGGTGCGGCCCTCGCCGTCCGCGTAGTCGAAGCTCGTCCGCAGCGACAGCGCGTCGGGAACCGCGTCGACGGCGTGACGGACGAGGGTGCGCAGCGCGAGCTCCGACGTCGTCCACGGCCCGGCGTCCGTCGGCGGCATCTCCACCTGCGGGCCGTGGCGGGCGTCGGCGCGCACGGCGTCCTTGAGCCCGGTGAGCACCTCGGCGCTCAGCTGGACCGACCGGTCGCCGGCGGCCTCGAGGTCGTTCCACTGACGGACCACGGTGTCCACCAGCTCTCGGTAACGCTTCTCGGTGGCCTCGTCCGTGATCTCGGCGTCGGTGTCGGGGTCGATCGGCATGGGGCTCACCTCCATTCGTCCATGCGTCGGATGATGAGCGAGCGTGCTCGCGCGAGCCGGCCGCGGACGGTCGGCTCGGTGATCGCCAGGGTTCGGGCGATCTCGTCGTAGGTCAGGCCGTCGATCTCCCGCAGCACCCAGCAGGCGCGCAGGTCTGGGTCGATCGACCCGAGCACGCGGGTGAGGGCGCCCAGCTGCGCATCGACGATGGCGGTGTGCTCGGGGGAGGTGCCGTATGCCGTTGCGCCCGTGGTGCCTGACGCGGCGGTGCCGTATGCCGCGGGCGCGGCGCCCGCGGCATACGGCAGCTTCTCGAGGTCCTCGGTGGCGGTGACGTCGGTCGCGCGCCGGGCACGCTGGCGACCGAGGTCGGTCGCGCGCCGGACGCAGATCCGGGTGAGCCAGCCGCCGAACGCGTCGGGCTTCTCCAGCATGTGCAGCCTCCGCCACGCCAGCAGCAGCGACTCCTGGACCGTGTCCTCGGCGTCCTGCCGGTCGCCGAGGAGCATGAACGCCGTGCGGAACAGGCGGCCCTGGGTGAGGTCCACGAGGCGTTCGAACGCCTCGACCTCACCGTCCTGGGCACGCAGCACGAGAGTGCGCAGCTCCGCCGCGGCGACCGGGTTCATGCGCGCGGGGCCGCCTCGAGCTGCGCCCGGCCCGAGCTCTTGCGCGAGCGCAGGTGGACGAGCAGGTCGACCCGGCTCGGGTCGGCGCCGAGCGTCTGCGCGAGGTCGTCGGCGATCCGCTGACGCACCTCGTCGATGACCCAGCCGGTCTCACTGTCCTCGTCGAGGGTGGCGGACGCCTGGACCCACGGGGCCCTGGACGTGCCGCCGACGCGGACGTCGGCGTCGAGGACGCCGGTGACACCCTTCGCGCGCTCTTCGAGTGCCCGCTCGAGCACGGACGGCTCGAGGCTCGCGAGGAGCGCACCGTCGTCGCCGGTGAGGCGCAGCGTCGGCGCCGCGGGCTGCCGGGGGACCTGCCGCAGGAGCAGGGTGATGCCGACGAGGAGGGCGGCGATCACGACGGCACACGCCACCGGGACCAGCCAGGGGCCGTGCCAGTCGACGAGCGACTGCGGGGTCGTGTCGCCGTGGGCGAGGACGGGCTCGCCCGCCGGCCATCGGGACGCGAGGTCGAAGCGCGGAGCCGCGAGCCACGCCGCAGCCACGAGGCTGAGCAGGCCGAAGACGGCCAGCGCGAACCGGTTGCCGCTTCCGGAGATGGAGCGCATGAGGAGACTCCCTTCGTTCAGGTGGTCTGCCGCACCCGCACGCGAGCGGGCAGCGGTCGGTCCGGCTGGAGGTCGGCGACGGCCTTCTCGGCCGCCGTGGACACGTCGTCGCGGACGCGGTCGGTGTCGTCACCGAGTGCCGTGGCGACGACGTCGATGCGGCGCGAGGTGACGCGAACCGTGGTGTCCTGCAGGCCCTCGACGTGCCGGGTCCGGCTGCGGACGAGGCGAGCGAGGTCGCGGTTGGGCACCACGGTCTCGCCGGGCACGCCGTCGCTGCGGACCTCGCTGCGAGACGGCTTGCCCGGTTTGAACGCGGCGAGCAGGAGCACGAGGCCGATGACGGCGAGCGCGATCGCCAGCAGGAGAGCCGGCGTGGAGTCGAGTCGAGTCGTCGCGACCTCGTCGATGACGTCCTGGGCCTGGGGTGGCCACTCGCCGTCGACGAGCCGGGCTCCGATGAGCCAGGCGGCGAGCCCGCCGAGCGCGAGGAGCGCCAGGGCGAGGATCGTCGTGGGGATCGCGCGGGCCGGCCGGCGGGCCAGGCCACGGGGTTCGGAGCTCATCGCAGCTGCCTCCGTCCTTCGTTCGCGGGGTTCAACCAGGAGATGTCGACGTCCACCCGAGAGACCTCGAGACCGGTGAGGTGCTCGACGCGGCTGGTGACCTGCTCGCGCAGGGTCTGCACCGTCGAACGCAGCGGGGTGGGGAAGTCCACGCCGACGTCGAGGCGCAGGACCGCCTTGCGACCGTAGAGGTCGCAGGTGGCCGTGGGGCGCGAACCGAAGTCCCGACGTGCGCCGACACCGAGGACGCCACCGGCGGCCGCTCCGATGTGCGGGCACTCGGACGCGACCTGGGCGGCGATCTTCGCGACGACGTCCGAGGGGATGGTCGTCGTGCCGCGGCTCGTGGGCTCCTCGCCCGTGGCCGTGCGGCCGGTGGTCGCCCGGCCGCTGGCCGAGTGACGGGTCGTCACCTCGGGTCCGCCGCGGACGTCAGTCGTCGTGGCGGCCATCGTCACGGCCCCCGGCGGTCGGTGAGGCCCTGGACGGAGACGCGGCCTTCGAGGAAGAGGCCGACGACGAGCCCGATGGCGCCGCAGACGACGACGAGGAAGAACTGCGTGAAGCTGCCAAAAGCCAGCGCGGCCCCGAGGAAGAGGCCGATGAACAGGGCGAGGTGGGTGGTCTTCATGGGTACTCCTTGTTCCCGGTGGGAGCCGGCCCGTCGGGGAGGGACGAGCCGGGCCCCACCGTGACGGTCACTGAAGCTCGGTCTTGGTGGGGTTGGTGCTGCCGGTGTTCGAGGACGAGCCGCCCTGGTCGTCCTGCGGCAGGTGCACGTCGACGACGTTGACGTTGACCTCGACGACCTCGAGGCCCGTCGTGCCCTCGACCTGCTCGATGACGTTGCGGCGGATGGCCTCGCCGACCTCGAGGATCGACGCGCCGTACTCGACGACGACGGTCACGTCGATGGCGGTCTGGGTCTCGCCCTTCTCGACGGTGATGCCGCCGGTGACGTTGGTCTGGGCGTTCGGGATGCGCTCCGAGATGGCCGAGAAGGCGCGACGGACGGCATTGCCCATGTCGTAGACGCCGGGGACCTCACGCGCCGCCATGCCGGCGATCTTCGCGACGACGGTGTCGTCGAGGGTGGTCGTGCCGCGGTCGGTCTTGAGCGGGCTGTTCGCCGCCTGCTGCTCTGCCTGGCGCTCCTGCGCCTTCTCCTGGGCCTTCTCCTGCTGGGCGCGCTCGCGGTCCTGCGCGCGCTCCTTCTCCTGGCCGGTCTGCGGGATCGAGGTGTTCGACATGATGCTCCTTGGGGACAGGCCCGGCGTCATCCGGGCCGAACGATCAGGACACGAGGAAGACGTCGCCAGCCGATCCTTCCTCATGCCGTATGCCGTGTGATCCGCGTCACACGTCTCGCCTCACCTAGGCTGTTCCTTCCCCCCACCCCATCCCTGAGCTCAGGAGAGGCACTTCGTCATGCCCATGAACGAGGAGCTCACGGAAGAACGACACCACCTCGAGACCGCCCGCGCCGAACTGGCCCGCATGCGCGAGCGCACACTCGCCCTCGACGTCCAGGGCGGCGACGCGGTGTCCTCCGAGCGGCTCGCCGAGAACCTCTGGCGCCGGGCCAGGTCCCTCGAGGACGACCCGACGACGGCCCTCTTCTTCGGTCGCGTCGACCTCGACACCGAGGAGCGGTGGTACGTCGGACGCCGCCACGTCACCGACGACGCGGGCGACCCGCTCGTCATCGACTGGCGTGCTCCGGTGTCGTCGACGTTCTATCGCGCGTCGCACGCGGACCCGATGGGCGTGCGACTGCGCCGAAGGTTCGGCTACGACCACGGCCAGATCACCGCGATCGAGGACGAGCACCTGCTCGATCCCGCTGAACCGGAGGCGCATTCGCAGATCCTCGCCACCGAAATCGAGCGCCCTCGCGTCGGCCCGATGCGCGACATCGTCGCGACGATCCAGCCCGAGCAGGACGCGCTCGTTCGCGTCGACGCCGCGACGACGGTCTGCATCCAGGGTGCGCCGGGCACGGGCAAGACCGCGGTCGGGCTGCATCGCGCCGCGTGGCTGCTCTACGCGTACCGCGAGCGGCTGAGTCGCAGTGGCGTCCTCGTCATCGGCCCCAACGATGCGTTCCTCGAGCACATCGGTGCGGTGCTGCCCACGCTGGGCGAGGTCGAGGTGCGGCACACGAGCATCGAGGCCCTCACGGCGTCGGTTCCGGTGCGGGCCGTGGACGAGCCCGACGTGGCCCGGCTCAAGGGCGACGCGCGCATGGCGGAGGTGCTGCACCGCGCCGTGTGGTCGCACCTCGTCCCGCCGGCCGAGGCCATGGTCGTGCCGCGCGGCTCGCGACGGTGGCGCGTACCGGCATACGACATCGCGCCGCTCGCCGACGGACTCGCCGGACGCGAGATCCGCTACGAGTCCGCGCGGCAGCTGCTGCCGCAACGGCTCGCCCACGCGGTCCTCGTCAAGATGGAGGCGCTGGGGGAGTACCCCGACGACCGCGTGCAGGACGCCGTCGCGCGCAGCGCGCCGGTCAAGGCGTATGCCGCGTCGCTGTGGCCCAAGGTCGACGCCCGGTCGCTGCTCCACCGGCTGTTGTCCGACCCGCAGGTCCTCGCGGCAGCGGCGGACGGCGTCCTCACCGGTGACGAACAGCGAATGCTGGTGTGGGACAAGCCTTCCCGCACGCCCGGCACAGCGAAGTGGTCGCTCGCCGACACGTGGCTGCTCGACGAGCTCGGTGACCTCCTCGAGCGGACCCCGGGCCTCGGGCACGTCGTGCTCGACGAGGCGCAGGACCTGTCGCCGATGCAGCTGCGGGCGGTCGGGCGGCGCTGCTCGACCGGTGCGGCGACGGTCCTGGGCGACATCGCGCAGGGGACGACGCCGTGGGCGACCGCGTCCTGGGTCGAGAGCCTGCGTCATCTCGGCAAGCCCGACGGCGTGGTCGAGGAGCTGCGGCGCGGCTTCCGGGTGCCGGCGTCCGTCATCGAGTTCGCGGCCCGGTTGCTGCCGGAGGCGGCCCCGGGGCTGGCCGCGCCGGAGTCGGTGCGCGACAACCCCGGCCGGCTCGACCTCGTGCCGGTGGCGGGGGCGGAGCTGGTCGGGGCCCTCGTGGAGCGGGTGGAGGAGGTGCGGACCCGCGAGGGGAGTGTCGGCGTCATCGTGCCGGATGCCCGCGTGGGCGAGGTGTCGACGGCGCTGACCGCCGCCGGGATCGACCACGGGACCCTCGGCGCCGGTCACGGCGACGTCGAGCACCAGGTGGACGTCGTGCCCGCGACCGTCGCCAAGGGGCTCGAGTTCGACCACGTCCTCGTGCTCGAGCCGGCCGAGATCGCCGCGGCCGAGCCGGACGAGCGCACCGGACTGCGACGGCTCTACGTCGTCCTCACCCGCGCCGTCTCGGACCTCACCGTCGTCCACGCGCAGCCCCTCCCACCCGCCCTGAGTGCCTGACAGACGTCTTCGTCTGCGTCAGGCACACAAGGCGAGGATTTTTCGGGCCCGGGTGTCGATCGGGGTGTGGTTCGCTCGTCATCGGAGTGAGGGTTGCGCCCGCGGCCCCGCCACCTGACCAGGAGGAGAACCGATGAGCCGCTACCTGATCCTGCTGCCGGCCCCCGAGGCGGAGTGGGATCGGCTGCCGCCCGAGGAGCACGCGAAGGGCCAGCAGTCGCACGAGACGTTCCACGCCGACCTCGCCGCCGGTGGTCACACCGTCGTCGCGGTCGGTCCGCTGGAGCCCTCGGCACAGGCCACCTCGATGCGGCCCGACGGCTGCGGCAACGCGCTCGTCACCGACGGCCCGTTCACCGAGTCCGCCGAGCAGGTCGTGGGGTTCTACCTCGTCGACAGCGACGACGAGGACGACCTGCGCCGCATCTGCACCGAGTTCGCCGCGCGCGGTGAGCACATCGAGTTCCGCCGAATGGTCTGAGAGACAAGGGGATTCACCATGACTGACACCAGGAACGCCCAGCAGGAGAAGGAGTACGTCGTGCTCATCGTCGGCAACACCGACCGCTGGTGGACGACGATGAGCCCGCAGGAGCGGGCGGACGGGTATGCCGTCTACGGCCGTTTCGCGCAGCAGCTCGCCGAGCGTGGCCACACTGTCACTGGAGGTGCCGAGCTGCATGGCACCGCGACGGCCAGGTCCATCCGGCTCGGCGGCGGTCCCGTCACGGACGGCCCGTTCGCCGAGTCCGCCGAGCAGGTCGGCGGCTACTTCCAGGTCCGCACGAGCGACCTCGACGACCTGCTCGACTGCTGCCAGCCGCTCGCCGAGCTCGGCGACGGCATCGAGGTCCGCCCCGTCGTCACCGACGCCGACCGCCGGCAATGAGGCGCTACGTCGTCCTCATCGCGTTGGCGCTGCGCCCCACCCTCGCCACCGACGACGAGCACGCCGGGTGACACCGCTCGAGCGTGTGGTGCGCGAGGAGTGGGGCCGGCTCGTGGCCCTGCTCCTCGCGCACTTCCGCCGGCTCGACCTCGTCGAGGACGCGCTCGGCGACGCCGTCGAGGCGGCCGCGCGCACCTGGCCCGACGCCGGCACTCCCGACAATCCGGCGGCCTGGCTGCACACCGCCGCCCGCCGCCGCATCCTCGACCGCCTCCGCACCGAGGCGACGGCCGCCCGCAAGGAGCCGCTCCTCGTCGTCCAACAGACCCACCGCAGGCAGGGCGGGACCATGGCCGACGACGGCTCACTCGTCGAGGACGACCTGCTGCGGCTCGTCCTCATGTGCGCCCACCCCGCCCTCCCTCCCGAGGGCGCCACCGCACTGTCCCTCCGCCTCGTCATGGGCGTCACCACCGCCGACATCGCTCGCCTCTTCCTCGTGAGCGAGCCGACCATGGCCGCCCGCATCACCCGCGCCAAGAAGAAGGTCGTCACGGCCGGCATCCCCTTCGCCGTCCCGGCGGCCGACGTGCTCGGTGACCGGATCGACACGGTCGCGCGGACGGCATACCTCGCCTTCACGGCCGGCTACGCACCCGGCAGCGGTCCCGACCTCGTGCGCACCGAGCTCGCCGGTGAGGCGATCCGGCTCGCGCGCGTCGCGCATGACCTGCGACCGACCGACACCCTCGCGCACCTCATCGTCCTCATGTCGCTGCAGCACTCGCGTCGTGATGCCCGGCTCGACGAAGCCGGTCGGCTCGTCCTGCTACCCGACCAGGACCGGTCGCGCTGGCGCCATGACGAGATCGACGCGGCACTGGCCCTGCAGCGCGAGTACGCCGCCACGCCACCCAGCTCGCCGCTCGCCGAGAGCCACCGACTCCAAGCGCTCATCGCGGCCGAGCACGCGGTGGCGATCGACCCCGAACAGACGCGGTGGTCGCGGATCGCCGACCTGTATGCCGCACTCGAGGGTGTCCTCCCGTCTCCCGCGGTGCGCGTGGCGCGGTCCGTCGCCGTGGCAGAGGCGGACGGGCCGCGTGCCGGACTCGCCCTGCTCGCCGACGTCGAGCTGCCGGGTCATCGGCTCCCTGCCGTGAGGGGTGAGCTCCTCGCCCGGGCCGGTGAGACCGACGCGGCCCTGGCCGAGCTGGATGCCGCGATTGCCCTGTGCGACAACGACATCGAGCGAGCACACCTCGATGAGCGACGGGCCACGGTGCAGGCCGGGAGCTAGCCGATCGTGGGGCACGCCGCGGTCAGCTGATCGCCACCGAGTCGTCGTGTCGCGTTCATCAGAGGGACAGCGACGGTCCGGTTGGGTTGACGCCATGGCCTCCCTGAACCCCATCCTCGACCGACGCCAGCTGCTCGGACTCGGTGGCACCGCAGCCACCGTCGGTGCCGTCGCCCTCGCCACCCCGCAGCCCAGCCTCGCTGCGCCGATCCGGAGCCCGTTCACGCTCAGCGTCGCCTCGGGCGACCCGCTCCCCGACGGAGTGGTCCTGTGGACGCGCCTCGCGCCGGAGCCGCTCGCGCTCGACGCGTCCGGAGGTATGCCGGCCCGTCGCGTCCCCGTGCAGTGGGAGGTCGCCGAGGACCCGAGGTTCCGACGGGTCGTGCGCCGCGGCGTCGAGCTGGCGACCCCGGAGTGGAACCACTCCGTCCACGCCGAGGTCAGCGGACTCCGTCCCGACCGCGTCTACTGGTACCGCTTCCGGACCGGCAACGACATCAGCCCGGTCGGGCGGACCCGCACCGCTCCCGCCCTCGGCACCTCGCTGGCCTCGATGACGTTCGCGTTCGCAAGCTGCCAGGCGTACTACGACGGCTACTTCACCGCGTTCGACCACATGGCCCAGGACGACCTCGACCTCGTCCTGCACCTCGGCGACTACATCTACGAGGGTGGCAACGTCGGCAAGCTCGGCCGCGCCCACCTGCCGGCCCACGAGACCTTCACCCTCGAGGACTACCGGATCCGCTACAGCCAGTACAAGCTCGACCCCGCACTCCAGGCCGCGCACGCCGCCGCGGCCTGGGTCGTCGCGCCCGACGACCACGACGTCGAGAACAACTGGGCCGGTGATCACTCGCAGCCCGACACCGAGCCAGACCAGGACCCGGCGGTCTTCCGCGCGAGGCGCGCCGCGGCATACCGCGCCTACTACGAGAACCTGCCCCTGCGGAAGACCTCGATGCCCTCGGGACCCGAGATGCAGGTCTTCCGGCGCCTCACCTTCGGTGGGCTCGCACAGGTCAACGTCCTCGACACGCGCCGCTGGCGCGACCGGCTCATCGCGTCCTGCATCGGCGACTGCCGGGAGCGGTGGGACACCAGCCGCACCATGCTCGGCGCGGAGCAGGAGGCATGGCTGCTCGGCGGCCTCGCCAGCTCCACCGCGACGTGGAACGTCCTCGCCAACCAGGTCTTCATGATGGAGGCCGACCACACCGCGGGCGACGACGAGCGGTACGGCATGGACCCGTGGGACGGGTATGCCGCCGCGCGCCAGCGTCTCTTCGACGGTGTCCACGAGCGTGGCGTCGAGAACTTCGTCGTCGTGACCGGGGACGCGCACCGCAGCGTCGCGGCCGACCTCAAGCTCGACTTCACGGACGCGGCATCGGCGACGGTGGGGACCGAGTTCCTCGGCACGTCCATCTCCTCAGGGGGCGACGGTCTGGACCAGGACTCGCTGGGCAACGTGTGGCTCGCGGAGAACCCGCACATGCGCTTCCACAACAGCCAGCGCGGCTACCAGCGGGTGCACCTCACGCGTGACGAGCTCCGGTGCGACTACGTCGTCACGCCGGTCGTGACGCGGCCGGGTGGGTCGGCGTTCACGCGCGCCTCGATCTTCGTCGAGGAAGGTCGTGCCGGCATCGCCGACGTCCGGGCCTGAACCGTCCCGGGCCGGTTACCCGCCGGTCGTGGGACGGCCCTGTTGACGCGGGGAACGCGCGTGGAAGGATCGAACGCGATCCACCTCACACCGCCACCAGGAGAGTTCATGCCCATCGCCACCCCCGAGGTCTACGCCGACATGCTCGACCGGGCCAAGCGCGACGCCTTCGCCTACCCGGCCATCAACATCACCTCGAGCCAGACGATCACCGCGGCCATCCGCGGCTTCGCCGAGGCCGGCAGCGACGGCATCATCCAGGTCTCGACCGGCGGAGGCGAGTACGCCTCCGGCTCGACGATCAAGGACATGGTCACCGGCGCCAAGGCTCTCGCCGCCTACGCCGAAGAGGTCGCGAAGAACTACCCCGTCAACATCGCCCTGCACACCGACCACTGCCCGAAGGACAAGCTCGACGGCTTCATCCGCCCGCTGCTCGCCGCGAGCGCCGAGCGTGTCAAGGCCGGCGGTCTGCCGATCTTCCAGTCGCACATGTGGGACGGGTCGGCCGTGCCGCTCGAGGAGAACCTCCAGATCGCCGAGGAGCTGCTCGAGCTCTGCCGCGCGGCCAAGGTCATCCTCGAGATCGAGGTCGGGGTCGTCGGTGGCGAGGAGGACGGCGTCGCCAACGAGATCAACGACAAGCTCTACTCCACCCCCGAGGACGCCATCGCCACCGCCCGTGCCCTCGGCACCGGAGACCGCGGCTACTACATGACCGCCCTCACCTTCGGCAACGTCCACGGCGTCTACAAGCCGGGCAACGTCAAGCTCAAGCCGGAGGTCCTCAAGGCCGCGCAGGACGCCGTGCACCAGGAGTTCACGACCGAGGACGACAAGCCGTTCCACCTCGTCTTCCACGGCGGCTCGGGCTCCACGCCCGAGGAGATCGCCGCCGCCGTCGACTACGGCGTCGTGAAGATGAACGTCGACACGGACACCCAGTATGCCTTCACCCGCCCCGTGGTCGGCTACATGATGACCAAGTACGACGGCGTCCTCAAGATCGACGGCGAGGTCGGCAACAAGAAGGACTACGACCCGCGCGCCTGGGGCAAGGAGGCCGAGGCGGGGATGGCGGCCCGCGTCGTCGAGGCCTGCGAGAACCTCCGCTCGGCCGGCACCCACCAGTCCTGAACGGCGGGAGTGACCCGATGAGCGAGAACCTGCTCGGCATCCCCGAGACCCGGCTGCCGGAGGACCCGGCGGCGACCCGGCTGGAAGCCGGCGTCGCCGCGGACCAGGTCGCGGCGGCATACCCCACGTCGTCGCTGGCGTGGGCGACCCTCGCCGAGGACGCCCTCGCGGACGGACGCACGATCGAGGGCTACGCCTACGCCCGCACCGGCTACCACCGCGGGCTCGACGCGCTGCGGCGGGCCGGCTGGCGCGGCCAAGGGCCGGTGCCGTGGGAGCACGAGCCGAACCGCGGCTTCCTGCGGGCGCTCGCGGCGTTGTCCCGGGCGGCCGGCGCCATCGGTGAGACCGACGAGGAGCGGCGCTGCGCCGACTTCCTGCGCGACTCGTCGGCCACGGGAGCCCGCGAGCTCGGTCTCTGAGCCGAACGCGACGGCACGCATGCGAGAAGGGCCCGGACGGTGTCCGGGCCCTTCTGCTGCCCCTGCCAGGGCGCCTCGCGCCGAAGCGCGAACGTCCGTTGTGTCCCCTGCCACCTCGGACGTGATGGACCCATCATGCACGGTCCTCACAGGTTTCTCGGGCACTCAGATGCCATTGGCAGTATCCTGCCAACAACTGTTCGGGAGTACCCGGCAGTAGACCCCTCGGAAGGGTGGAGACGATGCCCAGCGTCGACACGATGTCGCCCGCGCGGATGCTCGAGGAGTACATCGACCGCGAGGACGCCCGCATCGAGGAACGGCTGCGTGACCTGCGCCAGGTGCGCGGCCTCATCGAGACCCTGACCCCCGGCGAGACGGTCCAGCGCGAGGGGGTCGAGCCGATCGCCGACGACATCGCCCCGACCGTCGTCCAGCGGCTCATCCACGAGGCGAGCGGGGTGCTCCGCACCCTGATCATGGCGCTCGACACCGGCCCCGGCGTCGACGAGGCGACCGTGCGTGACAACAAGCAGTGGATGGCCGAGGGCAACGAGCAGCGCGCGATCTACCCCGCAGGGGCCCTCGACGCCCCGCCCAGCCTGCAGTGGCTGCGCTCGTGGGCCTCGATCGGCGAGCAGCAGCGTCTCCTCCCGACCGTCGCCACGGAGTTCGCCGTCTTCGGCACGACCGGCGCGGTCGCCCTCGCGAAGTGGGGCGACCTCTCCTCCGGCTACGTGCTCGTCCGGGACCCGCTCCTCATCGCCGGCCTCACGGCCTACTTCGACCTCGCCTGGGAGCACGCGCACGCGGTGCCGTTCGCCGCGAGCCTGCCCGGCGACGAACGCCTCGTCGAGCTGCTCGGCATGGGCCTCAAGGACGAGGCGATCGCGCGCTTCCTCGGCATCGGACTGCGCACGGTCCGGCGCCGCATCGCCGCCCTCATGGCGGTGCACGGCGTCGACACCCGGTTCCAGCTCGGCGTCGCGATCGCCGAGCAACGGCTGTCGAACGCGCAGTCAGCGAACGGCCACCGGCGCCCGCAGGCGACGGTGGGCACCCGGCATACCCGTTAGTCTTGGTGCGACCGGGGCCCGCCGCGATCCACGCGTCGGGCTCCTCGCATGTCACGCAGCCGCGGGCCGTCCGCGCAGGGAAGGAACCGAAGACGTATGCCGGCAATCGTGCTCGTCGGAGCCCAGTGGGGCGACGAAGGCAAGGGCAAGGCGACCGACCTCATGGGCGAGGACGTCGACTACGTCGTGAAGTTCAACGGCGGCAACAACGCCGGCCACACCGTCGTCATCGAGGGCGAGGACGGCCAGCGCGAGAAGTACGCCCTGCACCTGCTGCCCTCCGGCATCCTCACGCCGAGTGTCACGCCCGTCATCGGCAACGGCGTCGTCGTCGACCTCGAGGTGCTCTTCCAGGAGCTCGACGGGCTCGAGGCGCGCGGCGTCGACACGAGCAAGCTGCTCATCAGCGCCAACGCGCACGTCATCGCCCCCTACAACCGCACCCTCGACAAGGTGACCGAGCGCTTCCTCGGCAAGCGCAAGATCGGCACGACCGGCCGCGGCATCGGCCCGACCTACGCCGACAAGATGAACCGCGTCGGCATCCGCATCCAGGACATCTTCGACGAGGGCATCCTGCGCCAGAAGGTCGAGGCGGCGCTCGCGTTCAAGAACCAGGTGCTCGTCAAGATCTACAACACGCGCGCGGCCGAGGTGGACCGGGTCGTCGAGGAGCTTTTGTCGTATGCCGACCGGTTGCGTCCCATGGTCGCGGACACCGCGCTGGAGCTCGAGAAGGCCCTCAACGACGACAAGAACGTGCTGCTCGAGGCCGGGCAGGCGACGCTGCTCGACGTCGACCACGGCACCTACCCGTTCGTGACGTCGTCGTCGGCGACGGCCGGCGGTGCGTGCACCGGCTCGGGCATCCCACCGACGCGGGTGTCGCGGGTCATCGCGATCCTCAAGGCGTACACGACCCGCGTCGGTGAGGGGCCGTTCCCGACCGAGCTCTTCGACGACTTCGGCGAGCACCTGCGCAAGGTCGGCGCGGAGTACGGCACGACGACCGGGCGGCCGCGGCGCTGTGGCTGGCTCGACGTCGTCATCGGCCGGTACGCCACGCGCATCAACGGTGTCACCGACTTCGTCATCACCAAGCTCGACGTGCTCACCGGGCTCGAGACGGTGCCGATCTGCGTCGCCTACGACGTCGACGGCGTCCGGCACGACGAGATGCCGGTCGACCAGAGCGACTTCCACCACGCGACGCCGATCTACGAGGAGCTGCCCGGCTGGTGGGAGGACATCTCGGGTGCCCGGACGTTCGAGGAGCTGCCCGAGAACGCGCAGAAGTACGTCCTGCGGGTCGAGGAGCTCATCGGCGCCCGCGTCTCGGCGATCGGCGTCGGCCCGGGCCGGCACGAGATCATCGAGCGCCACCCGCTCATCTGACCCGCAGCGTCACCCGTACATCTGACCCGCAACGGTTCGTGAACCACGGCGTGCTTCGTAAACTGGATCGATCCGGACTGCGAAGGAGGCCATGGTTCGCGAACCGGATCGGGTAGACAGGTCAGCCGACGCGCAGGACCGTCATGCGGTGCGCGGCGCGGGTGAGGACGACGTAGAGCACACGCACCCCACCCGGTGACTCCTCGACGATGCCGTCCGGGTCCACGACGACCGTCGCATCCCATTCGAGCCCCTTGGTCGACAGCGGGTCGATGACCTGGACCCGGCCGTCCCCGGCGCCGTCGAGGTGGGCAAGCCGGTCCACCCAGCGCGCCGGGGTGATGACCGCGATGGAGCCCTCGACCTCACCGAGCAGCTCGTCGACGGCCAGCTCGACCGCCGTGGTCGGTGGCGCCTCGACCACGCGCTCCACCGGGTCGACACCGGTGTCGCGCACCGCCTCCGGGATGTCGGCGTCCGGCACGAGCGGCAGGATGACGTCGCGCGCGTAGTCGAAGATCTCGCGGGCGTTGCGGTAGTTCGTGTCCATGTGGAAGCTGCGCACCTGCTGCGAGCCGTAGGCCTCGCGCCGTGCCTCTGCCGCCTCGTCGAGGTCGGCCCACGACGCCTGCGCCGCGTCGCCGACCACGGTCCACGACGCGCCCCGACCGCGCCGGGCGAGCATCCGCCACTGCATGGGGGAGAGGTCCTGCGCCTCGTCGACGAGGACGTGCGCGCTGCTCGACGGTCGGTCGATCCGCCCGTGCAGCAGGCGTTCCCGGGCATCGCTCGGCGCGACGACCGAGCCGCCGGCGCGTTGCGCACGCGACTCGCGGGCCACCGCCTCGGGCCCCCCGAGAGCCTGCGCCGCCGCCCGCTCGTCGAGCTCCTCGATCTCGTAGAAGCCGCGCTCCTCGGGTTCGGTCTCCTGCACCGGTCCGAGTCGGGCGGCGAGGTCGTCGATGAGGGCGACGTCCGCGACGGACCACGTGCCGCGCTCGAGCGCTTCGCGGATCGACCCGGCGAACGCCGCCGCCTCCTCGTGGTCGAGCACGCCGCGCGCGAGCGTCACGACGTCGTCGGTGTCGCCGAGGGCGAGCAGGACCTCGCGCGGGTCGAGCTGTCGCCACCACGTCGCCATGAACTCGTCGACGTCGCGTGAGGAGTCGAAGGCGTCGAAGAACGCGTCGCGGTCTCCCTGCCCCACGCTCTCCCATGCGGCACGCGCCAGCTCCTCACGGGCCTGTGCCGTGGCGAGGTTGTGCTGGGCGGAGCGCAGGACGCGACGCCGGATCCGTTGCAGGACAGGCCCATCCACGCGCACGGCCGCACCAGCAACGAACGCGCGGAACTGCTCCGGCGCGCCCTCCGGCGCACGTCCCGCTGCCCGCGACAGCAGCCGCCGGATGCGCAGCGACCCCTTGATCGCGGCCACCTCGGGCTGGTCCGTGCGCGTCGCGGTCACCCCGTCGACGAGGTCGCCGAGAGCGCGCAGCGCCACGGACTCCTCACCGAGCGAGGGCAGGACGCGTTCGATGTATGCCGTGTAGGCGGCCGACGGCCCCACGACGAGGATGCCGCCGCTCTCGAAGCGTCGCCGTTCGGAGTAGAGCAGGTATGCCGCCCGGTGCAGTGCGACGACCGTCTTGCCCGTGCCGGGACCGCCGGTGATCTCGGTGACGCCGCGGGAGGGCGCGCGGATCGCCTCGTCCTGGTGGCGCTGGATCGTCGCGACGATGTCGCGCATCCGCCGCCCGCGGCTGCGGGTCAGGGCGGCGATGAGGGCGCCGTCTCCGACGACGACGATGTCGTCCGGTGCCTCGGGGACCATGAGGTCGTCCTCGACGCCGATGACGGTCGCGCCGGACGAGCGCAGGACCCGGCGACGGATGACACCCATCGGGTCCACCGGCGTCGCCCGGTAGAACGCTGCCGCGGCCGGCGCCCGCCAGTCGATGACGAGCGGCTCGTAGTCGTCGTCGCGGACACCGAGCCGGCCGATGTGCCGGATCTCCCGCTCGGCGGCCGGGGTCTCCACCGAGCCGAGGTCCAGCCGCCCGAAGACGAGCCCCTCGTACTGCTTCTCGATCGCAGACCGGCGCTTCGCGGCGGCATACACGAGCGCGTCGCGCTCGAAGAGGCCGGTGAGCTCCTCGTCGCGGACGTCGCCGGTGCGGCTCGTCCGACCACGCGCGAGGCCATCGGCCTCGACGTCGGCGGCACGGGTGGCTGCCTTCTCCAGCTCCGCGTAGACGCGGTCGACGTGCGCCTGCTCGAGCTCGATCTCGCGGGCAACCTCCGCCGACGTCTCGGCGGAACCGGCGCGCGTGGCCGTCACGGTCGTCAGCCCTCCCTGCGAGGCGTGTCGGGTGCGCCGGGTGCGAGCGCACGGAACTCCCGAGTCTACGGGGCCTTGGCTGGGAGAAACCTCAGAGGTAGCCGCGTCGCACAGCGGTCGTGCCGGCCTGGAACCGGGTCGTCGCGCCGAGCTCCTCCATGATGGCGCGCACCCGCCGTTCGACGGTGCGCTGGGAGATGGACAGCTGGCGCGCGATGGTCTGGTCACTGGCACCGGCCGCGAGCAGCGCCAGCACCTGCCCGTCGCGCTCGCTGAGCCGTCCGAGCGCGGCACCCTGTGGGGAACGCGGTAGGGGCGTGGCCAGCGAGAAGAGGCCGATGCACATGTCCATGAGCGCGCTCGCGAGCTGCCGCTGCCGGACGAAGAGCGACCCTCCGCCCTGCGGTTCGAGGTGGCTGATGTCGATGACCGCCGACGCCCGGTCGACGGCGAGCACCGAGAACGCGAGGTGCGGGGTGAGTCGGACGTCGACGCCGTCTGCGCGGATCGCCTCGAGCGCGGCGAACGCGCCCTCCACCTCGAGAATGGACTGTTCGAAGACCGCCATCCGCTCGAGCCCGCCGGCCCGGGCGGTCGGCTTCGCCACGATCGACTCGGCGTGCCGGATGACGACCTGGTCCATCCGCTCGCTGCGGGCGACGAGGCGGACGATCCGGCTCTCCGCACCGCGAGCCGCGCGGAAGAAGGCGTTCTCGATGTCGTCGACGGTGTCGAGCAGCCGGATCTCACGACTCGCGTCCGTGGAGCCGTCGCCGGCCCGTGCCGCGCTGTACATGTGTGCCAGACCCTCGATCGCCGACCGCGTCGCCCTGGCCTGCCGTTCGAGGTCGGCGGCGTAGGCCGGCAGGGTCGTCTCGGGTGGCGCGACGTCGATGGCGTCACGCCGTGATGCGTCGACGAGACCGCGCGCCTGCAGCGTGGTCAGGGCGGCGACGATCTCGGGCTCGCTGAAGCCCTCCTTCGCGAGGTGGCTGCGCCGCGGGGAGGGATCGCGCAGCAGATGCATGTAGACCCGCGTCGAAAGCTGGTCCCCGGGCGCGCGGGGCTCCGGCTGCTCGGTCACGCCCCCACGATATGGCGGAATCGCGACATTGTCAGGAACCCGCCGCCATTCGGTTTGGATGAACGGTGAACGACGTGTCATGGTTGGCGAGTCGACATCGTCGACGTTCACGCAGAGCGCCGGTTCCCCCCAACCGTGAGCGCCGCGTGGACGGGCGCGGTGCACCTGGGGGTACCCCCCTGCTCCCCGGGCGCACCGCGCCCACCTTTTTCTCCCGAAGGTGGGCCTCTCACGAGCAGGTATGCCGTCCGCTCGCCCTGCCGTTCGCGGTCACCTGCCGCGCCTCTAGGCTGGGCGACCATGAAGGTCCTCGTCGTCGGCTCTGGTGCCCGGGAGCACGCCATCGTCCGCAGCCTCGCCGCCGACCACGCCGTCGACGCGGTCATCGTGGCGCCCGGCAACCCCGGCATGGACGTCATCGCCCTGTGCGAGCCCCTGTCGGACGCCACCGATGCCGGTGCCGTTGTCGAGCTCGCGCGCCGTCATGAGGTCGACCTCGTCGTCGTCGGACCTGAGGCCCCGCTCGTTGCCGGGGTCGCGGATGCGTTGCGGGACAACGGGTTCGACGTCTTCGGTCCGTCCGCCGAGGCTGCGCGGCTCGAGGGCAGCAAGGCCTTCGCCAAGGAGGTCATGTCGGCTGCCGACGTGCCGACCGGCATGGCGCACCTCGCCACGACGCTCGACGAGGTGGCCGAGTCGATGGACGCCTTTGGTGCGCCGTACGTCATCAAGGACGACGGGCTCGCCGCCGGCAAGGGCGTCGTCGTCACCGAGGACCGTGAGGCGGCGCTCGCGCACGCGCAGGCGTGCCTGGCCAAGGAGGGTGGTCGCGTCGTCGTCGAGGAGTTCCTCGACGGCCCAGAGGTGTCGCTCTTCGTCGTCAGTGACGGAGTGAGCGTCGTGCCGCTGTCGCCGGCGCAGGACTTCAAGCGCGTCGGCGACGACGACGCCGGCCCAAACACCGGCGGCATGGGCGCCTACACACCGCTCGACTGGGCGCCGGACGACCTGGTCGAAGACCTCGTGGCGCGCGTCGCCCAGCCGACCATCGACGAGATGCGGCGGCGGGGCACGCCGTTCGTCGGGGTGCTCTTCATCGGGCTCGCCCTCACCTCGCGCGGGCCGAGGGTCATCGAGTTCAACGCCCGCTTCGGCGACCCCGAGACCCAGGTCGTCCTCGCCCGGTTGCTCACCCCGCTCGGTGGGCTGCTCAAGGCCGCCGCCACGGGCCGCCTCGACGACTACGAGGCACTGCGCTGGTCCGACGAGAGCGCCGTTGTGGTCGTCGTGGCAGCCGAGAACTACCCCGGCACACCCCGCACGGGCGACCCGATTACCGGCGTCGACGAGGTCGACGCCGTCCCGTCGGCCTACGTCTTGCACGCCGGCACGGCCCGCGACGCTGACGGCCAGCTCGTCTCTGCGGGTGGGCGCGTGCTCTCCGTCGTCGCGACGGGGGCGGACCTCGCCGAGGCGCGCGAGCGGGCCTATGCCGCAACGGATCTCGTCAAGCTCGATGGCTCGCACCACCGCCGCGACATCGCACTCAAGGCGTCCCGCGGGGAGATCAGCGTCGGCTGATCCGGGCGTGCGGCGTCAGCTGAGTTGGGGCACGACCGTCGCGGCGAACTCCTCGATGTGGTCGAGGTCGGACAGATCGAGCACCTGCAGGTAGAACCGCGTCGTGCCGACCTCGGCGAACCGGCCGATGCGGTCGACGATCTCGTCCGGCGAGCCGGCAAAGCCGTTCTCGCGCAGCTCGTCCACCTCCCGTCCGATGGCGTCGGCGCGCCGCCGCAGGGTGGCCTCGTCGGCGCCGAGGCACAGCACCTGCGCTGCTGACAGCACCAGCGTCGCGGGGTCGCGGCGGCGGTCCTCGCAGGCCGCGCGCACCCCGGCATACAGCTCGGCCGTCCGCTCGGGTGAGGTGAACGCGGAGTTGAACTCCGCGGCATACCGCGCGGCGAGGGCGGGCGTGCGGCGCTTGCCGGAGCCGCCGATGATGATCGGGATCCCACCGGCCTGGGCCGGCTGCACGAGGCCGGGCGCGTCGACGATCGGGTAGTGCGACCCGTCGTGGCTCCACGTCTCACCGGGCGGGGTCGCCCACAGGCCGGTGATGACCGCAAGCTGCTCCTCGAGCAGGTCGAAGCGGTCCTTCACGTCGGGGAAGGGGATGCCGTAGGCCGCGTGCTCCGCCTCGAACCAGCCCGCCCCGAGACCGAGCTCGACGCGCCCACCGGACATCTGGTCGACACCTGCGACCGCGACGGCGAGCGGTCCCGGCAGCCGGAACGTCGCGGCCGTGACGAGCGTCCCGAGCCGGATCCGCGAGGTGTCGCGTGCGAGCCCCGCGAGGGTGATCCACGCATCCGTCGGCCCCGGCACCCCGTCACCGCTCATGTGCAGGTAGTGGTCGGACCGGAAGAACCCGTCGTACCCGGCACTCTCGGTCACCCGCGCGACGGCGAGGAGGTCGTCGTAGGTTGCGCCCTGCTGTGGCTCGGTGAAGATCCGGAAGTCCATGACCCCCAGCCTAGGAACCGCCTCGTCAGTCGTCGATGCCGCGGGCGGCGAGGGCCTCGCCGAGCCGGTCGGCGTGCCGCAGCGAACGCACGATGAGCGGCACCGCGAACGCCCGCGGGCTCGCGCGCAGCCCCCGCGCGTACTGCGCGTCGCGCACCTCCTCGGCCAGCCCGAGCACGACGTGCACCGACCGGATGCCGAGCGCGAGCATGAGCCCCACCCGCTCCGGGTCGACCCCGAACCGGCGCAGCCACCCCGCGACGCGGACCACGACGTCGACCATCGCCGTCGTCCGTGTCGTGAGCGTCACGAGACCCGCGAGCAGCACGAGCGCCACGAACGAGCCGACGACGCCGACCGCCGCCTGCCAGGACGCGAGCAACAGCTGGATCGCGAACAGCGGCACCGCGATCCACGCCAACCGCACCACCTGGCGCAGCAGCAGCCGCACCGGAAGGCGCGCCACGGCATACGCCGCGAGAACCACCACGAAGGCCACGGCGATCTGCCACGGCGCCCGCCACACCGTGAGTGCGACACCCGCGACGAGGAGCGACAGCAGCTTGGTGCCGGCGCCGAGCCGGTGCACCAGCGACGTGCCCGGGTGGAAGAGCGGGACGGCCTGCCCGGCCATCAGCGCATCGCCAGATCGCGGTAGGCCGCGACCGCTTCCGCCGGAGCGCCGTCGTGGACGACGCGGCCGTCGTCGAAGACGAGCACCCGGTCGAACCCGTCGAGCAGGTCGAGGTGGTGAGTCACGAGGATCACCTGCTGGCGCAGCCCGTCGACGAGCCGGCGCACCATCGCTGCGTTGCGCAGGTCGAGCAGCGTCGTCGGCTCGTCGAGGACGAGCACGTCCGGGTCGGTGACGAGGACGCTCGCGAGGGCGAGGAGCTGCTTCTGTCCGCCGGAGAGCAGGTGTGCCGGGTGGTCGGCGTGGTTCTCCAGGCCGTATGCCGTGAGCGCGGCTCGGGTGCGCTCCTCGCGTTCCGCGGTGGACAGGCCGCGACGCCGCAGACCGAAGGCGATGTCCTCGGCGACGGTCGGCATGACGATCTGGGCGTCGGGGTCGGTGAAGCAGAAGCCCACGCGCCGCCGCACCTCGCGCCCGTCGCGGACGGTGTCGAGCCCGTCGACTGTGACCCTGCCCTCGTCGGGGTGGATGAGGCCGTTGAGCAGCCGGACGAAGGTCGACTTGCCCGAGCCGTTGCCGCCGACGACGCCGATGCGATCCTCGACCAGGGTGAGGTCGACGTCGCGCAGGACCTGTCGCCGCGTCGCGCCGTCACCGAAGGCGTGGCTGACAGCGTCGACGCGGATCTCGGGCACGGTTGCGGCAGTAGGGCGTTCGGGAAGTGCGCTCAGGCGGAGACGCGGTCCGGCGCTGCTGACCGGTCGCGGCGGGCCGGGATGAGGCCCGGGTAGGCCGCGTGGACGCCACCGGCGATGACAGCGGCGAGGACCGCCTTGGCGAGGTCGCCGGGGATGAAGACGGCGGACGTCGTCGTGGCCTCGATGAGGCCGAGGCCGCCGACGACGGACATGCCGATGATGCCGGGGACGTAGAGCGCGAGGATGCCGCCGAGGATGTTGGCGATCGCGCCCTGCACGACGCGGTAGGGGCGGCCGATCCGCTCGGTGAGGAGGCCGACGACCCAGGCCGCGATCGGCCAGCCGATGAGGAAGCCGACGCTCGGCCCGACGAAGACGCCGAGACCCCCACGGCCGCCGGCGAGCAGTGGCAGGCCGACGGCGACGAGCGCGAGGAGCAGCAGCACCGAGAGCGCACCGCGCTTCGCGCCGAGGATCGCGCCGGCGAGCATGATGCCCATCGACTGGGCGGTGATCGGCACGGCGATCCCGAACGGCGACACCGCCGGCACGAGGCCGAGGGCGGCGATGATCCCGGCGAAGATGGCGATGAGCGCGAGGTCTCTGGACTTCAGCATGCCCCGTACTGTGCCAGTACCCGAGGTGGTCGCGGAACCGGCTCTCGGCTGGGGGACACCGCCGCACCGCGCGCGGACGACGTCCTACGCACGCATCCGCGACGTCACGGTGAGCGCGATCACGGCGGCCGCGAGCGACATACCCATGATGAGGGCGAAGACGCCGCCGTCGAGGCTGTCGTGGCGAGCCGCGACGAGGGCTCCACCACCGACGGTTGTCAGGGCGCTGCCGAGGCTGGCGCCGACCTGCGAGGCTGCGGTCGCCCGTCCCTGCTCGTGCTCCGGGGCGAGGACGAAGATCTCCGTCGCGAGACTCGGCGACGCCAGTCCCATGCCGGTCGCGGCGAGCGCCCAGCCGACCATGCCCGGGACGAGCCCGACGATCCCGAGCGAGAGCAGGACCGGGCCGACGCCCCCGACGGTGATGAAGGTGAGGCCGAGCCGCACCCGCGCGGCGGCGTCGAGTCGCCGTTGCACCGCGTCGAGGCTGTGCACGGCGGACCCGACCGCCCAGAACACCCCGGTGATCGTGAGGCTGATGCCCGCCACTGCGGGCCCGACGCCCTGGGTGACGTCGAGCATGAGCGGCAGGAAGCCGCCGATCCCGCCGAACGCGATGACGAGCAGCGTCCGCAGCGCGACGACGGCCGGTATGCCGCGTGCGGCCGTGAGCGTGCCGGCGGGCAGTGCGGAGCGCACCGTCGCGACGAGGGCGAGGGAGCCGATGGTGAGCGTGGCCAGCCCAGCGGTGTGGTGTGGTCCGCCGTCGAAGGCGAGCGGGCCACCGACGCTGAGCAGCGCCACCGCAGCGGCGAGACCCACCGCGGGTGCCAGCGGCGCGGCCCCGGCGTCGGTGCCCTCGGCCGGGCGGGCGCTGCCCACCCGGCGCAGTCCCGGCAGCAGGACCGCGAAGAGCGGGGCGACGAGCAGGGACGGCAGGAGGAAGACGAGCCGCCATCCGACGAGCGACTCCGCGACCCCGGCCACACCGGGCCCGACGAGGCTCGGCACGATCCACGCCGCCGCGAACGTCGCAAAAACCTTGGCGCGCAGGTGTTCTGGCAAGGCGCGTGCCGCGAAGACCAGCGTCGACACGTCGATGAGGCCCTCGGCCACGCCCGATATCGCGCGCCCGAGGACGAACACCGCCATGCTCGGTGCCGCCGCCGTGACGAGCTGCGCAGCAACGAAGGTCACGAGACCCGTGACGAGGACGGTGCGTGCCCCGGCCCGGTCGACCCAGCGCCCCGCGACGACGACCGCGACCATGAACGTCACCATCGGCGCGGCGTTCGCCGGTCCGAACCACGCGAGCCCGTCGAGCGCCCGCGCCGCCGTCGGGAGGATGGCGATCGTCGCGCGGTTCTCGAACGCGCCGAGGGTGACGAGTGCGACGATCCCAGCCGCCACAGGGAGGTGCTTGGCGCTGAAGAGCCGTTCCCGCTCGGTGCGTGCCCCGTCCGCGTGAGTGGGTATGCCGTCCGGTCCCGTCCCGGGTTCTGTCGCCGCGTGGCTGGTCGTGGTCATGACGAGCAGCCTGAACTCTCAAGTGCGCTTGAGATCAAGCCGTAGGCTACGGGAGTGGACAAGAACGACGCCCTGCCCATCGGCGAGATCGCGGCACGCAGTGGTGTGAGCGTGCCGACCGTCCGGTTCTACGAGGAACGCGGACTGCTCCACAGCGTGAGGAATGCCGGCAACCACCGCCGGTACCCACGGCATACGCTGCGCCGGATCGCGGTCATCCGCGCGGGCCAACGGTTCGGGCTGAGCTTGGCGGAGATCGGCGAGGCGCTCGCGACGCTGCCCGACGACACGCCACCGACGAAGCGGGACTGGGCGCGGCTCTCGCGGACGTGGCACGACGCGCTGACCGAGCGCATCGAGGCGCTCATCGAGGTGCGCGACGGCATGACCGGCTGCATCGGGTGTGGCTGCCTCTCGGTGTCGTCGTGCCCGATCTACAACGCGGGGGACCAGCTCGCGGCCGACGGTCCCGGCGCCCGACGCTGGCCCCGCGCCGCCCGTGCACAGTGAGCCCGCGCGGCTGACACAATCGCGGCATGACGACGACGCCCGACCAGGCGCCCCTGGCCATCCCCGGCTTCACCCACCTCTACTCGGGCAAGGTGCGCGACCTCTACGTGCCCGACGGGCGTGAGGACGAGCTGCTCCTCGTCGCGTCGGACCGCATCTCGGCGTTCGACTTCGCCCTCGAACCGCCGATCCCGGACAAGGGTGCGGTGCTGACGCAGCTGTCGCTGTGGTGGTTCGAGCAGCTCGAGGACATCGTCCCGAACCACGTGCTGTCGACCGAGGTGCCCGAGGTGGTGGCCGGTCGAGCCGTGCTCGTCAAGCGACTCGACATGGTGCCCGTGGAGTGCGTCGCGCGTGCCTACCTCACCGGCGGCGGGCTGCGCGAGTATGCCGTGTCCGGCACCGTGAGCGGGCTGGAGCTGCCCGAGGGGCTCGTCGACGGCGACCGGTTCGACTGGCCGATCTTCACGCCCTCGACGAAGGCGCCGGAGGGGGAGCATGACGAGCCGATGTCCTTCGAGGCAGTGGAGGAGGCCGTCGGGGCGGGCCTCGCCGCCGATCTGCGCGACCTCACGACGCGCATCCTCGCCCGCGGGAACGAGATCGCGGCCGAGCGCGGCATCCTCATCGCGGACACCAAGGTCGAGTTCGGGCGCGACGCCGACGGGACTCTCGTCCTCGCCGACGAGGTGCTCACGCCGGACTCGTCGCGGTTCTGGCCGGCCGACCAGTGGGAGCCGGGGCACCCGCAGCCGAGCTTCGACAAGGAGTTCGTGCGCGAGTGGCTCATGTCGGCGGAGTCGGGTTGGGACAAGGCGTCGGGCGAGGCCCCGCCGCCGCTGCCCGAGCGGGTCGTCGAGCAGACGCGGGCGAAGTACGTCGAGGCCTACGAGCGCCTCACCGGACGCACCTTCTGAGCCGGACGGGGAAGGCTCGGTGCTCTGTCCGACCGCGGGCGTAGCCTGCTTGCATGAGGACGACGATCACGCTTCCGATCGCAGATCACCTCGTCGAGTTCATGGACCAGGAGATTTCCGCTGGTCGTGCGGAGTCACGAGATGACCTCGTTGAACGAGCCGTATCAGCCGAGCTCCAGCGACGCCGCGGCGACAACCCGGGGATCGCCACCCCGGAGGAGAACCCGGTCCAGGACGCGGACTGACGCCCGACCAGGGCAGTGGACGTGACCCGGGCCACCGTTAGGCTGTCCGGCGTCCGTCCAGCTGCGCCCAGAGAGTCCCACATGCCCTCAACGGCTCCCTCGCACGACTTGGTGCTGACCGTGTTCGAGGGCGGTTCGGCTCTCTCGGACTTCCGCGCCCGCGCCCTCCTCGCCCGGCTGCAGGCGGTGGCGCCGAGCATCACCGGGGTCAGCGCCCGCCACGTCCACTGGGTCGCAAGCGAGCAGCCGCTCATCGACGAGGACGCGGCGAAGCTCGCGCAGCTGCTCACCTACGGCGACCCGTATGCCGGTGAGCCCGCTTCCAGCACTGCGGAGACGCTCGTGGTGGCACCCCGCCTCGGCACGATCTCCCCGTGGGCGAGCAAGGCGACCGACATCGTCCACAACTGCGGCATCGACATCCACCGCGTCGAGCGGGTCACCGAGTTCACCCTCCACGGCCTGGCCGACGCCGACGCGCCCCTCACCGACGCGGACCGCGCCGCGATCGCGGCTCTCCTCCACGACCGGATGACGGAGACCGCGCTGCCGTCCCGCGAGGACGCTGCCCACCTCTTCGACGAGCGCGACGCCGAGCCGATGGAGCACGTCGACGTCCTCGGCGGTGGGCGTGCCGCGCTGGAAGGCGCGAACGCGGCATACGGACTGGCCCTCTCGGACGACGAGATCGACTACCTCGAGAAGTCGTTCACCGGACTCGGCCGCAACCCCACCGATGTCGAGCTCATGATGTTCGCGCAGGCCAACAGCGAGCACTGCCGGCACAAGATCTTCAACGCCGACTTCATCGTCGACGGGGAGGCTCAGACGTCCAGCCTGTTCGGGATGATCCGGCACACCGAGAAGGTCGCGGGCGCCGGCACCGTCGTCGCCTACAAGGACAACGCGTCCGTCATCGAGGGACACCGCATCGAGCGCTGGCGACCCGGACGCGGTGACGGCCCCACGGCATACGAGGCCCGCGAGGAGGACGTCCACGTCCTCATGAAGGTCGAGACGCACAACCACCCGACCGCGATCTCGCCGTTCCCCGGCGCCGCGACGGGTGCCGGAGGCGAGATCCGCGACGAGGGTGCGACCGGACGGGGCTCGGCGCCGAAGGCCGGGCTCACCGGGTTCGTCGTCTCCAACCTCAACCTGCCCGGGACCGAAGAGCCTTGGGAGAGTGAGGAATACGGCGCGCCCGACCACATCGCGTCCCCGCTCGACATCATGATCGAGGGCCCGATCGGTGCGGCGGCGTTCAACAACGAGTTCGGTCGGCCGGGGCTCGGCGGCTTCTTCCGCGTCTACGAGCAGACCGTCGATGGAGTCCGTCGCGGCTACCACAAGCCGATCATGAGCGCCGGCGGGCTCGGCTCGATCAGTGCCGACCAGACCGAGAAGGTGCGCTTCCCCGCGGGGACGCTGCTCGTGCAGATCGGCGGCCCGGGCATGCGCATCGGCATGGGCGGTGGCGCGGCCTCGTCGATGGCCGCCGGTGCCAACGCTGCCGACCTCGACTTCGACTCCGTGCAGCGCGGCAACCCCGAGATGGAGCGGCGCGCGCAGGAGGTCATCAACCACTGCTGGTCGCTCGGCGCCGACAACCCCGTCCTCGCGATCCACGACGTCGGCGCGGGCGGTCTGTCCAACGCCTTCCCCGAGCTCGTCGACGACGCTGGTCTCGGTGCGCGCTTCGACCTGTCGGCAGTGCCGCTCGAGGAGTCCGGCCTCGCGCCCAAGGAGATCTGGGTCAACGAGAGCCAGGAGCGCTACGTCCTCGCGATCGCACCGGAGTCGCTCGAGCTGCTCGAGTCGTTCGCGGCACGCGAGCGGTGCCCGCTGTCGGTCATCGGCGTCGCGGCCGACGACGCGCAGCTCTACGTTGCGGGCGAGTCCGACGCTCCCGAGGACGTGCCGATCGACATGCCGATGGCGATCCTGCTCGGCAAACCGCCGCGGATGACCCGGGACGTGGGCCGGGTCGCGCGCACTGGCGACGACCTCGAGGTGAGCCGAATCTCGTTGCGAGACACGGCATACGCGATCCTGCGGCACCCCACGGTCGCGAGCAAGCGGTTCCTCATCACCATCGGCGACCGCACGGTCGGCGGCCTCACCCACCGTGACCAGATGGTCGGGCCGTGGCAGGTGCCCGTCGCCGACGTCGCGGTCACCCTCGCGGACCACGTCGGCTTCGCGGGTGAGGCCATGTCGTCGGGGGAGCGTATGCCGCTCGCCGCGGTCGACGCTCCCGCGTCCGGTCGGATGGCGGTCGGGGAGGCGCTGACGAACCTGCTCGCCGCGCCCATCGCGTCGCTGTCGTCGGTGAAGCTCTCGTGCAACTGGATGGCCGCAGCCGGTGAGGCGGGCGAGGACGCCGCGCTCTTCGACACGGTGCAGGCCGTCGCGATGGAGCTGTGCCCGGCGCTCGGGATCTCGGTGCCGGTGGGCAAGGACTCGCTGTCGATGCGCACGCGCTGGACCGATGCCGAGTCGGGGGAGGCGCGTCAGGTGACGTCGCCGGTGTCGCTCGTCGTGTCGGCGTTCGCGGCCCTACCGGACATCCGCGGCACGCTCACGCCACAGCTCGCGCCCGAGTCGGCGCTCGTGCTCATCGACCTCGGGGCGGGCGCGAACCGACTCGGCGGGTCGATGCTCGCGCAGGTCAACGGCGCCTTCGGCGGGGAGGTGCCGGATCTCGACGACCCCGGCCGGCTCATCGCGCTCGTCGAGGCAGTGACCGAGCTGCGCTCTCGCGGGCTGGTGACGGCCTACCACGACCGCTCCGATGGCGGGCTCTGGGCGACCGTGTGCGAGATGGCGTTCGCGAGTGGGCTGGGCGTGGAGATCGCGGTCGAGTCCGTCGAGGCACTGTTCACGGAGGAGCTCGGCGTGGTCCTCGGCGTGCGCGGCGACTCGGTGAGCGAGGTGCGCGACGTCCTCGTCAAGGCCGGGGTCGCGGAGTTCGCCTCGGTCATCGGTGGGACCCAGCCCGAGCGGCGGGTGCAGGTGTCGGTCGACGGCGATGGTGCCATCGACGAGACGGTGCACGACCTGGCGCAGGCGTGGGACGAGGTGTCGTGGCGGATCGCGTCGCTGCGCGACAACCCCGAGTGCGCCGACCAGGAACACGCGTCCGTCGGCGCGGACGACGACCCGGGTCTCATCGTCAACACGACGTTCGACCCGGTCGAGGACGTGGCCGCGCCGTTCGTGAACGTCGGAGCGAAGCCGCGGGTGGCGATCCTGCGCGAGCAGGGCGTCAACAGCCACGTCGAGACGGCGTACGCCTTCCATCGCGCGGGGTTCGAGGCGCTCGACGTACACATGACCGACCTGCAGAGCGGGCGCGCCTCGCTGTCCGACGTCGTCGGACTCGTCGCCTGCGGCGGCTTCTCCTACGGCGACACCCTCGGCGCCGGCGAGGGGTGGGCGCGGTCGGTGCTCTTCAACAGCGCGCTGACCGAGGAGTTCTCCGAGTTCTTCTCGCGCGGCGACACCTTCGGCCTCGGCATCTGCAACGGCTGCCAGATGTTCGCTGCGTTGGCCGACCTCATCCCCGGCGCGGAGGCGTGGCCGCGGTTCACCCGCAACGTCTCCGAGCAGTACGAGGCACGGCTCTCGCTCGTCGAGGTCCTCGACTCGCCGTCGATCTTCACACCCGGCATGGCCGGTTCGCTCATCCCGATCGCCGTCGCGCACGGCGAGGGCTTCGCGAACTTCGCTGCCCGGGGCGACGAGGCGGCCGTGCACCGGGTCGCGAGGTTCGTCGACAACCGCGGTAGCGTCGCGGCGGCATACCCTGCGAACCCCAACGGCTCGCCGGACGGGCTCACCGCGGTGACCACCCCGGACGGCCGCTTCACCGCGATGATGCCGCACCCCGAGCGGGTGCAGCGCAACGCGCAGCTGTCGTGGACGAGCGGTCGGCTCGAGGACGTCTCGCCGTGGATGCGGATGTTCCGCAACGCCCGGACCCACGTGGGCTGAGGCGCCGTCGTGAGCGGGGTGGACATGTCGAACGACCGGAGGGCTGTCGTGACGGTGCGGCTGCTCGCGGCGGCATCGGCCCTCACCGCGATCGGGGCCTCCGTGAGCCTCTGGCTGTCCTGGCGCATGTCACTCCCGCAGGTGGCACCGGACGGCACGACGGCGGACATCGACGTCCCGTTCGCCCAGCGTGCGCTGTCGTTCATGTACGACGTGAGCTTCCGCCAGGTCGGGGTGGCCGTGCTGGTCGGCGCGGCCCTGGTGGTGATCGCAGCGATGGCCCTGCGCCGGGTCCATCCACGCGTGGCCCCGAGACGGCTTCGCTGGGAGGTTCTGGGAGCCGGTGCGCTCGTGAGCGTCCCTCTCGGGGTGCTGGTTGCTGGCCACCTCTACATCCTGACGGCTCCCCCCGACCCGGTTGACGGTGGCTGGATCGGTGTTCAGCCCTACTCGCAGATGGCGCTCGCCAACCTGGCCTTCCTCGGCGCAGCAGTGCTTCTCCTGGCGGCTGCAGGGGTGTCGTCGGTGCCGGCGGCGGACGACACGAAAGCCGACGAGGGCGAGGCCGACCAGGAGGAGGCTGAGGGCCTCGGGGCACTGGTATCGGGCGAGCGGGTCGATGCGGACGGGCCCCCCTCGAGCGTCGTCACGTCACCCACCGCGGACACTGCCCGCGACGAGGTGGTGACGGACGACCCGCCGAACCGGGGGCGGGAGTGGTCGCCGGAGGACTTCCGCCGGCCCAGCTGACCCAGGGCCGGGCGTCAGGCGGTACGGGTCTCGTCCGGGGTGGTGCGTGCGGCGTCGATGAGGCGGGTCAGGCCGTCGCGCAGCTCCTCGAGCTCGGGAAGGTCCATGCCGAGCCGCTCCAGGATCGCCGGCGGCACCTTGAGCGCGCGCTGGCGCAGGCGGCGCCCCTTGGGCGTGAGCGAGACCGCGAGCGCTCGGTCGTCCTGGGGGTCGCGGTCGCGGGTGACGAGGCCGCTCGCCTCGAGCCGCTTGAGCAGCGGGGACAGGGTGGCCGGTTCGAGGCTCACCCGGCGGCCGAGCTCGTTGACCTTGAGCGGCGCCTCCTCCCAGAGAGCGAGCATGACGAGGTACTGCGGGTGGGTGATCCCCATCGGGTCGAGCAGCGGTCGGTACAGCGCGATGACGTTGCGCGCCGCCACCGCGAGGGCGAAGCAGACCTGCCGGTCGAGTGCCAGCAGGTCCTCGGCGTCGACGCTCTCGCCAGCCACGGGTGCGGAGGGGCGCGGTTCGGGGGTGCTGCTCTCGGTGCTCACGGATGGCAGTCTACGCCGGACCCTGCTATCGTGTGTACACAAATGGTTAGTACACTAACGAAAGGGTGCGACGATGAGCAAGCCAGAGAACGAGGGCCTGTCCCTCGCCTACCGCTTCGGCTACCGCTTCCAGCTCATGACCATGGAGATCTTCGGCCCGGCACAGCTCGGCAGCCAGGACGACCCCAAGGAGCGGCTCAAGCGTCAGCGCGCCGCGAAGGTCGAGGCTGCCCGCCGCGCCCGCCTCGAGCGCGAGGGCCTCGCGTCGACCTGACCGTCAGTCCGGCGGCGCCGGTGACCACGAGACGTCACCCAGCTCGGCACTGAACGGGTAGGCCCCACCTGAGCGAGCCAGCACCTCGTCCGGAGCCACGACGCCCGTCGGGATGGCGAGGCGGGCCGTGGCCCGGCGCATCTCGAAGAGGGGTAGCGGACGCCGGGACGCGACGAGGACGACGTTGCCGAACCCCTTCCCCTTGAGTGTGTGGTGCAACCCGACGTATGCCGTCCGCGCGCCCTTCCCGTCGGCGACCGGTCCCAGCGCCGCCCGCACGCCCGAGGCGACGCGCGCGGCATACCGCAGCCCGGGACGATCACCGAGGTTCGCGAGGAAGACACCCTCCGGCACGAGCACCCGCGACACCTCACCCAGCCACTCGACCGTGGTGAGACCGGGAGGCACGCGCGCACCGGCATACGCATCGAGGACGACGAGATCCGCACTGGCAGAACGTAACCCGGCCACCCCCTCCTCGCCGCTGACCGGACGCACGCGGATGCGGTGACCCCGCGGCAGCGGCAGCTCCCGGCGGACGAGCTCGGTCATGGCGACGTCCGGCTCGAGGACGATCTGGGGCGACCCGGGGCGTGTGGCGTGCACCCACCGAGCGAGAGTGAGGCCCGCGCCGCCGACGTGGGTCACGCGCAGCGGTGTCGGGCGGGGGAACAGCGCGTCGACGGCGAGGGCGAGGTGCTGGACGTACTCGAAGACGAGCAGCTCGGGGTCGTCCAGCGACACCGCGGACTGGGCGTGCCCGCCCACGCGGATCCAGGTGACGTCGCCGTCGTGGGTGAGCTCCGGTTCGGCCTTCACCCGGACAGCCAAGCACCCCCTGCGCCATGGGGCGAAGGGGGTGCTTGGCTGCGCGGGGGTGAGCCCACTCGGGGTCAGCGCTTGCTGAGCGTCACCGGGACGTACGCCACGGTGCCCGTGTCGGTCGCCGTGACCGTGATCGTGAGGTCGACCGGCGTGGGCTTGCCCTTGGGCAGCAGCGCCTTCAGCTGCTTCTTGGTCAGCGTGATGGTCGCGTCCATGACGCCGGTGCGGGTGGGCACCGGCGACTCGACCCGGACCGTGCGGATCGGTGCGGTCGTCGTCGGGAGTCCCGGGGCCGAGATCGTCGCCGTCGTGTTCGCGATCGCGCCGGTGCTGGCCAGGTCGAAGCCCTCGAGGCGCAGCGTGATCATGGCGTCGCCCTGCTTGCTCATGGTGACCGACGAGTTGAGCACACCGACACCGTGCTGGACGATGGGCGGCGAGACCGGCGAGTTCGCCTTGAACCAGTCGACGAACGCGTTCTGGTCGACGAGACCGGAGTCGCGGTAGTTCGTCCCCTGGAGGAAGGTGGCGAAGTTGTCCGGCGCCGAGCCCGTGTTGGTGATGAGGAACGACGACGACGTCAGCGTGTACGTCGCGGCCAGGTCGATCGGCGCGCCATTGACGTAGATCTCGAGGATGCGGTCACCGCGGGCCCGGGTCGGGTCGTAGGTGTAGTTGACGTTCTCGGACAGGCCGAGCGCGAGGAACGGACGCGACGCGCCGTCCGGCTGCCATTGCTCCTCGAGGATCTGCTTGAACTGCGCACCGGTGTAGTCGGCCGTCTTGATCGTGTTGCCGAACGGGAGCACGGCCGCCGCCTGGGCGAAGGTCACCGTGCCGTCGGTGCCGTAGAGCAGGTCGGCGCGCACGCCGCCGGGGTTCATGACGCCGATGTCGGCGCCCATGTCACGACCGGCCGCGTTAACCGAGTCGACGTACTGCTGCGCGACGAGGTTCGACAGCGACGACTCGCGGCCACGGTCCTCGGCGCCGTTGTTCTTCGCACGGGTGATGTCCGCGGTGACCTTGCCGACCGGCTGGGCGGCGATCGGCGCGGCATACGCGATGGCCGCGTCGATGATCTGCGCCGCGGAGATGTAGGCCGGGTTGGCGAGGCAGGCCGCGGACGGCGCGATCGCGGGCACGTTCTCGGCGTTGTATGCCGTGACCTTGCGTTGCGCGGCGTCGTAGCCGAGCTGGATCTTGCCGACCTTGGCGGCGTACTGGCCCGTCTGCAGGACCGGACGCGTCTGGCCCGCAGCGGCGCCCGGGATCTGCACGTCGTAGACGTACTCCTGGTGCGTGTGGCCCTGAAGGATCGCGGCGACCTTCGGCGAGGTGTCGTTGACGAGGTGCGCGAAGACCGGGACCTTCATCTGGTCCTCGAGGGTGCCCGTCGTGGAGGAGTAGGGGCCGCCCTCGTGGTACTCGGCGATGAGGACGTCGGCCTCGCCGTTCGCCTCGTTGCCGTCGGTGAGCTGGTTCGCGACGCGGTTGACGCCCTCGACGGGGTCGATGAAGTCGAGCATGTTGACGCCCTCGCCGGCGACGAGGTTCGGGGTGTCCTTCGTGACGCCGCCGATGACGGCGACGCGCACGCCCGCGACGTCGTAGGTCTGGTACTGCTTGAGCGCCGGCGTCTGCGTGCCCTTGAGGAAGACGTTGGCCGCGACGTACTCGTAGTCGGCGCGCGGCTCGACCCGGTTGGTCAGGTCGTCGTAGCCCTTGTCGAACTCGTGGTTGCCCGTCGCGGAGGCGTTGAGGCCGATGGCGTCGAGGTAGTCGATCGTCGGGTTGTCGTCCTGGATCGCCGAGGTGAAGGGCGAGGCGCCGATGAGGTCGCCGGCACCGAGGGTCAGGGTGTTCGCGGCGCCGAGGGCCTCACGCTGGGTGAGGATCGTGCAGGCGAAGTTCTTGCCCAGCGTTCCCTTGCCGTCGGTGTCGATGCGGCCGTGGAAGTCGTTGAGGTTGAGGATGTTGATCGGGGTGGTGCCCGCGGGGAGCGGGGCGCCGTTCATGTTCGTCGCGGCCGAGGCCGTCGGGCTGGTGAGCAGCGCCGAGCCGGTGAGTGCCGCGCCAGCCGCGAGCGCGACCAGCCTTCTCTTCTGCTTCATGCTTCCTCCGGGGTGACGCGCGGGCCGTCCGCACCGTCATCGAGGCCGGGCAGGGGCCCCGGCGCTGCCCTCCATGCTGCCTCACGGAGCGAACGCCGTCACCGGGTCCGCACAACAATCTCTGAATTCCGTGTGACATCTCGCCGAGTTCTCGGGTCGGCCGAGGCGATGGGTCGTCGGCCGGTTCGCGCCCCGCGATGATGGAGGGGTGAAGCAGACGCCCGGCGACTTCGAGCTGACCGAGGACGAGCTGCGGGCGGTGGCCGCGTATGCCGTCGCGTGCGCCGAACCCGTGCTGTCCATCTTCACCCGGGCGGTCCCGGAGGACCCCAGACCCCGGGCCGCCCTTGATGCCGCCCGCACCTTCGCCGACGGCGCACCCCGATCCCGCCTCCAGCGGGTCACCGCTGCCGACGCCCACCGCGCCGCTCGCGACGTCGCCGGCACGTCCGGCAACGAGGCCGCCGCCCACGCGGCGAACGCCGCAGGAGATGCCGCTGCCGCGGCATACCTGCATCCGCTCGAGAAGGCGAGCCAGGTGCGCCACATCCTCGGCGCGGCGGCCCACGCCGCCCGCGCTGCCGAGCTCGACCGCGGTGACGACCCGGTGGTCGCCGAGTACCTGCTCGACGGCGCCGCGAAGCGTGCCGACGAGACCGTTCGCGGCGTGCTGTCGCGCTACCCGCGCCTGCCCGAGGGTCGGACCCGCGTCGCCCAGCACCTGTCCCGCCTCGAGTCCCTGCTGCGCGACCCGCCGTCTCCGAAGCGTGTCGTCGACGACCCGGGCCCGTTCTTCCACGGCACCCGCGCCGCTCTGCGCCCAGGTGACCTGCTCACGCCCGGGTGGCGCTCCAACTACGGCTCGGGACGAGCGGCGAACCATCTCTACGTCACCGCCTCGGAGGTCGGGGCGCCGCTGGCCGCGGAGCTCGCGCGCGGTGACGGGCCGCCGCGGGTCTACCGCGTCGAGCCGACCGGTCCCATCGAGGACGACCCGAACGTCACCGACAAGCGTTTCCCCGGCAACCCGACCCGGTCCTACCGCACCCGCGAACCGGTGCGCGTCGTCGAGGAGGTCCGCGGCTGGACGCCAGCGCCGGCCGAGCAGGTCGAGCACATCCGGGCGCGGATGGGTGAGCTCGCCGAGCTCGGCATCGAGGCCATGGACGACTGAGCGGGGTGTGGCGGCTTGAGTCAGCGGGCAGCTCCCGCGACCTACGATGAGCCGTATGCCGTCCCGTCGCCGCGTGCCCGTCGACGCCGGTCGCGCTGCCCTCACCTCGTGGGCGGCCGACCCCGACGGGACCGACCGGTCGACGACGGCGCTCGCGGTCCGCTTCACCCTCGAGGAGCTCGGGGCGCGCGCGCCCGGGCGCAGCGTCGAGGTCCGGGTCCCGCCGTTCGGCGTCGTCCAGTGCATCGAGGGCCTGACCCACCGCCGAGGGACCCCGCCCAACGTCATCGAGACCGACGCCGCGACCTGGCTCGAGCTGGCGCTCGGGCACCTCACCGCCGCCGACGCGCAGGCGAGCGGACGACTCCGGGTGAGTGGCACGCGCGCCGACCTCACGGCATACCTGCCACTGTTCGACGACCACGACGGAAGCTGAGCCATGACGAAAAGCCTTCTGCGACATGGGATTTCGATCCTCCCGGACCTGCCGTGGCGCGAGGCCGAGCCGCGGTGGCGGGCCGTCGAGGAGATGGGGTTCGCGCACGCGTGGGTCTACGACCACCTGGTCTGGGGTGGGCTGCCCGACGCGACGTGGTTTCCCGCCGTGCCGACCCTCGCCGCGGCTGCAGGGGTGACGTCGCGGATCGGGCTCGGCACGTTCGTCACGTCGCCGAACTTCCGCCACCCCTATGTCTTCGCGCGTGACGTGCTCGCCCTCGACGACCTGTCGGGTGGCCGCGTCATCTGCGGGCTCGGGACCGGCGGCGACCTCGACTCGGCGATCCTCGGTGAGTCGCACACGGTGAAGGAGCGGGTCGACCGGTTCCACGAGTACGTCCCGCTGCTCGACCGGCTGCTGCGCGAGGACCATGTCGACCACGAGGGGGAGTGGTATGCCGTCCGCGACGCCCGGACGCTGCCCGGTCCCGTGCGCGACCGGGTGCCGTTCGTCGTCGCCGCCAACGGGCCGCGCTCGCTGCGGCTCGCGGCGAAGTACGGCGACGGGTGGGTGACGACCGGACCGTCCGTGGAGTCGCTCGACGAGTGGTGGGCTCGGGTGGGGGAGCTGGCGGAGCGGTTCTCGGCTCTCGAGGATTCGGCGGGGAAGGCGCGCTATCTCCTGCTCGACGCGTCGCCGCAGTTCTCGCTCTCGTCGGTCGGGGTCTACGAGGAGATGACCGGGCGCGCCGCCGAGCTCGGCTTCACCGACACGATCACCCACTGGCCGCGGTCGTCGGAGCCGTATGCCGGGTCCGAGGCGACGCTGGAGGAGGTCGCCGCACGCTTCGGGACCGGGGGTGGCGCGGGCGGTGATGTGGCGTCCGATGGTGCCGGGGCGTCGCCATCGTCGTAGCGTGTCCTGCGTGAACGACCCGGTCCGCCGCCCCAACCACATCCGTGTGCTCCTCATCGGAGCCGTCGTCGGCTTCGCTGTTGGCGGGGCGCTCGGGCTGTTCCGCGGGTTCGAGGACTCGACGCGGGTGCAGCAGGGGCAGTACTCGACGGCGACGGCGGTCGGCTATCTCGGCATCCTCGGGGCGCTCACCATCGGGCTGCTCGCGGCCGGCGTCTCGGTGCTCATCGAGGTCCTGTCCGAGCGCCGCAACCGCTGACCCGGCTCCCCCGACTTATTGCTGATTCCGTTCGCTCCCCACCCCGACTGATTGCGCACAGTTCGCATCGCCCATGCGAACTGTGCGCAATCAGTGGCCCGTCCACCCGACTGATTGCCGATTCCGTTCGGCGCCGCGGCTCAGTTCGGGGTGGCCTCGAGCTCTGCCCGGGTCAGCACCGCCCGCACGTCGAGCTGCAGGTCGGCCAACGGTCGTGCGTCCTCGGGTGACCGATCGATCGCGCACACCACGGCCTCGACGACCGCGCCGCGCTCGCGCAGGGCGATGGTCGCGTCACGGACTGCGCCACCGGACGTGATGACGTCCTCGATGAGGGTCACGCGCCGGTCCGTCGCGTCGGGCCCCTCGGCGAGTTTGGCGGTTCCGTACGTCTTCGCCTGCTTGCGCACGAACAGGGTCGGGATCCCTGTCTTCGCAGACACCATGGTCGCTATCGGGATGCCGCCGAGCTCGAGTCCGCCCAGGAGGTCCGTGTCCTCTGGGATGAGAGCGACCATCGCAGCCGCCATCCGTTGGAGGAGGACGGGCTGGGCCTCGAAGAGGTACTTGTCGAAATAGGTGTCGGACACCGTCCCCGACCGCAGGATGAACGTGCCGGTGAGGCGGCACGCTGCGGCGATGTCGGCCGCCAGGCTCGGGTCGTCGACCATGGTTCGCAGGGTAGACCCCCGTCACCTGGTCGACCCCTGCCACTGATTGCGCACAGTTCGCATGAGGGTGGCGAACTGTGCGCAATCAGTGGGGGAGGGGAGCGGACGGAATCGGCAATCAGTGGGGGAGGTGGCGAACTGTGCGCAATCAGTGGGGGAGGTGGCGAACAGAATCGGCAATCAGTGGGGGAGGTGGCGAACGGAATCGGCAATCAGTTCTGTGCGCCCGTTCCGGGCGGCCCGTTCCGGGGAGAAAATGGGCATGCGGGTGCCTGTTCACGTCGGCCGACATTGACCCTTGAGGTCGTCAATCAGTTTGGCGCGGGAGCGGACTTGTGGGCCCTTCACTGTTGCTTCGAGCACGCGGATCAGATTCAGTTCCTTCCCTGACCGCTCCTACAGGCACCCGGCCTTTGAGGTCACGTCCCAAGTTGGAGGTGATGACGATGAACCTCGACAACGACGTCGATGACGACGTCACCCTGGACAGCGCACCGCTGGTGGAGCGGGTGGCTGCTCTGGACATCGGCAAGGCCGAAATCTGC